>NZ_JAWOQR010000001.1:476462-924204 GCF_033337445.1 Vibrio sp. YT-15
CAACAGCAACAGCAACAGCAACAGCAACAGCAACAGCAACAGCAACAGCAACAGCAACAGCAACAGCAACAGCAACAGCAACAAAAGTCTCAAAACGAAGGGAAAGAAGCGAAAGGACAACAGTCACAAAATCAGCAAGAATCTGAAAATAAAAAAGAAAAACAAAAAACGGAACAACATCAACCGCAACGAGATGACAAGCAAGTGAAGGATCAAGGTGAACCAATACAGGCTAAAGCGCATCCCGAAAAAATGCATCAGGATGATCCTGAGTTCCGTCGACTAGAAGCAGTAGAAAGTGCTCGCGACCCAAGCTTTTTGATCCGTGCGCAAATGCAACTTCAAGCGCAACAAAAACAACCTCCACAACAATCTCAAAAGGAGTGGTAAGCCTGTGATGAACAAAGGCGTAAAACTGGTCTTTATTTTTGTGGCCAGCCTAATATCCAGTTTCTCGGTGATGGCACAGACACTTCAAGCTAGTGTGAATAAAACACAAGTAGCCAAGAATGAAGTGATTAACCTCAGAATCATTTCAGATACTGAGCTCAGCTCAGACTCAATCGACTTCAATGTTCTAGAGAAAGACTTCTTCTTGGGTCAACCTCGTTATGGCCGCTCTAGCAATAACATTAACGGAAGAAAATCAGTGCGTACCGAATGGAGTATCTCAATTGCACCAATGAAAGAAGGTGTTCTGACTATTCCAAGTTTTTCCGCTGATGGCATGAAAACGGAGCCGATCAAACTACGTGTCAACGCGAGCCAAACAGACCCCAATCTTGATGATCTATTTAGCTTCAATATTACGGTCGACAACAGTACGCTCTACCCTCAGCAATCTGCAACATTACGTATACAACTTCTAATTAAAGCGGACACTCGACGCCTAGATAACCCGCAAATAGTACCTCCGCAGATTGAAGGCATGAAGCTTGAGGCACTGGGTGGCTTACAACAAAGACAGAAGATCTTAAATGGGTTAGAAGTAGCGGTCATAGAGCAGTCGTTTCGCTTAACGGCCAATCAACCAGGCACTTATACCTTGATAGGTCCTAAACTGACTGGTTCTTATATTTATGGCGACAGCTTAACGGGCTCAACCAAAATAATGCCTATCAACACCAAAGCGGAACGCATGCCAATCACGGTCAAACCGATTCCGAGCGAATTTAAAGGTGAATGGCTTCCTGCTTCAGCGTTAGAAATGACACAGAGCTGGCAAGACGATCAAGGTAATCTACTGTCGACTAACGCGATTAACACAGTAAAACAAGGCTCTTCACTCACTCGAACCATTCAAGTTAAGGCTCGCGGTACACAAGCCGAATACCTGCCACGAGTCAATATTAGTTACCCGAGTTCACTGCGCGTGTATCCCGAACAACCTAAGTTCGATAGCGCGAGAGATGGCACCGTTACCATGACGGTGAAGCAAGTCATTATTCCTACAGAGGCCGGGAAATATACCTTACCAGGATACGACTTGAACTGGTGGGACAGTCAAAATGATGAAGCGAAGAAAACAACGTTACCAGAGCTAACATTAGACGTAGAGAAAAATGACACTGGGCTAATCACGTTGCCGGAATCGCCTCTTTCAGCGCCTTTAGTGTCAGCCCCTAGTCCTGAATCAAGCGGCAGTGTAAACAGTCTCTGGCGAACGTTAACCTTTGTTTTCTTAGGGCTTTGGATAATGACATTGGGAATCGCAATTTGGGCATGGAAAAAGCGGTCAATAACAGCGAGTGGAACGGTTTCAAATACTGAACAACCACTTTGCATCGACGCGCTAAAAAAAGTCATCGAAGAGGGCGATGCTGCGAAAATTGAACGCTCTGTAAATGAGTATTTAACCACTCATCAAGACAGGTTAAACCCTGGTGACGTACAAGCAATTAAGCAAGAGCTTAATGCCATGAATCAAGCGCGTTTTAGTGCTAACCAACAACCTTGGAGCCCTGATTCGCTGCTAGCGAAAATTCAAAACCTTGGCAAAGCAAACGTAACGAAAACCGACCACCAACTCGAAAAGCTATAAATAACTAGATAACAATGGCAGCTCTCATGAGCTGCCAATTCTCTTATCCGGCCAAATTTTGCTTTAGCGGTTTTATCTAGAGCACCAACCGCCGCCTCTTCCCTATCAAGTTGCTCTTATGAACATCACTTACTCAACAAAACTTGGGGCTCGTATTCGTATCGCCTTACACAATTTCGCCCATGATTCTTCGCTTGATAGAGTGCCTTATCCGACAACTGATATAAATGGTCGAAATTAAAGTCTTTGCCTTTCGCTTTATAACAGGAGTAACCGACTGAAACGGTAAGTAACTCCCCTTCTGGGTTATGTCGATGTTTTATCCCCTCGCCCTCGATGCACTGACGAATGCACTCTGCTCTCAGTCGAACCTCCTCTTGCTCAGAACCAATCATGAGCAACGCAAACTCCTCACCACCGATACGGCAAAAAACTTCATCTTCACCTTTGGTATGATGATCCAAGATATAGCCAATTCGCATCAATGCAATATCGCCTTCGAGGTGACCATAGTGATTATTGAATAAGCCAAAATGGTCAATATCAATCAGGATCAGGCCAAACGACATGTCGTCTTCACACTCTAGGGCGCAATATTTTTGCATCACATGCTCTAACATGCGGCGATTACCAAGACGCGTCAAAGGATCGAGCTTAGAAAGTACCTCAAGCTGTCGATTGGCTTCCTCCAACTCTTTTGTTCGGTTCTGAACCTCCAGCTCTAAGTTTTCGTTTAATTCGCGAATCGCCTCTTGAGCTTGAGTACGTTGCAATACTTCAGCTAAGCTGGACGCGAACATACGAATCACTTCACGTAACTGAGAAGTTAAGGGCGCACGTGTCAGCAAATTATCAACAGCGATAAAGGCGATAGGACCACTGCTATTTGAAGTCAATACCGTCATCGCAGCCCAACCAAAGCCAACAATATTACAGTCATGATAAATAGGCACTGATTCTTCAAATGCGACTTCGTTTGGCATTGAGCGAGCCAGATTTATAAGAGAGAAATCTTGGGTTTCGCCAAAGAAGTAAGATTCATCCAACACGTTCCCTTGAATATCGGTACCCCACGTTCCTTGCATGTAAGAGCAATTTTCATCAGTTAAAAACACCGCCATTCGATCAATACCAAGATTTTTAATGGCGAAAGTGACGGCCGATTTGCATACTCCACTGACAGTAGTGCAACGTGATAACTCAACCATGCTTGAATGCAACATGCGTACGTTTTGTTCTTGGCGCTTACGAATGTAAATTTGAGAGAAGAGTGAACCAAACGAGTCCAACATCTGTTTTTGATATGCCGTTATCGGCTTACGATGAATAAAGTTATCTAGCGCGAACCACCCAAACGGTTCATTGCCATCGCGTAAAATCAACATCGCATTCCAGCCCTGCCCGATGACCTTGCCTGCTGTGTATATTGGCGCGTCTTCTACAATCACTAAGTTGCTCTCAAGGCTAGATAACGCGGTGATATACTCCTCGCTAAGTTGATGTAAATCGTATTGTGTGTGAAATTCATCAATCGTAATTCCTGACTCATCCGTGCCGTATGTACCACTGAAGCTGCGCTTTTTCATATCGAGAAGCATCAGTGTAGAGCGATCAAACCCAAGTCGTTCACGTAACGCTTCGACGGCTTTGTAGTACAAGTCCTTTAAAGAATCAGGATTAGAGATTTCGAGTGCAACTTGCTGAACTAACTTCATATTTTCGATAAAGCGCTCGCGTTGGCTAATCTCATCAACATATTGCGCTTCACGAATATCTCTGTGCCTGATCTCTTTCGAGGCATTTTTTTCAGCACGAATACATTGCCAACGCGCCGCTGCGAGCTGCATTGCGTCGTAACTTTCTTCATAGATATTATGTGCTGTGCGAGCATGTACAGATTGAATCAGTAGGTAGGTACGTTTGATAGGCGTGTTGTCGAGCATCATGATGTAACTATCACCGCCTAAATCTCGGGTGTGATTCCAGTTACAAGTGTTGATCGCCAGAGGTATGATGCTTTCAGAGGTATCAAACTGACTTGCCCACTCCCAGAATGTCTCAGGATAGTTTTGGGTTGGGTAAAGCTCTCCGCGAGAGAAGCTCATTGAATGACGAGGGTTAATTGAAGGATCTTCAAAAATAGCGAGGGCTTGAGGGGAGAACAGACTCTCTAAATGATCAAAGATTGCCTCCGCTAGCAACCGATGGTCCCTCGTTGAAGACACTTTTCTTGTAAAACTTCTTAAACTCACCCTACCAACCTAATCTACTTTTTTATCCTCGATAAAAAACTACTTAGGCCATGATATGCAATCAATACGTTCAAATTTGAGCTGTTAAGTCATTCGCAAAATTATCAGACTTAGTGTTACATTCGAGAGCTCTTCAGCACTTTTAAAGCCATGTTTCACATAAGTTACATGCTTTATAAACTGGGGAGGAAAGTTGTACTTATTTACAAGATTTTTGTGTTGGTAGATGTTTTAAGCCTACGACTTAAAAAGAAAAAGGCCCCTCATCAAGAGGGGCAAAGTTACCATCGCTTATAGTTATTTAGTTATGCTTGTAAATACGGTGGATTAACCGAAATCACCATTTACGTAGCCTTGAGTACGGTCGTCTTGAGGGTTGCTAAAGATCACTTGCGTATCGTTGTGCTCAACCAGTTCACCCATTAGGAAAAACGCAGTGCGGTCAGAGATACGACGCGCCTGTTGCATTGAGTGAGTCACGATAACGATGGTGTAGTTCTTCTTTAGCTCTTCCATCAGTTCTTCGATTTTGTGTGTCGCAATTGGGTCAAGTGCCGACGTTGGTTCATCCATCAGAATCACATCCGGCTCCATCGCGATTGTACGTGCAATACATAAACGTTGCTGCTGACCACCAGAAAGACCGAATGCGTGTGATTTAAGGCGATCTTTCACCTCATCCCAAAGTGCAGCACCGCGCAGCGAACGCTCTACCACTTCATCAATTGTCTTTTTGTCTTTGATACCTTGAGCACGTAAGCCGTAAGCCACGTTCTCGTAAATGCTCATCGGGAATGGGTTTGGCTTTTGGAATACCATGCCGACTTTGATGCGAAGGTCAGCAACATCAATGTTGCCGTAAATATCTTCGCCGTCCATCGCCAATTTACCTGTAATTTTCACGCCTTCGATTAGGTCATTCATTCGGTTCAAACAGCGTAGAAGCGTTGATTTTCCGCAACCTGACGGGCCGATAAGTGCAGTTACTTGGCGAACTGGAATTGGTAAGTTGATCGATTTCAGTGCTTGGTTGTCACCGTAGAATAGGTCTAGGTTTTCAATATCAAATTTGTTCATTGTCTTAATCTCTTAATTCTTGAATTCGTGTCTTTTAACGTGCGTTCTTAATTAGTGTTGTTAGTAAGTTGCGGTGTTAAAACGTCTAGCAATCAGTTTCGTTACCATGTTGATCAAGAGAACAACCACGATAAGCACTGTTGCCGTACCGTAAGCCTGATTCCATTCTTCAACGGTAAACAGTTCGGTAGTCAGTTTGTATAGGTGAACGGTTAGCGTACGACCTGAATCCAATAAAGAATCCGGAATACGTGCAACCATACCTGCTGTCAGGAATACTGGAGCAGACTCACCAATGACACGACCAATACTTAGAATGACCGAGGTTAAGATACCTGGCATTGCGCTCGGAAGAATCAAACGCCAGATAGTGTAAATCTTAGAAGCACCGAGGCCATAAGAGCCTTCACGGTACGTTTGTGGTACTGCCATCAGCGCTTCTTCCGTTGTACGGATGATCACTGGCAGGATTAGGATACTTAGCGTCAATGCACCCGACAGAATCGAGAAGCCAAGGCCAAGAATCGCCACGAAGAAAGTCATACCAAACAGGCCGAAAATGATCGACGGGATACCCGCCAATGACTCGGTACAGAATCGGATGATTTTCACCAAACGACTGCCCACTTTCGCGTATTCGGTCAAGTAGATTGCCGTCATGATACCGAGTGGCGCTGCCACTGCGATAGAAGCGATAACCATGTAAATGGTCGCCACAATCATTGGGAAGATACCGTGCTCTTCACCTGTGCGCGTATAATTATCAGTAATGAAGTTCCAATCTACGTGTTGTAGACCGTTTGATAGGATGTACCAGATAATCCAGAACAAGAAACCTACCGTTAGTGCTGCCGAGATCCAGACAAATGCGTTAAAGACATTATCTTTGAACTGGCGTGCTTTTTTTAGTTTTGCGCGATCCATAATAGTCACCTTTAACGAGCGATTACTTCGCTTTTTCTCGGTTTAGGTACAGTAGTACAGCGTTCAACGACATGATGAAGACCAGAAGTACTACACCTGTAGCGTAAAGTGCGTTCGCGTGAACACCACTTGCGTAAGACATTTCAATAGCGATGTTTGCAGTTAGTGTACGAGCCGAATCAAGGATGCCTTCTGGCATTGCCGGCGCATTACCCATAACCATGATAATCGCCATGGTCTCACCCAACGCACGACCGATACCCAGTATCACACCTGTCATGATGCCTGAGCGAGCCGCTGGAACGAGCAACTTAAAGATGGTGTAGATTTTCGATGCGCCCAGTGCCAAAGAACCTTCTTTATAAGTACGAGGGACAGCGCGGATAGACGTTTCAGATACCGTAATTACTGTTGGTAGAATCATCACACCAAGAACAATAATACCGGCCAAGATAGTGTTACCTGCAGGTACATCAAATACCTTCTGAATCAATGGAACGATAATAACCAGACCGAAGAAACCGTAGACCACTGAAGGAATACCGGCTAGCAGCTCAACCGCTGGACGGATAATGTCTGCTAATCGCTTTGGTGCGATTTCAGCGATAAAAATGGCGGTCAGAACACCAATTGGAACCCCAACAATGACAGCACCAGCCGTCGATACGATAGATGCCACAATCATGGTGGCGACACCGTAAAGCGCAGGTGGTAACCAGTTTTGTCCTAAGACAATGCCCGATACGCCTGCTTCTTGGAATGCCGGAATACTCTCTCGAACGATGAAGTATGCAATAACGGCTAATGAAACAATGCCGATTACGGCACTCGTTAGGAACAAGCCGTGGAAGATGCGCTCTTTCCAGTCTACACGACGCTTCTCGCGTAGGCCTGACTTGCTGATAGCTCTAGCGTCAGTATTCATAAGCTTTTCACTATTTGTTGCGATGGTCATTTAAAAATCTCACGGTTCTGGGCAATGCCGTTGAACACAATGGATAGAAAAGGCTCAGCCCGAAACGTTGGGCTGAGCAAACTTTAGAGTCCCGATGGGATTAGTTAACTGAGATGTAACCTTTTTGGTCAACTAGCGCTTGCGCTTCGTCAGTTAGCATCCAGTCTAGGAATTTTTGCGTTTCTGTTGATGGCTTGCCTTCTTTGTAAAGAACAAGGAATGGACGCGCTACTTTGTAAGAACCGTTTTTAACGTTAGCTACCGTTGCATCAACGCCGTCGATTGCTAGCGCATTAACAGTGTTGTCTACAGTACCAAGAGAAATGTAGCCGATTGCGTATGGGTTAGATGCAACCATTGTTTTCAGTGCGCCGTTACCGTTTGCAACTTGAGCACGTTGAGAGATAGCTGATACTTTCTTACCAGAAATCTTCATTTTTAGAGACATGATGTCTTCAAATGCGCCACGAGTACCAGAAGCCGTGTCACGAGTAATGGCTACGATTGGCTTGTCTGCACCACCGACTTCTTTCCAGTTTGATACTTCGCCTTTGTAGATTGCAGTCACTTGCTCGGCTGTTAGACCTGGCAGTTTGTTTTGTGGGTTAACAACCACTGCGATACCATCACGAGCAACCACTTCTTCGATTAGTGTTGATTCTTTTTCAGAGTCTTTTAGATTACGAGAAGACATACCAAGGTCTGCTGAACCATTTTTCGCTGCTTTTACACCAGCTGAAGAACCAGGACCTTGAACTTCGATAAATACGTTAGGGTTCTTCTTCATGTACGTTTCAGAGAAAACTTCCATCAGTGGAGTTACGCTGCTAGAACCCACTGCAGAGATAGTTTCTTTAGCAGAAACAGGAGTCACTGCCATTGCGCCTAGAAGTGCGATTGCACCGATTACTGTCTTTTTCATCACAATTTCCTTAAGTGGCTTTATTGCCGTTGTGTTTCACTTGAACGGTGCTCACTTTAGAATTTGAATATGACAGTTGTGTTTCACTTAGTTGAACCCTCTATGACACGTTGTCATTTCTAACTATTAATTCCGCGACTTATCCCTCTCTCAATTTGAACGTAACGTTTTTATAAGTTGCCTCATGTTCAAGATGATAACCCCATCGATTTTGGTACATTTCATAACAATTAGATATGAGTAACTCATTGATTTAGCGAATGTAACAATTAAAATCGAAATGCTTATTTATAAAAAAGATAATAGTCAAACCGATAGAGGGTCAATCTCATGCGTCAATTTCTTAGTACGCTTTCTATTAAACTTCAGGTTTTTCTGCCTGTTCTATTCACAGTTATATTACTCATCATTGGACTAAGTGTCGGAATCGGTAAACTCGATCAAGCATTCAATAAGGTTTCGGCTTCCACCCATAAGCTAATCATTCACAAAGAGGAACTTAGCGGCATCGTAGACAACACTTACGCCATGCGCATCAAAGCCATTTATAGTCTATTTAGAGCCGAAGATGTTCAGTCTCTCAACCAAGAGCTTTCTGAGCGACAAAACAAAAACCGCGATTTTCTTAACTCCATCGACAATCTCCCTGGCGTTCAAAATGAAGTCAATGCTATGCGTAAGGCCATGAATCACTATGTTGATTTCACTCGCGTTACCATGACACCTCTGCTCACCACTAAACACTCTTCTGATTACACCACCTCTGATTTCAATCAAAAGTACGAATCTGCAATGGCTGAGTATCGATTAGCTGGCGAAGCGATGATCAACGCCATCGACAAACTGTCTAAACAATTGAATCAAATCGTCACCGATGAAGTCGAAACGAATGGCGAACAACATTCAACCACGCTAACTTACAGCGCCGTCTCGCTTGCGGTGATCTTGAGTGCCGCTTCACTTATTAGTTGGGTACTCGCCAGCTACATCGTTGCGCCGATTCGTAACCTTCAAGTAACGATGCAGGAAGTCGCGAAGGGAAACCTACTAGTTAAGGCCGAAGCCATCGGGAAAAACGAAGTGTCTCAGCTGGCTCGAGATGTAAACCAGACCATAGAAAAACTGCGTGAAACTGTAAGCGCATTGGTTCGCATTAGTGAAGATGTGGCATCAGCATCAACCGAGTTAGCAACTGTTATGACTCAAAGCAGCGTCAACTCGGATCAAGAAAAGCAAGAAGTTGAGCAAGTAGCCTCGGCGATCAATCAGCTAGAGTCGACCGCAGCTGAAGTATCGACCAATGCACAAGAAGCCGATAGTGCATCAAATCAAGCACGTACGTTAACCTCACAAAGTATAAGCATGTTTGGGGAAAGCACTCGCGCAAGTGAAAAGATGGCGGAACAACTTAACGAAGCCGCTGCCGTCGTAACTTCGCTAAAAGATCAATCAGAACACATTGGTCGCGTGATCGAAGTGATTGAAGGTATTTCTGAGCAAACGAATCTACTTGCACTGAATGCAGCGATTGAAGCTGCACGAGCGGGCGAAAGTGGCAGAGGCTTTGCGGTAGTGGCCGATGAAGTACGTATGCTGGCAGCGCGAACTCAGGAGTCCACCAAAGAGATCCAAACCATTATAGAAGAGCTACAGCAACAATCTGGTCACGCAAATGAAAGTATGCATTTCAGCTTAGCGATGTTGTCAGACAACCAAGCTCTGACACAAGAAGTTAGCCAATCACTTGCTAATATCAGTAATGCTATCGCCGATCTGAACTCAATCAACACTCAAGTTGCGACCGCATCAGAAGAGCAGAAGCAGGTCACGGCTGATATCAACAACAACTTAACGAACATCTATGAACTAGTGAGCCAGAACGTCACTGGTATCACTCAATCAGCCGCGGCAGCGCAAGAGTTGTCTGGTTTAGCAGAAAACCAAAAACATCAGCTTAAGCAGTTCCAAGTTTAAATTCTCTGCTCAACACGATAAGTTCCAAAGGTTAGAAAAGAAAAAGCTCCGCACTGGCGGAGCTTATTATAAAGGCAAAGCTATCAACCCTTATTAACGTAATAATTATTATTCATCTGTCACTAACAAGAGAGAACTTTTGAAACTTGAGTTTAACGGATCTCTATTGAAAACCTCACCATTAGTCGTATCAAAAGTTGCAACATGCTTACCGTCGCCATTAGGTGTGTTGCTCCAGACATAACGCCCTAGAACATCATCTCCATCTGTCAGACTATAGCCGCTAGCAAACCCTGTACTATTTATGGCTGGGCTGTGGCAAGCTCGCTCAGTTAGAGATACCAGCTCTTTGATATTTGCTAGTCGCCAATTTTTTTTGTCAGCAAAATTGTGAAGAGGATGGTTGCCGTCCTTATTACGAATTTGTTTGGCTGTGGAGAGAGCGAGTTGCCATGACATTGTAGATCGCGTCCCCTGGCATTCTTGATTTCCTACATTCCATGTCATACCAACTGGACAGCGCATCCATGTAAGACCTGTTTTTAAGTCAGTTACGGTACCGTTATCAGAATATGTATAACGCGTGTTAGGTGCCGTTTTAGCAAAGTCAGTAGAACACTCTTGTGCAGCCATTGCAGTTTGAGAAGCCAAAGCAAGAGATAGTACAGTTATTAATTTCTTCATCTTATTGGCCCTTTACTGCTACTAGACGGATTGGGAATTGGTATGAGTCATCGGCGTCTGCACTTGTGTTGCTTGAGCGAATATCGACGAGTGAAATAGTGCCTCTATCTACGCCCCGAGAGATAATTGCAGGAAAATAAACCTCAGCATCAACGAGCTGTGATGATGTATTCACAAACGTAAAGTCGCTATGCCAAAACGCACCATACTCTAAATAAGGACTGCCTATCGTTTGCTGTGGGAAGTATTTAACATTGAAACCATACACGTTGTGTGGCGCATATTCCTCGTTCGGAGCGAACAGCGTTTGTTCACCAAAATCTAATAAGTCATATGTTTCATGGTAAGTTGGCAAGCGCCAAACAGTGATTCCACATAACGATTGTTTGTTTATGTACTCAACATATTGGCTAGTGGTACAAACTTCATCACCAGCGTCTTTACAACCTGCAAGCTCTACATCTTTGCTAAATGGCTTAAATGTTTCAGACTCAAACGCAAATAGGCGATCTTTAAATTGAACCGAGCTCGCATCCGCACTCTTATTTTCCCAAACAAGACCAGTACGTTCGTCCATAGTACAAGCCCACTCAGTCGCATCTGCAGCTAAAGCTGCACCTTGTGAATCTAGCTTAACGAACTTAAAGCCAGCGCCTGTCGACGTTTGCTTGTCCTCTTTGTCGAAGCCGTATTCCGCATCTTGACCAGGGTAAGACGCTTGAACCTCTACTACGTCTGCTGCTCCTTCAGCAAAATAAAGAACGGCGCCCGTATCGTTACTACCAACCGTTTGTTCAGCAACCGCTACAATTTCTTCAGCAAATGCACTTACTTCCGCTTCAGACAGAAGATCAGAGGCCAATGATTTACCCTGGAAGCTAAGGCTTTGAGCAAGCAGCGCTACGCCTTGGGTCATTTGTTGTGGCTGCATTGCAGCTAATAGTGCAACCGTGTTTTGCTCTAGCTTATCTAGCTCGCTGGCTTCTGCGTTAGACATTACCGTTCCAGACAGAGAAACACCGGCATCGGTGAGTTGTGCTTTCACAATCTCCTCAGCTTGAGCAACGGTTTTACCGTCAACCACAAGACCTGCGAGCAACGTTGTTACACCATTGACCGTGTTACCCGTTGCTAAATTTTGGCCCGGAGCCGCAAGACGCAACGTTTGGTTTGAACCTTGATCAACTTGAGCAAGAATGGTGCTGGTTAGTACGTTTTTGTCGCTTGAAGTCAGGCTAAATTTACCGGCATTATCCGTTTTAGCACTCGGTTCAGTGGAATCACAAACGTAGTTTTGGTTTAAATCGATGCACACTGGCGTATCAAGAAGTGTACCTGCAGAAACGATGGTGCCAGCTACATCATAGGTCGGTGCCGACGTGTCACCACCAGAACCTCCGCCACAGCCAGCTAGGGCTAGTGACATAGCAACGAAAGAATATTGAAACTTCATAGATTTTATCTTCTTTTGATTTTAATTAACGAGAGCGAATCACTCTCACCATTGAAAGCAGGAAAAGTCCTAACAAGGTCCAAGGCGAGCCACTGCCACCTGAACCACCACCACTGCTTTCTTTAGTGGTATCAGCACTACACTGATACTGAGCAAAGTGACTCACACCCCACTCTTTCAACACCCCAGAATTCCCTGACACGCGGTCAGACACTTCGAGACGCCAAGTCCCCCAACTCGGTTGACCGACAAGTGCTTGTAACTCCTCGTCATACTGAGCGGTGAAGTAACCTTTAAATCCTTTGGTATTGCTTGATTGATGGCTAAGTAGCACGACCGATTTGCCTTGTGGAGACACAAGCGTCACTTGCAGATCCTGCAGTGAGTCATGTTCGATGTTCAGGTAAACCGCAAACGAATCATCAATCGTGCGTGACTTATCTGATAGCGTCTGAGAGAACAGTCTGTCGCCCTGCTCTGGCAAAGCGGAATTCACTGATTGAGGCTGGATATCAAGCTCTGGCGTACCATTAACCAGCATCACCTGTTCACTCCACTGGTGAGTCTTTAAGCCTTCTGCAAATTGGTAATCCAATGAAATAGAGGAATCGAATTGCGTGCCACACGTCAGACCGCTTGGTAACGCCACCTTCATTGAAGTCGAGTCGGCAAGCGTTTCATCAAAGTCGAAAACGGATGCGTTGTTTAGCTGCCATTGCCCTTTGATGCTCGCTTCACGGCCAGTTTGGCTCAGGCTCAAACCAACGTCTTGACCTTGTGTGATGTATCGAGCGTCATAGCGAACACGAAGAGGCGCTTTAAGTAAGTTGTGTCTGTTGAAGCTGTCCGTCAGGAATTGGGCGTAGTCTTTATTTGGGAACAAGGTGTTTGCGGCAAACACGGTCGATTCCGCCAGATTATGCATTTTCACGCCACGACCAATGCCGTACATACCTTCAAGTACAATGGCGTCAAACTCGCGGAACACGTTATCGGTATCATCACCGTATCGTTCAACCGATGCTTTAAGTGCTTGGAACAGTGGCGTTGACCATAACTCGTCGCCTAGTTCACCGCCCACACTAACGTGCGCTGGATACTCTGAGCCCTCGAAGTAACGAGCTCTTTGGTTCCATAAGCTACGAGTTGTTTTGCGTGTTCCGAACACACCGTCCCAGTTGAACACCGTATCTAACTCGAACTCTTGACCACGACGCGAAGCATCCAAATATTGAGTGCGGTAGCTCGCGCTGCCCGCCCAGTAATCAGCAAAACCCTCTGCGATAGCACCAGTGTGACCGTACGCCCAATCCGGTACGATTTGGTAATGAATGCCATGCCCAAGCTCGTGTATCACGACATCAGCATCGACTGCATCCGGAGAAACACCACCGACACCCAGCATGAGTGCTTTCGGACCGTAATAGTAAGTAGAGTTATCTTTTGATAAACCGCGAGCGTCAAAACGAAGCGGTTCGTCAAACAAGTCGTAAGTCAGGCTTGTCAGATATTGGATCGAGCTATCAAGATGATAAAAAGCCATCAACTGTGGGAACGCATTGTCACCAAACTCGGTGCTTTGCATCTCATCAACACTGTCAAACGCTTGAACTCCTTCTGCGCTGAGAAAGTCCAACGTATCGAGTACAGGCGCTTCACCAGGTGCTGGGGCTGCAAATAAACCCGTCGCATCCACTTGCTTTAATCTTGGGTTAGAGAGATAGAACTTACCGCCGGACTTTAAAACCTCAATCGACTTGGTGACGTACTCGATCGGCTGAGGGTAATCAGACAGTGCTGACCACGTCGATTCTGGTGCCGCTTGTTGTTGCATAGTACGAAGATCTGGGTTGAATAAAGAAACCTCAACATCAACCAAACTTCCAGAGCTCAGAGCCGGTGGCTCTTGTGCTTGCAGTTGGCGAGGCGATTCCAATTCCATTGCAACCGTTGGTTTACCGTTGCGAATGATCGTATCGTCAAGGCTCTTAAACACTCGCACAACGTGATGATTTTTATCGGTTGTTACTACGAGGGCACGCTGTGCTTGATATTCACCGTTAACCCAAACATCAAAATTGTAATGCTTGCCAAGCTGAGACTGGGTTTTGTAACGGAACTTAAACTCGCCCGCTTCTGAGTAGTGGCTGTCTAGATAAGTTTTCGCTTGCGCTTCATTGGTCACCACAGAATCCGTTGAGGGATAATCCCACTCTGCAGCCAGCGCCGCAGGGGTACATGCAATAAGCAGTGAAAACGCCAATGGTTTTAGCTTCATGATTTCGTCCTAGAATTCGTATTTTGCAGTCAGCGTGAAGTAGCGCCCTGGCTCAGTTGAGTAACGCTTACTTTCCTCAGCGATACCCGCTACGTCTTGGTATCGGATGTATTCTTTGTCGAATAGGTTGATGATGTTTGCGCTAACACGAAGGTCTTTGGAAACGTGGTAAGTTGCGCCGATATCAAACGTATTCCACGCGCTTGTCTGCGCGCAATCTGTCGCTAGACCAAGCGTGGTCTGGCATTTAGGAACGCGATCCATTGCCGCGGCCCAGTTCCAAGCCACGTAAGCATTGAAGTCTTGGTCGGCGTATTTCAGTTGAGCGTTACCTTCGAATGGCGTAATGCTTCGAACGTATTCACCTTCCGCGTCTTTGCCATCTACGTAGCCAAACTTGGTGCTGATGTTCCATCGCTTAGTGATCGCGTAACCTGCAGAAAGCTCTGCACCATACGTCTCGACACCATCGAGGTTTTGGTATTGTTTAATGTAATTACCATTGCTTGAGTCAAAGCCCGTGGTCACAACGTCGATGAAGTTTTCAAACTTGTTGTAGAACAAAGACGCATAGACATACGCACGACCGTTATCGAACTTGTTACCGATTTCAAATGAGTCGGAAGTTTCAGCTTCTAGATCCATGTTTGGTGCAATGACAAACGGCGTGAGCGGCACAAAGTCGTGGCTTACGAAGCCATACGCTTTATCGTATTCCGGAGCACGGTAACCATGGTTATAAGATACATAAGCGATGTTGTTGGCAAACATTTCACGAGAAACCGAAAGACTTGGAGATACCTCTGAGCTATCCATGTCTTTTAATGGGAAGCCGCCCACTTCACCCGCACCGTCTGGCGTGAGACGGTGCGCATCAAAGCGTAGGCCACCTGTGATGGTCCATTTATCCAGTTCCACCATGTCTCGGACATACAAGCCAATGTTATAAGCACGAGCAGGAGCGAAAGGTTGTTTGGTCGAAGGTGTTACTCCGTTCCAATCAATCTTGGAGTCGCTATCTGTGCGCTCGTAATAGTCTGTAGAAAGCTCAACACCGTAAGCCAATTGGTGCTCAGCATTTGCTGCATAAATCGTATTGGTGAAATCGCCACGGAAGCCAATTGTTTCGTCAATGAAGGTTTTGTGTTCCAGCTCGCGACGCTTGGTGATCAAACCATTGTGATCCACTTGGCGCATTAAACGGTTGGTGTCTTCCACCACTTCGGTGTGACGCCAGTAAACTTTGGTATCCAACTCTTCGAACCAAGTTGGATTAATCGGAGTCACCTCTGCACCAATATAAGCGCTGTACTCTTCCGTGGTTTCATCCTCAGCAAAGTCTTCAATATGCCAAATTCCATCAGGTTGAATGGACGGTGAACCCTCCAAACGCTCTTGGTTCTGGGTGTAGAGTTCCGCTTTGGCTTTCAACATCACCTCTTCATTGAAAAAGTGGTTGATCGTATAAGCACCGCTGTAACCATCGAGGTCGCGGTTATACAAATCTTCATCAAAGTTACGTGTCTCTTGTCCTTGCCAGTATGAAACGTTAAACAAACTCTCTGTATCACCGGAACGGAAAGCTAGATTACTCGTGCCTTTGTACTTGTTGCTGATATCGGTGTAAGTACCGGAAACATCGGTGTAGAAGTCTTTGTCTTTTAAGAAATCACCCGGCTGGCTGGATTCTAAAATCACCACACCGCCGATCGCGCCAGAGCCATGCACCGAAGAACTTGCCCCTTTAATGATTTGCAGCGATTCAAAATTGGATAAATCAAAAGTATCTCGCCCAACGGCATCATTAATGTCATTCGCACCGAAGCCATCCGCAGAACGAATGCCATCACGAACGATCATAATGCGGTTACCCGTCATACCACGGATGGTAATGTTTTGCGGACGTCCTGCACCGCCCGTCACGCTTACACCAGGTTCGTTACGCAGCACGTCATATAGCTCGGTCTCGCCTCTTTCTTCGATTTGCTCGTTTGTGATAACCGCGACACTACCTGCCACTTTTGACAATGGCTGATCGATTTTATTGGCGGTTACCACCACCTCTTCCATTGAGAAAACCTTAGATTCGGCGTGCACTTGACTGGCAGCAAGTACCGAAAGTACTGCCGCTGACACTGGGGTAAGCTTCATTTACTGCTCCGCTTTAGATGTTTTAATGAGTGATAGTAGAAATGCGTATTCTTTTGCTTGTTGTTCTTGCGCTTGTCGCGGGTCCATTTGGTGGCCCGAATTAAAATTAGTTTGCAACAAGTACGGCCCGTTGCGCTCACTTAACGCTGAAACTTTAGCGAGATACTTAGCGCCTTCCCAATATGGCACGCGCTGATCGATTAAACCGACTTGAACAAACATGGGTGGGTAAGCGTCTTTATGGATATTGAGAATCGGATCGTACGCCTTCATTAACGCCAATTGTTCAGGTTTGGTTGGGTTACCCCATTCGCCATACTGCTGTGTGGTAAGCGGAAGTGAGGTATCCGACATACTTGCAACCACATCAACAAAAGGCACTTTAAGTACGACACCTGAAAACAATTTAGGATCTTGATTAACCGCTCCGGCCACCAACGTGCCACCAGCACTAGAACCGATGGCGAAAACCTCTCTATTGCCACGTTCGAATGTTTGCAGCGCCTTCGCGGCCGCGACAAAATCACCAATAGAATTGGCTTTTCGCACACCACGGCCTTGCTCGTGCCATTCATCGCCAAAGTACCCACCGCCACGGACATGGGCGATAGCGTAAATCACACCTTGGTCGAGTAAACTGATAACCTGAGGCATAAAGTACGGTTTCATCGTAAAACCATACGCGCCGTAACCGTAAATCATCACAGGAGATTGTGGGTGCAATTTGTCTTTGCGATACGCCAAAGAGACCGGGACAGAAACCCCGTCGTGCTTAATAAAAATACGTTGGGATACATAACGCTGACTATCAAAGTCTTGGTAAGCATCTTGAGAGTACAAGGATTTATTCAGCGTTTTTACATCGAACTCTTCCCACTGAGGAGGCGTAGTCATCGACATGCTTCGGATACGAATCTTGTTTGATTCAAAATCGCCCAACGTGCTTAGCCAAGCGACATTACCATCGTGTTCCAATGGCAGTATCACTTTTTCCTGCCCTTGGTAAGAATACACCGTCAATGTCGACAAGTTGTTTGGCTTACTAAGTGCCACAACTCCTGCATCATAAAGGTAGAACTGTTCAAGCGGCTCACGAGGATTGCTAAAGCGTTGCCATGTTGCGCCAAGCGGTGCGAGTTCGGCTTGGTAAAGGGCGAACTTTCCTTCCAGGTTGCTTTTAAGATAAATGTAACCTTTCGCCACATCCGCGTAATATTCCACACCCACTTCAGGCTTTCGCAATGAATCTGAGACAGTGCCCGTTTCTAGGTCGACAAGCTTCTGCTCTGTTGTTGACTCGTTGTTGCTTTGCAGCACAGCATAACGGCTATCTGCCGCACGATAGAAAGAAAGTAACCAATCTGACTTGGGTTCATTCCATAGGACTGTTTTTGCCAAAGATTCAGTGGAGATACTTAAGATCTGATGAGGTCGCTGAGTGCGCTTTTCCTTTGCAACGAGGAATGCTACTTTTCCGTTAGGTGATAACAATACGCCACTATCGACGTGCGTCGCCAGTTCCGTAGATTGGCCGGAGAGTAAATCAACAACCACGGCGCGATATTGTTCGCTGCCGTCGATATCTTCCGTGAAAAGTAATGTGTCACCATTCACTTGCCATTGACCAAGTTGGTAGTACTGATGCGCAGATTGTCGTTCATCGAAATCGAACACCACGTTTTCTGGTGCATGTTGACTCGCACGGGATAATAGTAAGTAACGACCATCGCGACGCATTAGCGTCCACTCTCTTCCACTCACGATCGACCATGGCTTATCACCTTTGTCTGCCACCATGGTATCCCACTGCGTTAGTAGGTTTTTTGTCAACGTCTGATAACTTTTTTGGTGCTGTTCAGTTTTGTGGTTTTGTTCTGTTAGGTAGGTAAGAACTCGCTCATCTTTACGAGCATCATCTCGAAGCCAGTTGAAATCATCAGCAGCAAAGCCAGAACTAGAGGTAATTATGAGCCCTAAAAAAACATGAGTAAATTTCATATAGAGAGCGAATTCATTTATAGGATTAATACAATGGCGCGTATTCTGCCCTTAAATAAAAATGAGATCAATTATCATTTTCATAATCATGTGAGATTTTTATCTAGTGTGTGAGGAAAAACGTTTGCTTTGACCGAGGTTATAAAACTTAATAACTTCCTAAATTAGCGTTCTATGCTGTTTATATACAACCAGACAGATATAAAAGCTGACTAACGAGTGAGTATGGAAAGACGCTATTTCACCTAGCGACAGACATAAAAAATCCGAGTGCGAACACTCGGATTTTTAAGAACTAAAATCAATGGGAAACTACAGCAGCTTTTACTCTTCAGAGCTCGGTGCCGCTGGTTTTTTCTTAGGGATGAAGACATCATCACCCACAGATACGTTTTTGTAGAAGCTCTTGTCACGCTTAGCTGGTTTTTTCGCCGATTTTTTCGCTTGAGGGCGAGCTTTCTTTGCGGTCGCTTTCTTATTGCGGAAATCTGGTTTAGGTGGCTTAAGGCCTTTAAACTTACCTTTCAAATCTTCGAACAATGAAAACTCAAGATCTTGTTGTAGGTATGCTTCTACACGTTTAAAGCTATCCCAGTCTTTTGGACCAACAAGAGAGATTGCATCCCCTTTATTTCCAGCACGACCAGTACGACCAACTCGGTGTACGTATTCTTCGGTATGCTTTGGCATATCGAAGTTGATGACGTGTGTCACAGTTGCAATATCCAAACCGCGGGAAGCAACATCAGTCGTTACAAGGATCTTAAATACTGCGCGCTCAAACTGACTCATAATGGTGTTACGTTGAGTCTGGTTCAAGTTACCACTTAGTGCTACAGCCTTCAGTTTCTTTTCGTTCAGCTTTTCTGTTAGTCGCTCAGTATCATCACGCGTTGCCGTAAAGATAATAACTTGACGGTATTCAGCCTCAGAAAGAACACGATCTAAAATTGCCTCTTTATGATCTAGGTGATCACACAAGTAAAATTTTTGCGTGATATCTTTATGTTCTTCGTTAGAAACGCCGATAGCAATTCGCTTTGGCGCATTGAGCATTTCAGCCGCGATTTCATTGACGTCTGCATGATCTAATGTCGCAGAGAACATCAACGTTTGACGACGACGATGCTTGGCTGCTTTATGAATGCGACGAAGCTCTGGTGCAAAGCCCAAATCCAACATACGGTCTGCTTCGTCCAGAATTAGCGTTTCCAAACCATCCAGATAAAGCGAACGGTGCTCTAAGTGATCAGCCAAACGTCCTGGTGTCGCCACGATAAATTTCGGGTAACGACGCAGAGCTTTTACCTGATCGTTAAAGTTCTCACCACCCAAAATCAGTGCTGCTTCATAAGATAGGCCAGCTAGCATAGAACGAAGCTCACCATATACTTGTTTCGCTAGCTCACGAGTAGGAGCAAGGATTACCGCGCGAGGGTCTTTCGCAGAAAACGATTTTGTCTTTAAAGACTTATGAAGCATTGGCAATACAAACGCCAAAGTCTTGCCCGAACCTGTTTTCGAAGATGCCAATAGATCCTTGCCTGCAATCGCAACAGGAATCGCCTGCTGCTGAATGTCAGTCGCTTTTTTAAAATCGTAGTGTTTTAGGTTCTTCAACAATCGGTTGTCTAGGCCTAGATCTTTAAATTGCAAAGTATTCTCCAATAAATCAGTCAGCGTCTGAGCGCTCTGTAGTGTCGTTTCCGCTCTAACGCAGCAAAAAAATAAAGCTCGGTATAATACCGCAAATCATAGGAGTATAGATAGAGATCACACAAACTAATTCCCTGTGGTGACGGTAAAACATCATTTGTGGCTCAGTTCAGAGTAAACCCTAGCCTTTTTGATATGCATCTGAACGTGAAGTTCAGTGAAAGGCCTTTCAGATATGTCTTCTATTCTTCAACAAAACGACGTAAATAGCAGTTATTTGGGCCAATAAACTTTCATTTGTGTCAATATCGTCTAAATTATTGATATCAGGAACGTGGCAAATACACCTGCTATGAAAACTGTTGTGAGAGCGAGGGAGAAGATAGACTATTCACCTTTGTTAAGCTCAGGTAAAAGTTGACGTCAGGTACTCCATGAAATTCTTGGGTTTTTTTGACTTTTGCTACATCATGTACTGATAAAATGTAACCACATTTAACCTCGCTACTGTATAAAATAATAGTTGGTGGCGAGACTTTCACTATAAGCAAGGAGTTCTTATATGAACAAAACGTTGATCGCAGCTGCAGCAACTTCAGTACTTCTACTAGCCGGTTGTGCTTCTTCTGATGACGCAGCAACAGCAAATGCAGCAAAATTAGACGAACTAAGCAACCAAGTTAGCCAACTAAGCCAAGACGTACAAGCTCTTCAATCTGACGTTCAAAAATCAGGCGCAGCAGCAATGGCTGCTCAAGAAGAAGCTGAGCGTGCTAACGAGCGTATCGATAACATCGCTCAGTCTTACACTAAGTAAGATTTGATACCGCGTCTTAACGCCCGTTAAGGCGCGGTTATTTCGACAGGAACCCCATTCTGTGCAGCGATTGCTGCTTTAGCCTTCACGTTTTTCATACCGAATTCATCCAGCCACCACTTTAACTCTTTCGGCACTTTGAGTTCATCTTTCTCGCCATTACTACGAGTCAAAGGCTCATGTGCTTCTAAGAACACACTTCTGTCAGGTTCAAGTGTCATTTTGATAGGCTGATTAATGATGTTAACGTCTTCGCCGTTACGAACCTTGTCAAATAACCACTCAATGTCACTTGGGTCCATACGAATACAACCCGCGCTGACTCGCATACCAATCCCAAAGTCCTTGTTGGTACCATGAATTAGGTATTCGCCATTCCCGTAAGCTAAACGCAATGCAAACATACCAAGTGGATTATCAGGCCCCGCAGGAACAACGGCTGGTAGGTCAATGCCCTTTGCTTTGTACTCGGCACGAATAGAGGCTGGAGGAGTCCATGTAGGGTTCGGTCGTTTTTGGCTGATACGCGTTGTCATTACTGGGGTATCGCGCCCTATTCGGCCAATTCCGACAGGAAATACATGGACAATATCTTCTCCTTTCGGAAAGTAATACAAGCGCAGCTCGGCTAGATTAATAACGATACCTTTATAAGGTACGTCTGGGAGGATTAGCTGTGTCGGAATAGTAAGAACATGCCCCTCTTCTGGTAAGAAGGGATCCACGCCTTTGTTTGCGGCCATTAAACCTAGCATACCCACATCGTAGAGCTTAGCGATATTTGCCATGGTTTCGCCTTCTTGCACGACGTGGTTTTCAAGGCGACCAATTAAACGGCTTCCATCCTCTGGTAATTCGTACATCTTAGCGAATGATAGACCACTCACTAAAGATAACGACACAGATAGCAGGGTACGTTTTGCGAAACTCATTGATCGCTTTTTGCTAAGCATTTCACTCTATTCCTTGGCACTTTTAAAGAGCTGTAAGGTTATCTCTCTTTCTGTCTTGTGATCAACCATCGGCTTGTGATATTCCAGTAAAGAAAAGCCCTCCCAAGTCCAAGGTTTATGGATGTATTTGTTCGGTACACTTTTGATTTCTGGTACCCAGTGGCGCACAAATTCACCATTAGCATCGAACTTTTCGCCTTGGCTTATCGGGTTGAAAATACGAAAGTATGGCTGCCCGTCACAGCCCGTAGAGGCAGACCATTGCCAGCCACCATTGTTCGCTGCAAAATCGCCGTCCACCAGCTTACTCATGAAGTACGCTTCTCCCCATCGCCAATCAATATGTAAGTCCTTGGTAAGAAAGCTCGCGACAATCATACGTAATCGGTTGTGCATCCAGCCTGTTTGATTGAGCTGACGCATTGCTGCATCAACGATTGGGTATCCTGTTGTTCCTGTCTTCCATCGCTCAAAGGCTTTCTCATCATAGGACCACTGGATTTTATCCTCCCAATCGATAAATCCTTTGCCTTTGACGAGTTTTGGTTCGAAAACCAATAGGTGCTGATAAAACTCACGCCAAATGATCTCACTTAACCAAGTTGCTTTCCCTTCTGTAAGGTCATTTTGTTGATTTTCAGCATACAAACGAGCAATACACTGCCTTGGTGATAGCGCGCCAATCGCAAGGTATGGAGACAGTTGGCTAGTGCCATCAATAGCTGGAAAGTCTCGCTCGCTTTGATACGCGTCACTGCGCTCCCGTGCAAATTCCCTAAGCTGCATCAAAATATCATTAGTCGAAGCCAGCCAGTCTTCACTGGATTCTCGAGCATAGCTAAATGTGAAGCTTGAATTAAATCGAGCCGACTCTAATTGTTCGAGTACCTTTTTATTGAGTGGCGCTTGCTCGTGAGGTTTTACTACCGTCGGCATATGGAACTGCGTTAACCAAGCACGCTTGAATGGCGTAAACACCTTAAAATATTCGCCTTGCTTATTAAGAACCGTCGTTGGCGCGTGCACACATTTGTCATGAAACAGTTCAAATTCGATATCGTGAGAAGCTAACGCTTCACTTACTTGTGTATCGAGCTCTCGTTCGTTCACCTCATAGTGAATGTTTGCCATGACAGACGTGGCTTCAAGTGTTTCCGCCCACCCACTAATCACATCTGTACAATCGGAAAACGACGGTACCTCTTTGTACAAAAAGGGAATATTAAGGCTTTCAAGCTCCTCGTTAAGACAAGCTAAGCGACGAGCAATGAGGTCTGCCTGCATCGGCGCCATGTGATGCTCCCGCCACTGCTCTGGCGTCGCGATAAAGCAAGCGACGACAGGCTGACCTGAATCCAATGCCGCTTTGAGTGCCGTGTGGTCTAACGTACGTAAGTCACGTCGAAACCATACTAAAATCATGGTAGCTCCTATCTTTTGTCTACTAAGTTAGGTGTAATTTCTCTATCACTTCAGAGCACCCCATCCGATCACCTAACTGTGCGTGAAGCATTTTGATGGACGCTACTTGTTTAGCAGCTAGCGCTTTGTTGGAGAAAAGGTAGATAAACGAACCATTTTCAACGACCTCGTGATCTAGTAGACCAGAAACATCATCAACCTTATCGATCAAAGTCGTGTGATACCCTTGTTCGCAAAGCTTCGCTGCTTGAATCCAACTCTCAGACTCTCTGTTTTGTTCAAAGCTAATGAGCAGACACTTTCCTTTGGAAGCGGCTTTGTTTTCAGAATCGATAACAAGGGCAAGTCGAGTGATCAAACAAGTCTGAAATAACCCTACTTGTAAAGATCGCAGCGATCCTTTCACCATGTCTAGCGCATCAAATACTGGGCTAATAAACTGATCAATAACGAGTTTTAGTGGATACTCTTTAAGAACAGAGGCAAGTAAACTCTCTGCTTTTCCTCGATTCAGGGTAGACAGCGCAAGCAGCATGTTTTCAACTTCTTCGAGTGTGCGAACCTCGTTTTTGACTTCGACATCGGCGCTTTTTCCTAGCAGCCCCTTCACTTTACCAATCGAAATCCCCTTCGCGAGCCAACTCTGGACTTCGCGAATCGTATCGATATCTTGCTGGCGATAGAGTCTGTGTCCTTTTTCAGTTCGCTGAGGCTGGATCAAGTTGTATCTTCGTTGCCAAGCTCTCAGCGTAACTGGTTTTACACCCGTGATTTCTGCGACATCTCGGATCGCGTATAGTTTTTCTTCTGAACTACAAACCATAGCGTAATCTCATCTCCTGCGGATACGGTTCTAAAAACTTCTGTTTTGCTAAATATTCGTCTGGGTAAGTATTTAAGTAATGCTTAATCAATGTAAGTGGTGCTAGCAGAGGCAGCATTCCGATACGGTAGTCGTGAATCACTGTCGCTAACTCTTCTTTTTCTTCTTTGGTTAATGAGCGTTTGAAGTACCCTTGTAAATGCATCAACACATTTGTGTTGTTTTTGCGGCTAGCCCGATTCGTTAACGCCTTCATCAGTCCTAAACGATACTCTTGGTAAAAGTCTTCAATTTCATAATTAGCGACATCGGCAACTAAGCGACCAAGGGAGCGGTATGACTCTGGGTGGTGTGCCATTAACGTCAGTTTGTAGCGCGAATGAAAGTCGATGATTTTGCCACGAGTAGGCTCACCATCCATCGAGTCGTAAAAGTCATTTAGACAAAATACTCGAGTAATAAAGTTTTCTTTCAATACAGGGTCGTTAAGTCTGCCATCCTCTTCAACAGGCAACCAAGGCATTTTTTGCATCAATGTTTGTGTATACAAGCCAACACCTTCTTTCGCAGCACTGTTCTTGCTGTAAACCTTGACTCGTTCCATGCCACAAGTTGGTGACTTGGCACAAACGATGTAACCACAAAGCTGCTCGCTTTGAAGTTCATCTACTTTATTGGTCGAGTAAGTGAGCATATTGTCGGTATGATCATTTTCTGGATTTTTGGTTTCAACCAATGCAACACGCTCTTCATTAGAAACAAGACGAATTGTTGGACGGGGTACTGGCATACCTACGCCGACTTCAGGGCATACCGAAACAAAGTCAAAATACGGGCTGAGCTCTTTGGTCACAAAGTTGCTCACCTTATGACCAGAGTCAAAACGCACTCGTTCACCCAAAACACACGAACTGATACCTACTTTGATTGAAGATTCCATGATGACGCATCCCTATACAAAAAGTTTTGTTGTATAACTTATAGCAAGCCTTTCCAGATTGTACAAGAAAATAAGTTGTACAATTTAATCGTTTTACTTCACTCGAAAGTATTTCGATCAACCAGCTTTCAGAAAAAAGTTTGGCCCAAAAACAAAGAATTTGTGCGCGCAATCGACAAACTGCTCAAAAGCAAATCGATTGCTCTTTTGGTTTCAACAGATTTAGTTATCAATAGGAGTTGCAGTTTCTAAATGCGTGGTTTTTGTGACTAAGCTCTCAAGGGGCTACTGTACGTCCCGATATTATTGCCTCAACGAAAACGAACAAGTTCAACAGAATTGGTAATAGCGTTCTATAATAGAGGCGTTTTATCAAAACAAAACTTTGGAGAGCACTTATGGCAACCCCACACATTAACGCACAACCAGGTGATTTCGCTGAAACAGTTCTGATGCCAGGCGACCCGTTGCGCGCTAAATACATCGCTGAAACGTTCCTAGAAGATGTGAAACAAGTTTGTGACGTTCGCAACATGTTCGGCTTTACTGGCACTTACAAAGGCAAAAAAGTTTCTGTAATGGGCCACGGCATGGGTATCCCGTCTTGCTGTATCTACGTACACGAGCTAATCGCTGAATACGGCGTGAAAAACGTTATCCGTGTGGGTAGCTGTGGCGCAGTACGTGACGACGTGAAACTAATGGACGTTGTTATCGGTATGGGTGCTTCTACAGACTCTAAAGTTAACCGTATCCGTTTCAACAACCACGATTTCGCAGCAATCGCTGATTACGGTCTTCTAGAAGAAGCAGTTAACCAAGCACGCGCTCAGGAAGTGCCTGTAAAAGTAGGTAACGTATTCTCTGCAGACCTGTTCTACACACCAGAAGCAGACATCTTCGAGAAGATGGAAAAACTAGGCATCCTAGGTGTAGACATGGAAGCGGCTGGTATCTACGGCGTAGCAGCTGACCTAGGCGCGAAAGCACTGACTATCCTGACAGTTTCTGACCACATCATCCGTGGTGAAAAACTAAGCTCAGAAGAGCGTCAGAAGTCGTTCAACGACATGATGAAAGTTGCACTAGAAACTGCAATCAACATCTAAGAACAAATAGTAAGTAATAATTTGCAGCCAGAGTTATGCTGGCTGCCCGAATTATCCCGAGGGGGCGATTGTGTCTAACGGCGAACTGCCAAAAGACGCAGATGGGTTACAACTCAACTTTTGTAAAACATTGGCGTGTGACAACTTTGGATTGAGTGATGCAAAGCGTTACGTTCTGCAACATGCGAACCCTAAGCGTCCGGCGATGGTATGCCGTGAATGTGGAGCTTTCCCCCCCTTACTTAATAATCGCGATGTCGTGAACGAACTTCATCGCCTGCGGCACGTCCACAGTGACGGGTTGCCTGCTTGCCGTAATGATGATTGCGACAACTTTGGACTTTCTGTCCACACTCACAAACACCTCTATCACGCTTTCGGTTACAGTGGCGATCGCCAACGTTACCGCTGTAAAGTGTGTCAAAGTACCTTTGTCGACAAGTGGTCTGGTGCCAACAAGAAGCTTCAGTTTCAAGAGAACTTGATGGGCTTGTTGTTTACGGGATATTCCGTACGAGAAATCTGCCGTAAGCTTAGTATTAACCCAAAAACCTTTTACGACCATGTTGACCATATAGCTAGCCGCTGCCGCCGCAAGCTTGCAACCATTGATGCGCGCTGGGTAAACCACGCAACGCATTATGAATTGGCCTCAAACTATATTGCATTGCAACCGAACAGCAATAACGGTGTGTATTGGATTGTTTCTGGCGAAGCGCATTCTGGCTATATTCTTTGCCAGCACGTCAATTATTCCGCTGATGAAGAGCCAATCGCAACGCTCGATCATAATCCTTACGATGAGGTGTCTCGTTTTGTTTCCCAGGAGTATGTAGCGGAAGCAAGTGAGCCGCTTGCGGAACCTTCTTATCACCTCAGAGAGCGAATTGACCAAAAATACCAAACAATTTTGGCTCGCGGTAACGTAGAAGACCCTCTTGGTAATCTATCTGTATTTCATTACCCTTCAAAAGGGGCATTAGTCCGTCCGCCATACACCTCGTATGCACACTATTTGCACGTACTTGATATGTGCTGCCCAAACAAACGTGTATCTCTATACATGCCTCAAGATCCCCTACTACGTTCAGCTGCACTGAGCGTTTGTTTACCTCGTATTAAAGAGAAAAGTGTCGACTTGATGTACGTAGAAGAGGACGCTAGTTGGGACATGAGCACTCCCTTTGGCAAAGTCGATATCGCCTATATGAGTTGGTGGCGCGATCGTTGGGCAATCTCTAGTCAAAACGAAAACCACAAAGGCATTTGCTACCTCGCTGGCGATCAAAATGAGCCTGAAAAATGGTTTAACGTTGCGACAACTCGTCATGTGAAGTTTTATCAAAACCGCTTTCAGATTCTTTTCGAAAGCTTCATTAACGAGCCACGTCGCAAATTACGACCTGCTGGTATTTTACCTCTTTTAGATATATTCAGAGCTTGGCATAATTTGTGCTATCAGGATAAACAAGGTCTTACCGCTGCACAAAGGTTAGAAGTCTCTGATGCACCTTTGACAATCAAACAGCTCCTATCGTAGCTATTCTATTGGTAATTTAGATGTAGTAATTAGGGGTTGTAACGGTATACATTACGGCCCCTGATCGTTTACCAAAACGTTATCCGCATCGCTTTGGTAAAGAAACATGCATCTAACCACTTAATATTAGGTGTGATTTCCAGTTCGATAGTCATGGATGTGAACGTTGGATAAAAACCAAATTCAGCTAGAAGATGATCTCACTAAGCTTAAAGGCCAAATAAAATCGGCCCCTAAACATACCTTTAATATTGCGCAGCAATATCGTATCCGCGCGGAACAAATTTTATTTGTGGACGGAGAGATCAAAGCCTTACTCATCATGGCGCAATGCTGTTGGTGCCTAATGGATTACCGACAAGGCTTAAAACTCGTCAAAGACGCTTACAGCAAACAAACACAGCTTGAAACCGACGATCATCTCCCGGAAATTCTCCATCTTTTTGCACTCCAATATTGGGGCCAAGCAAAGTATTATTCCGCGCAACAATATTGGATTAATGCGCTCGAACAATCTGCTCTTGTTGATGATGTTGAAATTCAAATCGAATCTCTAATTGGGCTTGGTAATGTATGGCGCATCACTAATGAACACCAACTTGCCGCTTCAACTCATGAGTTAGCCGTTAAAGTGGCAAACAATGTTCGTATTGCTTGGTTAGAAGGCAAAGCGCGCATCCTATTAGCTTGGGACTATTACTTACTAAATAAGTTTGTCGAGATGCTTACGGTACTAGATGGAGCAACCGAAGTATTAAAAGATCATGATGACAGTACGTGGCAAGCCGAGATCTGGGACTTTAAAGGGTTAGCACTGCTTGGACTAGAACGCCTTGATGCGGCCGAAGAAGCCACCCAAAAAGCCCACCAGCTTGCCATTGAGCATGACCTCGTTTGGATGAAAGCACACTCTTTTATTAGCCGAGCAAGACTTGAGCTTTTGCGCCAAAATACAGACAGCGCTGCCAAGTTGCTACTTGCAGCAGAAGAATCTGCACTCAGTTTCGACCACGGTGAGCTACTCAGCCAAATTTGCTTCCAACAATCACGAGTCGCTGAAGAACAAGGTGACTTTGAGTCTGCGTTTAACGCGTTCAAGAAATACCGTAAGCACGCACTCAAAATGCTCAAAGAACAAACTCATCGAATCAGCATGGATAAAGCAAGAGGCTCTAAACGCCAACTAGAGCAGCGAGCACGTAAGCTGATCAATCATATTCGCTCTCAACACGAATACGACCCTGAAAAACAGTTCTCTAATGTCGTTTCTGAGACCTACTGGTGGGAACAGTTAGTTTTGTTTAAAACGGAGCTCAAACGCTCTAACCACGCCATCATTATGATTCAGCATTCAAACCCCGAAGTTCTCGATGTTTGTACCGAGCTCGTTCATGCATTGACAACCTCCAGCGACCTCATCTCGAGAATTTCCAGTAACAGGCTAGCAATGTTAATTGCAGAAAAAGGTCAAGCAGCAGAAGAGGTCTACCGCACTGTCCAAGCGATGTTAGACATCTATCCATGGAAGCGACGCAGAATCAAAGGCCCGAAACCGATACTGTATTTGCAAGATATCCTGACCTTCCCATTCACGTTAGAACAGCTCGAAGAAAGTTATATTGAGGTAATGAAGAATGGAACAACTGCTTAGCAAGGTGACTGACGCAGGTATCGATCCTTCTTCCGTTTCAGGTGAAGAAGCGATTACGCTATGGGAACACATAGGGTTACATATTGCGTCAACAAACCGAGAGAAAGCGCATTGCTATATCATTAGCGCCGAGTATCGAAGAGAGATCAAACAGCTCAACGACAGCATTAGTGAATTGAAACAAGCGCTTGAGTTGCTTGTTTTACCAGAAGATGTGGAAGATATTCTTTCTGTGAAAGCAAGCTTGAGTGAGCGTTTAGTTGAAGTAGGTGACTACAATGCGGCATTAACCGAGTATGTTGCTTCAACCAATATCGCCGTCGAGTACGGCTATATTGATGAGTACGTATTGGCCATTATTGGAATGGGTAATTTGTGCGATGCCTATGGGGATCACCAACGTGCATTACGTTATTATCAAAAAATAGATGCTATCGATCACGCTATTGGCAGTCGATCCCTACGCCTTCGTTACAAGCTGTACATGCTTGCATGTTATATCAGCTTAAACCGTACCGCAGACGCCAAAGAGTTGCTGAGTGAATGTGAAGAACTGAGCATTCTCGTCAGTGATAAAAACCTCGCCGCGCAAATTCACCTCTACCGAGCCAAATTACATCGTCTGCAAGAAGACTACCCCAATGCGTTGCTGGCTATTTCGAATGTTCAGTATACAACGGGTAGTGCCACGACATACTGGTTATCCACGATGGTCAAAATTGAGACTGCGTATTGTCTAAACGGTGTAGGGCACACTTCTTTAGCTAACTTAACGCTGGACTCCATCAGTAAAAGGATTCAAAAGCAGCTATCTCCTATCGTTACTCAGCATTTTTATAACGCGATGAGTCAAGTTTACGCCTCTCAAGGGTTGTATCAAGAAGCATTAAATTGTGAAAAAAAAGCGCATAGAATCGAATCTGATCTTGTAAAACATATTCCGATCGGTGAGTTAGGGTCTGCTCAACTACGCCGACTTTCACGCTTTGAGTTACAACTCAAACTCATTTTGTCAGAGCTAGAAAACAAAGAACTAAAAGAAACCACCAAGCAGCATAAAAATACTGTTGCTCAGCTACAGCAGGACGTCTTTACCGATCCACTTACGTCTTTACACAACCGACGCTGGTTAGAAGTTAAACTAAAAGATCTACTTCTGCACGATACTGCATTTGCATTGATGGTCATCGATATCGATCACTTCAAATCCATCAATGACGAACTAAGCCACTTGGTGGGCGACAAAGCGATCAAAAGTGTGTCACAGGAACTGGCGTCCTACTTCAGATTTAAAGGCGCATCGTGCGTACGATTTGGTGGTGAAGAGTTCCTCGTGATCCTTGAGAATACCCAACTGGAACGCGCAGAAATGCATGCCGAGAATTATCGTGAACGGATTTATCAATATGGTTGGGACGATATTCTTGGTGAGCGGGGGCTGACCGTATCCATAGGGATTACCTTGCATCGAGAAGGCGAGAATACTCAGCGAACTTTTTATCGTGCAGACAAAGCTCTTTATCGCGCCAAAGCCAATGGCAGAAACCAAGTCTGTACCGAACTTTAAACCATGCCCCGGTTGACACCTGGGGCTTTAGTATACTTTTTACTTATCCTTCCTATATCACTTCACTGCTTGTTTAAATAAGTACTCAGCAACACCTTAACTGCCAATAAACATCAGTGGATACTTACATCGCATAAACATAATTCCTACATAAAAACCGCTTGATTCATCTGTAGTTAAGACAAATACTTAAATTGTTAATTTACGTAGATTTTCCATTTCGCAATACGCACAGGTAAGTAAGATGTTTCTAGACTATTTTGCACTTGGGTTACTCATCTTCGTTGCTTTAGTGATCTTTTACGGAATCATTGTCATTCATGATATTCCATATGAAATCGCCAAAGAGAGAGAGCACCCGCACCAAGACGCAATTCACTACGCTGGCTGGGTCAGCCTTTTCACTTTGCATGCGCTGTGGCCATTTTTATGGATCTGGGCAACATTATGGCGCAAGGAACGCGGCTGGGGTTTTAAACAACTAGAACAAGAAACACACGACATTCATCACCGCCTTGAAGAACTCATCGATGAAGTCAACGAACTCAAAAACGAAGTATCGATGTTGAAACAACAAAAGATTCAGCAAAAGCCTTTGCCTGAACAAAGTAAAGAGGACGAATAATGGACTTATTGCTGATTCTGACTTACGCAGCTCTTTGTATTGCCATTTTTAAAATTTTCAATATTCCTCTAAACAAATGGACCGTTCCAACCGCCGTACTTGGCGGCGTAGTGTTAGTGGGCACACTCGTGCTGCTTATGAACTACAACCACCCATTTACTCAATTAGGTAACCAAGTGTTCCCGACTACGCCTATCGTCTCTGGCGTGCGTGGCCGCGTGGTGGAAGTGCCAGTCCAGGCCAACCAACCGCTCAAAACGGGCGATATTCTTTTCAAAATCGATCCTGTGCCTTTTGAAGCAGAAGTTGCTCGCCTTGAAGCGAAAGTCAAAGAAGCAAGCCAAGGTGCCCTGGGTTTAGAGTCTGATCTAAGAGAAGCAGAAGCTGCTGTATTGAAAGCGCAAGCGGACAGAGATAAAGCACAAAGGGAATTTAGCCGATATCAAAGGGGCTTTGATCGTGGCGCGTTTACTGAACAAGATTTGGATACTCGACGCCAAGCGTATAAAGCGGCAGAAGCCATGTTAGACGTTGCGATTTTGCAACAAGAACAAGCGCAAATCGCTCTGGACTCTGAAATCGGAGGCGAAAATACCCAAGTCGCGCAACTTCTTGCCGAGCTGCGTAAAGCAGAGTTTAACTTAGAGCAAACCGTCGTTCGTGCGCCAACCGATGGTTACGTTACGCAATTGGCTTTACGTCCTGGAGTGATGGCTGTGCCGTTACCGCTTGCCCCAGCAATGACCTTCGTCCATACAGAAGACATTACGTACACCGCGGCATTCAGACAGAACTCATTACAACGCTTGAAGCCAGGCTTTGAAGCAGAATTTATGTTCCGCGCTATCCCGGGCAAAGTGTTCCGTGGCGAAGTCATTGACGTGATTCCAGCCATTGGTGAAAGCCAAATTCAAGCGCGAGGCGCTCTGCTCGGGACTGATGCCTTGCGCACGAGCGGACGTGTTTTTGCGAAGCTGAAAATTACCGACGACTTGAGTGGATACCACCTACCAATGGGTACTGCGGTTGAAGTTGCAGTTTATTCAGACAGCTTTACTCACGTATCAGTGATGCGCAAAGTTCTTATTCGTATGAAGAGCTGGCAGAACTATTTATACCTCGACCATTAATGAACATATAGCGCATTCATTTATCGGTAAAAATAACATCAAACCGTGTAATCAGGGGCTGACGATCAGCCCCTGATTCATTCTAGCCATCCAGATAGATAGCATTCCCACTTTTATTAATATTCTGTATAATGCGCGCCTTATTTTTAATGCTTGCTAAAACCAAAGCCAGTCAAAGGGATGCGTGAATCAAATCACACATTTCCTGAAGAAAAATAGAGCAAACAATAAGCAGCTTGGTTGTTTTGAATATATGTTACACAATCAAATAACTAACGCTTTCCAACAATATAAATGAACGTTCTTTAAAATCGACTATTGAACTGAGGTTATCTATGAATCTTTCCGCTAAAACTGTTGTGGTTATTGCAATCGGTGCTGCTCTTTACGGTATCGGCGGCTTACCTATGTTTGGCATCCCTGTGTTTGCAAACACAACGCTAAAACCAGCAATGGCAGTATTAGCATTGTTCTCAGTACTATTTGGACCACTTGTTGGCTTCTTGGTTGGTTTTATTGGTCACTGGGTTACTGACCTATTTGCAGGTTGGGGCGTATGGCTCACTTGGGTACTTGGTTCAGGTATTGTTGGTTTGATTATCGGTCTATTCCCTTCTCTAACGCGCTACCGTTTGGAGAAAGGTGATTTCAATATGAAAGACTTCGCGTTATTCGTAGTACTTGCGCTATTAGGCAACGTATTTGGTTACGGTTGCTCTGCATTCCTCGACACGATTTTATACGCAGAACCGTTCACTAAAGTGTTTACCCAGCTTTCTATTATCGCGATCGGTAACACCATTCTTATTGCTATTGTTGGCTTCTTCATTCTTAAGTCTGTCGCTAAACGTAACAAGCAAAGCCGTAACTTAACAGAGGCTTAATGTCGAATGACAATCGAATTTTCTAACTTCTCTTTTAGATATGAGTCGCTGGACAAACCGACGCTAAAAAATATCAATCTAAGGATAGAGAAAGGAGAGAAAATCGTCATTATCGGTCCAAGTGGTAGTGGTAAATCTACCCTTGGGCAATGTCTTAACGGACTGATCCCACACGCAATCAAAGGGGAAACCAGTGGAACATTGACCATCAATGGTCAAGACACCGCCCCTTTCGACATGCACCAATACACTGAGCAAGTTGGCACCGTACTGCAAGATACGGACAGCCAATTTGTCGGCTTGAGCATTGGCGAAGACATCGCATTTGCGCTGGAAAACCAGCTAACTTCAAATATCGACATGTACCCATTGGTCAAAGCCACGGCCAAAATGGTCGACTTGGAACAGATGTTAGATCGCTCACCCCACGATTTATCTGGCGGGCAGAAACAGCGTGTTTCTTTGGCGGGCATTCTCGTCGATGACGTCGATATCCTTTTGTTTGATGAACCACTAGCTGCGCTTGACCCTAAAACGGGTAAAAAAACCATCGAGATCATCGATGATCTACACCGCGAAACGGGCAAAACCATCGTAATCATTGAGCATCGTCTTGAAGACGTTCTGCATTGCTCAGTTGACCGTATTATCTTGATGGAAAGCGGCAAAATCATTGCCGATACAACGCCAGATGAAATTTTAGCGTCGCCTCTGCTAGAAGATTACGGCATCCGCGAACCGCTTTATATTTCAGCACTGAAAGAAGCAGGCTGCGCGATTGAGGGCGATGCAAAACCTTCTAGCTTAACTACATTACCGTTGGAGCTATATAAACCGGCAGTACAAGCATGGTTTGATGGTTCAACAGCACAACCACCTAAAACGCCAGCCGAGACTTTGTTTGAAGTCCGTGGCCTCACCTATTCTTACGACGGTGAGAAAAACGCGTTAGAAGACGTGAGTTTTGACATCAAGCGTGGCGAGTTTGTCTCTGTACTTGGCAAAAATGGCTCGGGTAAATCGACCATCACCAAACTGATTATGGGCGTTATTGAAGCGGATAGCGGCTCAATGAGCATAAATGGTCAAGATCTTAACGAACTGACCATCTTCGAGCGTAGCCAGAAAGTGGGCGTGGTGATGCAAAACCCGAATCACATGATTTCCCATCACATGATTTTCGACGAAGTGGCCTTCGGCCTCCGTAATCGTGGCGTTGAAGAGAAACAAATCGAAGCTAAAGTATTTGAAGTCCTTGAGCTGTGCGGTTTGAGCAAATACCGTCACTGGCCAATCGAAGCATTGAGCTACGGCCAGAAAAAGCGCGTAACCATTGCGTCAATTTTGGTATTGGAACCAGAGCTTCTGATCCTTGATGAACCGACGGCAGGTCAGGACTATCGAAACTACACGTCTATGCTGAGTTTCATCGAAAAGCTCAATCGCGAGTTGGGCGTAACCGTGATGATCATCTCTCATGACATGCATTTAGTGCTCGAATACACCACGCGCTCTATCGTGATTGCAGACAGTAAATTAGTCGCGGATGCACCAATGACGCAGGTATTCAGCAGTCCAGAGCTACTAGACCAAGCAAACCTCACCACAACAAGTCTGTTTGAGTTGGCTACGAAAGTTGGCATCGAAGACACCAATGGCTTTATGCAGCATTTTATCAATGTAGAAAAAGCGCACCGCCAACGAAAAAGCGGCGAAGTAAACCAACCAGAGAAAGCTGTGGCATGAAAGACAATAAGATGAAGTTTGGTATCAACTACATCGATACCCAATCACCACTTCATAAGTTGAATGGCATTACTAAGTTCTTGCTTTTCATTGCTTGGGTAACGGTGGTGTTGACCACATTTGACTTGCGAATCATCGCGCTGTTGATCGTGCTTGGTGTAGGCTTATTGAAAATGACCAAAGTGCCCTTTCATGTCTACAAACCGCTGTTATTCGGTACAGGCACGGTATTGCTGATCAATGCCCTGTTTATGTTCGCGTTAGCACCGCAACAAGGTACTGAGTTCATGGGCTCATCAACGGTTTTACTCTCGTTACCCGGTAATTACTCGCTCACTCAAGAGACGTTGTTTTACCTAGTAACAGTGACGTTGAAATACTTCAGCATGTTTCCAATCGCGTTGGTGTTTGTATTTACCACTCACCCGACGGAGTTTTCAGCCAGCTTGAACCGCTTGGGTGTACCTTACAAAATCGCCTATGCCGTAAGCTTAACGCTGCGCTACTTGCCGGAAGTGAAAAAGGACTTTGTTAACATCATGCACGCGCAACAAGCACGCGGAGTAGAACTGAGCAAGAAGGCTCCGTTGTTCACTCGTATGAAGAACGTCGCGAAGATTCTTGGACCTCTGATTTTCTCTAGTTTAGACAGAGCCGATCAAATCTCAAACGCGATGACGCTACGTGGTTTTGGCCGCCACTCCTCTCGCACTTGGTACAGCTTAAAACCACTGACCAAAGCCGATATGATCTGCATGGCTGGGATTGCGGTGATAGTGATTGCTGCAATCAGCAAGCGTGTGATGGACACACAACTGTTCTGGTATCCGTTTTAAATTCTGAAGCTTCAAACTGAACATAACGTGGTTAGTGTTGTGACCACGTTATCTTCCGTCTTTCCCCTCGATAACTCGCCTGCTGGCTTCTTGCTTGCAAGTATTCAAAAGAAGCGGTAATTTCAGCGGCTCGCTGATGTGCCAGAAAGTTGCTTATTCAAACGACCAACATGAACTAAACTCATCAGTTTTATCAGGGGCTTAATGATCAACTGCGCACTGCCCACGATGAAAAGCCAAGTACCACTTTCAATCAACGAATCATTCAAAAAGAAAAAGCTACCAATTAAAAACCAAATAGCAATGAGTAGGTCGTTTGCAGCACCTAACGCCTCATAGCGGCGCTGAATAACGATGTGACGGCTTCCTAGATCTAAATCCAACTCTCTGCCATGTATCTGCACTGTATAGCTCCCCTCTTATTGTTTCGCGTCAGTTATGCCCAAGTTATTTCGAAATACTTAGTTCTAAACCCTAACGGACGTAGCATGCATTGACAACCATTGGGGGGATTATCTATTTGCAATCAAAAGAAAAGGGCGCATAAGCACCCTTTTCAGCGAGTCTAATTACAGGTATTCGCTTTAATGATTAGATAGTGAGTGCCAACTTAACTCCACTTCAACAAGCGAGTTTCGTTGCCTTCTTCCGGCTTCGCTGGAATATTGAGTGACAACAGCAAGCTCACTGCTGCCATACCAGCGCCGATGTAAAATACGCTCGCAGGTGAAACAAGCCAGATGACACCAAACGTAACAGGTATTACAACTGCAGCAATATGGTTAATCGTAAACGCAACGCCTGCGGTCGACGCCATATCGGCAGGATCGGCAATTTTTTGGAAGTAGGTTTTAATCGCAAGCGCTAACGCGAAAAATAAATGATCGACAACATACAATGCTGCCGCCCACTCTGCCGTTTGCACCAAACCGTACCCGACGAACACGAAGATCAAACCGACGTATTCAAACATCAACGCTTTGCGCTCACCAACAACGCCGATAAAACGGCCTATTCGCTTCGCAAACAAGAAGTTAAAGACATAGTTAATCAGGAACAGCAACGTAATATCTGCGGCGGAGTAACCAAACTTTTCTACCATCAAGAAGCCAGCGAACACCGTAAAAATTTGACGGCGTGCTCCACTCATAAACGTAAGCGCATAGTATAACCAGTAACGTTTACGCAGGATGAGCTTCTTGTTCTGAGGCACTTTTGTCTTAAATTGTGGGAAGGCAAATGCCATCACCAAAATGAGCACAAAACCTAAACCACCAGCCATTAAATAGACCGTTTTAAAATCAAGTTTGAGCTGTTCGAGCGAAACCCAAATGGCGCCGTAGGTAAACAGAGAAGCCAAAGCTCCAACAGAAATAAACTTACCCAGCATTTCTGGCGCTTCTTCTTTAGATAGCCATTGTAAAGACAAAGACTGCTTGAGTGTTTCAAAGTAATGGAAGCCGGTGGACATTAACAAGGTTGTAAAAAGTAGACCGTACAAAGTGGGAAAATAACCTGTTAATGCCGTACCAAGCGTAAGCATCGCCAAAGAGACGAGCATAAAGCGTTGCTCTCGGATAAACAGCAATACAAACACGGCGGTAAAGGCCAAAAAACCCGGAATTTCGCGCACACTTTGCAATAGGCCTATGTCGGCACCATCAAAGTTTGCTTTCTCGATAACAAAGTTGTTCAACAACGCCATCCAGGTAGAAAAAGCAATGGGCACGATAATGGAAATTAACAGGAGGAAATTTTGCGGCGTTCTCCAGCCGTGCGATGAGGTAGTCATGATGTTTCCTTTAAATATGAAGGCATCATCATAGCTTTAAATGTAACAAATTCGCAATATCATTATTATTTTCAGCCCAGAGCAAGCAGATATGGCTGAGGGATATTGTTATGAAGATAAACATCGCGCTTAACTCCTTGGCTAAGCGCGATGTTCAAGTATCAAGAGAAATAAAGCATGAGTAAATGTGCTCAGTGGCTTAATCAATGACTTTTACTGATAGGCGATTTTTAAATTCAAACACATGTTCTGGACATACATCCAAACAACGACCACAGCTAATGCAGTTTTGATCCATAACTCGACGATCTCCCTCTTTCAAAGGCTGCCGAAGCACTTCTGGTTCTGGGCAAACGTAAAAGCAATCCATGCATTTGGTGCAATCTTCGCGCCGAACAGCAGTAACGCGCAACAGGCTTTTTCGGCCTATCACGCCATAGGTAGCCCCCAGTGGACATAAGTGCCCACACCACCCATGCTCAACCAAGAGTAAATCCAACACGAACACTAGGGCGATCAACACCCAACCTGCGCCCATACCAAACACCAACCCGCGATGCAGTGCCGCCACCGGATCTAACCATGTCCAAAGAATTGCGCCAGACAGCGCACTGCCCAACATCAAAACAGGGATCAGCCAATAACGAATCACGGGAGACCAACGATAGCTCGCTTTAATGTTGAGCTTTCGACGCAGCCACGCCGCCAAGTCTGTAACGATGTTCAACGGGCACACCCAAGCACAAAATGCGCGCGGCGCCAAAATCGCGTAAAACGCAACGACAATCACTACGCCTAACAACGCATTAAACTCCGGAACATGCCCTGTCGCCAAAGCTTGAAGCACAATTAACGGGTCACTTAACGGCACGGTATCGAGCAACATACTTGATGACAGATTACCAGTTAGAATTCCCAACGTCGGCCCAGCCATAAACAGCGCAATGATGGTGAACTGACATAGCCGACGTAAAATCAAAAACCGATGCGCGCGCCACCAACCAAGCTTTTCAAGCGCTTCTTTGCCAGCATTTTGAGCTAAATTCTTTGCCATTACTTACCTCCTTTTAGCGATTCAAGCGTACCTTCCGGCACAGGCGTCTCACTAGGAAGGATATTTTCGAGTGGTTTGTCGATCTCTTTCCAACCAAAATTGTAGTGGCTGCCCACTTTGCCTTTCGCCAAATCCGTCGGGACGACTTTAATAGCAGCGACATCCAACACGCACGCTTGTTCACACTTACCGCATCCGGTACACACTTCGGAATTCACTGTTGGGATAAGTTTGGCGTGATAACCGGTTCGGTCGTTGTGAACCATCTCTAATGTGATGGCTTCATCAATCAGCGGACAAACGCGATAACAAACGTCGCATCGTAACCCTTGCCAGTTAAGGCAAGTTTCATGGTCAATAAGAACCGCTGTACCCATTCGAGCATCATCAATATCGGTTAGTTTCGGAGCCAGCGCCCCACTCGGACAAGCGACAACACAAGGAATGTCTTCGCACATTTCGCAGGGAATATCGCGTGCAGTAAAGTAAGGTGAGCCAGTCGCGACGGGTGAAAGTAATGTCGCAAGTTTCAAGGTATCGTAAGGACATGCCTGAACACACAAGCCACATCGAATACAAGCTGATTCGAAATCGCCTTCCGGCAGTGCACCAGGCGGACGAATAGGCACACCTTTGGTTTCTCGAGCTTGGCTTTGTAGCGATTGTAAGCCCAATACACACGCAGCTGCGCCAACACCAGCCGCAGTTCGAGCTGTATCACGCAAAAATCGGCGCCGACTTTGCGATATTTTAGACTGAGAGGATTTCATGCTATTTCCTCAACAAAACTCCCTTATCAAGTTAAGCATAAATAGCCCTAAACGTGTCGTTTCCCTATACCTCATAGGAGGTAACCCCATCCTCTATTGATTCAAGTCAACTGACGCACAGTGCCGTCGTCACAGTTTGACTAAATGCGTTTATTTACTGCGACATGAAATTCACCACGATACTCTGCAGTACGCGCCATTCTCAGTACAATAATTCAACACCTTTGCAATCTACTCGCTCAATTCGATGATAAACCACTACTAAAAATTCAAAAAATGACATCATAACAAGCTAATTTAAAAGGCATTTATCCATTAAACATAAAAAAACACTATCCAAATAAGAAAACTGTGGTTAGATTAAAAATTAAAACTAAAAAGCGAAGGAGAGAGGCATGGAAATTATCGTACGTCCAACGACCGTCGAAGACGCAGCGGCACTCGTAGAAATCTATTCACAACCAAAAGCACAACGTGAAACCCTGCAACTCCCAAAGCCTTCGCTCGCGATGTGGGTGGAAAGATTGTCAAACATACCTGATGGTGTTTATAGCTATGTCGCTGAAATTGATGGTAAAGTCGTCGGAAATATTGGCTTTCACCACTCTCTACGTCCAAGAACGATGCACACGGCATCGTTTGGCATCGGAGTACATGATAGTTTCCATGGACTCGGTATTGGTAGCAAATTGATAGAAACAGTCACTGAACTAGCAGATAACTGGTTAAATGTGAGAAGAATTCAGATAGAGGTCAATGCCGATAACGACGCCGCCATTGGGCTTTATAAAAAGCATGGATTTCAAATTGAAGGTGAAGCGATTGACGGTTCCTTCCGTGATGGTGAATTCATCAATACCTATTACATGGCGCGCATCAGACCAGGCCAAAGATAAAACAAAGCCTCCTACTAATTGGAGGCTTTTCTTTTTAAACTTTGACTCACTTTCGTAAGTAAGCCAACGCTCTGCGAGTCAATGCTTCTGTGTAGGGATTGATCTTCCAGTGGTCGGAACTCCAACCTTTCACAAAGCGCTGAAAGTCTGCCCAAGCCACAGCAAACAAAGGACGCCATTCACGCTCGACTTCATTAGGGTCAAGATTCGGTTGATAGCCCATTAGCGCGTGTTGCAACTGAGCAAAATACGTATCCAAAACCCAAACTTCCATCTCTGCACAACGTTCTGGCTTAACGGCGCTACTCATAAACAGTGCCACATCTTTCATTGCACACCCACATCCAACGTATTGAAAGTCAACCGCAACAACGCTTGATTCTTCTTCATCAAAACAGAAGTTCGCCAATTTGGCATCACCGTGTACTAGTGTTTTAAACTTAGCTTGCGAAAGCGTTTGATCAATCAATTGAGCCGCATTTTGTAGCTCAGTGTCTTGCAATGCTTCAAGCTCGTCGGGTCTGGTTGCTAAGTGCCAGTATGTTCCGGTATGCCACAACTTATCCGAACGAACATCGATGTATCGCGCATGAAAGTTCGCCAACCAAGTGAGGCAGGCTTGTAGATGCTCTAGCTGTGCATCTGTGATGACTTTTGGAAAGCCCACCTCGGCGAGATCTTCCATCACAACGAGCCATTCATTCTCCGATTGGAACGTTTTTAGACCTTGTGGTACTCGGCAGCGAGTATCCACCCCTCCGGAAAAATACTCATACCAATTCACTTCCACCTGATAAGAGTGCAACTTTCTTTGATGAGAACGGTCCGTATTCCAGCCTCTAGGATGCTCTGAAGGCTTAGGGAGTTTTACATGCTTAATGATCACTGAACCAGTAGAATAAGTAACTCGGACTAACTCCCCATAGCCTCCCCATAGCGATTGTATGACTTCTACAGAGCGGTAATTACCGAGATTGAGTTCCTGGCCAATATTTTGGTAGCGTTGGTGGTTGTTACTCATCATGTGAGCAGATGTGACCACGTTTGGTTCTTCTCCATGTAGTGAATAACATATGGGCAAACTGGTTTGATTTGATAACCGAGTGACTCAATTTCTGGCAACACCGCTTCCATCATCACTTTTCCGTACCCCTTACCTCGCAGTGCTTCAGGAACAACCGTTGATGTAATGTGCATGACATTACCCTTAAGCTGATAAATCACCTTGGCTTTATAACCCTGCTCTAAATCAACCCAGAATGTACTATTCGTGGTCTCATGAGTTACTTTATGCATATCTTGCTCTCTAATTTTTGTTACAGATTGATTGAATCAAACTATATCACTGAATAAAATCGATACCATGCGAGAGTGCTGCTTCGCCTCACGCGATTACCTTCTTACATCAGGTACGACAATTATAATGAGAAATATGAGCCCAATTGCCAGAGACGGCAAGCTACCTCTGCAAAGCAAGAAGGCACCAGAACGTCAGGCAAGTACATTAAATAGCACCGATGCAATGGCAATGGTCGAACACGGCAGTGAAGTGAGCTTAAACGTCACCACCCCCGTTGGTACAAAGTTTATTACAACCAGCACATTTGTTGGCTGTCACTCAAATAATACTGCATTGATAGAGGTTCCGAACATCTCTGATGAAGACTTGAAGTTCTATTTTCAGGAAGGCTTTTGGATCAATGTAAAAGCCTACTCTCATCGAGGTGAAGGGGCCGTTATCCCATTTCGGGCCCAATTGCAGCATCGACTAGGCGATCCGTACCCAATTTTGGTGCTAGACCTACCCAACACTATGCAGGTCTTTCAGCTTCGCAAAGAAGTGCGTTACGAAGTAAATTTGAGAGCGCGTGTTTGTTTAGAAGCCTATCGAACTGAATGCGAAATAAGAGATTTATCTCGTAGTGGCTGTCGTTTTGTAACATCACCAATGAGCCGGCCACTTCAGGTTGGTGACCACGTTTCATTGGATCTAACGATGCCCGGAGAAAGTCGTATGCTAGCGCCGTTGCGAGGTCGTATTTGTAATTTACAAAAATCAACGCACTATGCTCGCTACGGAATGGAGTTTGATGAGGTTGGTAAAAACAACGCTAAAAACCTCCTCAGTCACCTCAAATTTGATGGTACTAAGCTCACACTAAAAAGATAGATTTGATAACCCCTATCGCTTATCAAGAAGCTTTGAAGTGCTAGAAAACAAGAAACCCCTTACTTTTCAGTAAGGGGTTTTATTTACTAAGAATAAGGCAGTATCTTAGATAAGAGTCATGACTTAGAAGTCGTAACGTAGACCTAGCGCTAGCTCATCTTTTTCAGCCGCGCCTTCGTTATCCATTAGATCGAAGTTGTATGATGCGTAGCCACGGAAGTTAGGCTTGAAGTAGTAAGTTACATCAACAGCTAGGTTTTCTACAGTATCTGCGTCTTCTAGTTCACCTTTGTTGAACGTAGAAGTGAATACAGTTTGACCCATAGTGTAAGCAGCGGCTAGTTCGTAGCCTTTGTAATCAAAAGTCTTACCTGCAACATCCATATCCGCGCCAGTGTAGTTACCAGCGAAGTAGAAGTCACCTACAGAGTATGCAGCTACCAGCATGAACTCATCGCTGTCGTTTTGATCTGCGTAACCAGCACCTAGTTCAAAACCAGTGTTAGCAAACGCGTAAACACCAGATAGAGAGAAGCCATCTTCCTCGTTGTCTGTAAAGCCTTGTGCATCTGTTGTGCGATCAGCAAAACGGTAGCTAGCGCGTACAGCTAGTTGCTCGAATTGGCCTTTGTAAGACAGCATGTTATCTGTACGGTCAGAAACAGGCAGTTTAAGTGCTGCTGTGTTACCGTGGTAAGCCATAATGTCAGTAAAGTCAGTAAGAACCACTAGTGCGCCGTCGTTTTTACCGTAAGTTACTTCACCGTATTTGCCACCCAGACCTGCATAAGCGTAACGAGTTTCAAGATCACTATTGTTATCTACGGCACCTTCTTCTTTTGTTTTGAACTCACCTTCCCAAAAACCAACGCCGTATAGGTTTTCATTGATTTCCTGTTTGCCTAGGAAGTTAAGACGGATGCGAGTACGGTCTTCTGCCTTACCATCCATCATAGAAAGACGCGCTTCAGCGCGGCCGCCCATCTCAAGAGAAGTGCCATCTTGGTTGTATAGTTCTGAAGCGACAACTTGAGATCCTGATGCCATTAGCGCCACTGCTACAGCTAAAGTTTTTAATTTCATTTTTATTTTCCATATCATTGTTTTATATGTGTTTTCTCACCAGAAAAACAGGACTTTTCTGTACCAACGAGAAAACTGGCGGCATAGTAGCAGCTGTTATTTTTCACGCAACGTGTTGAATAAACAGCGCTTATAGAAGAAAACACCACTTAAAATGACGATATGAATACCTCTCAACCATCAAGTTATCGGTTGAGTTAAAAAAAATGTTCGCGTCAAAAAAAAATTGACGAAAAAAATGTAAAAACAATATCACAAAACGTGATATTGCCCGCAAAAAAACTTGTTAACTGACTGTTTTAGATAGACTTATTGATAATAAATCCGATTGTTACAAACAAAAAATCCCTGAGCATTCACTCAGGGATTTAGAGATTTGATAAGTAGATGATGAATTAAAGCTTAAAGAAACTTAATTGCTCTTTCTGCTTCTCTGCAAGTAATGAAAGCTCAGTACTCGCACTTGCACTTTGGCTGATGCCCGCTACGTTTTGGTTTACAAGCTCCGACATGTTAACCACGTTGCGATTGATATCTTGAGTAACTTGAGACTGCTCTTCGGCTGCGGTTGCTACTTGCGTGTTTGAATCGTTGATGTTGGCGACCGACTCGGTAATTCCAACCAACGCTTCATTCGCTTGTTGCGTCAGCTCGTTGTTGCGGCTAAGCATATCAAGGCTGACTTGCATACTGTCATTCGCCAGCCCAGACTGCGCTTGAAGCTCTTCAATGATCGTTTGGATCTCTTGTGTCGAGTCTTGAGTACGCGCTGCTAGCATGCGTACTTCATCAGCTACTACCGCAAAACCACGACCAGATTCACCAGCTCGCGCCGCTTCAATCGCAGCATTCAATGCTAGCAAGTTGGTCTGCTCAGATACGCCGCGAATCACTTCAATAACATCGTTGATCTGTACAGATTGCTCTTTTAGACGCAAAACAACTTGCGCTGCATCGTTCAATGCTTGAGACATTTGCGCACTTGCTTCCGCACTTTCTTGGAAGATAGCCAAACCTGATTGAGCAAGTCCATCAGCTTCACGCGCGGTTGCGTCAGCAGAGGTCGCGTTATCACTCACATTATTCGCAGTGCTTGCAAGCTCGTTAACCGCAGATGCAACTTGCTCGATCTCCGCTAACTCTTGTTGAGCGTTCGCTTCCGCTTGCGTCATTACCGCAGCTAATTCGGTCGATGCAGATGCAACTTCCTCACTAATACGGGTTAACTGGTCCACAGTGTTGTATAACTGCTCTGCGGTTTGGTTTACATCTTTGCTCAGCTTAGAGATCTCATTGTCCCCATCGACATCTGCACGTACTGATAGATTACCCATTGCTAACTGACGCATCACTTCTTGCAGCTTTTGGATTGGTGTAACAATCATGCCAGATAGGAACCAAGCGCCTATCAATGAGAAAGCAAATACCGCTAAAACCGTCAACATAGCGTTATTTTGCACACGTTCATTTTGCTGATGACTTCTGATAGTAGATTGTTCAGCTTGCTCGTTTACATGCTTTGATAGTGTGTTAATTTGTTGGACCATTTCTCGGCCAACATTGCGATACTCTTTGACAAATGCACGGTACTCGCTATCCGATTTCAAACCTTGATCGTATTGGTTGAAGAAAGCAACTGAGCGCTCTGAATATCGCACATAGGATTCAATTGCTTGGCGAACTTTAACGGCATCGTCACGGAATAGGTTTCGGGCTTCAATTGCGCTTAAATCGGCATCAACTTGCTTTAAGCCTTCTTTCAATTCGGTTAGAAAATTCTCACGACGAGAAGCATCGTAAATAGCGTAAACCGCGCTTATGCGCAGAGGGTAAATTTGGTCGTCAATACTCGCCAATGTGTCTTTGTGAAAAACCAAAGATTCTTGGTTGGAAGCAATAACATCTTGCTCTGCTTGAAGATTGTTTTTAGTAATCCAAAGAGCAATAAACAAAACAATCGCGGTAAATAATACCGGAACCAAAATTTGCGTTCGTACTGACAAATTTTTCAGTGATAACTGCATGACAGGGCCTCAGTTGTATGCGTGATGTCTATATCCAAACAAACTCGAGCAGTGCCTATAACAACGTTACTTTTCGGCAGTTTGAATATCTATGCTTCCTTGCGACGGGATAAATCCCAGACGAATAAACAAGTGGCGAATATTAGAGGTTGATCACACTTTTGTCTAGTACAAAAACTCTCCATTTTCAATCTGTTATTGACAATATCCCGACAGTGGCGTCGGGATATTGTCGTTATGATAAATTATGATCACTTATGATGAGATACATTCACATTTAGGACGGTTTCAGCCTATTTTCTCAACGAATTGAGCTTAGCTTGAGCAAGGCCAAAAATGGTATCGATTGGATAAGAGCCTTCATCGGTTGGCTCACCAGCAACTTTCCCCGTAAACAATTCGATAGCTTCAGTAACATGGTCAATCGCCCAAATATTAAACTCACCTTTTTCGACTGCTTTCACGATGTCGGAACGAAGCATTAGATTGTGAACATTAGAGCGCGGAATAATGACCCCCTGCCCGTCATGACGACCTTTAATTACACACACATCATAAAAGCCTTCGATCTTTTCGTTTACGCCACCAATAGGCTGAGCTTGACCAAATTGATTCATCGACCCTGTTATCGCAATGTCTTGTCGATTTGGTTGCTTTGAAAAAGCAGACACAACCGCACATAACTCAGCCATGCTGGCACTATCACCATCAACACCACCGTAAGATTGCTCAAAGGTAATGGTTGTCGTTAATGGCACTCGTGCCGTTTTACCAAATACGGAAGATAAGTAGGCAGACAAAATCATTACGCCCTTAGAGTGAATACTGCCACCCAAATCCACGCTGCGCTCGATATCGATAACATCCCCATCACCGTAACACGTCGTCGCTGTGATGCGATTCGGTGCACCAAACATGTAGTCACTAGTGCTCAATACCGAAAGTGCGTTCACTTGGCCTACGGCTTCTCCTTCGGTGCGAATCAGCGTTGTGCCGTTAATAAAGGTTTCCATTACGTTATCGCGTAATCGGCTTACTCGCATTTCTTGGTTATTGAGCGCCTCTTCAACATGCCCAATACGGATCATGTTGGAGTTGGCTTGACGAGCCACGTAGTTCGACTCTCGAAGCAAGTTGGCGATATTAGCCGAATGTAGAGATAGCTTGGATTGGTCGCCAGACAAACGTGAGCTGTATTCGATGATCCGAGCAATGGCTTTGCGATCGCAATGCAGCATATTGTTGTCATGCACCACGCTAGAGATAAAGCGCGCGTAATGCAGCTCAGACTCCGGCGTACGTTTCATTTCGTCTTCGAAATCTGCCGTCACACGGAACAACTCGCTGAACTCTGGATCGTAATGTTGGAGTAATTGGTAAGTTCGGTAATCACCAAATAAGATAATTTTGATATCAAGCGGAATCGGTTCAGGATCGAGTGATACCGCCCCCGTCAATGTGACCTCTTTTTCTAGAGACGTAAAACTCAATTGACGAGCACGCAATGCGCGCTTCAAACCATCCCAAACGTAAGGCTGTTCAAGTACTTTCTGAGCATCCATTAATAGAACGCCGCCATTCGCCTTATGCAAGCTCCCTGCGCGAATCAGCGAGAAGTCGGTAAACACCGTTCCCTTGAAAGTGGCAGTCTCAATCGACCCGAAGAGTGAATGATAGTTGGGATTTTCTTCAACAACGATAGGAAATTCGCTGCTTTTACGGCTTACCAAGACGTTCACTTTATAACGACGTGGCAATTTTTTATCCAAGGATGCCGTCGCAATTTCGCCTTGCTCGCCACTTTGGTCAAGGAAGATATCTGCGTTTTCAACAATATCTTTTTGCAGCTCAGTTAAGTAGGTTTTGATTTCGGAATATTGCGCGTAATCCACTTTGAGTTTTTTGATGAAGTGAGTAATCACATCAAGCGTCACTTCATCATTGAGCTTTTTGATTTTATCGCTGTATGTCTCTTCCCACTCCGTAAGCTCACGAACCATCGAGCGCAATCGCACTTCGAGTTCATCAATAGCATCGCTGAATTGCTCTTGTTCTTTTTTGCTTAGTGCATCAAAAGACTCTTCCGTATGAAGCTCATCACCGTTCATGGCGACAAACTGATAATCCCCCTGTGTAGTCAGTGTTAGGCTGATGCCTTTTTCTTTTGCCTCTCGACTAATACGATCCAGCTCGTTTTGTTGCTTAGCTGCCAATTGATTTTTTAATCGCTCAGCGCGGCTAAAGTACATTTCATTGTCGAATGCTAGGGGTAAAGCATTCAATAATTTGCCCATTAAAGCTTCAATATCAACACGTAGCTTATTTCCGATACCACAAGGCAGCTTTAATACCTTTGGTGTACGGGTATCCTCAAAGTTCGCAACGTAACACCAATCAAACAGGGCTGCTGCATCGTGTTGGTGACGATTCAGATAGCGCAAGATCATGGTGCGTTTACCTAGCCCATTCTGACCAATGGCGTAGATGTTATACCCTTTCTCTTTGATGGACATCGCAAACTCGACCGCTTTTTGCGCGCGCTCTTGGCCCACGATTTCATCAATTGGAGGTAACTCCTTGGTCGACTTACATGGCATATTCTCTAGATCTGCTACAGAATATAGCTGCTTAGCTTCCAATCTTAGTATTGCCATATCCACTTCCTTTTTTCTTATTTTCGTTATTTGAGTGTAGAGATTATTTGCTTAATTTTAAGTGATTTACCTTCCACCCTAGATTGATTGGACATTTTATGAACACATAAGTGATATTAACACGCACTTGCAATTGATAATCAATTTCATTTAATATCTAAACAAATCAAATGTTGTGGAGATGGATATGAATATTGAGCAATGCTGGATGCGCTACTTAAAAGCGGAGCAACTGATGGAACAAGGCCATTGGCCAGAAGCTCATCGTTTATATGACGACGTGCTCAACAATCTACCCAACCACATTCATCTAGCGCTAGAAAATGCACAAACTAAACCTTGCCAGTTTGTATGTCTCATTACGGGGCTTAGAGATGCCAGCGTGACGCAATCAGAGATTCTCAACAAACTCGGCTTACAGCATGATGCGTTCTCAATACTCAATCAAACTTACGCGCTATTTCAATTTTTGCAGCTAGAGAGCCATGAACTGATTGAGCGCGTAGGTCACCTACTTGGTCAACAGAGCGAAGACTTGTTAGCTCACATGGCGGCATTTTGCTCTGCCCAACGTAATGCTCAATGGATGATAGAACTCGAGCACGTAACGCGCGCGCATGAGCAGTTCTTACATTTGCAAGCAATGAGTTCGGCAAAATCTTCGCCTTCTCACCTGTATAATTAATCTAAAGCTCAAGCATTGAGGCCAGCTAGGTTTATGCTGTCCATTGCTTGAGTATCATTTGCTTTATCAACCACAAGGATCTGTGATGTCTTCTAAAACCATTCTTTCGGTGAACAACCTATCAGTCAGCTTTACGACAAACGATGGGATCGTCGATGCAGTAAAGAATGTTAGCTTCGATTTAAAAGCAGGCGAGACGCTGTCCATCGTTGGCGAATCTGGCTCTGGCAAGTCAGTATCAACCAATGCACTGATGAAACTACTGCCAGACAACGCTATTTTGCATGAAAGCTCATCCATCATGTTTGAGGGTAGCTCCATCTTGGATAAAACAGAGCGTGAAATGCAAAGTATTCGCGGTGATCGCATTGGCATGATTTTTCAAGAGCCGATGACCTCACTAAACCCGTACATGCGGGTGGGTATCCAAGTCGCTGAGGCCATCATGTGTCACCGCCCGGTCGACAGACGAACAGCAAAAGCAAAGGTGTTAGAGCTGTTTGAATTGGTTCATATGCCAAACCCAGAAAAAGCGTACAACAAGTACCCACACGAATTTTCTGGTGGTCAATTGCAACGCATCATGATTGCGATGGCACTGATTAACGAGCCCGATATTTTGATCGCCGACGAACCTACAACAGCGTTGGATGTCACGGTTCAAGCAGAAGTGTTGCACCTGATTAAAGAAATTCAGGCTCAGATGGGCATGGCAATCCTATTTATTACTCATGACTTAGGCGTCGTAAAACACTTTGCAGACCGTGTCATTGTGATGTGTAAAGGAGAAGTCGTCGAAGAAGGCGAAACGCAAGCACTCTTCGAGGACCCAAAGCACGAATACACACGTATGCTAATCAACTCGATTCCTAAAGGCAGTAAGGAGCCTATTAGCGAAAGTGCTACACAGCTTTTAAAGGCCGACGATATACGAGTCAAATTCTTGGTAAAGTCGCATTTTATTGCGAGCAAGAATGAGTACTTCGAAGCGGTAAAAGGCATTTCTCTTGAGCTTAAACAAGGAGAGACCCTCGGGATCGTTGGGGAGTCCGGTTCAGGTAAGTCTACACTCGGCCGAGCTTTGATAGGTCTACTGCCCTCAACTGGCAAAATAGAATATAAAGGCCAAGATATGGCCTTGCTGACAAACAAAGAACGTTTTGAGCTGAAAAAAGACGTTCAGATGGTATTCCAAGACCCTTATGGTTCGCTTTCTCCTCGTATGACTATCGGCGAGATCATCACAGAAGGATTAACTGTCCACCAACCAATGTTGAGTAAAAAAGAACGTATGCAGAAAGCGCGCGACGTGCTCCGTGAGGTCCGCTTAGATCCCGCGTCCATCAACCGTTATCCGCACGAGTTTTCAGGAGGCCAGCGTCAGCGTATTGCTATCGCGCGAGCACTGATCCTTGAACCTTCGTTTATTCTGCTTGATGAGCCAACCTCTGCATTAGACCGCTCGGTTCAACTGACTGTGATTGATCTCCTGAAAGATTTGCAGAAAAAGCATAACATTGGCTACTTGTTTATTAGCCACGATCTATCAGTCGTCAAAGCCCTTTCTGATCGTGTTCTTGTCATGCAAAAAGGCGAGGTCATGGAACAAGGTACAGCCGAAAATATTTTCCAAAACCCTAAAAATGACTACACGAAAAAACTGATAGATGCCTCATTTGATCTTGAAAACAGTGAAAATCAGCACAATGCAGCTTAGGTTCATCACAGTTTCATATTCATAAACTAGGATTAAGAAAAGGTGATGATTTCATCTTGTCTTAAGAATGGCGTAGCTGCCTTTCGGTTTGGCCGCCGAGACTGGTTGGTTCAAGAGTCAGACTTAGTCAACCTGGCTCAAATACTGGCAAACAGTATGAATTGAGTTCCCCCAACCATGAAAAATGCCGCGACACTGTCGCGGCATTTTTTTATTCTCAGAAGCTTCGAACAACTAGGGCATTAAATCGACTCAATACCCATATTATGTAACGTAAATGCATACACGTCTGTGGTGAGGTCAATTTGCTTACTCAGCGGCATTCCTGCACCATGACCTGCATTGACATCAATGCGTATTAATACTGGATTAGCGCCTTGCTGCTTGTCTTGCAGCTCCGCAATAAATTTGTACGAATGTGCTGGCACAACTCGGTCGTCGTGATCAGCAGTTGTCACCAAGGTAGCAGGATATTGCACGCCTTCTTTTACATTGTGAACAGGAGAGTAACCAAGCAAGTATTGGAACATCGCTTCACTTTGCTCCGACGTGCCATAGTCATACTTCCAGCCTTCTCCAGAAGTAAACGTGTGATAACGCAGCATATCAAGCACGCCAACCGCAGGCAGCGCGACTTTGAATAGTTCAGGGCGTTGCGTCATACACGCTCCAACTAACAAACCACCATTAGAACCACCGCGAATCGCTAGGCGATCCGAGCTAGTGTAGTCGTTTTCAATCAGGTATTCCGCCGCCGCAATAAAGTCATCAAACACGTTTTGCTTTTGCTGCTGAGTGCCTGCGTTGTGCCAGGCTTTACCGTATTCACCGCCGCCTCGCATGTTGGCGACAGCGTAAATACCACCCAACTCTAACCAGTTGGCTACATTGCCAGAAAACATTGGAGTGAGGCTGATGTTAAAACCGCCGTAACCATACAACATGGTTGGTGCTCTACCATCAAGTGCAATGCCCTTCTTGTATGAGATGATCATCGGAACTTGCGTGCCGTCTTTTGAGGTGTAAAACACCTGTTTTGATTCATACTCATTACGATCGAACGGTGCCTTTGATTCTTGAAACAGCGTCGAACCACCAGATTCGACATCAAATGAGAAGATCGTCGGAGGCGTCACGTAGTTAGTGAATGTGTAATAAAGTGTGGTTTCTTCTTTTTTACCCGCCAGACCATAAGCCGTGCCTTCTCCCGGCAATTGTACATCTCGAATCCACTCACCTTGGTAGTTAAACTGCTGCACTTTAGAAAGCACATCTACCATATAAGTCGCAAACAGATAACCGCCACCTTTGCTGATTTCTAACGGCTGTTCTTGTTCAGCAATCACGTCAGCCCATTGTTCTGTCTGAGTGTTGTAGCTGACAACTTTGCCATTCGGCGCGTCTAGGTTGGTGTAAAGCAGCAAGGTTGCGTCTTGGCTATCAATTAAGTAGGTGTCGCCTTGCGTTGTATCGCGCAGCGTCACAATTGCTTGGGAGTCAGACTGTAAATCTATATAAAACAGACGATTACCCGATGTAGATTCTGCGCCAGAGATAATGAGGAAGCGATCATCTGTCGTCGTCGTACCAGACACATAACGATGAACTTGCGTATCCAACTCACCAAAAATCACTTTATCTTCAGATTGAGGGGTACCAAGTTCATGATAATAAAGCTTGTGATGCTCAGTTCGAGCAGACAACTCACTGCCTTGCGGCTTATCGTAGCTTGAGTAATAGAAGCCTTTGCTGCCCAGCCAAGAAATCGACGTAAACTTCGCATCAACAATCTCAGGCTCTAACTGTTCTTTGGTTTCCGTATCAATGACAAAGATCTTACGCCAATCACTGCCCCCTTCCGAGATGGAATACGCGACCAAACGGTAGTCTTTAGAGAAGCTGACTTCGCCAAGAGAGGTCGTGCCCTCTTCGGAGAAAGTATTTGGATCAAGGAAAACCTCGGCTTCTCCCTCGCCTTTACGTCGATACAATACGCTTTGGTTTTGCAAGCCGTCGTTTTTGTAGAAGTAGGTGTAGTCACCACGTACAAATGGCTGGGAATATTTTTCGTAGTTTTGACTCTTCGCCACTAAGTCACGGATTTGTTGGCGGTACGGGATCTGACCAAGGAAATCGAAGGTGACCGAATTTTGACCCGAAACCCATTGAGCGGTTTCTTCACTGCGATCATCTTCTAACCAGCGATAAGGGTCGGTAATGTCGTGACCAAAATAAGTGTCCACGACAGAATCTTTACGTGTTTTTGGGTAATGCATAACGTCCGTGTTACTCCGTTGTTTTTATTAAGTTGTTTATCTTCAATCGTTTTATTGCGGTGATTACCTTAGAGCACCCAATTTTGATTTCAACGACATTGTTTTAAATCTATGAAGAACCTAGAAATAATGAGATATCGTTAAGTACCGGTCACGAATGTGCTCAATAAGCAACTTTACTTTGTTCGGTGGTTGACGAGTAAACGGATACACCGCGTAGATACCCAACTTTTTACCTACTAATTCAGGAAAAATATCCACCAGTTGACCATTACGAATATCGTGATACACCAAACAGCGCGGGACGTAAGCAATACCATGGCCGCCCAGAGCGGCTTTACGTAATGCGGTCGCGTTATCAGTAGAAAAGCAGCCCGATACTTTGACGATGTAATTGCCATCTTCTCCTTTAAACTCCCAATCCGTTGCACCTGTGGTTTGGTAAGCGTATTGCAGACAATTGTGCGTGGTGAGATCAATCGGCTCGATCGGTTTCCCATTTTTAGCGATATATGAAGGGGACGCGCATACCACCCATTGGGAATCGAGAATATGTCGTGCGATCAAACTGGAGTCGGCTAGGTAGCCAGTTCGAATGACTAAGTCGTAACCATCAGCCACTAAATCGACAAAGCGGTTATCCAATGACATGTCCACGGTCAGACCCGGATGAAGGTTACAAAATTCGGCAACAGCATCAGCAAGTATCAAATCTCCAGAGATACACGGCACGGACATTTTTATATGACCGCTCACATTCTCTCCAAAGCCTGCAACAGCATCCATAGCCTCCTGAGTGGCCTGCTTCACATTTTTAGCACTGTGGAGTAACACCTTACCTGCCTCGGTCAAGGTTAATTTGCGCGTTGTTCGATATAATAGCTGAGCCCCTATTTCTTCCTCCAACCTCGCCATTCTTTTGCTAACTACCGAATTTGTAAGGTTATTTGCCTCTGCAACCTTGCTAAAGCTGCCAAGTTCGATTACTTGAGAAAATAGAATTAAGTCGTCTGCTCTCATACCATTATGTCACTTTTGGAATTAATTATTTTCATTATTTCCCTATATCAACAAAAAATAAAGGAGTAAATTCACGCCAAATTAACAAAACCATTACAACAAAAAGTCACCTCTACAGCGGATTGACACCGTTCGAGAAGTCAGCGTACGAAGGATGTACAAATGAGTGAAACCCTACTTGCCCTAGTGGCATTTTCGCCAATTGTTGTTGCCGCCATCTTATTGGTTGGTCTCAACTGGCCTGCTAAAAAAGCCATGCCTGTTGCGTTCGGTTTGACCGTCGCTATTGCCCTAATGTTTTGGGATATGTCAGCCAATCGCGTACTGGCTTCTGTATTCCAAGGGCTAGGCATTACTGTCTCTGTTCTATGGATCGTGTTTGGTGCCATCTTCTTGCTCAACACTTTAAAACACACTGGAGCGATCACCACTATCCGTAATGGATTTACCGATATTTCAGCTGACCGCCGTGTGCAAGCCATCATCATTGCTTGGTGCTTTGGCTCGTTCATTGAGGGCGCATCTGGGTTCGGTACCCCTGCAGCAATCGCTGCACCACTACTGGTTGCAATCGGCTTCCCTGCGCTAGCCGCTGTCCTTATGGGCATGATGATTCAGTCAACGCCTGTTTCATTCGGCGCGGTAGGCACGCCTATCATCGTAGGTGTAAACAAAGGTTTAGACACCCATAACATCAGTGAGTCGTTGGCCGCACAAGGTGCAACGTGGGAAATGTACCTGCAAGATATCACAGCGCACGTTGCTGTCATTCACGCAGTCGTAGGTACGATGATCCCAGTATTAATGGCGATGATGTTAACACGTTTCTTCGGTAAGAACAGAAGCTGGAGTGAAGGTCTGGATATTCTACCATTTGCGTTATTCGCTGGTATCTCTTTCACCGTTCCATACGCGTTAACCGGTGTTTTCTTAGGTGCAGAGTTCCCTTCACTTATCGGTGGTTTGGTTGGTCTGTCTATCGTTGTTACCGCAGCGAAAAAAGGCTTCTTAGTACCAAAGACTAAGTGGGATTTCGAAAGCGAAGACAAATGGCCTGCAGAGTGGTTAGGTTCGCTAAAAGTCGATCTAAACGACAATCCGGGCAAGCCAATGAGCATCGTAAAAGCTTGGGTTCCATATGTAATGCTGGCAGTTATTCTCGTCGCAAGCCGCGTAAGCCCAGAACTGAAAGGCTTTGTACAAAGCGTAAGTTTGTCGTTCAGCAACATTCTTGGTGAGACTGGCGTTAGCGCTGCGATTCAGCCGTTATACCTTCCTGGTGGCATTCTGGTGTTTGTCGCACTACTTGCTGCAATGTTACAAAGCGGCAGCGTAAAGCCATTGCGTGAAGCATTTGGTGAGTCAAGCAAAACACTGATTGGGGCCGGTTTTGTCTTGGTATTTACCATTCCGATGGTTCGTATCTTTATCAACTCAGGCATCAACGGTGCTGACCTAGCAAGTATGCCCGTCACAACCGCAAACTTCGCCTCTGACCTTGTTGGTTCTGCGTTCCCAGCGCTGAGTGCCACCGTTGGTGCACTGGGTGCGTTCATCGCTGGCTCAAACACGGTATCAAATATGATGTTCAGCCAGTTCCAATTCGAAGTGGCACAAACGTTGTCTATTTCGAGTGTGATTGTTGTATCACTCCAGGCCGTCGGTGCTGCCGCAGGTAACATGATTGCGATTCACAACGTTGTTGCCGCATCAGCCACGGTAGGTTTGCTTGGTCGTGAAGGCGCAACATTGCGTAAGACGATTATCCCTACGTTCTACTACATTGTAATGACAGGCATTATTGGATTGGTGCTGATTTATGGCTTCCAAATGACAGATGTCTTGATGAAGTAACGCGAAATGCAGGGTTTACAGCCCTGCCTAATTTGACACAGCTGTCTGCACTACTACCCCGACATGTTGATTTAGCTTGCTACATCAATTCCCCCGACAGCTGTGTCACCCTTTCCAGTTTGCATAACTGATTGAGTGATTTAATAAAATTTTTCAACCAATTATGTAAATGGGTTACCAACATCACCGATTCAAACGTAAGTGAACCATAGGTAACTATACTCATTTTGATGTCTTCACTGCTTTGCGATGAAGGCTCAACGAAAGAGCAAATTGCTCCACAACTTTGCTTAGAATAACCGCTAGGACACCATTATGATTATCTCAGCTTCTACTGACTACCGCGCTGCCGCGAAAGCCAAGCTTCCCCCGTTTCTATTCCATTATATTGATGGCGGCTCTTACGACGAACGCACGCTGAAGCGTAATACTGACGATTTAGGTGATGTCGCTCTTCGCCAACGCGTCCTACGCGATATGACAGATTTGAGCCTCGAAACCGAGATCTTCGGTGAGAAACTGGCAATGCCAATCGCGCTAGCTCCTGTTGGTCTAACTGGTATGTACGCGCGCCGAGGCGAGGTGCAAGCAGCAAAAGCAGCCGAGAAAAAAGGCATCCCATTTACTATGTCGACTGTTTCGGTTTGTCCGATTGAAGAAGTCGCACCTGCAATTGAACGTCCAATGTGGTTCCAGCTTTACGTGCTTAAAGATCGTGGCTTTATGAAAAACGTACTTGAGCGTGCAAAAGCAGCAGGCGTAACAACGCTGGTGTTTACCGTTGATATGCCAGTTCCTGGCGCACGTTACCGTGACATGCACTCAGGTATGAGTGGCCCTAACGCGGCCATGCGTCGTGTATTCCAGGCGATGCGCCACCCAAGCTGGGCGCTGGATGTGGGTCTACTTGGTAAACCGCACGACTTAGGTAACATCTCAACTTATCGTGGCGAACCAACAAAGCTAGAAGATTACATCGGCTGGTTAGGCGCAAACTTCGACCCTTCTATCTCCTGGAAAGATCTTGAGTGGATTCGTGATTTTTGGGATGGCCCAATGGTTATCAAAGGCATTCTAGATGAAGAAGACGCGAAAGATGCGGTACGTTTCGGCGCAGATGGCATTGTGGTATCTAACCATGGTGGCCGTCAGTTAGATGGCGTACTTTCAAGTGCTAAAGCACTGCCAAGCATTGCGGATGCGGTAAAAGGTGATCTTAAGATCTTCGTAGACTCTGGTATTCGTACTGGTCTTGATGTCGTTCGTATGCTCGCACTTGGTGCAGACTGTACGCTTCTTGGCCGTTCATTTGTGTACGCATTGGCAGCACAAGGCGGAGCAGGCGTTGAAAATCTACTGGATCTGTACGATAAAGAAATGCGTGTAGCAATGACGCTGACTGGCGCTAAGTCTATCGCGGATCTTTCACGCGATTCGCTAGTGAAAATCCCATAATCTTTGCAATCGAGCAAAACAGAAACGAAAAAACGAGCCAACAGTGGCTCGTTTTTTATTGCTCTTCAACCCGATAATTTGACGAGCAAGCTAGCTAACTTGGTGAACGTACTCGATCACGACTTGGTTTCCGTCGATAAACACGTTACTGATATCGCCATCCACCGTCACACGATTTTGTAAATAAACGGTACCAGATGCAGATAGGTCACGCTCCGTCAAAGACGGAATCACCTGACCAGGACGTACATGTAGCTGCTCGCATAGCTGTTTTACAAAACCTAGCGTCAGTGGAGAATTACCACGTAACAAGCCAGAAAACTCGTGTAGACTCAAACCAAGGCGCTTCGCCATTTCCATTTGAGTGATGTGCATTTTGGCTTTTTGTGACATCCAGATGTCGTAGAGCGCGTTTCGATCCAGCTCTGTAAATTCCATATCTGCCTCCGCTAATTCAAGAGTCAATACACTCTCACACTTACTTAAGATAAATGTTAGCGATAAGTCAGAGAAGTTATAATTGATCGTCCAAATATCAACCCTCAATCATTGGTAGCGTACCTCTGAACATGCATGAGGCGGTCGCTCAGCAAAACGTAAAGGTAACTCTCTTGTCATTGGAAGGAAAAGTCCATCTCGGCGGTTTAGACATAAGTAAATGATTTAAAGGAAATCACTGGGGTGAAGGAGTAATATCTGCTACCTTTCCTTCCATGGTTCACTAGAAATAAGTTACATATGCCACAGTGGTTTACCGAATTACAAAGCTACATTGAAACGTCTCATCAAAATTGGAGTGGAAGCGTCCTTTTCATTACGCTCGCTAGCTTTATAGCTTGGATAGCTTGGCGGCTGATTCGCTCTCGCCTCGCTGCGCTCGTAGAGAAAACGCCCTTCCACTGGGATGACATGTTGCTTGATGCGCTAAAAGCGCCAGTCAGTACACTCATTTGGTGTTGGCCTGCAACCGTCTCTATCGGCATCATATTAGAGAGCGAGCTCAACGATAAAATAAACTGGTTAAGTACGCTGAAACTGATTTTAATCATCAGCATCTTCGTATGGACCGTTATGCGGCTCATTACCAATGTTGAAGAGCATGTTCTCGAACAAAAGAACCGAGATGAAACAACAGTACAAGCGATAGCTAAGGTCGCGCGCCTGTTCTTTATTACCGTCGGAATTCTAACCGTAATGCAGGCATTTGGTCTGTCACTATCGGGCCTACTTACCTTCGGTGGTGTTGGTGGTTTGATCGTCGGTTTAGCGGCGAAGGATTTGCTGTCTAACTTTTTTGGAGGTCTTATGATCTACTTCGATCGTCCATTTAAAGTTGGCGATTGGATCCGTTCTCCAGACCGACAAATAGAGGGGACGGTAGAACGCATTGGCTGGCGTATGACCATTATCCGAACTTTCGATAAGCGTCCACTGTATGTGCCAAACTCAGTGTTTAGCAGCATTGTCGTAGAAAACCCATCTCGCATGCTGAACCGACGTATCTACGAAAAAATTGGACTTCGTTACGACGATGCTGAAAAAATGCCGCAAATTATCACCGCGGTAAAAGAAATGCTGAAAAATCACAAAGACATTGATGCACGCCAAACACTTATCGTCAACTTCGATACATTCGGTCCATCATCATTGCACTTCTTTATCTATACCTTTACTAAAACCGTGAATTGGGTGAGATACCATGAGGTTAAGCAGGACATACTGCTTAAGGTAATCAACATCATTAAAGAACACGATGCAGATATCGCGTTCCCTACTCAGACGCTTAAGCTTGATCCTATACAAATGGTAAAAGCGGAAGAGCAAGAAGATCACGGCTTCTAGTTCTCACCAATACCCAAATAATCAAGCCCGCTGTGTTTAAGCGGGCTTTTTATTTTTCTTCGCATGAAGTGGTTATTGTTGCGTTAACACCATACGTGCATTCAGCGGTTGGATTGGGCGATTGTTTTTCCCCATTACTTCCGAAAAAGATTTTATCTGCTCAGGAGAAATAGTTTGTGCTTCTTTCATCACCAACCAACGTACACCTTCAGAGCATGGCGGTGTCGTTAGTGAGCCGTTAAAGCGGTAGTAGTCTTTATCACTTGGGATAAGGGCATCAGCATCAAATGGAACCTTGATGGTAACATCTTGATCTTTAGTTGGAATGTTAGCTAGCATCTTAGCTAGATCTGGGTTCGCGTCACCCAGTTTAAAGAACACCGCGACAACAGCTAGATGACCTACTTTGTCGGCATGCACAAAGTGTGCTTCTAGAGGGTATTCTTTACCGTCCACATGGTTTTCAGATGGCGTATGGAAGTGGAACTGTTTCAACGTAAACTCTTTACCATCAATGGTGAGTGTGTTTTTACCTTCTAAACCAGTCTGTAAAGTGTGACCGTTATTCAGCAGTGAAATTGCCTTACCTTCGTAGTCGAAATTCAATTTTTCTAGCTTCGCTTCGGTCGCCGATTCAATGTTGATTGGGCTCTGGTTTTGACCTTTTGCGCACTCAGATGCAAACTCACCCCAATGAGCAGGTCCATGGTTTCCCTCGTAGCCCCAGCTTGCTGCATAAGCTGTTCCTGTAAATACCAGTGCCAAACCTAATGTTGTTAGTGACTTCTTCATCATTTTCCTTATTTCTGAAAGTTAAATTCCGTGAGAATAAAGCCATACTAATCTCACAAAATTAAGCAGTGACAGAGTGAAAACTATGATTACAAAAGATTTTTGGAATAGAAGCCTCTAATGATGTAATTGACATGATGCTCAAAATTGAACGTCAACGATTATTGAGTCGGTGTAAGTACCTGCAGGAGGGGTCGTTTGGCTGGTTAGTATCTGCGCGCGATAATTATAATTCTGTGGAGTGATACCATCAGGAATAGAGCCGCCAGTATCGACGTCACTGTGTTCACGACGTTCAGAACTGGTTCCTCCCCAGCGATCCATCGATGATGACTTATAGATTTCATACTCCAAATAGTGACCACTAGAAATCATTCGCCGCTGACCGCCGGACGCATTTAGGCCGTCATTCAAGCCAATGGAGAAGGAACTATTCTTGGTACAAGTTAACGATATAACCTGACTGACTGGCTCAAAACCGGCCACTAATGGGGACGAACCAAAATCAATATCTGGCGCCGTGATCATACAATCAGGGGTCACTTCCAACTCAACCGTAATCACGCTTTGAGCGCTGCCATTGGCGCGGCCAATGCATACCCCTAGAACCCCGATACCCTTACAGTAATCCCAAATCCAGGATACGGTGATTTGGTCTTTATAAGTCCCAGCGGAAAGATTACTGCCCACTCCCGTCCGAGCATAAAGCGGAAACTCAGCTTGAGTGCCAAACAACCCGAGTAAATCGAGTAACCCGATTTCAAAAAAATTGTAAGTTTGGCCGAATACATACTCTTGTGAAAGACCTGGATCGCCAAAAATCTGATAGCTGAGCTCCGAACTCGGATCATCCTCATTTAATAGCAAACCATTATTTATACTGTTAAACGTTGCTGATACGTAGTCGCCACTTAACAAAGACACAAGTGTAGAAAAGTCACACGTAATCCCCGCATGAGGCTGAGCTGAGCTTTGCTGCTGAGAGCTTGAAACAGTAAACGAAGAAACATTGCCAAACAAGATTAAAGGTGTTGCCGCCGTGAGCTGACAAGCCATTGTCGAGCACGAGAAAAAGAGAAGTAGGCTAGCAAGCCAGCGGCGCAAAATCATAGTGCGGTCTCTTCTTCGGCTTTGATACAAACCTGCTCAGGCAATGTTTGTATTTTTTTGACTGTCACGCTGATACAACCCCTCAATAAACACTTTACATGGCGACTGTCCTTGAGGATAAAACTGAATATAGCGGCCTGGGTCAACGCCTTCAAAGTACGTAAAACCATCCCAACCAATTTGGCTTGTTAAGCCCGTTTCTGAGCGGCCATATGTACCAATCGGAAGGAACAAATGATTTTCGTCTACCACCGTCATGCTCAGTGCAATTTGTAGCTCTATTGGGAACTCTAACAGGTAGCCGTAGCCCGAATGTATCGAAGCAAACTGCTCTGTTGCAGAAAACGCAGCATTGGCAGGTAAATTAAGTGGATCGATTTCATATTTGGCGGTGTAATACGCCGTAGCCCAAGGAACAAGTAAGTAACCTTCATCGTCTGTCACTCCGACAATTTGATTTTCATATTTAACCGGAATACCTTCAAAACCACTGGTGCTCACCACAGCGAAGCTGTCATACACTTCATTCGCCGGGAATATTTCTCCATCCAACGTAGAGACCGAACCTGCCATTTCCGCAAAATAATCATAGTCGCCACTGGTGCCATTTAACCCCGCTCTGAACTGCGCCCATGACGCACGGTAGGTCAAATCGGCCTGTTTACGGTTTTCTGGGTGTTCGTTAATATCATGCGCTAAATTGACGCCCCACCCACCTCGTATTGGCGCAAGGCGGCTGTAACCCACTCGCCCTCTAACATCGCCATCATCCTCTCTTTTCAGCGTTAACCCCGAACTTCCCCCCAAAGAACTGAAAGGTAGAGAGAATTGCGCCAGCGTAACACTCTGACCACCAATACTATGGTTGTAAGAAAGGGACATATTGATATTAAAAGGCAGAGCGTAGCTATAAGTAAGATTTAGGGTACGTGAATCTGAGTCGGATTGTTGAATATCAAAGTACCCACCAGAAAGTGAGCCCCAATCTCCCAAACGCACTCCCATATTGATTTGTGATAGATGGCGCGACGCGAGTGAAGCGTCCTTGCCTTCATCGAGCATTTCGTAATTTGGTAAATGAGATAAGGTATAAAAGTCGGCTTGTTCTACTTGAGTTCGAGCAGCGAAGCTAAACAACCGAGACTGATAACTATAACCTAGCGCATATGAGGTAGATTGATCCTGAAAATTACTCACACGAAACGAGGCATCCACCGTACCCAAGTTGAAAGCATTGGTGACAAAGCCCAACCCCGCAACGATCAGGTCATCTTTTGCTTCAGCTTGAGCTTCTAATGTTAACCAATCAGTCATGCCATGACGCAGAGCGGTAACCACGCCACCGTCTCCATAGTCGTTAGATGCATTACCGAAGTTTTCTCTGATCGCACCAATACTCGCACTGTAAGATGTAAATCCGGTCTTGAGTAGATCGGAAGAGAGAAAAAATGGGCTGGTCATGACCGTTTGCTTACCCTGAGCATCCGTTGCAATTACCGTTGCTTCCCCAGCACCAGAGAGCATTGGAATATCGTTAATAATGAAAGGACCGGGCCCAACATTCATTGAGTCAGTTTTAAAGCCATTGATAAACAAATCTAACGTAGTGGGCGCAGTGACCTCACCGTAAAATGCAGGTAACGGCGTCGTCACGACATCCGGACGCATAGAGAAATCATGTGACAACTGAATACCCGCCAGTCTTACTGGTTGGCTCCAAGATAAAGGGCGAACAATATAGTCCCCTACCTCCATACGAATTCGCTTCTCTTGATTGACGTACTCGTAACTCGTATCAAAACGAGTGTACTGGCTGCTTTGCTGGGACTGAACATCGCGATGAAAGTTAGATTTAAATATCCCGGTAGTAGAAAAAACGCCAAACTCAGAAAAGGCTCTGACTTCATGATTTATAGAAACCTCCTTTTGTCGGCTTTCGTTCTCGTACACACCAAATACGTTGTAGTTAAGCAGGCCACCACGCCCAAACTGAGCCGGGGAAAATCGCCCCATATCCTGCGCTGATAAGCTCTGCATCGGTAACCAATTAGGCGGTACGTCAATTGTAAGTTGCAATGACGATTGCAAGTAACGCACGTTAACTCCTGGGATAGACGTAACCTCAAGTCTCTCTTCAGTTCCAGGCAACGACGTGGCGGTAACCCCAACTGAAATGAGGTCCTCCCGGAGCAAAAAGAACTGATCGCCAACTCGCTCAACTTTCGCAACAAGCCCTGTTGCTCTTTGATTGATCACCAACTCCAGATTGAGGCTAATATTCTCAAACTTTTCTAATGAGAAATTTTCAGGACTCGGTAGCTCAGAGAAGTGGTTTGCTGAATTTGCACAAAGACCAATACTGCTCCACGTTACGCTAAGTAATACCAACCAAAAGAAAGCATTCATTGTATTAAATCTATTCATTATTGCTTCAATGGTATTTGGTAACGTTTACCTCCAATATTCGCGCTCAAACTCAAGGGTCTGACATTACTATGGGGAATAGACCAAACCTTATACTGTTCAGGAAGAATATAGCCAGCTAGTCCATCGGAAATAACGACAGGATCTTTATTTGGTAGATTCAACTGTAAATTCACTAAGCGAACATGGTGTTTTCCTGAATTTTTAATGTGAACAAAACGCTGATTATTTTTCTTAATAAACTGTGCCTGTAAATCACCCCATAATTCACTGTCACGGTTTGGTTTTTGAGTATCAGTCAGCCCTTTCCCGTAAATAAACAAAGGTATCGAGTAACGCATTCGGACTTTGACAGCGAGTTCATTTTCCGTCAATTCTGTTTGAGGGTTTTGAGTTGGCGGTAATTCATCTATGATCACTCGGTATGCATACTCCTTACCCGCAGAGGCCTCATCTTGGTTGATGATGCGGATTAACTGCTTTTCACCTGGTTCAATTTTGACAAACGGAGGAGTTGCAATTAACTGGCTTTGACTTGAATAACTATCTTCTCCTTCGTTTTGTTCCCACTTAAAAATTCTCACCTGTAAATAAGAATCAACACTGCCTTTATTTACCATCCAAAGTGATGTTGCATTACTCTCCTCTGATATTTTGGGGTAAATCGGCCAAATTAATAATGAGTTAGCGTTGGCATTTGAGAAAAAAACAAAAAGGAAGGTTATTAATAATAGTTTTTTGAGTATGAATTCCATTTCACCCCTCCAAAGTTCACTTACCACTCTAATGTCAGCGTAAGCGTATCCATATAAATTCCAGCCACTTCATTCCCATTTATTGTCGCCTTTGCCCAGATAGGAAACTGAATATTATCTGGGTCTTGGTCGGTATCGACGGAATATTGCGTGTCAATATCAAGCACCTGCGTATAATTTAGATCCTGAAACAAAAAGTAATCTACCGTTGTCGCTTCTTCACTGTGCTTTAGCTTACGTACACCATCCGATTCATTCATCCCGCCATTTACGGAAACATTCATCGTAATACCCGGAGTACAACTTAATGTGAGTGATGAACTGTAAGTGATGCTGCCTTGTACTTCCGTCGCGTAAACTGAAGAATGCTCACCAAAATCTAACGTACCTATTTGCCCGGCTTGGGTTGGGCTTTCTTCTTGTACTGAGCCGTTAATCAAACAACCTGTATCTACGATGGCAGACACCTGAAAAGTTTGTGTCGCATCAGCCAGCACAGTTAAAGAACACAAACTCATCGCGACAAGTGAAAAGCTCCTAACAACCAGCGTCACGTTTTACCAGCTTAGCGTCACACTGATGGTATCGGAGTATGTACCGGCAATGCTGCTCGTACCGTAAGCTTTCGCAAAAAGCTCAATAGTTTGCGATGTTGCACTAGTAAATTCAGACAGAGCTACCGTCCCGCCTTGTATAATTTGTGTGCTTCGGTCTGAGTCGGTAAACAACGTATAATCAATAAATTGCGCGCCATTTGACATCGCATAGGTACCAACGGTCGCACTTGCATCATACAATCCGGTGCCCAATGTAAACGTCGGTGTCACACCGTTACTACAAAGCACTTCAATACCCGTCGCACTACCACCATTTACCACACCATCTTGTTCACTAAAGATTGCAGGCACGTCTCCAAAGGCAAGTGAGCCAAAGCCAACGCCAGAAGCTGCATCTACCGCATTATTTCCATTAATCACACAACCTTGTACAAGGTTAATTGAAACATCAATCGTACCGCTCACTGACGCTCCACTCGCTTGCCAACTAAATGAGGTTAAGAGCAGAGGCATCATCAGATAAAATCTTTTCATATAAAGCTCCATTTTTACATTCCACTGTATATCGGTAACCTTTTTATTAGTTATAGCTCAATTATGACAAACCAAATGCATATAAAATGTAAAACAATAAAAAGAAGCAGGATAAGGATAAAGACGAACAGCAAATAAAAACATTAAACTTAAAAATGACGATTTTTAAGCATGTAATGCTAAAAAATAACCACTAAAAACAAATGGTTATTATCTTGTTCCAAATATAAAATCGACAATGAGTTAGAAGGTAGGGTGAAGTTGAGTGGAAAAAATCTAAAAAAAGTAGCAGAACGACACGAGAAGTTTAGAAAAGATTGGCGACCATTTCTTCCCGAAACAAGAATCTTCATGAAACAAAAATGCGCCCCAAAAAGGAGCGCATTTCTTACTTGAATAAGTTATTCCCAATCAAGAATAACTTTGCCTGACATACCGCTGCGCATTACATCGAAGCCTTCTTGGAAGTCATCAATCTTGTAGTGGTGCGTGATGATTGGCGATAGATCCAGACCAGATTGGATCAGTGAAGCCATCTTGTACCAAGTTTCGAACATTTCGCGACCGTAGATACCTTTGATCACCAAGCCTTTGAAGATAACTTGGTTCCAGTCGATACCCATGTCTGACGGTGGAATACCTAGTAGTGCAATGCGACCACCGTGGTTCATTGTGGTTAGCATTGAGTTGAATGCTGCTGGGTTACCAGACATTTCTAGACCAACGTCGAAGCCTTCTGTCATGCCTAGCTCAGCCATTACGTCTTCTAGCTTCTCTTCAGCCACGTTTACTGCGCGTGTTACACCCATCTTACGAGCAAGTTCTAGACGGTATTCGTTCACGTCTGTGATCACTACGTGGCGAGCACCAACGTGCTTTGCTACTGCCGCTGCCATGATACCGATTGGGCCAGCACCTGTGATAAGCACGTCTTCGCCTACTAGGTCGAAAGAAAGTGCTGTGTGTACTGCGTTACCAAACGGGTCAAAGATAGACGCTAGATCGTCAGAGATGCCTTCAGGGATCTTGAACGCGTTGAACGCTGGGATCACTAGGTATTCAGCGAATGCACCTTCACGGTTAACGCCCACACCAATCGTGTTGCGACATAGGTGAGTACGGCCGCCACGACAGTTACGACAGTGACCACACGTGATGTGACCTTCGCCAGATACGCGGTCACCGATTTCAAAGCCACGAACTTCCTGACCAATCGCGACTACTTCACCCACGTATTCGTGACCAACAACCATAGGCACTGGAATGGTTTTTTGTGACCATTCGTCCCAGTTGTAGATGTGTACGTCTGTACCACAGATAGCGGTTTTTTTAATTTTGATCAGAATGTCGTTATGGCCAACTTCTGGTTTATCAACCTCAGTCATCCAGATGCCTTGTTCAGGCTTTAGCTTTGATAATGCTTTAATTTTCATAATGTAACCTTAATTAAAGGCCCTATTGTCTAAGGCCTAGAATCTTAAATAAGACCCATGTCCTTACCAACTTGGATGAACGCGTCGATTGCACGGTCTAGTTGCTCGCGAGAGTGCGCCGCAGACATTTGAGTACGGATACGTGCTTGACCTTTTGGTACTACAGGGAATGAGAAGCCGATTACGTAGATGCCTTTCTCCAGCGCACGCTCTGCAAATTCTGCTGCTACTTTTGCGTCACCAAGCATGATAGGAATGATTGCGTGGTCAGCACCACCCATTGTGAAACCAGCATCTTCCATACGAGTACGGAAGTGTGCTGCGTTTTCCCATAGACGATCACGTAGGTCACCGCTCTCTTCTAGTAGATCTAGAACGCGGATAGAAGCGCTTACGATTGCTGGTGCAACAGAGTTAGAGAATAGGTATGGACGAGAACGCTGACGTAGCCAGTCAATCACTTCCGCTTTACCAGATGTGTAACCGCCTGAAGCGCCGCCCATTGCTTTGCCTAGCGTACCAGTGATGATGTCGATACGGTCAACTACGTTGTGGTGCTCGTGCGTACCTGCACCTGTTTCGCCCATGAAGCCAACAGCATGAGAGTCATCAACCATCGTCAACGCGCCGTACTTCTCTGCTAGGTCACAGATAGCCGGAAGGTTTGCTACTACGCCGTCCATTGAGAACACACCGTCCGTTACGATAAGAATGTGGCGAGCACCTGCTTCTTTCGCAGCGATCAGTTGTTGCTCTAGCTCTTCCATGTTGTTGTTTGAGTAGCGGAAACGCATTGCTTTACATAGACGAACACCATCGATGATTGACGCGTGGTTTAAAGCGTCAGAGATGATAGCGTCTTCTTTGCCTAGAATAGTTTCAAATAGGCCCGCGTTTGCGTCGAAACATGATGTGTAAAGAATCGTATCTTCTTTACCTAGGAACTTAGAAAGCTTCTGCTCAAGCTCTTTGTGGATGTCTTGCGTACCACAGATAAAACGTACTGAAGCCATACCAAAGCCGTGCTCGTCCATGCCTGCTTTACCCGCTTCGATAAGTGCCGGGTGGTTAGCAAGACCAAGGTAGTTGTTCGCACAGAAGTTTAGTACTTCTTCACCAGTAGAGATTTTAACAGCCGCTTGCTGTTGAGACGTAATGACACGCTCTGATTTGTAAAGGCCTTCCGCCTTTACTTCTTCGATTTGCTGCTGAATCTGTTGGTAGAATGCAGAAGACATTTGAAATTCCTTCCTAGTTATTTTGGCGAGTATTTACTCGTTTAGAATTAGGCTTAGCCTTTATGTGACGGGCGTCACGGGCTATCACTCATCAATTAATTGTAGTGTAATTCAAGGAAGGAGGAAGGATTATACCTTAAGGTGGAAAAGCATTAATGAATCCTAGGCACAAATTCAATTAATGCTTTTCTATGAGGTTGTTATAAAAGGAATTATAGCCAGGTAGGCTTAGCCAAAAGTGCTTCAAAGTCCTTAGCAGGTAATGGTCGGCTATAGTGGAAACCTTGTCCGAACTCACAGTTTAGGTTTTTCAGGTAATCCACATGACGCTGTTCTTCGATGCCTTCTGCGACGATCTTAAGATCCAGCGCTTTCGCCATTGCTATGATTACGTTGACAAGCTCGCGGTCTGAGTCGTTCTCGAACATATTTTGCATAAAGCTACGATCAATTTTTAAGCGGTCGAACGGAAACTTCTGCAAGTAACTCAGCGCAGAATAACCAGTACCAAAATCATCAATAGTAAGTTTGGTGCCTAACGCTCGTAAGTTATTAAGCATGTCTAATAGCTCAGAATCGTGATTGAAGAGGAGACTTTCTGTCACTTCAATATCGAACTTATCTGACGGAAGACCAGACTCCTCAAGGCTGTGTTTAATAAACGTAAGTAAGCGCTCGCAGTACCTAAATTGAACACTAGAAAAGTTTACAGAAACAAACAACGGAGTCAGACTCTGCCATTGTGCCGCTTGTCGACACGCTTGTTGAATAGCAAACTCACCAATTTGATGAATTAAACCATTTTTCTCTGCAATAGAGATAAACTCTTCAGGGTTTACGAATCCGTACTTGTCATCATTCCAACGCATTAGCGCTTCTGCCCCTACGATTTTACCACTACTCAGCTCAATAATTGGCTGATAATACAGCTCTAACAACTGATTGGAGATCGCACTTCTCAGACGATTTTCCAGATCCAAATAGCGTTGCAAATCTTGGTTCATATTATGGTTATAAAAACAAAAGCCATCACGCCCATCTTGTTTCGCCCGATACATTGCCATATCTGCACATGCAAGAAGCTGCTCAGCGTTGTCTCCGTCATCCGGGAACACAGACATTCCGACGCTGCTACTCAAGAAGAATTCATGGTTGTTCCAAACAAACGGATCGTTAAACGCCGAAAGTACACTTGAAGCAACTCGCTTTGCAGTATCATTATCAGGCAAATCAGGGATGACGAGTAAAAACTCATCCCCACCAATTCTCGCCAATAAGTCTGTTTTTCTCGCGACTTGATACAGTCGCTGAGCACTGAGTTTAAGGATTTCATCCCCAACAAAGTGTCCCATTGAATCGTTAATCTGCTTAAAGTGGTCTAAGTCGATGAACATCACCAAAACTTTAGACCCACTACGCGATGCCCTAATTAACTCCAAAGCCAATCGCTCGGAACCATAACTACGATTAGGTAAATTGGTTAACGTGTCATATTTAGCTTGGAAGGCGAGTTCTTTTTCAGACGCTTTTCGACGTTCAATTTCGTTCGTTAATTTTTTATTCTGTTTAGAAAGAATATCTTTACGCTTTTTTTCTTCCTCAAGCTTAATTTTCAATTCAATCCTATTATTGTTCGTGATGAATGCATAACATAAAGCAATGACGATCATAACGGCGAGAATACTCAAACCAATAATAAAGAGCCGTGATGTAAATATATCTCGTTCACTCAAAGGCTCGAACCACGCCATCAATTTGAAGTGATGTTTATCCACAGGCACTTCAAAGTAAATTTTTCCGTCTACAGCCTCAGAAACGAAATAATTCTCATCCTTATTGTGAGAAGGTGTTTTATTTATGGTATCCCATACAACCATTTCCACGTCTTTTATTTTTAGCACCATTCGGCTATAACTATCTTCGTGTTCTTGGTTAGTAAGTTGGTCAATAACAATATTCTTATTAAGATCGGCAATTAAAAAGGCAACAGGCTTTCCGGAGAACTTAACTTGCTTAATGACTTGAATGCGAACGTCATCATTGTATCGCGTCGCACAAACCTCTTCGGGATGCCCGTGTTGAGTCATTAAGGTTTGTATGTCCATTTTGTGCTCGGCAAGGTTTTCAGATCCAGTGGTGACAATGGTGACTCCATCACTGCCTACCAGCGTGAGCTTCTTATAGATTTGGCTGCTATTAATTAGCTTACTGTCTATCTTCTCATCGAAGCGACGCTTTAAATTAATTAAACTTGCACCTAACCCATACTCCATTGACATGCCAGAAGCTAAATTACCAAAGAATGTTTGTATTGTTTTATCTGTAGCTAAATTATCAACATCTTCACTCGCTATGGTAAATAAATTATCGAGTGTGCTTGCATAACTTTTTACTTTTAAATCTAGTTCTCTGTATTGAGATTCTTTTAATTTATTTTGACCTACGCTAGTCACAGTAATAAGCATAGCTAAGTAAATTGAAACTAATATTGCGCTTATTGTAATAAATCTTTTACTGGAAAATTTTTTAACGGCCTTATTCATCGGACTTTCTTTTTATCTTCTATAAAGTAATCGTTATAAAAGTAGTAAATAGATGGATAGTATTTTTTTACTAGTTTTTCGTATGAACCGTCTTTTTTTATCGAGTCTAAATAACGATCAAATGCTTTGCGTAATTCAGGGGAATTTTTACGGAATGCAACAGCCATTTTTTGATTTTCAGATATAGGGCCAATGACTTTTATTTCACCCGGCCATTTTTCGAGGGCAATTAGCGTATCCGCAACATCTAATAATGTGCTTTCCGCATCATTTTTCATTATCGCTGGAACCATCTCATTAAGGAGACGCGCCCCATCAGGTAATATAACTTTTGCACCTGTGTCATATAAGTCATAAAGGTTAGGATCCAAGCAAGAATGTTCTAAAGCTAACACTTCGCGACCATCGATCAGCTGCTTGACGTTTTTAACATCTTCATCGACCGACCCACTTGGTTTAATCGGGCTCAGACTAGAGTCGGATCTGGAAACCAACCATACACCTGAAGGAAAATAATCTTGTGAAAAATCGACAACCTCAGAGCGCCAATCAAGAATAGTAACGCCATTTGCGATCAAATCGCCTTCAATTGGAACACTTTCTCCGACAACAGCCTGCTTGTTGTGATATTGCACATTTTGCCCTGTCAACTTACCAACCACGTCGCTCCACTGTGCTGGAACATACTGGTACTGAACACCTAACGACTTGGCAAAACCTTTTATTATCTCTACATCCAAGCCAGTCAAAGTTTCCACTTCACCTTGTTCAATATAGGAGACAAAGTTAGCGTACGGGACACCAATGTGACGCAGTACACCGCGTTCACGGATTTGTTGTAAATCGTCTGACCAAGCGGCAGACGACGCAACAGAGGTAACCATGAGCGCCACCGTCGCTAAAGTTCTTTTGAATGTTATGACTGACATAATAATATCCTTACCTTTCACAAAGCGCCCAATAATGGGCGCTTGAGTGATAAACAACGATGTTAGAACGACGAGTAATACAAATTCGTCATCGCCACTACGAGCCCTTCCACATCTTGTTCGTCATGGAACAAATGCGTAGAGATACGCAGCGCGTAAGTATCAAAGTCATCATCCTTATGCAGCTTAAAGCTAGTCGTACGGATGATGTAACCATACTCTTCACGTAAACGATCTCGGAATTCCGTCAGTATCTCTTCATTAGTTACATCGGAGAACGGGTTAACCGTCGTTAAGCCACTGGTTAAGCCTTCCACGTTTGGTGAATACATTTTGGCTTGTGGTAAGTACTCTTGAAGCAAGGTTTTACATAAACTACCAAGGCTTACAACTCGCTCTTCGATACGGTCTCGACCAATCTCATCCCACATTTTGCAACTATCAACTAGTGCTTGTTTCGCAGGATAGTTATCGTTACCAATGTATTGCATTTGCAGCTGTTTACCCAGGTAATCAGCATGAGAAAGTGAGGAGTTGATCAACCATAACGGGTTCTCTCGGTCACTCCAATACTCATTCAACCGGTTACCGTTATCACGAACATACAGAATACCCGTCGCGCCCGGACCACACTGCCACTTATGACCAGATCCTGCATAGAAATCACAATCCATATCGTGGAAATCAAGGTCAAACATACCGACCGTATGCGCGCCATCAACAAGAGTAGGTACACCATACTCTTTTGCTAAAGCACAAATGGCTTTTGCTGGTAGCGCGGTTCCTGTTTTGTATGTGATATGAGAGAAAACAATTAGGCGAACGTTTTGATTCGCATCAAGCGCGTCTCGGAACGCTTGAATGTAATCTTGCTCAGAAACGTTTTCGGTACCAGTAAATACTGGTAGTTGAATTTCTACCACATCCACACCAAAACGATGTTTCGCTACGTTCATAGGTGATGTTGCAGCAATATGTTCATGGTGTGTCGTTAGAATCACATCACCTGGTTCAAAGTGTAAGCCATTAATGATCGAGCATAAGCCATCAGTAGTGTTGCGGCTGAGAATGATCTCTTCTGGGTTAGCACCAAAACCTGGTGCGACGTCTTTAACCATCTCTGAAACATAAGGCCAAGAGCCAAATTTGCCTTTCATATCCCAAGGATATTTAGCCACCAGCTTGTTGTTATGCTCGTAATCTTCAAGAACATGTTTTGGCATTGAACCTGTTGTACCAATGTTCATGTAAGTGGTTCGTTTGTCCAAAACGAACTGTCTTCGCACTTTACGCCAGAAGCGCTTATCGTGTTTTCTACCTAGCCCGCGGCTGCTCCAATCAATTTTCTGTTCTCGTGCTTGAGCTACGCCTGAGAAAGCGGAAGCACTCACACCAGCAACAACAGCTCCTGTTGCGCCTTTCAGAAAATTACGGCGGCTGCTATTAGTCTGAATAGATTCCTTGTCTTTCATCTTTTTCAATCCTTGTCGGAAATTAGCCATATTATTAATTTTAAGTGCGTAACTATCTGTTACTAAAACATTATTACCCATTACAACCAGAGTTTAATTTTTTCCTCTGCCATTAAGTGACTTTAGTTCCAATTTTTTATCTTATTTGATGATATAAGCAACAGTTTGACCACAAATCTATAAACAACAATGTTCACATTAATATATTCGTTAATTTGATTATTCTTTATTGCGGACAATTCCACCAAATTCTTTATAAAACAATTATGAGCTTTGTTATAAAGTCATTAAAAATTTAACTTTGCGTTAATTTAAAAATATTCAGGCTATTTTAAGATTGGCGTCTATTCTTTTTATATCTTAACGATCTCAACATGTTAAGACTAAATAAAAGAAAGCTGATTTCGGATCGAGATATCAGTTTAAGACCATAAAGTGATACACATCACTCTATGACATAAACTCACCGCTCAACATACATAAGTAAAACAGGTTTTCACTAATATGTGCTTGAGCGTACACCCTAAAAGAAGGAGGTCCCATGTTAAAAGGATTGCTATGCATTTCAGTTGCATCCGCTCTTGTCGCCGCCCCTAACGCGCTAGCAAAAACGGTAGAAATGACTGCTCTCAACACCAATGAGAGTGCGGGTACCATTGAGATTTCACAAAGTGATTATGGCGTTGTTTTTACGCCTCAATTATCAGGTTTGTCAGCAGGTGTGCACGGTTTCCATGTTCACACTAATCCATCTTGCGATAGCATAGAAAAGGATGACAAAACCGTATTAGGCGGCGCAGCAGGTGGCCATTATGATCCTAACAACACAGGGAAGCATGGCTATCCTTGGACCGATGACAATCATTTAGGCGACTTGCCTCCACTCTATGTGGACATGGACGGCAATGCCAATCAGCCCGTTGTCGCGCCTCGCCTAAAATTATCGGATTTAAAAGGTCGAGCGTTAATGATCCATGCAGGTGGTGACAATCACTCCGATCACCCAAATAAGCTAGGTGGTGGTGGCGATCGCGTCGTATGTGGTGTTATTGAATAAACATTAACTTATGTCTCACACTTCTCTTTAGATTGCGAGAAGTGTGAACTTCTGTTGATACTGAGAGGATGTTGCATTGGTCTCAAGATAGCTGTGGTGAAGCATTAAGATCGATTGGACAATCTTCGTCCCGATCCCCAAAGAACCGCCCTCCGCTTCTTCCTCGATGTGATTGACGAAGGTAAAGTGGATACGCGACTTATCCTCACTCAAATGCGCTTGGCAATGCACTTCCGAGCCGATTGGGCTGTGGCGCAATGCATTTTCAAGCAGGTTCAATACCAACCGCTCTAAGAGTCCTTTATCACCCACGGTTTGGATTTCACTATCGATATCCACTTTCAACACCACTTCTTTACGAGAAAACTGGCTCTGCATCGTTTCAGCACATTCTGCCATCAACGCTCCCAAATCCACGGGGCGGTACTCGTAGTTTGGCATTGGAGCTTCTTTGCGCGCAGCGTCTAACAAAGAATGCAATTGAGTTGAGAGCTTCTCACAATTTCGGAAAGCGACGTCAATCAAAGGATCAGATTCCGGATGTTGCAAACGCCACGTTTCCAAATAGCCCAGCACGCTCGATAACGGCGTTTTTAAATCATGACTAAGCTGCAACAAGCTTTGACGACGATGAGACGATTGATACTCCAACTGTAAAAACTGCTGCTGAATGTGCTTCGCCATCATCTGATAAGAGTGCGCAATCGGCACAAGCTCTGGCACTTGGTGAGTAAAATCAGGTTGCAGGCGGAAATCATGTTCAGCTTGCTGTTGAAGTTGCTTGGTCACACGCTCAATCGGGTTCAATAGGCTACGTTTGACCAGCACATAAGCTCCAAGAGCAAAGCCTAAAATGGACACTAAGACCAATCCTGCCAGCGCGATGTAAGGAGTATCGACTTGAGCATTGGCAATGGCGTCATGTCGGGTACTGCCAATCACCACGTAGAGATAACCGACCGTAGAGCCTAATTCCTCTATCGCCGCGACAGAAAAGACTTTGTGTTCACCACGATTACGTGGGTCTTCACCCAAAATAGGAAAAGGCTGGTCATTTAAGAATTGCTTAATGGGATTGAGATCCACCTTCCCCATGATCTCCGCCCCTTCCGGTGCTGCATGGGTGGTGATATTGCCTTGGCTATCGAGGAAGTAGATTTCAAAATCAGGGCCGATCAGCATGAGCGTATGAAAGATCGACTTAAGCGCTTTGGGGTTGTAATCCGTCCCGATCATCAGCGGATTATCATCACGCATATGGCTAGCTAGCTCTTTATGCAGGCTTTGCTTAGTGCGTAACTCAATGGTTTCTTTTTGCCAATTGTAAGTTAGTGCAATCACCACCGCCGCGAGGCAGAACCACAAGCTAGTAAATACTACCAAGCGAGATTTGAAGCTCATCCTATCGCCTCCTTAAACAGCGGTGTTTTTACAACACCCGTGGTGATTGAAAAATGACGGTGAAAACAACTGCCGACTTACTGTCTTGGCTTGATGTTTTGACTTACTTTCTTGCATTAGTGTCTTGGTTGAAACTTATATCCAACACCCCACACGGTTTGAATGAAGTGATGATCAGAGTCAGACAAAGACAACTTGCTGCGTAAACGGTTTATGGTGCTACACACCGTATGGTGATAACCAGAATGACTGGTGTTCCAAACGTGATCGAGCAATTCATCTTTACTGTAGACTCTGCCCGGACGAGTCGCGAGAAACTGCAGCAAAGTAAACTCTGTCGCGGTAAGAGTGACATCTTTGTCATTGAGGGATACTTGGTGCAACTCCGGAATGATTCTCAGCGGACCAAAATCCATCGCATCGTCGAGGACTTCATTTGCTACTTTGGCTTCTACGGTTTGGCTGACTCTGCGTAGCACATTTCGCACTCGTGCTTGAAATTCTAATACGCTAAATGGCTTAGTGATGTAGTCATCAACGCCTGCTTCTAAACCGTCAACCTTATCCATTTCACCGTCTCTGGCTGTCAGCATAAGCACTGGGCTCCAATCTTGTTGCTGACGCAAATAATGGCAAATGTCTAGACCATCACCATCTGGTAAACCTCGGTCAAGGATCAATAAATCAAAGGGTTGTTGCTGGTATTGCGCTTTAGCATCGGCGACATTTGTGGCTCGCGACACTTTGTGTCCTTGAAACTTGAGATGCATCTGAACCAGTTCTGCCAAATCGTCGTCATCTTCCACCAACAAGATGTTCGCGACTAAATTGATTGCCTGTTGTTCCATGGTCCTTTCCTTGCCTTCGAGTATCCTCACTTTGCACATGACCGGAACAAATTAGAAATTCTTTCAAAAAAGGTTCCGATGACGCCATGAGGGATAAAGCGCTCGGCTACAAGCGCTTTGGAAAGGAGACGTCATCGGAGCCTGTGTTACTCGACTCGAGTGATGGTGACTTTCGCACCTGGGTTCAAGAAACGATGGTTCGCGGAAAGTGCTGAGTTTGCTAATCCATCATCTTGGCTAACTACCCCCGCATGGAATGCAACAACGTCATTGCTATCATTACGAGCGGCATTGAAACCCTCGCCGCCACCTGCTGGGCCCGGAATGGTTGCAGCAAGTTCATCGTTCAGTTCTGTGCCGGAATCCCAAACGTTCATGCTCATTTCGTAGCTTTCACCCACTGCGAGCGATTTGAGCGATAGCCCCGTTTCGCCAACAAAGGCATCATTGGTATTCACAAACATAGACGCCACAGACAAGTAACCGTAACGACTAGGGTCAACCGTGATGGTGACTTCGTCCGATGCCCCCGGCAACACCAATCCATTACCCGAAATGCCTTGGTAAACACTGTCATTGCTGTTCATCAACTCAATCAGCTCAGCGTTACTCCCGCCTTCGGCAAGGTGCTCAAGTTCAACAGATGCCGCTTGTCCAATTTCAAACAGTTGGTAGTCACCATTGTGAGTGAGTACCGCGAGCGGAGACATAGGTTGATTCGCAGTCAAGTTCGCCACGTTGACGGTGTAGCGGTACGATTTCACTACATCGTTATCATCATCGCTTGGACAACCGGCGAGCAAGCCGACTGAAGCTGCTACTAGTAAGATTCTGTATTTCATACATCCCCCTTACTTCACAACGATTGTGATGGTTGCGACTGGGTTTAACCAACGATGGCTGCTGCTGTCTAGGTCACTGATACCGCCAGTCGGGTCACTATCACCAAGGTTACCCGGATGCACGTGAACTTTGTCGTTAGTTACCGTTGCTTCAACGCCTGTGCCGCCAGTACCAAAGGTAATGAAAGGTGGGTTTGGCATGCTAGACGCAAGTTCATCGTTCGCTTCTGTACCAGCATCGTAACTTCTTAGCGTTGCTCGGTATGTACCTGCTTCCGTTGGAATCTTCCAACTATCTAGACCGACAAAACCGTCATTGGTTGGCAGCAACATCGCGCTCAGAGAAAGATATCCGTGGTCGCCACTGTCTAAGGTGAAGGTGGTTGCAACACCCGGATTCAAAATACCACCAGCAGGGTTCTCTACCACCGCACCACCAGCGTTACCAATCACACTAGCAAGCCCAGAGATATCACCGCCTTCTGCCATTGCTTCTAGTTCTGGCGTTGCTGCTTGACCCGTTCTGAACATTTGAAGATCAGAACCATGTGCGGCAACAATAAGAGGCGTAAAGTAGATGCCTTTGGTTGCGTTTGTCACGGTGATTTCCAATTCCGCCGCATTCACTGATGCAGAGCCTAGTGCCATAGCGACTGAAGTCATGACGAGTCCGAGTTGGGTACGTTTTTTCATTGTGATTCCATCCTTTAATGAGGGTTGAACTACCCAAGCCCATGTGTACGGCTTTACTTCTTTGTTCGTGACTTGAGTAGGTTAAGCATTACGTTTCGAACGTTTTGCGTTCTTGCCTCTAAGAATGACGAGCAAATCTATCAGCAACTTCATCGAATTCTCATAAAATTCTCACAAGTTCTGTTCGAATTCTGTCAGCAGCACTTTTTTAATCTTAATCAGGTGTTTACACTTCGCGCTTTCCCCTCCTACAATGCGGTATTCCCTGTTTAAATCACGATTCTCACCATGATTCATAACGTTCTGTCTGCCTACTATGGCGAAATCTACGGCATCGCTTTTTTCAACCACTACTTGAGCCATTACGCCCAAAGTGAACAACAAACGCTGTGGCAAATCTTGATTGAAGTGGAAGAACTCACTGCAGAAAAGCTCAGACCTGTACTTCTGACAAATGGCATGGATATCGAAAGTCGACACCAAGAGATGCTGGATAAAGGCTTGGCAGATGCAACCAAGTGGATTGGTTTACCATGGCAAGAGTTAATGGCGACTCTTTTGAAGTGGGTGGAACCTTATGAGGTTAAGTATCGAGAGTGGCATGAAGAAGTGAAAGATTCACAGCAGTATTCAACCGCTGAGCAAGAAGCTATCGAATTGATTGCAGACCACGAAACGGCCATTTATCACTGTTGGCAGCAATACCATACTGGTGAATCTGGCTTGCCTGCACTCAATGCATTTTTGGCAAAATATCGTTAAAGCGAGACGGTGACACTTGAACCTCGTGAAACCGTACCAGACAATATCGTTATTCCGCTGCGCAGAACTGAACAATTATGGTTAATCCAAAACTCATTGCCCTACTTCCTGATCTTGCTTCGTTTATCTTGGTGGTAAACGAAGGCAGTTTTACCGCTGCTGCTAAACAACTCGGCGTAACGCCATCGGCTTTAAGTAAGTTGATCACACGGTTGGAACAAGCCCTCTCGGTCAAACTGTTTGAGCGCACGACTCGTAAGTTGATCATCACTCAAGCTGGGCAAAAGGTTTACGACCAAAGCATCGCAATGGTGAATGCAGCGCAGCAAGCCGTTGAGCTATCTGCGGAAGATCATGCTGAGCCAACAGGCGCACTCACAGTAGCAGCCCCTGAAGCATTTCTTAATTCGGTGCTTCAACCGTTTGTGTTGCCATTCCTAGAACGTTATCCAAATATTCAGCTTAAGCTGCGTGCAGCAGATGGTGAGATCGATCTGTTCCGCCAAGGTATTGATGTCGCCTTTAAGCTCACCGACAAACCCGATGAGAATCTGGTACTCAAAGAGATCAGCAAGACCAACCTTGTTTTGTGCGCCTCTCCAGATTACCTAGCCAAACATGGTATGCCTGAGCATCCCACTGAACTTGAGCAGCACGACTGTATTTACCTTGCCGAGAACGACAAAGACAACATCTGGTCGTTCTTTAAAGAGGAAGCCTTTCATTCGATTGCAGTAAGTGGACGCTACGCCGTCAACCATTCTCAAATGCGCTTGAATGGGGTTAAGTCTGGCTTGGGAATTGGAATCTTCCATGACTTCGTGATCAAAGACGCGTTAGAGCAAGGTGAAGTGGTGGAGGTTCTGCCGGATTGGATGATCAAGAGTAACTACCACGGCGCTATCGCGATGCAGTATGCACAAACTAAATACATGCCTGCTCGTCTGCGCGTGTTTATCGACTTCGTTAAGGAGCATTTAGTCTCCGACGATACTAACCATGCTTGAAGAGGCTAACCATGTTTAATGCCATTCATCACGTCGCGATCATTTGCAGCGATTACCCAAGGTCAAAACGCTTTTACACTGAAGTGTTGGGATTGAAAGTCATTGCTGAGAACTATCGCGAAGCCAGAGACTCATACAAGCTTGACCTCGCTTTACCTGACGGCAGCCAAGTTGAACTGTTTAGCTTTCCGGGGGCACCCAATAGACCGAGCTTTCCTGAAGCACAAGGGCTAAGGCATCTCGCTTTTTTGGTTGATGATGTTGAACAGGTGAAAACCTACCTAGAATCGAATGACGTTGAAGTTGAGCCAATTCGTATTGACGAATTCACAGGCAAAGCCTTTACCTTCTTCCAAGACCCAGATGGCTTGCCGCTGGAGATTTACCAGAAATAAAAAGAGCCAGCACGTCGCTGGCTCTTTTACTATTTCATTCTTTGTCTGTTACTAATTCAACGCCGTTTTCAGCTTCTCAACGCGGTTGAACAACAGCCAATCCAGAGTGAGAACCGTAACAATCGCCAAACCGCCCATCGGGAACGCCAGACACAATACTACCAACGTTACTAAGCCAAGCTTCCAAATGCCGTCTTGCTGAAACTTAGGTGGCGCACCCAATGCAGCACTGCGACTTGGTCTACGAATCCACCACATCACCACACCTGTGATTGAGATTAAGATGAACGCCAAACAGAACACCACGTTGAGCACTTTGTTAAACACACTGACATCGCCTTGATGCAATGACACACCTGCCGCCATGAACTTGGCAAACAAACTGTAATCTTGCCACGTGACGTCCACCAACAAGCGACCGGAATATTGGTCAAAGTGGCTGGTGCGATCTTGTCTTGGGTCGGAGATATCGCCACCCATGGAGTTAGCTGCAACGGTGTAAACGCCCGTCTCAGAGCGTGGCAAAAACAGCTTATAGCCAGTGAAGCCCATCATTTCAGCCTTGAGGATGATATCATCAATAGAGAGCGCATCATGGTTGCCTGCGTATGCCATATCTTCCTTCATATTGGCATGATCATGAGCGGGTTTGTCTTTCGATTCAGGCACAGCAGCAAGCTCTAAGTTCCATGGCATCTCTTCTGATGCACCATGATTCAGGTCTTTGTGTGTCAGTGTCGACTCTGGTTTCTCACCCCATGTGTAATAGGTTGGGAAGGTATTCCAAGCTTGCACCATTTTCGCGCCCCATATCCCAGCCCAAGACAGACCTGAAATCAAAAAGAACAACAGAACAATTGATAGCACACCGCCTAAATTCGCATGCAGATCTCGCATCAAAATACGAGTTCCACTGCCAAAACGAATTTTCAAAAAGCCAGCACGGCTTGCGTTGTCTCTTGGTAACCACAGGTACAAACCAGACACCAACAGTAAAATGCCTAAACTGGCGGCGATTTCAATTAAACGGTCGCCTAAGTCTCCGATGAGCAACGTACCGTGAATGCTGTTCATCAGTTCATAGATGCTATCACCACGATTAATGGTGCCTTGTACGTCTCCTGTATAAGGATTTACTGCAACAATCAGTGAGCTGCCTTCTTGGTTTTGAATCGAGAAGCGGTTGGCAATATCGGCCGTTTTAGCAGGTACAAATTGAGTGACATTAAAATCGGGGTAGGCCTGCTTTACGGTTTCTAATTGTACAGAGACGGGAACCATTTGCTCTTGTGGTGAAACTTGTAATGTCGCTTCGTATCGAGCCAATTCGATTTCGTCATCAAACAACATCACCAACCCCGTGAGGGAAAGCATGAGCATAAATGGAATGACGAACAAACCTGCGTAAAAGTGCCATCGCCACGTCATAAAGTAGATGGATTTTAAGCGTGAGGCTTCCTTGAGTTGAGGCTTTGCCGAGTTTCTCAACATGTGTATTTTCCTTTTTTCATTGTTGAACACCCAAATTCAGTCAAACGCATCCTGCACATACACATTCGTATGCGGCGCTAATTGACTTAGATTTGGGAGTACCACTGCTCGAAGTGGCAGTGTTGTTGGCTATATACCCAAGTGACTTCAAGATGCTGGATTCAGAGCGTTGTCATTGATTCGAGTGCAAAGAAAACAACGCTGTGTAATAGACAACTCTTTCCAAGTTGTTTGAAGCAGCAATCGGAGCAATGACACGCTCCCGAAGGGCGAGTTGTCTTGGCTTGTATACTTTGTTGTCGATATCTTGATTTAGACCCACTAGACCTTTAAATCGCCGCCGCGTCTACAAACCAAGTCATTCTCGCTAAACCAAGCATCTCGAGGTTACTTGGGTATCGTGTAATTGTTTTTGTTATGAGAAAAGGGAAACTGGCGGCGCTCTAGGAACTGGTGTTTCAAATCGCACACTTAGAGCCAAATAAGCGTAGCTGTCAGAAGTCACCAAGCTCTGTCTTGAAAGTATCGGTGTCGTTGGAAGTGTATCGTGATGAAAAGTCGAGAAGTGGCTAAACGGACAAGGCTTGCCTTTGTGGCTGACCGAATTGTCGCCCTCTTCTATTTGGACCAACTCAAATCCGTTAAGCGTACATAGCGTCGCCCACACGCCCATGCTGTTACCATGAGCATTGATAACAGGCATCAGTGTCACTAGCACCCAACTGAGAGCACTAGCAAATAACATCGAGCGGTAAAAAGGAATTAATCTACGCATAACGGTGACTTAACAAATTTCACACAGCGTAACCAATTTTGAGTGATAGCTCAAAAAACAGTATCAATAAGTGGTTGCTACCTCACAGGTTTTCTTGAATGCATCGATTGACAGGCGCAAAAAAGCCCGCCGAAATGGCAGGCTGATAATGTGTTCATTCATTACTTAGAGATAACGCGTAACCCACTGCCACGAGCAAATGCTCCGCTCAGTAGATAATTAGCCGAACAACTTGCTCCAAATGCTTGGATTGCGCTTGTCGTGGTACTCTTCACGAAGACTATCGATTTCACGCAGTTGAGCTTTTGCTTCTTGTAGCTTGCCCGCATCAAGATCCGCTTCAATCTTATCTAGCGTTACCGTCAGCTTGTTAAAGCCTTCTAAGTAAGTATCAAACTTCTCTGGTGGGTAATTACCACGCTTAGATTGTTCAACAATCGCTTGCAAGCTATCAATCGCAGATTTCATGGTTTCAACATCAGACGCTTCCGCCGCCTGTTTGAATTCCATCTTCATCTGTTTCATGTTTTGTTTTAAATCAACCGCTTCTGCCATTGCGTATGTTGAGCCAAACGCAATCGCACACCCTAGGACTAAAGGACGTAACATTTTTCACTTCTCCATTTATAGTGCCGAATTCTGTGTCGGCTTTATTCACCCAAATAACCTACGCCATAAGAGGCGAAAAACTAGCTTAGTTGAGTATTTCCGGGTCGCAGTGTAAAGCAATCTGGCGTCGGGTGCATACCTTAAATGTAATCAAGTTTATGCGTTGAGAATGCTGTCATATTCTGCAATTGGTTTACGGCCTCTCAAAGCTAAGAAAGACAAAAACTGCTGAGCGGTGTGAGTAATCACTTTCTTGCTATCAATACCCACTTTGTCCATTAACTCTCCAACCAAATCCAGATTACCAACATCGTGACAGAAATGCGCGTCACTGCCCGTGGTGAAGAAAACACCGAGATCTTTCCCGATTTGTGCAATCTCGTGGCAACGGTCTACGCTGCCTACTCGGCTGTTGCCTTTCAGCGTGGTGTTATTAATTTCAATCGCGACATTGTGCTCTTTCGCGCACGCTAAAACGGTCTGAAAATCAAAGTCGAAATTTGGATTACCAAGATGACCGAGCGCATCAATACGACCACTCTGAATGACATTAACAAGTGCTTCCGTGTGAGTTTGCTTGTTTGCAGGACGAAAAACGGGTTCATGAAAACTCGCGATCACCCAATCTAAGTTGCGGTCTATACTCAGCGGAATATCAATGTCGCCTTCGGTATTCATAATGTTAGATTCAACGCCGCGAATAATCGCAACGCCTTCAAGAAAGCGAGGCAGAATTTTCTGGTTAGAGAAGAACCAGTAATGAGGCGCACCCGGCATTGATTCTGCGTGATCGGTCGTGCAGAACATATCCAGCCCGTTCTCTTTTGCCAACTTTGCATTTTCAATCAAGGTACTGTACGCGTGACCACTGGCGTACGTATGTGTATGGGTATCAACTTTAAATTCCATCATCCACTCTCTAAGGTGCGCTATCTTGCGTGCTATTGTATACCTTCAGGCAACGCATCGTCAGCCCAAGATAAGCAAGAACCCTAAGCTTGCTCTTCACTAATGGCTTTTATCAAGGGTAAGGCTTTTTCCCATCCGTGATTAAACATGGAAACAAAGTCATTGTGAGTATGAATGGTAACATTGAGTAGTAAACGATCGTTGTTGGTATCGATCTGGTAGATCTCTCGCGATCCGATCCACCTAGATGCTAGGTCAGCATCGAGTTGTTGACGATTATCCGGATTAAAAATGGCAACATGATGAAATTCAAGTTTTTGAAGCGGTAGCACCGTATCTATGATCGCCCTTGTCCCGCCCATATCTGGATCAAAAAAAGTGATGCCACCTCCTTCTTCCCAAGCTCCTTCAAATTGAGACTGCGGTGAAAATGCTTGTGCCCAACGTTTATACAACTCAACATCGGTTAGCACTTCCCACACTCGTTGCGGTGTCGCCGAAATTTCGACGTAATAATTTAGCGTAAGCATGATTTCTCTCCCTGAACCTTTCTTGACGCTAGCCCATACTCAGGAAAAATCAAACCACACGACCAATTTATCTACCTGCCCCCTTCATTTTCCGACAGACTAAGAAGTTCTCGCTTGTAAACCGCCACTGCGATGCGCCGTAAAGCGAACCCAACATGTGTTCAGTATGATTGCGAGCACTATTAAACTCATCCCAACAATTTGACTTTGACTCATTCGGTCTTCAAAAAACAGGCTCTGCCAAACCGCAGTGAACAATAAGTTAGTAAAAATGAGTGGCGCAAGTTGAGAGCCACTGCTTGCCAGTTTATATGCTTTGGAGCGAAAAACTTGGGTGTTAATGATCATCAGAGACATCATACCGATCCACAGCGTATTTGAAGAAATCTCAGGCGCCATAACACTCATATTAAGTAACGCGTCGAAGTCATTAAACAAAGTTAGCGGCAACAGAAATACGGCAGCAAAACCAAACGCCCAAAAGTTGATTTCTAGCGGCGACATATTTGTTTTACTCACTTTATATAACGTAAGCTGAGAACCAGAATTGAAGAGTCCACCAGCCAAGCCGAGCAATAAATCCGCTCGCCAAGTAATCTCACTTCCACCGCCCGCCAACATAACCACACCAGTGAACGCCATTGCTAAAGCCGCCAATGTTGAAACACGAATGCGCCCCCTCATGAACAGCTTTTCAACCAAGGGAATAAATAATGGGCCAGTAGCAAACAACACAACCCCTTCAACGAGCGTTAACGTTTGTAATGACGCGATAAAGCAAAGTTGTGACAAACCGATACAAAGAGCACGCAATAAAATAGGCTTTAGCGTACCCGCTTTAGGAAAGGTAAGGTTTTTCACACGAAGTAAGATAAGCAAGATAAGCGCAGGCACCAAAAAACGTAAGAAGCTAAATAGTGTGACGGAAAGTTCGCCTGACAACTGCTTTGCTAACAGTCCAGTAACAGATAAGCTTAACGTAGACATCAACATGAAAAGGATAGATTTATTTACAGCATTCATTCAATACTCCTTAATATATGGAGCATTTTAAAAGACATCACTTATCGTAAATAGCGAGTAATATTAACCATTGATGTAAGAAAAACTTACAGTTTAACTTATCTATCACCAGCTACGGTTTTTAAATTATGCGGAAACTAGTCCCCTTAAAGTCCATCTACGCATTTGTTGCAGTAGCTGAGTCTGGCAGCATGACAGAAGCAGCACAGATATTAAGTGTGAGCCACTCAGCCGTAAGTCAGGCAATTAAATCGCTGGAGAGTCAAGTCAACAAGCCTCTATTTGATCGCATAGGCAGACAAGTTCAACTCAACGCGGACGGTAAAAAGTATTACAGGAAGGTGGCACCCGCTTTAGAGCAAATTGTCGATGCAACGGAAGCACTCATCCAAGATCAGAACTTGCAGCGTGTTACGCTCAATATGGTGAATTCATTGGCTCTTCACTGGTGGATTCCTCGAATGTCAGATTTACAAGGGTTTGCTCCTCAATTAGACGTTCGTTTATCAAACCTGTCTGGCAGATTCAATTTAGAACAAGAAGGTATCGACGCGGCCTTGGTGCATGGAAATCCCGAAGAATGGCAGGATTACTACTGCGAAAAGCTCAGTGAAGATGAACTGGTTTTGGTGTGCAGTCCTGAATTGATAGCGAAGACAAAGGACTCAAACATCACTCAACTCTTAAAGCAATATCCCATCATTGAAGTTACTAACGAGCGAAGAAAAAATGACTGGAACGTGTGGCAGGACGCGACGGGTATCCAGCGACCTAAAAATAAAAAACCAATCACTTTTAACATGTCGATACAAGCCGTCCAGGCCACAACTCGTCGTTTGGGGTTATTGGTCACTCATCGCTTGTTTGTGAAGGATGACATCAAATATGGTCAGCTAATCGAGCTGGGTGAACCCGTCATTAATCCTCATCAACAGCTTTACTTTGTATGCCCGCCACACAAGCTAAAGCTTGAATCGTTTCATCTGTTGCGATCTTGGCTACAACAATCATTCAACTATTAGAAACTTTTGTTAAGCACATTCACTGAAAAACTAGTATAAAGTTAGAGGAGCACTTTTCATCCAAGGATGGTTTATGAAGCAGTATCAAATATGGCTAAGCGCACTCTGTTTTGCAGTATCTTTGAGTGCGACCGCAGAAGCAGAAAATGATAACCGCCTTTCAGAACAAGGGATCTCCACGGCAATTATTGGAGGGCAGCAGGCGACCCAAAACCAACTTCCTTTTTTTGCACGTCTTATTCTACATAAAACTGGCGCTAATCAGTTTGCCAATATTTGTGGGGGAACCATTGTAAACGACCGTTTCATTTTAACTGCGGCTCACTGCGTAGAACCAAGCGTTTTCACTGACGGGTGGACAATCAACGATCTACGAGTGCTAGTCAAAAACCCTACGATGAATGACGTGTTTGTTGAAGAATTCAAAGATGTTCGCTCTATCACGATTCATCCTGATTATGTGCCTAGCGATTTATGGATTAATGACATCGCTGTCCTTGAATTGACTCGCCCTATTACCGATAACGTTCAATCCATCACTTTACCGCAAGACTTTGGAGACTACAGCAGCAAGACGGTTTATCAGATATTCGGTTTAGGTCAGACCTCGACTAGTGATGAAAACGGGCCAAACTATTTACGCTGGGCAGAAGTAAAACCCCTTACCGACACCCAATGCGCTTCGCTGGTAACAGGGTTTAATGCTCAGGAAAGTTTATGTGCGAATGGATTTCCTGAGCGAAGCTACACTGGTATCTGCCGCGGTGACTCAGGCGGTCCTCTCACTTATCAAGACAATAATGGCATGTATCAGCAAATCGGTATTGTTAGCTATGGTTCTTCTGTTTGTGAATCTGCTGCGATTCCGAGTGTGTTTACTGAGGTTCTAAATTATACAACGTGGATTGAAGCCCAAACCAGTTCGGGAGTGAAAACTCGTTATAACGCCCTCTTAGCAAGTACAGAAGATTATCATAGTGAAGGCGATTCCGGCTTTGAACCAGAAGATACTAACACGTCGGGCTTTGACGATAACGGCAGCGGCGGCGGCGGTGCTCTCGGATCAGGGTTGATCATGCTTGGAGGCTGGTTTGGTTGGCTAAGACACCGCAGAAATGATTCGCGCTCCTAGTTGCGTCAACAAGACATCATAATATCTTGCGCTTAACGCGAGAGTTAATGATGTCTTCAATCATCTTTTGCTCTTTTTTCGCTTTTTCATAGTTCTGCTTAGTACGCCAACGCTCAAGCACTTTTTCTAACCCTTGAACGCGTGCGTGCTTGTGTTCTAGTGTTTTCTGTACAGATGCACATTCCGCTTGCATAACGGCTTGCTCTTGCTCGTGGTGACGAAGCATTCTTTGTAGCATTTGGTCAACACGATTAAAGTTCATCAAAGCCGCGCTCGTCAGCGTCGGGCCGGTTCGGGTTGATTGTCCAGCGTGGCCTTTCAACGCCGATAACTGTTCCAATTGCATTGAAAGATAGGAGTGACGCTGACGCATGGCATCAAGTTGTTGACCCACACGATCACGCTGTTTTTCTTCCATTTGCTGTAACTTGCCTACGGCTTTTAACTTGGATTTCATTTCAGCCTTGTCACTCCCATTTGATTAAGCACTTTGAAAAAGCTGCGCGAGCTCGGTCAAACTGGTTGGGTAATCTACAGACTCATTGGCAGCTTGTTGTAGATATGCACGCAAGTTTGGATACATAGCAACAGATTGATCTAACTCAGGATCTTGTCCTGGTTGATAACCCCCTAATGGCAGTAACTCTTTAACCTGAAGGTAGTTGGAGTACATTTGACGGAAGTTATTCGCAATCGTGCTGTGTGCGTCCTGCGTACAAGTATTCATACAACGGCTAATAGACGCGTTGATATCTATAGCAGGATAATGCCCTTGCTCAGCCAGTTGACGCGATAAAACGACATGCCCATCTAAGATGGCGCGCGCGGAATCCACGACAGGATCTTGTTGGTCGTCTCCTTCTGCCAATACGGTGTAAATTGCCGTTAAGCTACCATGTTGATTTTCACTGTTACCCGCTCGCTCTAGGAGTTGAGGTAACACGCTGAAGACTGAGGGCGGATAACCACGAGAAGCTGGAGGCTCTCCGAGCGAAAGAGCGATTTCGCGCTGTGCCATGGCGTATCGGGTTAGAGAGTCCATCAGAAGTAGAACGTCTTTGCCTTGGTCTCGGAAATACTCTGAAACGCGATGACAAAGTAGTGTCGCTCTTAACCTCATTAGCGGGGATTCATCAGCAGGAGCCGCGATAATGATCGCTTTCTTGCGCGCTTCTGGGGTTAAGTTTCTCTCGATGAACTCACGCACTTCTCTGCCTCGCTCACCGATAAGCCCGACCACAATTACATCGGCCTCCGTGTTTTTGGTGATCATCCCCATTAACACACTTTTACCGACGCCACTGCCAGCCATCAAACCAATACGTTGGCCTTTGCCTACCGTCAATAGTCCATTAATCGCTCGCACGCCTACGTTGAGTGGTGTATCAACTGGGCGTCGCTTCAGTGGGTTAATCGGTTTTGGTTCAAGTGAAACTCGATCTCCCCCCTTAAGCGGTGCCCCGTCATCTAACGGCTCACCTAAACCATTCAGTACGCGTCCTAACCACTGAGAGCTTAGCTGCACGGTACTGTCACCATCAAGAGGGATGACTTTTGCACCTGCAAACAGACCGCCTAAACGGCGGATAGGCATGAGGTAAGCAATAGTGTGTTCAAAGCCCACAACTTGCGCTTCGATCATATCGCCTTCCGCGGTTTCTACGAGACAACGCTGCTCAAGCTTAAACCGACACCCTACGGCTTGTAACATTAAGCCGTTTACTTTTATCAATCGCCCTGTTACGCGAGCAACAGGGATTGAATCGAGCGAAGCCAAGGCTTCGCTCAAACGCTCACTTAATAGTTCATGGCTTAGGGTATTACTCATGTTCAGACTCTACCTGTGGAATACTGACTTCATCCAAAAGGTGTTGCTTTACATTGTCCATACAGGCTTCCAAGCGAGAGTCGCAGCTCGCATCCGCTTCTGCGTCATCAGTCACTAACTGACAGCCACCAATAGGAAGCTCCGTATTAGGGACCAGTTTCCAAGATTGCGGCAAATCAGCATTGATGTGAGTAATGCGCTCTAAATCTTGCGGATTTAAATGCACAGTTACTGTTTCCGCTTTACCAGGCATGGCAGACAATGTCTCGTCCACCAAAGCTAGGATCTGCTGAGGCATTAGAGTGAGCTCGGCACGAATCACTTGCTGAGCAACCTTTTGTACCAGTTCACAAATCATATGGCGTTGTTGCTGTTCTTTTTCATCTTGCCAACGAGAAAGGGCGTGAAAAAGTTCATTGACAGGCTTCGCCGCCTCCAAAAAGCCTTGCTTTCCAGACTGCTCACCGGAAACAAAGCCTTTTTGGAAACCTTCTTTTTGGCCTTCCAACAGACCTTGTTGCTTGCCCTGTTCGATACCTTGGCGTAAGCCTTCCTCATGTCCTTGTTGCAAACCTTGTTGAAAACCTTCTTCAAGTTGCTGTTGGATATCTATTTGAGGTTCTTGCCAGCCTTGGTTATCTAGCCCGAATTCGTCTTCGATAGTCTTAGGTTGCGCTAAAGGAGGAAAACGGTGTAAACGATACCCGCTCGGAGGCAATCGCATAGTACTTGATTTTGTCTCTAGCATGACCTTACTCCACCGTTGGCTCTTCATAGAGAAGCAGCTGAACTTCACCAGATTCATCCAGCTCACGTACCATTTGCATGATGTCTTGACGTGCTTTTTGAACTCGACTTAACGCAACAGCGCCGCGTGCGTCCATGTCATCTTCTAGCGCTTTCACCATACGTTGCGGCATTGAACGCTTAATAGCTTGTTGTAAGGTAATATCGGAACCTTTTAGCGCGACTGCCCACAACTCTAGCGGAATCTGCTGCACCAACATGTCCATAGTTTCTTCGCGTTGTCGGCCAAGAACCATAAAGTCGAACATGTTTTCTTCAATTGCATTAACAACATCTTCATCATGCAACTTCAGCATTTCCATCAATGAACCACGGTCACCTTCAAAGCGGTTAATGATATCTGCTGCTTGCTTAACACCTGATAACGGCGTGCTTTGACTTGCGGATACTTTTTCGATGCAACGCTCAACGAGTTCATGCAAATCAACGGCAACTTGATGATCGATATCTTGCAATTGAGCAATACGGAACAATATTTCGTCATGGTAATCTTGTGGCAAGTGCTTCAATACCGCTGAAGAGCTGTCCGCTGGCAAATACGCTAGAAAAATTGCTTGCATTTGTGGGTGCTCGTTCACAATGAAACGAGCGAGAGTTTCTGCTTCCACCCACTGTAAGCGCTGCATATTGTTGCGAATTTCATCGCCATATAAGGTATTTAATAACCCTTTTGCCAAATCGTTACCCAACGCTTTGCGCAATGTATTAGATAGGTATTCCTTAGAGGCTCCTCGAATACCGCTGTGCTCACGGAAATCTTCAAAGAAAGTTTGAATAACACCACGAGCAGAATCGCTCTTAATGCCATTTAACTTCGCCATTGCACGAGTCACACGCTGGGTTTCATCACGGCTAAAGTGTTGCAAAACCTTCGCTGCGGCATCCTCGCCCATGCCTAATAGCACGAGCGCGGTTTGTTCAACATAACTAAGCGTCTGCTTTGATAGAACTGTGTTCATTGATGTTTACCCATTGTTTCAGTATTTCGGCTACGCGCTCTGGCTCTTCATTAGCAATAAGCTGTAGGTGTTTCAATTGAATTTCTAATGGCGAGCCTGCTGGCGGTAGCATGTCGCTGTTTACATCTAAACCTGAAGAGGCTGAGATGCCTTTTTCAGATAGGCGGCGATCAAGTACTTCTTCATGCTCGCGTTCTTCACGCGTTTGCAAGTTTTCGTAGTCAGGTTCTTCCTGAGGCTCAGCAAAATTTAGCTCAGGCACAGGTTTATCAACGCCAGTTAGGTGCATGATTAATGGACGCAGTACGAAGAAGATCATCGCCAAGCCTAACAAGCCACCAATAACGTAGCGTATTGGCTGCTGTACTGTAGGGTCTTGCCACCACGGCAGTGCAGGAGGAGCATCAATTTCAATTGGGGTGAAGTTGAAACTCATTAAACTTAAGCTGTCACCACGTGTGGCAGAGATACCAACAGCATCCATGATCATGTTTGAGATTTGCTCTTTATCGGCTTCACTCCACGCCACACCATCTGGCGAAGCTTTGGAGTTCAACAGAACCGATACACTAAGCTTTTCTATTTGGCCTTGTTGGTATTGAGTACGACGAACACTGCTCCCTACAGCATATTGACGATTCACTTCAGATCGCGCATTCGTGTTTTGGCTGTCGTTCGTTTCCACTTCACCAGATCCTGTCACTGGCGGTTGGTTACTTAGAGAACCAGGAACACCCAACGCAATTTGATCAACCGAGTTGTTATGAATGGTGTGCTCATTACGCACAACCGGCGCGTTATCCAAAATTTCTTGTGTTTCTTCAACTTGGCTAAAATCCAGATCGGCAGCGACTTGTACTCGGAAGTTACTCGGCCCCACAATCGGCGTAAGCATATCTGCTGCGCGTTGGATGATCTGTTTTTCAACACTCTTCTGGTATTCAAGATATTTCGCGTTTACTTTACCGGCTTCCGCAGAAGCGACATCCGCACTAAGAAGACGGCCATACTGGTCAATGACAGAAACAAATTCTGGCTTCATTGCCGTGACACTGCCGACCACTAGGTTAATGATCGCTTCAACTTGTTCAGGCTTTAAGTCTTCACCAGGTTTGAGCTCAAGCATGACAGATGCTGATGGATTCTCACTGTTTTGGCGGACGAATAGAGTTTGACGAGGTATGGCTAAATGAACACGCGCGTTCGCTACTGAGTTCAAAGACATGATAGTACGTACTAACTCACCTTCTAAACCATGACGATAACGCGCCGTTTCCATAAATTGGCTCGTACCAAGAGAGCTATCTTCCTTGAGCGAATCCAAACCTGTCGGCAGCTTAGCTTTAACACCTTTTGATGCAAGCAACATGCGTACCTTCGCAACCTCACCTTCTGGTACAAGAACTTGTCCATTTTGCTCTTGCATGCGGTAGCTTACGCCTTCGCTTTCTAATACCGACACAATTTCGCCGATATCAAAACGCTCTTGCTGGCTATAGAGCGGACGAAAGCTCTGCGAGGAACTCCATAGTGCAACCACAATAATCGCTGCAACAATCGCAGCTAACACCGCAGATAGCACTAAGTTTCTCTGACTGCTAGACCAGATTTGCTTCAGCTTCGTTGTCACATCGTCCATGCCGTTGGCAGTAGAAAATGTCTGTGCTGTGCCGGTAGCCATAGCTGTGTTTCCGGCGACTTGGGGGGTTAGTTCTGACATGAATTACACCGGCATCTTCATAATATCTTCAAATGAGGTCACGACTTTGTTGCGCACTTGCATCAAAGCATTAAAGGACAAGCTGGCTTTTTGGCTCGCGACCATTGCACCAACTAGGTCATCACTTTTTCCTGTTTCTACGGCCGTCATTTTTTGACTAGCCACTGATTGATGTTGATTCACTGTATCCAACACATTTGTCATCGCTTGTGAGAACGATAAAGGTGCGTTTAGTGATTGTTGATCTAAAGGATTTGCACTCACGATAAACTCTGGCGGCTGCACTTGTGCCTGCATCGCCTGCATTTTTGACAACATAAGTTGCTCTGCCGAGACCGCATGAGTAGGTTGACTTGCCATCTATTTTTTCTCCTATTAGGCAGCCGAGCCTAGTGCCGACTGTAAATCAATACCATGTTCTCGCATTGCTGCGAGCTTGTAGCGTAGCGCTCGAGTAGAGACTCCAAGCGCGTTTGCGGTTTTCGTTCGGTTTCCACCAAACTGACGTAACTTTTCCAAAATAAACTGATATTCAGCTTGCTTCTTCGCTTCTACATGACCAAAACTTGAAGTTGGCTCTGCTGTAGGAACTGACGCGACAAGCTCAATAGGCAGCATCAGGTCATGGGCTGTAATGTAATCACCATGACGCATGACCAAAGCGCGTTGAATGACATTTTCCAACTCACGAATATTGCCCGGCCAGTGATACTGACTCAGCGCACTAATCGCATCTTGGGATAGGTGACAGCGACTGCTATCTTGATACTTTTCAATAAAGAATTGGCTAATCGGTAGAATGTCCTCTTTTCTTTCACGCAAAGGCGGCCAGTGCAGAGGCAGCACATCTAATCGATAATAAAGATCTTCACGGAACGTGCCTTTTTGAACTTCCTCACGTAAGTCTTTGTTGGTTGCCGCAATAACACGAATATCGAGCTGAACGGCTTTATGACTACCAACACGTTCTACTTCACGCTCTTGAAGGACGCGTAACAATTTCGCTTGAACCGCAGGTGACATTTCACCAATCTCGTCAAGCAGAATCGTCCCGCCATTTGCTTCTTCAAACTTACCGCTTTGAGAATTTGTCGCTCCGGTGAACGCGCCTTTTACATGACCGAATAGCACAGCCTCTAACATTGACTCTGGAATGGCGGCACAGTTAACCGCCACAAATGGACCATTGATACGCGGAGAGTGCTCATGCACATATCGCGCCAGCACTTCTTTACCCGTTCCCGATTCACCTGTAATAAGCACACTCGCGTTAGTACATGCTGCACGATGCGCCAATTGCAGAACTTGTTTGCTTCTCCAAGACTCCGCAACAATGTTGGCCATTGGCTTACCTAACGCTTCAACACGTTTAAGCAGATTAACCAACTGATTAGATTCAAATGGGCGTAATAGATAATCAGTAGCGCCCGCTTTCATCGTCTCAGCAGCCAAGATGCCTTGTTCTTGGTCGACAATCGCAATAACAACACCCGAATTTCGCTGCTTTTGGTGACACGCGACAAACTCACGAACACACATATCCGGCAGCGTAGAGCTCACTAAAGTGATTTCTGCTCGCTCTTCAAGCAAAGCGCCTCGACCAGTACGAGTGTGTTTCGCGGTGTAACCTGCATTTTGCAACACATCCAATACTGGTTGAGCAAGAGCTTCATTTGGCTCAACCAACAAAATTTTCGTTTTCGTCATCATTGAACCTTAACTTTCGTTTGTTGATTTTGTGATTGTAGATCTGGGTAGTGTTTCGTAGCCGTATACTCGTTGTCTCTCACTAAACGCAGGGTGACACGTCGGTTTTTTGCTTGGCCATTAACCGAGTTATTGCTGGCAATTGGGTAACGCGAACCATGAGCTCGTGTTTCGATCATCGACTCGTCGACCCCAAGCTCAATCAAAGCGTTGGTGACTTGCTCTGCTCGAGTACGTGACACAGAAAGGTTCGTTAAACTTGAACCAACGTTATCGGTGTGACCGTCGATGAGGATTTTGGTCACTCGATCATCCACAGATACATAGCTATACAGCGCTTCTAGTGTTGCTTTCTGTCCACGACTTAACGTCTTCTGACCAAACTCAAATGAGAGCGCCATATCCCTTGCCTCTGAAAAAGACAATTTAGGCAATCGCGCGCGACACGCATTAAATGATTTCAATGCGTTTTGAATTTGAAGAGTAGGAATCACAATCTCTGAAACAGAGGAAGCATTACTTCCTTTAAGTGACAGCGTCACCCAACTACCCGAAGCAATTGAATCCATGAATTCTTCAGCACCTTTATTAAAGATGAAACGCTGAGACGGCTTAGTAAATTCAAGGGAGCCAAATTCTTTTCTATAAAGCTCATTACTCCAAGGAGCATTTTGAGTTGTTAAAGCAATCGTTTTCCATTTATTGTTTTCATATTCTATATCGGAAATAAAATAGAATTTATTATTAGGTTCCGCTAGGAAATAAAACTTCCCATGGTCATTATTTGATTGCAACAAGTTGCATTTGAATTTATTTCCCTCATATGTCCATTTAGAGAGGTCCATAGGGATTGTTAAGACTTCTTCTGAATATGACACTTTTGAAAAAATAAAACTGATAACAATAATTGTGTTACAAATTATCAAACGGACATGATTCATGTATATCTTACATTCCCATGACTTAAACCGTTTAATTAAATATGCCACCAAGCCGAGAGAACTGGCATAGCTAATCATTTTAATTACCTATTCTGAATATTAAAATTGGTTACAAAACGCTCAAGAGAGCACGCTTAGCCTCCAATGGAAGCTTTAAGCATAAAAAACAGTATCTTATAATTTATTTATTTGAAGTTGTTGTTACGCCATAAAGGCAATTTAAAAAATCTATAACAACTAAAACGCTCAACATTGTTATTTTATTTATTAAGCGATTTATAAAGAAAACTAACTCTTTTTAAATTTCATTAAAAGATTATGACTATATGAACAAAGCAACATGTGAACTAAAGTCACAATCTTAGAGTTTGGAGCTAAAAGATCATTAAAATTTCTGTGTAGACTACACGCGATTAAGTTAAAACACTTTCGATTGTTAACGCACGGTAAAATATAAATGGAAAATAGAGTTAGCGAGCCTATTTCTGATAGTCAACTACTTGATGTAGAATTATTAGGCAAACCTATTCATATCATTCGTGAGAAGCTCGATAATTTAATTTCAGAATCTTGCTCAAACCTTACGACTGAATTACAAAATTGGCTCAGCACAGGAAAAGTGGAAGCTAGCTTAACCTCAGTAGACTTGCACCGCTTTACATCGGTTGAGATGGACAAAGAGCAAACGTCGACCTATCAACATCAGGAAGGCGGCATGGTATTCATCCATGGTAACCCCCACACGCTAATAAAGTTGGCTGATAGATTTTATGGTGCAAGTGCAGAGCGTTCAGCCGCTACTCTGACGGCCAGTGACTTACGTTTACAAGAGCGCATCAGTCGAATCATCATCGGTTGGCTTGCTCCTGGTGAAATGTGGGACACGGGTGAGTATGAGACCCCTAGAGGTATTGGCATTAACGTTCAATTAAACATTGCGTTTGACGATCATCAAGGCTCAATTCATCTCAAGCTAGATGGTCATCTTATTCAAACGCTAATCGAGCAGCTTGAACTGCAGCCTGATACCGATTTGTTTCAACCTTTCTGTCGTTCTTTAGAGACGACCCCCGTTCGACTGAACGTTGTTCTAAGTAAAAAGAAGATGCCTTTAAGTGATGTGGTTGGCTTACAACCCAACGATATTTTACCTATTGAGCTTCTTAACACGGTTCCAGTAAGCATTGGCAACCAATCTCTATTTACAGGTCGTATTGCTGAGCAAGACGGCCAACTTGTTTTGATCTTTAACCCTGATAAGGAACCGCAGCGATGAGCGAAGCGCTAGAAACTAATGCATTCGACGCAGAAGAACTGAACTTTGATGATTTTCAATTAGAAGACTTTGAAGCCGAAGATACGCTCCAACAAGAACCAGCCACTGCGGAACGTGACCTTAGCTTTTTCAAAAGCATTCCTGTCACAGTCACGCTGGAAGTTGCGAGTAAGGAGATCCCACTTGGGGACTTAATGAAAGCGGGTGAAGGCACGGTTATCGAGTTGGAAAAGCTCAATGGCGAGCCTTTAGACGTGAAAGTAAACGGTTCTCTTATGGGCCACGCTGAAGTTGTCGTTGTCAATGATAAGTATGGACTTCGTCTGATCGATGTACATGACTCTGCATTGAGTGGCGTTGGTCAATAATCTTAGGTAGGCATCACAATGAAAAATCTGAGCGCTTGGCACCGTTGGTTACCTCTTTTGGTATTGGTGTCACTTTTGTTTGCTTTCCCAACAATGGCGGCTGACAACGGCTTAACTATCTTGTCCGTTTCTGATGGCGACACACAACAAGAATACAGCGTTAAACTGCAAATTCTGTTGTTGATGACGGCGCTCAGTTTTCTTCCAGCATTTATTTTGATGGCGACGAGCTTTACTCGAATTGTCGTTGTCCTTGCGATTTTGCGCCAAGCTCTTGGTCTTCAACAAAGCCCACCTAACAGAGTGTTGGTCGGGATCGCTCTCGCATTGACGTTGCTGATTATGCGCCCTGTCTGGAGCGATATTTATGAAAATGCGTTTCAGCCATACGACAACGGCGAAATCACGCTAATACAGGCTTTTTCTGTTGCAGAGAAACCAGTGAGAGAGTTCATGTTGGCACAGACGCACCAAAGCTCTCTTGAACAAATGTTACGTATTGCCAATGAGCCTCTCGACCAAAACGTTGAGGATATTTCATTTGCCGTTGTCTTGCCTGCATTTGTCATTAGTGAACTGAAAACCGCCTTCCAAATTGGTTTTATGCTTTTCATCCCGTTTTTGGTCATCGACTTGGTTGTCGCCAGTGTCCTGATGGCAATGGGTATGATGATGCTATCACCTTTGATTGTCTCACTTCCCTTTAAGTTGGTGGTATTTGTACTCGTGGATGGTTGGGCAATGACAGTTGGCACCTTATCTGCCAGCTTCGGTTAACTAGGAGCAGCTATGACCCCAGAACTAACCGTAACGTTATTTTCCGATGCAGTATGGCTGATCATTTTGATGGTTGCCGTATTGGTTGTTCCAGGCTTAATTGTCGGTTTGTGTATCGCCGTATTTCAGGCTGCCACACAAATCAACGAGCAAACACTCAGCTTTTTGCCACGTTTGCTCGTTACCTTATTAATGGTGATTTTTGCAGGTCACTGGATGCTACGTAAGATCATGGAACTGTTTGATTTCTTGTTCCACAACATACCAGGGATGATTGGCTAATGGCCATCACATTTGCAGAGCTCTCGGCGATACTCGGTCAACTCTGGTGGCCGTTTTTTCGTGTGGGAGCCGTATTTATTTCAATGCCTTTCTTTGGTGATGCGATTATTCCTGTTTGGGTTCGTACTTTACTGGCCCTCTCGATCGTTGTCATTACTGGACCGTTAATGCCACCCATGCCACAAGTCGAGTTATTCTCTATGACTTCCCTGTTCCTTGCTTTTGAGCAAGCTATTTGGGGAGTAATGTTTGGGTTAATTTTGCACATGCTCTTTAACGTTTTCACCATGCTTGGCCAGGTGATTTCTCTGCAAATGGGCTTAGGTATGGCGATGATGAATGATCCTATTAACGGGCTTTCTGTCGCCATTTTGGGACGCATATTTCTGATTTTCTCAACCTTATTGTTTCTCGCGCTAGAAGGACACTTACTCGTCATAGATATCGTGATTCAAAGCTTTGTTGTTTGGCCAGTCGGATCTGGTATCACATCGCTTTCTCTGCAAGGTGTTGTCAATATTTTCGGTTGGATGTTTGCCTCTTCACTCGCTTTGGCTTTGCCCGCTATTGTTTCCATGCTTCTAGCCAACATCAGTTTTGGTGTAATGAACCGAGCCGCACCATCACTTAATGTCTATGCGTTAGGTTTTCCTATGACGATGCTGCTGGGTCTATTCAGCGTATTAATCTCAGTTTCTGGTGTTCCTGGTCGCTACACGGCGCTCGTTCACGACACCATTAGACACTTGAGTAACTTTATGTTGGGGGGAGCATGAGCGATCAATCTTCTCAAGACAAAACTGAAAAAGCCTCACCGCAGAAGGTAAAGAAAGCCCGCCAGGAAGGACAAATTCCTCGCGCGAAAGAGTTTACTACTGCGGTTATATTTCTAGCGGTGGCGCTCTACTTTTACTCTCAGCTTAATAGTATTTGGGAAAGCATGTCGGGGATCTTTCGCTACAACATGATGTTGACGCGAGCCGACCTAGAAAATCCTAAACAACTTGTCGAGCAATTGGGACAAAGTTTAGCGGTCATCATCGACATGCTATTACCATTGTTTACCGTCATTATTATCGTGACCTGTGGTAGTAGCCTTGTGCTAGGCGGCTGGATGTTCCGTCCAGCGAACGTGATGCCAAAGCTGAGCAAAATTAATCCTTTGAGCGGGATAAAGCGCATTTTTTCGACACGTTCGGTGGTTGAGCTCTTAAAGTCGACGTTCAAAGTAGCCGTCATCTTCGGCATCTTATATGGCTACTTAGACAACCACTTACAGCCATTACTTGGCATGCAAAATCTCCCGCTCAGCCAAGGTTTTTCTCTAGTAATGTCAATTCTGTTTGAAGGCTTACTCTTAATGGGCTTTGCATTGTTGTTATTTGGGGTTATCGACATTCCTTATCAGCGTTGGGAACACCTAAAAGAACTCCGCATGACGAAACAAGAATTGAAAGAGGAATTTAAAAATAATGAAGGTCGTCCGGAAGTAAAGCAACGTATTCGTCAAATACAGCAACAGTTTGCGCGCCGTAAGATCGATAAAATGGTGCCGACGGCTGACGTGATCATCACAAACCCAACGCACTACGCAGTCGCACTGAAATACGAGCCTTCGCTTTCTGACGCGCCCTTTGTCGTCGCAAAAGGCGTAGACGAAACTGCTATGCACATTCAACGTATCGCCCGAGAAAACAAAGTGGAAATCATTAACTCCCCGCCACTTACCCGTTCGATTTATCACACGACGGCGATTGAACAAGCAATCCCAAGCCAACTGTACATCGCAGTGGCACATATTCTTACTTACGTTTTGCAATTGAAAGCCTTTCGTAAAGGTGAGGGAAAAGAGCCAATTCCTTTACCTCATTTTTCGATTCCAAAACATTTGCAGCACTGATTAACCCGCGTTTATCCAAGGACACGAAAGTATGCTTAACCGGTTAAAACAACTTCAAACATCAACCAAAGGCTACGTTGGCATTCCAATCGTCTTGCTAATGATATTAGCAATGGTGATTCTTCCTTTGCCTCCTCTGCTACTGGATGCGCTGTTTACCTTTAATATCGTCTTAGCAATCCTAGTATTGCTGGTCAGCACAACCGCAAAGCGACCATTAGATTTCTCTGTTTTTCCAACTATTTTGCTGGTCGCAACATTATTACGTCTCACATTGAACGTGGCTTCTACGCGAATTGTACTCCTAGAAGGACATAATGGTGGTGACGCAGCGGGTAAGGTCATTCAAGCATTCGGTGAAGTCGTCATTGGCGGTAACTACGTCGTTGGTATGGTGGTGTTCGTCATCTTGATGATCATCAACTTCGTCGTAATCACCAAAGGTGGTGAACGTATTTCTGAGGTTTCAGCCCGCTTTACGTTGGATGCTTTACCAGGCAAACAAATGGCAATTGATGCCGACTTAAACGCTGGCCTTATCGATCAGGAAACGGCTCGCTTACGCCGTAAAGAAGTCGCCAACGAAGCCGATTTTCATGGTTCGATGGATGGTGCATCAAAGTTTGTGCGTGGCGATGCCATCGCAGGTTTGTTGATTCTGTTTATCAATATCATTGGTGGTATCAGTATTGGTGTCTTCGAGCATGGACTCGCTGCGTCTGACGCCTTTAAAACTTATGCCCTACTCACAATCGGTGATGGTCTAGTTGCTCAAATTCCTTCACTACTATTGGCAACGGCTGCCGCGATTATCGTTACGCGAATTAATGATAGCGATAATGGCATGTCGGAAACCATGCAAAAGCAATTACTGGCAACTCCTGCAACGCTATTTACTGTCGCAGGTATTATGGCGGTAATCGGTATGGTACCGGGTATGCCACACCTAGCCTTTTTTGCGTTTGCTGGCGCATTAGCGTTCGCAGGGTGGCGTCAAACCAAGAAGCCAGTGCAAGACTCCCAGATTGAAGAGGTCGAAGCACTTTCACAAGCAATGCAAGACGATGATACACCGCTGACATGGGATGATATTCCTCACGTCCAAACATTATCACTTGCGCTTGGTTACCGACTCGTCCATCTAGTCAACAAAGAACAAGGGGCTCCTTTATCACAACGTATCCGCGGTGTGCGTCGAAACCTTTCTGAACAAGTTGGCTTTTTATTACCTGAAGTTCGTATTCGTGACAATCTGAGCCTCAAGCCAAACCAATACACAATTTCTCTAAATGGCGAAGTCATTGAGCAAGGTTTTATTGAACCAGAGCGTTTAATGGCGATAGCGGTTGGCGAAACTTACGGTGAGGTAGATGGCATTTTGGGTAGCGATCCTGCTTATCAGTTGCCAGCTGTGTGGATTGAGCATCAAGATAAAGCAAAAGCACTTAATATGGGTTACCAAGTTGTCGATGATGGCACTGTTATTGCCACTCATATTAGTAAAATCATGAAGACAAACCTTGCAGAATTGTTTACGCACGACGATGTGGAAGCAATAACCCAGCGTTTGACACAACAAGCCCCGAAACTAGCAGAAGCATTAGCAGCAGCACTTAATCCAGCGCAGCAGCTGAAAGTATATCGTCAGCTTTTATTGGACCAAGTGCCACTAAAAGATATTCGCACGATTGCCAACACAATGTTGGAATCCGCGGAAAATACAAAGGACCCGATCCTACTTGCATCTGATGTGCGCTGTGCACTAAAGCGTACGCTTGTTAACTTAATTGCAGGACAAAAGAACGAGTTAAATGTCTACGCACTGTCTGATGAGTTAGAACAAATGCTACTAACTTCACTGCAACAAGCACAATCTTCTGGTACGGTAACACTAGATAGCTTCCCAATTGAGCCAAACATTCTTGGTCAGTTCCAACAAAACTTGCCATTGATCAGACAACAGCTTAAGCAACAGGGGCTACCTCCGATCCTTCTCGTTATGCCACAGCTGCGCCCTCTTCTAGCGCGTTACGCTCGTACATTTACACAAGGGCTGGCAGTATTGTCTTACAACGAAATCCCAGAAAACAAACAAATCAATGTGGTAGGAAACCTTGGTTAATCTTATTTCAACACATGCGATGTACGAACATTTGGTTGGTCTCGCAGTACAACATATCGTCACGGATGACGATCAATTAGTCTTTGATGCTTTAAAACACAATGATGTCCAACACGCATGCCAAGCAATTAGGGAAGCTCAATCAGGAGAAGTAGAATTCCAACACCTGACGTTGAGATTTGGTATGCGTGGAGAACAAAGTGTCTATCAATTCAAACTCTCTGAACAAATGCAGTACTGCCTGGATTTGTTCAGTCTTTACCTTGCACTAAGACAAACACAATTTCAGTTAGAAGCCTTTCATCACGACTTGATTAGTAATGTTGTCGTGCCGATTCGCGTGGATGCATTACTGTGGGAGCCTGGGGTTTATTTCCTCGAACAGACGATTCAATTCCACTCTTCTGCTTTTCAACATGTGATTCCTTCTCTTCAAGCTGATGAAACGTTATGTGATCGTGATAAAGTCGCCACACTCACCAAAAAGTTAAAAGAGAATGCATATTCACTTTGGTTTGAAGTCGCAACATCGCAAGTGAACTTCGAGCGCGTCGCAGACTTTAGTCCCGATATGATCAAATTGTCAGTCACACTAGAAGATAAAGAAGAAAGACACGCTTTCCTACCTATTGCTAAGTTCTTAAGAAAGCATAAATATACTTGGGTTGCCGGACGTGTAGCGAGTCAAACGGAACTTAACCGGTATCGTTTATTGGGTGCCAGTTATTATTTTGGTTATTTCAGCGATATCCCAACCTCTCTCTCCTTTCAATCTTTTGATGAGGAATAGTTGAAACTCAACCATTTATATTTAAAACAGCACGATTTATTCGTGCTGTTTTTTATTTATAACGGATAACCACAAGATCATTGGGCAATAGTTTCTTTAACTTAACTAAAAAATTTAGGCTTATATGATGATTTTCCCGGTTTTCATGGAATACAAATCACTAAAAATCATCAATTTTTATCTTTTTTAGAAATTTTTTAATTTTCAAATTAATCATTAAAGCCGACCGACCGCCTCTAGTTAGTGACAAGGGAATATCCCGAGGCCTGAAAGATATAGTGACTAACTAAGGAGACTAAGATGGCTTTATCAATGCACACTAACTACGCTTCGCTTGTAACTCAAAACACAATGAACACAACAAGCGGACTTCTAAACACAGCAATGGAACGTCTAAGCACAGGCTACCGTGTGAACTCAGCTGCTGATGACGCTGCTGGTCTTCAAATTGCTAACCGTCTAGAAGCGCAAACACGCGGCATGTCAGTAGCAATGCGTAACGCACAAGACGGCATCTCTATGATGCAAACTGCTGAAGGTGCGATGGATGAAATGACAAACATCGTTTACCGTATGAACGACCTTGCTACACAATCGTTGAACGGTTCAAACAGTGCAACAGACCGTGCGTCTCTTAACAAAGAGTTCACACAGCTTACTGCAGAACTAAACAACATCGTAGACAACACTAAGTTCGGTGGTCAAAACCTTCTTAAAGGCGGCGGCTTCGGTGCAGGTGACGTAACATTCCAAATCGGTGCATCTTCTGCTGAAACATTGACTGTAAGCGCAAGCGCAGGTATCGGTGAAATCACTACTATCCTTGCTGATGCAGCAATTACAGATGGTATCGATGACGCGACTAAAGCAAAAGCAGCACTAGACAAAATCAGCGGCGCTGACGGTCTAGTAGAAAAAATTGGTAGCTCTCGTGCAGACTTCGGTGCGAACATCAACCGTCTTGAGCACACTATGGCTAACCTTGGTAACATGGTAGAAAACGTTACAGCATCTAAAGGTCGTATCATGGATACAGACTTTGCAGTAGAGTCTTCAAACATGACTAAGAACCAAATGTTGATGCAAGCAGGTACAACTGTTCTGTCTCAAACTAACCAGCTTCCAAGCATGGCAATGTCACTACTACGCTAATTACTTAGTTAATAGTGCGCTTAATTTAAATCGTCTTAATTATAAAGCCTTCCTATGGAAGGCTTTATTTTTATCTACGAATATAAATAGAGCTCGTATTATCTTTGTGAGATTCAGGCACTCTGAATCCGAACTTCAACATAATATTGAATAAAACCTTATTAAACAGTTCTAATTCTATCGTCTCTAATTTACTTCCTATTTTACTATCTCTAAGTTCAGGAAAATTGAACTTAGCCTCCTTTAAGATACTAGCTATCTCATCAGAATTGATGCTCTGTTTACTTAATAGTTTTTTGTTAATGAACTCTTCATATGCACGAGCACATTTCATCAATCGTAACGCAAATTCATTCATAACTGACATTCTTTGAAACGTAAAAAATTTAATTTTTAGTGAGAACACTTGCACATCGCACTATCAAAAATAATATCAGAACGCAATTAATGCACTCTGTAAGAATTATCTGAATCAAGCTGAAGTAAAGGCTGAATATAACGTCTAATTAAAACATCTCTCCTAATTAGAACCGTCAATACAATTAAATATTTTCTTTGTTTAGGTCGCCTTTTCTTATAAGGAAATTACTTTTTCCATGGAGGAAGGCGGAACAAACAAGGTGGAAACACCACTTCCTCCCAAGAAAACAAGATAGCTTTAAACCTTTGTTTTAATTGAATTTAATATACGGCACGCATCTTGCCACTGATAATTAAACTAAGGCGTAGCATTCAAAGTATTCAAGCCAATAAGAGATGAGAGGAGCACACCTCATGAGTTCTTTAGACCCAGTAAAAATGGCAACCCAATTCGCACAATTGGACACAAACCCATTCAAAAACCGTTACCAAGCGCAAGCTAATGTGTACCAGTCACAACTGTCAGCTTTTAATAAAGTTGAAAGCGCACTACGTGATTTTCGTACTGCAATGAAAGAGATGAATAACAGCACAAACAGCATCATCAAAAACAGTGCGACACTCTCTCAAGAAGGTAACTTTACTGCAAACGCGGATGCTAAAGCGCTAACGGGTAACTATCAGATTTTTGTAGAAAAAGTGGCAACAGCACATCAAGTATCTACAGGAATGCCTGCAGACCTTGAGGCGACGACAGAAGTACCAACAACTGGATCTTTAGAATTCACCATCAACGGTGAAACAATGACTCTAGACTTGTCCTCCGTTGATGTTAATGGTGACGGCACTGCAACGATCAGTGATTTAGCAAGTGCGATTAACAATCACACGGATAACCCTGGCGTTAACGCCACTCTAGTTCGCTCAAATGGTCAAACACACTTTATGCTATCGAGCACTGAGACTGGTGTCGAAAATAAGATCAACGTATCTGCAACGGGTACTGGCCAAGCGTGGTTTGAAGACGCCTTCACCAACCTCAAGCAAATTAACGCTCCGCAAGATGCGGTTATGTGGCTAGGTGCAAAAGACTCAGGCCTGAAACTAACCAACGCAAGTAATACTTTTGAAGGTGTCATCGACGGTGTTGACATTACCGTATCTAAACCGCAAGCCGCGGGAGATTCGCCAATCGGTTTAAAAATTGGAGCTGATAGCGAAGGCACTAAAGAACAACTAGATAAGTTTGTGGAAACCTACAATGCCCTTGTTTCGACTATCGATCAGTACACCCAAATTGGCGGTGAAGATCAGAAACGCGGCGTGCTCGCTAGCGACTCGACATTGCGTTCTATTGAGAGTCAGTTAACGGGGTTAATCCGAGGTGAACACAATGGTATGCGCCTAAGCGAAATCGGCGTGAGCCTAGACCGCAACGGTAAAATGAAAGTTGATCAAGAAAAGTTCAAAGAAGCTCAACAAACAAACAGCGCAGGCTTAGAGGCGTTGTTTAATGGGGATGACGCTTTGCTAGATTCTCTTGACGCGATGGTAGAGCCTTTCTTGAAGTTCTCATCAGGAACCTTCAGCACGCGTAAAGACGCAATACAGTCAAGCTTAGACCGAATCAAAGATAAACAAACCAATTTAGAGCGTAAGTACGAAATGTCGTACAACCGCTACCTCAAACAATTCACTCAAATGAATTCAATTATGACCCAAATGAACCAAACCATGTCCATGTTTAATGCTCAAAAATAAGACATTTGGTTCCAAATTTAGGAGAAATATTCATGCTTATGGATTCTGGTTACGATTCGTACCAACAAGTCGATCTCGACGCTCAAGCGGCAGCAGCAAATCCACACCAATTGGTCATCATGTTAATCGATGGCCTACTCGATGAAGTTGAACGTATTCGCGGCCACCTAGCCGCAAATCGTTTGGCCGAGAAAGGGAATGGAATCAACAAATGCATGAACATCTTGATTGGACTAACAAGTGCTCTAGATGATGAAAACGGCGGTGAAATTGCGGAAAACCTAAGCCAGCTGTATGACTTCTGCCAAGTCGAACTTTATTACGCTAGCGTGCAAAACGATGCAAATCGCTTGGTTAACGTTGAGCGTGTAATGGGTAACATTCGTGAAGGTTGGATGAATTTTGGACAACAAGCATAAAGTATCGCCAGAGCGATTCCGTCATTTATCTCAGCTCATCCAGTTCGCCGCAAAAACGGCCGATTGGCATGCGCTCAAGCGGTACGACTTGCAGTTGCGAGAGCTTTTGATCAGTCACAAGCCTTTTTTGAAAGATCCTAAGCTTGCACCTGAAATCCAGCGAGCGAAAACAGTGCACGCTAATGCCTTCGCAGTATTAGAGAAGTCGACCAACGAGTTGAAAAAAGAGATGAACATGGTCAATGACCATCAAGAACGCGCTATGGCCTATCAATTAGCAATGACCATGGAGCTAACTCAATGATCATACCTTCTTCAACTCAGCACTCGGGTAATTCGCCAGCTAACAATGAGGGTCACATCAAGCAAGCGAACTCGGTACACGGCTTTTCTCATGGTTTTAAATCAGGGAACAAGCAGAATGGTGAGCAAGACTTTAACTCTGCGTCAGCGGTACCGAGTTTTCACCTTACGGCCTCTACTTTGAACAGCGCAAACAAAGTACAAAGTCATGGTTTTGATACTGATGACCGCTCAGCTTCAGATCCGGATGCCAACTTGACCAGTACACTAGGGTTAACAGAGTCGACTGATCTTGCAGCGCAAGCTCAAGCTTTAACCCAGGGTATGATTACCATGGCAGAGAAGCAGGCTGAGAAACTAGGAAAAGCGTCATCTTTAATGACTGCGAGCGAAGTTAAGTCTGTTACTCAAGATTCGTCTAACGCTATGTTAAACACATCATCAAAACAAGATGTGAAGCAAAGTCTGCCGACTTCATCGAGTTCGCGTTTGCCTATCTCCGGTGCTGAGTTTCAAACTCTTTTGAATCAACCTGTTCAAGGGCAACCAACCGCCTCTCTACTTCAAGCACAAGCTCCTACAACACAACCTGCACATTCACCGGTTGCGACGAGTCATGTTCAAGCTCAAGGCTCTGAGTGGGCAGCGGTGCGTGTTGATACCACTGCCGGAAAGTGGGGGGAGCAAATGATGCAAGTATTACATGATCGCGTGACGCTCCAAGCTCAACAAAATGTACAAGAAGCAAAAATCCGCCTAGACCCACCAGACTTAGGGAAATTGGATTTACTTGTACGTGTTGAAGGTGACCGATTGAGTGTCCACATCAACGCCAATGCCGCAGCAACACGAGAAGCTTTAATGCAAGTTTCGGAACGATTGCGTACTGAGTTACAAGAGCAAAACTTCGTTCATGTCGATGTCAATGTTGGCTCTGATCAAAACCAAGGTCGAAATGACCCACATGCAAACGAAGAAGACGCCAATATTTTCGCCGCACGAGAATCTGGTGCATTCCAAACCACGACAACAACTAACTATTCAGAACACTGGCTAAGCACTCAAGCTTAGTGAATCTTCGAGGAAAAAGGTTATGACCAAACAACAAATGATCGCCCTGTTTATCGCCATGATCATCACCAGTGCCCTCGTTTCGGCCGTCACAATTATGGGCGGAATCTGGTACTTAAACAAACACGCTCAAGAGTCACCTGACTCTGGTTCACTGATCGAAGACTCTCCACTGTCTTTTTTGGTCACAGAACAACCGACAAGTAAAGGTCCTAGCTTCCATCCTTTGGACAAAGTCGTTTTGACCGTTAAAGGCAAGAAACAGACTCACTTTGTGATGCTAGAACTGGCAATTGAGACACGCCGTCCAGAGCGTATCAAAGAGATCGATGAATACATGCCTATGGTACAAAACTCTCTATTAAAACTGTTTAGCGACAAAACGTTTGATCAGTTACAGCAAGCGGGTGCCATCGATATTCTGCAAGACGAAGTGAAGCAAACGCTTCTACTCGCTTTTGCTAAAACAGACATCGTCCGAGAAATCGACGATGTTTTGTTGACTAAATATGTTGTGCAATAACGGAGCACAACCATGTTAGACATGAATGTACAAGACACTTACACCACAGAAGAGGAAGTGACAACACCGTCACGACCAATTGATGAAAACGCATTGCTACAACGTCATCAGGTCATGGTAAAACGCGTAGTTAACCAGCTGCGCGTTCATGCCACTTCTCACTGTAGTATTGAAGATATGCAGCAGATAGGCCTTATCGCTCTAGTCGAGGCTGGACGCCGATATGGCGATGTTGACGATCCTCACTTTCCTGCTTTCGCCGTTTGTCGAGTTCGGGGAGCTATTTTAGACGAATTACGCCGACTAGATTGGCGTTCACGTAAGACTCGTCAACAAGCCCACGAGCTCAACGACGTGACTCGAGATCTCACTCGAACGTTAGGTCGAATGCCAACGGATGCCGAAATCATCCAGGCTTTAGGGACGAATGAGCAAGATTATTACAACCGCCAAAATGCCGCTCTCGCAGGCGAGATGCAAAGCCTTGACCAACTGATGGAGAGCAGCGGTGATAGCTACATTGGCGGGCAATACGATGGCATGGAACATGAACATATTCGTCGTAGTTTAGACAGTGCTTTGGGTAAATTACCTAAGCGCGATCAACTGCTCCTGACTCTGTTCTATCAACATGAACTCAACTTACACGAAATAGCTCTGGTATTGGATCTGACACCACCTCGTATATGTCAGCTTCACAAACAAGCGCTGAAACAACTCAACCAATTAATGTCCTCTTAGGAGTCACAAGATGCAAAAGTTTTTTGGAGTGCTCACTATCCTGGTGTGCGTCTTCGGTGGATATATGTGGGCCGGTGGTAGCTTAGGTGCTATCTGGCAGCCAGCCGAATTCCTTATCATTATTGGCGCCGCTGCTGGTTCTTTGATCATCGGTAATCCGCCTCATGTACTGAAAGAAATGCGTCGCCAAGTGCCAGCGACCATTAAAGGCCCAACAGAAGAGCATGAGTACTACATGGAATTAATGGCACTACTCAACAACTTGCTAGAGACAGCGAGAAACCGCGGATACAAGTTTCTGGATTCTCATATTGAGGCTCCGGAGCAAAGCTCTATGTTCCTCGCTTACCCGACGATCGCAGAAGATCATCGCCTAATTTCTTTCATTACTGACAATTTACGTTTAATGGCAATGGGACAGATGTCGCCTCATGAATTAGAGGGACTGCTAGAGCAAGAAATCGAAGCAATACAGAACGAAATGCTTTTACCTTCACGCTCACTACAGCGTACAGCAGAAGCACTACCTGGCTTCGGTATTCTTGCAGCAGTTGGTGGCATCATTATCACCATGCAAGCTATTGATGGCTCAATCGCTATGATTGGGTATCACGTTGCGGCAGCTCTCGTTGGTACATTCATTGGTATTTTCGGTTGTTACTGTGGCTTAGATCCACTAAGTAACGCCATGGCTCAGCGAGTAAAACGTAATATGACTGCTTTTGAGTGCGTTCGTGCAACCTTGGTTGCCTACGTAGCGAAAAAGCCGACATTGCTCGCCATTGACGCTGGTCGTAAACATATTCAGCTAGACATCAAACCAACATTCAACCAAATGGAGAAGTGGTTAGCTGAACAGGAGGGATAATGCAAAAACAAGAGCATGTAGTGTTCAAACGTGCCAAAGTATACAGCCATGATGAGTCGTCTCATGGCGGCGCGTGGAAAGTCGCGTTTGCTGACTTCATGATCGCCCTAATGGCGCTGTTTCTTGTACTTTGGGTTATGCAGGTGGTAGACAAAGAAGAGCGTAAAGCGATTGTTGCCCACTTGCATAGTTCAAGCGTATTCGACAAGAGTTACGGCAACCCATTTGATACGTCACAAAGTATTTCTCCTATCGACTTGGCACAGGACTCTTCTGTGCCAAGTAAACACAACTCCAACCATGTAGTAAGCTCTTACTTTAAAGGTGATGGGGATGGACCAGAAATTGATTCTTTGATTCCTGGTAACTTCGATACTCAAGAGCAACTTGCCGCACTAGCGAAAGTAATTGAGCAAATGACTGCCCAAATTAATGCGCAGGGAAATGTAAACGTCACGGTGACACCACAAGGTTTGCGTATCGTCCTTCAAGATGATTACAAACAGCATATGTTCAGCCGTGGTGGTGCAGAACTTACTCCTTTTTTTGAAGATTTACTGCTCGCACTAGCACCTGTATTTCATCGTGTTAACAACCCTCTGATCATCAGCGGACACACAGATGCAATTCCATTTAAAAAGCGTTTTGGTCGTCAATCTAACTGGGCGTTATCAGCCTCTCGAGCAGACGTAGCAAGAAATACGTTAGTTGAAGGCGGTATGCCGGATGATAGAGTAATGCAGGTAACGGGTATGTCAGATAGAGCGCTGCTTAATCCTGATGAGCCAGATTCTAGCGAAAACCGTCGTATTGAGCTGTTTGTTTTAACGACTCCTGCCGCTAAAGTGCTTGAGACCCTTTTTGGCAACCACCAAGAAAGCGAACTGCAAAAAGCGAAAGATAAGGCTGAATTCAACCAACCAGTCATTCGTCAAGAAGTCATCAATTACTCCGGCGATACCGCCACCAGCGAAGTAAAAATTCAAGAATTATAATCTTAAAAGGTCACCACTCTGATGGTGACCTCTCTAACCAAAGCCTCTGTTACTGTGACTTTTTAGTTGAGTTCTATATGCACATAACATCATCCGAAAAAAGAAAAAGCGACTTACTAAAGAAAGCCTTTTTATGGCTCATTGTCTTCGATTACCTTTTATTGGCGTTTTTCTTAACTCAGCTATCAAGTATGACACTAAACAGCGGAACCATGATCAGCTTGTTACTTGTTGTTTATAACGTCTTACTTGTTTCGCTATGTTTTCAACGAACCAACAAGCAGGACTCTTACATTATCTACCCTGTTTTGTCCGCAACGTTATTAGCATTTGTCTGCTTTCTTTACTTCTTTTTTTTAATTTAGCTCCCCGACTCGACCATTGATTTTATTTTTACTGCTTTTTCGAAGTGGTCGAGCTGATGAGTCTGAATCCACCACGTGGCCGCTTCCATCAACAGCTCTGGGTCGTCATTTTTATTAGCGAAAAACGCATAAAATGAGAGACCAACCAATTCACCTTTACTCGCGATCTTTTTGTCACAGATCTCTATAATTTTGTCTCTCAGCGAAGCTCTCATTTCTAATCCCTTAACCTAGTACATACTCACTAACCATACGGTTGAAAGAAATCAAATCAAACGAGCCTTTAATTTCAAAACGCACTCTTCCCACCTCACTCATGAAGAACTCGATTTCACAATCCAAATCAAAAGTACCAGAGGTCTCGATAGAAAATGCATTGATCTTACTGTAAGGCAAAGAAGTGTAATCCACTTTTGAGCCGGTAATCCCTTGCACATTTGCCGCTATCACTCGCTTGTTCGTAAACACCACTTGGTCACGAACTGTTTTAAAAGCAGCGAAAATAGTCTCACCATCAATCAAGAACTTAAGGAAGTCTTCTCTGGCATTAGAAACGTCAATCGGCTTAAGCTTAAATACAGAGGAATTGTCGAAATCAATCATAATTAATCCTTTGAGTGGGCGTTAGAACGAATTATCAACGTATCAGATAGCACCACTTTTGCCTACTCGCAACGCACGTTTCTGCTTGATTCGCCCAACAACGAAGCGTCACTCACTTCCACCCTTGCATCCATTGCTCAGAGTCTTTTAGGTCTTGCCAGTTCATCTCTCGGTCGCGTTTACTCATGACTGCCTCGATGACACATCTCACAACGTTACCATCTTCATCTAGTTCCATTTCTGTCACGACAAAATGCTTCTCTTTGTTTTTAGGTGAAATTGCCGTCCATTTACTGTGCAATAGTTTCTTAGGGTGGATTCTGTTCATCGCATTGTACCAATTTAACTACCATGTTGATGTATACGACTGAATACCAAGAGAGAATCAGATTTTGTTTTTGCAAACCGACAAAAGATAAAACCGCAAAAGAGATCACTCCCTTTCGCGGCTCTAACTACAATCCGACTAGGTCTTCTGACCATTCAGTCGAGGGTTTAGGTACTGATTTTGTAGCAACTGTAACCCTTTACCGACCAGAACAATCACTACCGCGCCAATCAGGACAGGCGTGAAGAGAAAACTCCATCCCTGCCCAGACGCCATGATCAAAATTGGATTTGCACCCGCAGGTGGATGAGTGGTCTTCGTAATCAGCATCGCAGAAACACCTAGCCCCGTCGCAATCGCGAGCGTGACCGGCGTGACGTCAACATACTGGCTAAACGCAATACCGATAGATGCCGTAATGAAGTGACCAATGATAACGTTTTTTGGTTGAGCGAGAGGGCTGCTAGGCACCCCAAACACCAACACCGCCGTAGCACCAAATGGCGCCATGAGAAGTACTACCTCAGTAAGAGATACCTCGGCGTAGGACAATACGCCAATAGCCAACGTAGCGCCAAGCCCGGCAACCAACGATAAAATTAAATTATTCATAAACACCTCAAAAGTAGACCGAATTGTCTACAAAATAAAATAGACAAATCTGTCTACCTTTGTCAATATGTATTTATGGAACTTTTTGAGGACGTAGTTATGAACAAAAAGAAACAGTTATTGATCGACACAGCTTTGTCACTGTTTTATAAACAAGGCATCAACTCTATTGGCATCAATGAAGTCCTCAATGTTTCCGGCGTGGCTAAACGCACGCTATATAACCATTTTGAGAGCAAAGAAGCGCTTATCATCGCCGCATTAGAACAACGCCACCAAGTATTTATGGAATGGTTGGAGGAAAAGCTTTCTTCAGCACAAACGTGCGCGGAGGTGATCGATCAGTTATTTACAGCACTCAACGGCTGGTTTCATGGCTCTGAAGAAAAGTTGGGCGAGTTTCGCGGTTGCTTTTTCATCAATACGTCCGCGGAATTCAGTGACGACAGTGGCGAGATCGCAACGTATTGCCGCTACCATAAACAGCAAGTCAGAGAGCTAATTCAACGCTATCTCAAATCAGAAAACGCTTCATTACTCGATGCCATTTGCATCATGAAAGAGGGCGCGATCACTACCGCTTACATGACGAAAGAGTACGACAACGTCACGAAGAAATGCGTGACCATTTTGCACAAGCTTTAATGCGTTCAGGTATAGTCATTTGCGGATTAAGTATTCAAACCAAAGGCACCAATCGGTGCCTTTTGTTTTAGTTAATCAGTGTACTTACAGCTCGTGCTCAGTACGTGCGATGATGTCGTCTTGCGCATCTGGTGATAGCGCGGTGAAAAACGCTGAGTAGCCTGCAACTCGTACAACAAGATCACGATATTGCTCTGGGTTCTTCTTCGCAGCCAGCAAGGTCTCACGAGAAACGATGTTGTACTGCACGTGCCAACCTTTGTGGTGGTTGAAGAAGGTACGAATCAACATAGAAAGCTTGAGCTTATCCCCTTCAGACTCAACTGCTGCCGGGCTTAACTTCTGGTTAAGCAGCACGCCACCAAGGATCTTATTCGCTTGAATCTTACCAACCGAGTTGTACACTGCCGTTGGACCTAAACGGTCTGAGCCAGATGACGGGCTTGCACCTTCTGCCAATGGCGTTTTCGCTTTACGACCATCTGGCGTTGCCATGGTTGAAGCACCGAATGGGACGTTTGCCGAGATACTTGATGTACCTGCGTAGTAACCGCCGCCAATTGGACCACGCCCATGACGCGTATTAACGAACTGTTCTAGCTCATCAATGTACACTTGGTAAGCGTCTGCCAGTAGTTGGTCTACTGCGTCATCATCGTTACCGTATTTTGGTGCAAAGTTGATAAGACGTTGGCGAAGCTGTTCGTTCTCCATGCCGTCGAAATCTTCTGCCAATGCTTTTGCCAACTCTGGTTGGGTGATTTGCGCGTCATCGAAAACAAGGTGCTTGATGGCAGCTAGGCTGTTACCCAAGTTTGCGATACCGACTTGCAAGCCAGATACCCAATCGTATTTCGCGCCGCCTTCTTTCACGGTTTTACCGCGAGCCAAACAGTCATCCACCAGCGTTGAACAGAAGATGTCTTGTGCCTGCTGTTCAAGCACGCTGTCGACTACCGTATCAATCTCAATCGATTTACGGGTGTAGTAGCGGATTTGCTCTGCCCAAGAAGCCGTCACTTGCTCAAAGTTCTCAAAGTTACCTTTCGCTAATGACTTATCGTGCGGCAAGAAGGCTTTACCCGTTGTTGCATCCACACCTTCGTTCAATGAAGCGAGCAGGATACGAGCGAAGTTAATGAAGCTCATGCCCGTACAACGGTAACCCCATTTGCCCGGAACCGCCGTCTCGATACAGCCGATAGAGGCGTAGTTGTAAGCATCTTCTTTCTCTACACCAAGCTTGATGAATTCAGGGATGACAATCTCATCGTTGTTGAACGCTGGCATACCGAAGCCGCATTTAATCACTTCAATACAGCCCATTAAGAACTCTTGGTTTAAACCTTCATGGTAACGCACACTCAAGTTAGGTTGCGTCGAACGTAACTGACCACAAGATTCCAGAATCGCCCAAGAAAGGGGATTCACTGCATCTTCAGGCTCACCCTTTTCATTCAACTTCTGACCGCCGATACACACGTTTTGATACAGCGGAGAACCTGCCGATGCTTTTGAGTGTGCACCAGAGCGAATCTTGTTTACTTCAAGCAACTTCAACCAGCAGCTTTGTAAAAGCTCTAGTGCGAAGTCTTTCTCAATCGTGCCGTTTTCGATATCGCGAACATAAAATTCGTTGAGGAATTGGTCCATACGACCGAAAGAAACCGAGTGACCGTTCGATTCGATTTGTAGCATCAATTGAACGAAGTAGCTCAATTGCAGTGCTTGCCAGAAGTTTTCCGGCGCATCACTCGCGACATGACGACAGTTTGCCGCAATGCTTTCTAACTCAGCTTTGCGCAGCGGGCGCGTCTCTTCTAACGCCATTTTTGCCGCCAATTCAGCGTAGCTCACCATGTGATCTTGAATCGCAAGCAGTACGATTTCGACTGATTTATAGAACTGCTCTTTCTTCAAGCCTTCAAAGGTCGAAACATCATTGTTAGCACGGTGCTGACGAACATCCTCTAGCAAGCCGTTCATGCCTAGCTTCAAGATTTTTTCGTTATCCACCGCAAGGTGCGCATCACCCGAAGTCATGTTGCCTTCAGCTTTAATGATGGTGCTGGCTAAGATTTCTTGCTGCTCATCAGTGAACAAGCCATAACAACGGTCTTGAACGGTTTTACCGCGCCAGTACGGCGTGATGCTGTGGATGCTTTGCTTATCTTCTTCAGTGACCGCAAAGCCTGCACCAGGGCGGTCAGCTAGCTCATCAATTTCCGCTTCAATCCAACGTACAGTGTATTCTGGGAAAATAGGCGCAGCGCGTACTTTGCTCGCTTGGTTACCGACGATTAGCTCATCGTGTTTAATCCAAATCGTACGAGTGCGTAAGTGCTCTTGCAGTGCTAGCGCACGTTGGACAATCACAGGTTTGTCTTCGTTCGCTTGATAAGCACGAGTGTATGCCTCTGCACGCTCGGTACAGACAGGTGGCGTTACGATATTTACCAGTGCCGATTTGTGCGCTTTGATACGCTCAGGAAGGTAATTCAGGTCCATAGTTAACCTCTTACAATCACGTTAAGTTGGGTGTTTTCGCTTGCGTATTGCATGGCGCTTTCTAGCAGTTCTGGTTTGTTTAATGGCTTGTCAGAACACTCGTAAGGCATATCGAGCAAACGGTATTTATTGATGCCGAGCGTGTGGTACGGCAGCAAGTGAAGTTCTTGGCAGCTTTCTAGTGAAGCCGCAAAATCGATGATGTCTTTCAACTCTTCGATGGTGTCATTGAACCCCGGCACCACGGGAACGCGAATCACAATGCGTTTCGCGATAGGTGCCAGTTTTCGGAAATTGTCTTTGATGCGTTTTAGTGAACCTTTCGCCCAGCTAAGAAACTTTTCTTCATCAGTGTGTTTTAAATCCGCCAACCAGCAATCAATATGCGGCGCGGCTTTTTCGACGTTCTTCCACGGCACATGCATGCACGATTCAATAGCGGTAGAGACTTGGTTGTCATGCAGACGCTGTGCGAGTTCTGCTACCAAATCCGCTTGCATGAGTGGCTCACCACCGGAGAAGGTCACACCACCTTGGCTTTGGTCGTAGAAAGGTTTGTCTTTCATTAAGGTGTCGAACAGCATGTCTGATTTCGCCTCTTCACCGCAGACAGTCAGTGCTTGCGTAGGACAGACGTCTCGCAGCGCGATCAGTTGGTCTTCTTTGATGGCTTTGCGATTGATGATGATCCGGTTGTCGATACGTTGAATACCATCACCCACCGTTTCACTACCCGCTGTAGATTGAGTTGTGGCTTGATAAGCAGAAACGCACAGCTGGCAATCTTCCATGCAGCTTCGCTGATCAAACAACAGTGAATGCTTTTCGCTGCGGCTTTCTGGATTTTGACACCAAGGGCAAGACAAGCTGCATCCTTTAAGAAAAAGAATGGAACGAATGCCATCGCCATCATGGGTAGAGAATCGTTGGATATTGAAATACATCTCTGCTTGCCTCTTGGTCTGTGCTACCGCTGTGTACCTAATTCGCTTCTTTTGCTCGTTGAGTCTTATGAACAGCTTTTCTGTTTTCTAACTGAAAGCTTCATTTGAGCCTTTACAAGTTTCACTTAACTTTCATTTAATGAAATTATTATAGTTTCAAATGAAATTTCAATTGATCAAAATCAAGATCTCGTTCGATTGTCAGATCTATAGTGATCCCATCATCAAAACGAAGATTTTGTTTAAGGTAGAAACCATGATTGAACTTTATTTAGATACTGCTGATGTGGCAGAAGTAAAACGCTTTAACCAGTGCCTACCGCTAAAAGGCGTGACGACAAACCCAAGCATTTTGGCGAAATCAAAACAGGGACTGAATGAAACCCTAGCAGACATGCAAGAAGCACTGGGCGGTACACCTCGCTTTCACGCTCAAGTCGTGAGTTCAACCGTCGAAGGCATGGTGGCAGAAGCACGCCAACTGAATGAATTGCCTTACGATATGGTGGTAAAAGTGCCAGCAACAGAAACCGGCTTGGCAGCAATTAAGCTAATGAAAAAAGAGGGAATTCAGGTTCTTGCTACTGCTATCTATTCAGCTCAACAAGGTTTCCTAGCAGCACTGTGCGGTGCTGACTACCTAGCGCCTTACGTAAACCGCATTGATGCGATGAACGGCAATGGTGTTGAAGTGGTCGCGGATCTTCAATTGTTGCTCGATCAAAACCAACTACCAGCGAAGATTTTGGCAGCCAGCTTCAAGAACACTCAACAAGCGATGGAAGTGATGAAACTGGGCATCGAAGCCATTACATTGCCAACCGATGTGGCGGCACAAATGTTCGCTCACCCAGCAGTAAAACCGGCGGTTGAGCAGTTCGATAAAGACTGGAAAGAGACGTTCGGCGAGAAACTTTCATTTGAAAGCTAATTAAAAGTAAGAACTCAATATCTTAGTCAATAGTAAGGGAATCTTAACTCACCCTGTGCGCCGGTGAGTTTGAGATTCCCTTTTGAATTCATATAAAGAGGTGAGGTTTACAGCAGTTCTCTGTTGGTCAGTGACCAAAGGTACACGCGCTTGAGTAAACTGATTTTGATCCTTTTACGAATACCTCGTTTGGAATGGCGGAGTCGGTTTGGTAGCGCAATGGCTTTCATCTCGTTTTTCATTTCTTTTCCATCCACCAACACAGTAGACCTCCGATGCAGTAAGCCAGCAGATCTTTCCAATCAAATGTGGCGCCCAAAATTACAGCCAGAGGCGATGAAGATTCGATACCAAGCCAAACTGCAACCTGTAACAGTTGCCCTAACTCAACAGCAAACGCAATCAACACCACCAGTGAAACCAGCCAGTTAACGGGCATGGAGAACAAGCTTGCAAGAAAGTAGTAGAGCCAAACCACAACGAGAACATCACCAACTGTCGGACGAATAAAGCTGTCTCGAACATAGAGCGCAATAACGACCAATGCGATAAAACACACCAAGCTTTTCAGTCCATTTTTTACCGAAAATCGCAGGTGGATAGCGCACGTTTCTTCCACCATATTGCTTGGCTGACCAGTAAGAGTGACTCGTTTAAACATCTTCATGATTCGCCTTTGCACTTTCTTCTGCTTTCTTATTTCGTGCGTACCAGTCGATGTTGCGTGTAATAACCATAGTGAAACTCAAAATCGCGAAACACAGTAATGTACCCATGACCAATGCGTAGCTTTCTGCTTGTAGCAAGCCAAACAGTAATCCGTAGAGAGTAAGTAAACACGCTCCGAATATCGCGCCGTGCTTGGTGTTGCTCAACATACCGCTCACGTACACACTTAAAAGCCCCGCCGATGCGACTGCTGACACCACATATGCCCAGTTGAAGCCGAGGTGTTCACTCATCGAAATCAGCAACAGATAGAAAAGCGCTAAAGCCAGACCAATAAAACCGTATTGCACAGGGTGCACCGGACGCGCTTGGAACAACTCCAGTAAGAAGAAACTCGCAAATACTAATGTGATAACCAACAGTGAATAGTTCACAGCTCGGTGAGACTTCAAATAGTGATCAACGGGGTCAATCAAATCTACGCCCATTTGTCGCTGTTCAAGCTCGTGACAAGCGTGATTCGATGACAAACAGCTTTGGAACAGCTGCGCGATATTGGTTGAGAAGTTGTTGCTCGCCCATTGCGCGTTAAATCCATCTTCAGATACTTCTGATGACACCGGTAAGTAATCACCGATAAAGCTTGGATGCGCCCATGTTGAAGAGAGCTCCACTGTTGTTTGACTGCCAATTGGTGTGACTTGAAGCTGTCCCATCCCTTGTAGCAAGAAGTTAAGATCGAATACCAAAGGTTTTGCTGGGTTTAGGTCTGCAAGTGTCAGATCACTGTGGAAGCCTTGTGGTAACTGATTTAACCCCGTTCCCGGTGCGACTTCGATATCAGAGCTCGCCATGGTCATGTCATCCAAACGAATCAATCCACGGCTGTCTTCAATGCCAACGACTAGGCTCATGTTGTCAATATCAAGCCCCTGCAACGCCGCGAGTTCGTCTGCATCAAAAGTGCCTTTCAGTGCCACTTGTGCTTTGTATAAACGCGCGCGGTAAATGCCTCGGTACTTTTCAAAACTGTCCAGATTCGCGCTCATATCAAAAGTGCTAGGTAAAAGAAATTTACGACGCTCTTTAATCTGTACTTTGTCATCTCGGTAACTGGTTTCGGTGTAATTAACCATGATGAATGGACCAATGATGCGCTGTTCGCCGCTGCTGCTGCGTGCGATGTCGTTTCTGACTTCATCTTGGCGATATGAGCGTTCTGAGATCAGCCCTGTGACCATTGAAAGCGGGATTTGCAGTAAGACAAACAAAAACAGCACGAAGGCGAACTTCGTGCCGAGTTGGTTATTGAGGATCTTTTTCATGTTTCATTCTCCATTTGCTGATGGGAGTAATCTAAATCAGCAATTTGGAGAACGAATGGAGCTAATGTGGAGTTTCTATGGAGTTGGTAAAATCAGGGTCACTTTCACGCCAGCATCGACGTTTTCGACTTGCAACTGACCTTTGTGCAGCTTGATCACTTGCTCAACAAAATTAAGCCCGAGCCCAGTGCTCTTAACACCATTTTCCCGAGCGAGGGAGTAGAAGCGCTCGGTTAAACGAGGCATTGCATAGTCGGGAATGTGAGGACCTGAATTGAAAATCGACAGGCACACCTTTTCTTTCGTGACCTCAGTTTTCCATTCAATGCATCCCTCTGAATGAACAAAATCCAGCGCATTGTCCATCAGGTTAAAAACGGCTTGTTTCAGTAAGAAGGCATCACCAAGTACGGAGAGATGGTCATCAATTTGGATTTTGGCAGTGACCGACTTAGCACTCAAACGCGCATCCGCCGACTCAACCACTTCATTGACCATTTGTTCTAGCGAGATAGCTTCGACTTGCTCTAGCTCAGGGCGCTTTTCAAGACGAGCAAGTTCTAGCAACTTATCAATCAATGACTGCATGCGATCGCTCTCTCGCTCAATGTTGCCAGCAAAGCGCGCGACCTTTTCTTCAGGCAACGGCATTTGCAATATTTCACTCGCGCCTTTGATCGCTGATAACGGACTTTTCAGTTCATGAGTCAGCGTCTGTACGTACTCTTCCACATACTGCTTACCATCGAGCTGATTGCGCATTTTCTCTAATGCATCACTTAGCGTGCCGTACTCATAAAAGATACGAAATGTCGGCTTAGAGACCTTTTCACCTTCACCCATTTTGGTCGCGTAGTCTTCTAGCTTGTTCAGTGCTGAGTGAATTCGCCAAGCAAACAATGCCCCTGCCAATAGCACTAAACCACTCATCCACACCATCCAAAACAGCACATTGCGTTTAGAAAGATCGATGAAGGGTTGTACTGAGCGATTGGATTTTGCCACCGTCACGCTGCCAATAATTTCGCCTTTATGATAAATGGGCGCAGCCACGTGCATAACGGTTGAGAGCGGATCTTTCGGGTCTTCGATGGTACTGCGCGCGCCGTATTGACCACGCAACGTGAGATAAACATCGTTCCATTGCGAGTAGTCTTTGCCTACGTCTTGCTGCCAAGAATCCGCAATAACAATCCCTTGTTTATCGGTGATGTAAATTCGATGGTTAATCGCTTTTTTGCCGATTTCCCAAATGCGCGCTTGAGGCTCTCGCTGTCCATAAGCCGTTAATAGTTTGGAGAAGCGATTCTCAGACAACTTGTCATTCGCGACGTCTTCTTCCGCCAATACCGCAAGCAAGTTCGCCATATCCACCAGCGTCTCTTCGGTGGTTTGGCGCACGGTTGGCTTAAGTTCTTGGACAACCGTTTTGCTCACCATGTAAGCCGTCATCCCGACTAAGATGAAGTAGAGAAAAAACAGTCTGAGTCCAAGTGGGATCTTCGGCCAGCGATTCATCATTCACCTTTAATGCAGTAAAAGTAACCAAAGCCACGTTTGGTACAGATGCGTTCAGACATCTCAAACGGCTTCAACTTATGGCGAATGGCTTTGATGTGGGTATCAATATTGCGCTCGTACGCAGCTTCCGGCGCCATGTCAGCAGCGACCATAAGTTGCTCTCGACTCAATACATTGGAAGAGACAGAAATCAGTTTATCGAGGATCTTGAACTCCACCGCGGTCAGCCCAAGCATTTGCCCGCCAACACCGTAGTCGAAGTTCTGCGCAACTAAATCATGGTTCAAATGAGGTTGTTCTGGAACAGCCACAGGCTCTGGTTTGTGCTCCATCATCGGCATTTTGGCTTTGATTCGAAGTTTAATACGAGCCAACATTTCACGCGGGCTAAATGGCTTAGTCACGTAATCATCTGCGCCAATCTCCAAGCCCACTACGCGGTCAATTTCATCGCTTCTTGCAGTGAGAAAGATAATGGGAATATCAGAAAACTCACGGATGGTTTTGCATAATTCAAAACCATTGCCATCCGGTAAGCCTACGTCTAAGACAAGTAACGCTGCAGAGTTATGCTGCAAAAAGGCCAAGCCCTCTCCTGCCGTTGCAAACCACTCTGCGTGGTAGCCATCCATCTCTAATACATGAATCAGGTTCTCTGCGATAGCAGATTCATCCTCGATAATAAGGACGGTGGGTTGTTCGCTCAATGTCTTAGCCTCATTGACGGTGTTTATCTTTATGTTGGTATTATCACTTAATTTGGGGCCAAGGCTAGTGGATTGATGCAGCAAAGGCGCAGTTCGTGGATAATACTAATCAAACACACTTCTATTCAGCATAATAAATTTATCACTTAGATTAATGAGTCACCACAATTGTGGATACAATGATTTCAACCATTGATATGAACAGTGTTCATTTTAAACTCAAGTTATCAATTCGATTTTATTTAAAGGACAGTCACTGATGAAAAGAGCGCTAATCCCCCTGGCTTTACTGACTTTGCTCTCAGGTTGCGCTAGCATGTCTCCGGATGAGTGCAAAACGGCAAACTGGTACAACGTAGGTTATCAAGATGGCCGAGACGGCAACGATCCAAGCATTATCAATAGCTATACCGAAGACTGTGGTGAAGCGGGTGTGATACCCGACCGAGCGAAATGGAAAGAAGGCTTTGATAAAGGCACTATCCAATATTGCTCACCAGACAATGGGTACACTGTCGGTATCGAAGGCAAAGAATATTACGGTGTATGCAGCAGCAAAGAGTTTATTGAGAACTACCAGTTAGGTCATCAAGAATATCAACGCCAGCAACGCATCCAACAAATCGATACTGAAATCTCGGTCATCGATAATCAGCTTGATGGCAATCCAGACAAAGATAATGCCAAGAGACTGAAAGAGAAGAGAAAGCGATTGGCTGACGAGCGTTCAAGCCTCTTGTCGCCAACCATCAACTTGAATCTGAATTTCTAAATCGATTGGATTTAGCTTCTAAAAATTCATGGCCCTAGCTCAGTTCTAGGGTCATGAATTGACTGTTCGGATCGAGTTCGTAATCCCCGAACGGCTCGCAGTACACAAAGCCATGCTTTTCATACAACAGGCGCGCTGGTTTAAAAAACTCCATCGAGCCCGTTTCTAAACTCAAGCGCTGCAAACCTTTTTGCTTCGCTTGCTCAATCACATGAATCAATAATTGAGATGCCACACCTTGGTTTCTTGCCGTAGGCGTGGTGCGCATGGATTTCAGCTCCGCGTGTTGGTCATCCAACTCTTTAATCGCCGCACACCCAAGCAGTTGCTCACCTTTCCATCCGGTCCAAAATGTCACTTCTGGCGCTTTGAGCTTATCTAAATCTAACGCATGCACGCTTTCTGGTGGTGACGTGGCGTACATGTCCTGTAAATGTCCTTCCAACAGCGCAATCACTTGCGGCCGTTCTAAATTGTCGATTTCAATTCTCATCTTTCCATCCTTGGCTTTTAACTATCTAAGTCACCTTAAGTATATGTTTTAAAATTAAATGTCCATCCCAAAACTCAAAGATACCTAGGTTTGTACAAAACTAAGGCGATTGAATAATAGAAAAGCCCCAGTACAGATATCAAAACATCATGTGTTGGAGCTTCATTTGCATTTCTATGTAAGCCTATTCGTAAAGTTCTGGCGTACTTTGTAACTGCTCACTAAATTTGAAAATATCGTCAATTGAGTCGATTGGATGGCGGGTTTCTGTTTTAGCTTCATCAAAGAGGCCAATGTACTTTTGTTTGGTATTGAACCAAAGGCGACATAATGGCTTCCGATTGTTGTCATCAAGCAGGATACCAAAATAACTTTGCGTATCACGGGCGCACACTCGCTGTACATCAACTTGTTGTCGCAATATCGCCTTAACTACATTAAAACCCTCGATCTCTTCATCTGTCGTTTGAACTTTGGGTTTATCTTGAGCAGGTTCGACGGATTCTTCAAAGGTGTTAACGCTATCGTCTACCTTGATCGGTGCTTTATCATCTCCACCAATTGCAGATTTCAATCGAGCATTAATGCTGTCGTTCAAGAATTGTTTTAGGGCCTTCGTTGTAATATCCATGAACTGTGCTTTGACTTTTGCGGTTTGGACGCCATCGTACACTTTTGAAGTAAAGAATTTTACAAACTCCTCTTCAGGGTTCTGAAACTGTTCATGAAGTGCTTTTTTAATTTGATTGAGGTACTTGAGTTCACCGGCAGCATCAACTACAGACTCAACATCAAAAGAAGACTTTGTAAGCTTTTTCACTTCGGGAATTACGTGCTCATCAAGATTGGCAAGATCCAAAGTCAAAAACGGCTTTTCATCCATTTTATTTGGAGCGTCTAAGTCCGTAAAAAACTGATATTCAGATCCATTAGTTAAAATCGCAATACGTGCATTGGTTACTGAAAAATACCGAAACAATTGATTAGCATGTTTAGTGGCCAATGGCTCACCAAATTTTTTACACTCGATAAGAATTTGTACAACCCCATCTTTAATGAGCGCGTAATCTACTTTTTCTCCCTTCTTAGTAGCAATGTCAGCAGTAAACTCAGGGATAACCTCATTTGGATTAAAGACATCATAACCTAATACAGAGTGCAAAAATGGCATTACTAATGCGTTTTTTGTTGCTTCTTCTGTAGCTAAACTCGCTGATACTTGGGGAATTTTTTTGGAAAGAGCTTGAACTCGTTCTATAAAATCCATAATACACTCCATCATATTGTTCATTTAAACACTTAAAGTATATATGACACTGGTATCTTAAAATGTTGTGTAGTTAAAAGTTTGAATGCCATATGCAAACACTCACCCAACAGCGAACTTAAAGCGGTTGTCTCATAATGTGCTGCGGTCCAACGGGGCCGCCGTGGTAAAGCTCATTGGTATCTTCAAACCCTGATTTTAAATAGCACTGATAAGCAGGTATGTTGCGGCAATTCACGGTGAGATAAAGCGCATCAAACTCGGGATAATGGCGTTTGGCGAAATCGGCAAACTGTTGAATGGCTTGCTTGGCGATGCCTTTGCCTTGATGACGGTGATCCACCAGCAAAGCACGTACGCCTAAGCTGTTTTTCGGGCAAAAATCGTATTTCTCACTGTAAGCTGCATCAAATAGAAAAAAGCCAACCACATCATCGTCTGTCAAAATCAGATGCGGAAGTTCTGTAGGTTCAAGACGCGTAAGCATTTCACCCACATCCGCGACCGTAAACTGCGATTGCTCTTCTAGCACGCTAAGTTCGCAAGTTTGTTCATGTCGCTCAGGCGAATACTTTTCAATAGTAATCATAATCTTCCTTGTTGTTTTTATGCTCAATTCATACAGGGTATGTCGTAAATAGAAATACCTAGTGTCGTATTTCCCACTCGCAGGCAAACGTTTAGCACTCTATTATCCTCGCCATTCGATAGAGAGGTTTCCATGTCCCGTTTTTTACTTTGTAGTTTTGCACTCGTTTTACTCTACCCTACTGCCATTGATTTGTATCTTGTTGGTTTGCCTCAAATTGCGTCAGATCTCAATGCCAGTGAATCTCAGTTGCATATTGCGTTTTCGATCTATTTAGCTGGCATGGCTACCACCATGTTATTCGCGGGGAAAATTGCAGACTCTGTGGGACGAAAGCCTGTTGCCGTCGTCGGCGCGATGATCTTCGTGCTCGCGTCTTTTCTCGGCGGAATGGCTGAACAACCAAACGCTTTCTTGATTGCTCGCTTTTGCCAAGGCATCGGTGCTGGATCTTGCTATGTCGTCGCGTTCGCGATTTTACGCGACACGTTAGACGATGAACGCCGTGCGAAAGTATTGTCGATGCTCAATGGCATCACCTGTATCATTCCAGTGATCGCACCCGTGATTGGTCACTTGATTATGCTGAAATTTCCTTGGCCGAGTTTGTTTACCACGATGGCAGGAATGGGCATTCTCGTCAGTGTATTGGCCATTTTTGTTCTCAAGGAATCACTACCCAGCCAACAATGTGAAGAACAGACAACGCCAGAGAGCCATCAAGAGACTTTCTTCGAGCGATTTTTTATCAGTAGGCTGATCATTACTGCACTTGGAGTGACCACCATCCTGACCTTTGTTAACGCTTCACCAATTGTTGTGATGAGTATGCTTGGTTTTGATCGCGGTGGCTATTCTTCCATCATGGCGGGGACTGCGACGATCAGTATGTTGATTTCGTTCTCGGCGCCATTGGCATTGGGGATTTTCAAGCAGCGAACCTTAATGATGAGCTCTCAAGGATTGCTCGTTTGTTCAGCCATCGTGCTCAGTGCAGCCCATTTCCATGATGGACAACCTTTTTACTATGTTTTCGGACTTGGGCTGATTTGCGCAGGCTTCGCTTGTGGCTTTGGCGTGGCCATGAGCCAAGCGCTCAGCCCATTCTCTCAACAAGCTGGCGTGGCAAGCTCGTTACTGGGCATTGCTCAAGTTTGTAGTTCCGCGTTCTATATTTGGTTTATGGGTTTCATCGGCGTTACTGCACTGAATATGTTGGTGTTTATCTTAGTGCTAGGTAGCGTAATCAGCCTTGCTCTAATACTATTGATTCCAAAGCCTGTTCACGATACCCATTATGAAGAAATCCCTAGCGCGACTTGATTTAAACTTACTGTTCACTCTGCAATTATTGTTGCAAGAGCAAAGCGTCTCGAAAGCCTCGAAAAAGCTGAACGTTACGCCCTCTACCGTAAGTAAGTCGCTCAACAAACTTCGTCATTGGTTCGATGATCCTTTGTTTGTCAAAACACCTAAAGGTCTTGCGCCAACGCCCTTGGCGCAAAGCATGGAGCAAGATCTTGAAGAATGGCTGCAAATTGGCTGCCAGATTGCAGAAAAACGCAGCGATATTACGCCTAAAGGAGTGCGTTTTGATATCACGATTGAGTCGCCATTAGTGCTCACAATGCTGGACAGACTCATCGTCGCTATCCACCAGCGATACCCTGAAGCGAAAGTAAAAACCAGTAACTGGGATTACGACTCACTCGACGCCATCATTCGAGGCGAGGCGGATATCGGTTTTACCGGCCGAGAAAGCCACCCTAGATCGAAAGAGTCGTTGGATCTTCTGCCTTATTTCTTGGATTTTGAGATTCTATTTTATGACCTGCCGATGGTGTATTTACATAAAGATCATCCGGCATTACAGCAAGAGTGGAATCTCGAGACCTTTCTGAGCTACCAACACATCAATATTGTTTGGGAAAAAAGTGAAACTTGGGCGTTGGATGAAGTATTAACGGAACTAGGGCTACAGCGCTCTATCGGGCTGACGATGTCCAACTTTGAGCAATCTCTTTTTATGGCAGCGCAGCCGACGCATGACATGATCACCACCGCGCCGCACTATTGCAAAAGTTACACAGAAAAGCTGCATCTCGATTTGGTGTGCTTGCCAATTCCATTAGACCAAGCTCAACAAGACAAGTTACTGATTCCATTTACCATGATTTGGCATAAACGCAATGCGTACAATCCCAAATTGCTATGGTTGAAAAACACCATTAAGTCATTGTACAAACAACCTTCCCAACCACAGTAAGACTCAGGCTAAGGTCAGGTTTTCTCTGGTTATTTTTAATGACTTTCTTGCTCTGATAGCTATAACTAATCACTTTATCAACTAATAAAAATGTTCTTTTGGATCTACACTAGCTGTTCATTTACACGCTAAGGATCAAGGATGTCGACCTTTTTACTCACTGCCATTGCAATGCTGGCGTTCGCTGCCAATTCATTATTGTGTCGAATTGCCTTGGCAGAAGGGTTAATTGATGCAGGAAGCTTCACGCTCGTTCGATTGATATCTGGCGCGATTACCTTAATCGCAATGCTTGTCGTGAGAGGCCAGTGGAAAACCGATCGGCCAACTTCTCGCTTTCGCTTTTTTGCTGGCGTGGCGTTATTTGGTTACGCTGCCCTTTTCTCTTTCGCGTACTTACAACTGGCGACAGGAACCGGTGCTTTGCTTTTGTTTGGTGCCGTGCAACTGACGTTACTGGCAATCTATTGGTGGCAAGGTGAGCGCTTTCAGTTTCTCGAAATCATCGGTATCGGCCTTTCGATTGTTGGCTTTGTTTGGTTAATGTTGCCATCTGCCACTCGCCCCGATATCAGTTCTGCACTTCTCATGTTGATTTCTGGCGTTTGCTGGGCTGCGTTTACTGCGCTCGGCAAACAAGCGCCTTCTCCAAGTAGTGGCATCACGTGGGGATTCATCGCTGCATCTATAATTGGCATACTCCTATCACCATTGATGCTGTCCTCAATCCACCTTTCTTTGAGCGGAGTGTTGCTCGCTATCGCATCTGGTGCCATTGCCTCTGGCCTTGGTTATACGCTTTGGTACCAAGTCGTACGTAAGCTCTCTTTGCTTCAAGCCGCCGTCAGCCAACTTTCCGTGCCAGCCATTGCTTTGCTACTCGGCAGCATCGTACTCCACGAGCCTCTTTCACTGCATATTCTTTTAACCAGCGGCATCATTCTTGGTGGGATCGCTTTGGTTTTTTTATCTCGATCCAAAAAAACAAACGAACAATCGGCAAGCCGATAAAAAGTAATAACTTTCCCTCTCAAGTACCCATTCATCATCTATGCTTTTTAAAGCAGTAAAGCTCATTGCAGATGGTACAAGTGGTCTGCTTTGGTACCAGGCGAAGAATATAAGGTGAGAATTGGCTCACACAATACAACGATTTTGTTTCAAAAATGAGAATCGTCACAGATCGCGAATTTGCTCGTTTTAGGCGTTTCGCCAATAACGCCAAGGGCTAGCACGAGATCAAGCCAAATACGCACTTTTTGTTTTGACAAAGGGTTTACAAAGCACACTTTTTCACCCGCTATATTCCGCCCCCCGAATTTATTCAGAACAAGATTCTGATTATTCATATAAGAAATTCATCAATTTATAACGATAAGCCTGAGCAAACTTTGACACTATGAACGACAAAATAAAATTCGCTATTAAAGTATCGCTTAGCCTGACTCTGGCTTATCTGATCCCGTTTGCCATGGGTTGGCCGCAAGCATCGACGGCCGCAACCACAGTGATGCTGATTGCATCCACAGGCAGTCGTCGTGAATCACTCGCCAAAGGTACCTTACGCGTGTTTGGTACGTTGGTTGGCGCCGTCGTTGGCTTGTTACTGGTGGGATTGTTTGCTCAAGACCGCTTGTTGTACATGCTGAGCGTGTCGGTTGTGGTCTCATTCATTTTTTACTTCCGTAATGCCTATCAAAAAGATCCTACGCTACTCATGCTGACCGGTGTGATGACGTTGATGATGTCCAATGGCGGTGACGCAGAAGGTGCGTTCCTTTATGGCGTTGACCGCGCCTATATGACGGTGTTTGGGGTGGTGGTTTACACACTCGTGGGGACTTTCTTATTCCCGACCAAAACAGAACAAAACCTAAGGCAGCTCATCGAACAACTCAACCAAGCACAACGCGCGTTGTTCTCCGCTATCTTGCAAAATTTCGAGCAAAAATCGGCAGGGCAAATCTCTCCTCAAGAAGACGGAGAAGAAAATCCAGAAGCGGAAGAGCCACAACCTAGCGTGGACACTCTCATCGAACAGATGTTTGCCGCTCAAAATGCACTCGAACAGCGCTTTGCCACGGTCAGTGTGGAATGCAGCGACGTGTCGGCCTACATGAAAGAGTGGCGCTTGGCAGTTCATTTGAACAAGCAGGTAACGCAACAATTGACCGTCGCGGCGCACAGCCACTTTAGCCACCAGCAAGACCGTGAAAGCATCAGCAACTTTGATCAAGCCGTGGCGGAAATTGACGCGCTATTTGATACCTGCCAACAAGTCTGGGAAAAAAAAGAACCCGCTTATCGTGCTCAGGAATTCAAAGTCAAATACAACCAAGCGTTGCTTGAAGACGCAGCTCACCTAGAGAAAGGCTCTGCGCTTACGCTTGGTCACCTATTGGAACTGATGCATCAAAACTTGTCGCGTTTAGCGGAGAGCATTAGCTGTATTGACTCTGTGACGAACAATGTCTCCTTTGACGTGCCACTGCCGAAACCGAAAGGCAAGTTTCTATGGTGGGACGCAGAAAACTTTAAAACCGCGGTCAAAACCTTTGTCACTTATTGGGTTGCTGGACTGATTTGGATTTATTTCAATCCACCAGGCGGCTATTCATTCGTGGTCTTCTCGACCATGTTTATGTCTTTGCTGTCGTTCGTGCCTGTGCACCCAATTTTGTTGCTTGTGCTGTTCACTTTCGGCTTCTTGTTCGCGGTGCCTTCTTACGTCTTCATTCTTCCGCAATTGGATCTCGGGTTAGAACTTGGCCTGTTCATCTTTATCTACACCTTTATCGGCTTTTATCTGTTTAACGGGCCAGTGACGATTTTCTATATGATTGGCTTGTTTGTTCTTGGTTTAGACAACAACATGTTTTATCACTTCGGGATCCTCATGACGATCATGCTGTTGTTCTACATGGTGGTGTTCATGATTATTTTCGCGCACTACTTCCCGTTTAGCTCACGACCAGAACACCTCTTTTTGACCATAAAAGAACGCTACTTCCGACATACCCGAGAGCTGTTCACTACCTATCAACAGCAGTCCAGCTCGGTTATTACGCCGCTCAAACGGGCCTTGCACTTGGTGACGCTCAATGTCTCATCGAAAAAGCTCAAAGTCTGGGGTTCGAAAATCAACCACAAACACTTTGATAAAACCACGCCAGAAGCGATTGGCGCGTTTAGCAAAGCGTGTGATGTACTCAGTAATCACATCAACATCTTAATGGCCGCCGAGAAAAAGTTGATGGCCAATCCGCTGATTACTCAGCTTCGTCAACAACACCGCGATTCCATCATTCCTTTGATGGCAGGCGCTTTAGCCAGCCATCAAGCAACACAAGAACTCGACTCCGTATTCGACCAATACAGTCAGGATTACCAAACATTCGAAGATAAACTGGAAGATTTTTTTAGTGAGTTGGATTTATCTGACTACGCTTATTCAGAGATAGCCGGTTTTTATATCTTGCTGAATTTAAAACGGAACGTGTTCGAAGCAATCAAGCATTGCAAGCAAACCTACGAGGATATCGATTGGGTGAACTTACAACAGAAGCGTTTTTAAAGGTGGGGATATGATGCTTCCAAAACTAACCAAACCAAGCCTCGCCATACTTTCTTTGCTCGGACTCAGTGCGTGTACCACGGTAGGACCAGATTATGTTCATCCAAAGCAGGCGCCACTGCCAAGTGACTGGTCGGTGCAAAAAGCAGCCAAAGATACGCAGCAATCAGAGCAACAGCTACAACAATGGTGGCAGCAATTTAATGACTCAACTCTTAATCAGCTGGTTGAGTTGGCGAGCAAACAAAACCTCGATTTAGAAGCCGCAGGGCTACGAATTGTCCAAGCACGTTCATTGCTTGGTATTTCGACTGGCTTGCAATACCCACAAGTTCAAACCGTGTCAGGAAACCTAGCGCGTGCCTACGTAAATGATCAGGGCGTGAATAACGCCACTTTGTCGTTTGATGCTGCTTGGGAAATGGATGTTTGGGGCAAGTATGCTCGCGGTATTGAGTCGGCAGAAGCGGGTTACTACGCATCCATCGCATCGTATCACGACATCATGGTCACCATAACCGCCGAAGTGGCGCGCAATTACATCAACTATCGCACATTCCAAGAACGTATTTTGCTGTCTCGCCGCAATATCGAGATTCAAGAGCGTGTCGTACGTATTACTCAGGTGCAGTTCGACTCTGGCAACGTTACAGAATTGGACGTTCAACAAGCTAAAAACCAACTCTACACCACCAAAGCAGCGTTACCGAGCCTCGAAGTGGCAATGAAGCAATCACGTACTGTGTTGGCTTTGCTACTGGGTCTGTTACCAGAAGAAGTAGATCGACTGCTACAGTCGGATGGGATGCACAAGCAAATCGCTGAGTACGAAGCCCAGTTCAAATCGACGGGCAGAAAATCGGCGCTATCGGGCACCGACGAGCGTTCCATTGTGCCACGTCCACCGCTTTTGGATACGCAAGTGGATGCTAACTTAGTGATGCGACGTCCGGATTTGCAAGTCTCTGAGATGCAAGCTCGCGCGCAAAGTGCGCAGATTGGCGTGGCAGAAACCGCTCTGTACCCAAGCTTTTCGTTGTTCGGTTCCATCGGTATCGACAGTACGGTTCCCGATGGCAGCAGTTTCAGTTTTAGCGATTCGCTCACCATGGTGGTTGGCCCAACGTTCAGTTGGAACATTTTCCAATACGGACGCGTGAAAAATAACATTCGTTTCGAAGATGCTCGCTTCCAAGAAACGCTGACGAACTACAACAAAAAGGTACTGCAAGCCGTTAATGAAGTCACCAATGCAATCGAAGCGTATGACCTGTATTTGCAGCAAAAAGATTTACGCTTGCAATCGGTCAACTCTTCCATTCGTGCGTTCAACATATCCATGACACAGTACGAAAACGGACAAATTTCATTCGAACGTCTGCTTAACTCGGTAGAAAAAATGACCCGCGCAGAAGACAGCTACGCAACGATCAAAGGGAACGTGGCGAACCAAGTTGTGGCACTCTATAAAGCCCTCGGTGGAGGCTGGCAAACCCAAACAGGCAAACCTTTCATCAGTGAATCGATTGCCACGCAGATGACAGAGCGCACTGACTGGGGAAGTTATTTAAATGAAGAAAACCGCGTATTGCCGCCTTTGCGACTCGAAACTCCGGCTGAGACCAGTGATGAAAACAAAACGGAGGATCGGTAATGCCTCATGAACTCTCTTGGGGAGACGTTTACTTTTCTCCTACGCTACTCGTGCTCTTTCTCGCCGTCACGGCCACGTGGATAACGGTGATGATATTGAACAAGACACGTTTGTCTCGCTTCATCGCTTTTCCGTCTCTGACGTTTATTGCCATCATGGTCGGTTATGTGGTGGCCATCGACAGCTTTTATATTCAATTTTAGGTGCCAAACAAGATGAAAAAACTATTCGTAATCGCACTCAATCTTGTCATTCTTGGTGGCGCAGCTTGGCTCGGCTATCAAAAGTTTGAGGAATACTTTAATAACCCATGGACACGAGATGGGCAAGTGCGTGCTAACGTCATCAAAGTGGCTCCTCGCGTATCAGGCCCAATTGTAAATGTCGCGGTGCAAGATAACCAAGAAGTGAAAACAGGCGATTTACTGTTTGAAATCGACCCTGCGACTTACGAAGTTGCTTTGTCTCAAGCCGATGTGGCACTAGAACGCGCCATTGTTAGCTCTCGCGGTAAAAAAATCGAATACGACCGCCTTAAAGATATTCGCGCGAAAGACCGCGGCGCGGTTTCTCACAAGGATCTGATTCGTCGTGAAATCGCTTACGAAGAATCGCTACTGCAAATCAAATCTGCAGAAGAGCAATTAAAGTCAGCGCGCCTTAACCTCAGCTTTACCAAAGTTTATGCGACCGTCGATGGTTTTGTATCTAACCTCGATATTAGAAACGGTACGCAAGCGGTCGCAAACCAACCACTGCTCGCACTGATCGACAAAAACAGCTTTTGGGTATTTGGTTTCTTCCGTGAAAACCAACTTGCGCAAATCGAACCTGGCAGCCAAGCGCGTGTCACTTTGATGTCTCACCCAGACACGCCAATTGACGCGACGGTTGACTCGATTGGTTGGGGTATTGCGCCCAAAGACGGCACGGTCGGCTACAACCTTCTTCCAAACGTAAACCCTGTTTTTCAGTGGATTCGCTTAGCACAACGTATTCCGGTGCGAATCTCCCTACAAGAACTTCCTGAAGATGTTGATCTTCGATTCGGGCTTTCTGCGTCCATCATGGTGATGAAAGAGTCATCCGCAGACAGTGAACAATAACTAAGTGAGAAGAGCCATGGTCATTGGTAAAAACCTCAAAAACATTAATGAAGAAAACAACTTCTTCTATCTAACCTTAGCGCTAGTGATTTTGTTGCTAGGGAGTGCGATAGCACAAGTAGTAGGTGAAGGGACGATTGAACACATACTTCAGGCTTTCACGGTTCTGACGTTTATCGTCTGTTTTGCGAGCCTTCGCTTTGACAAAACCTGGTCTCGTTTCCTCTACAGCCTGTTTGGTGTTTGGGTTCTTGTGATTGTGATCAAGACAGTTTTCGACATCAGAGAGATGAATGTGGTGATGCTTGCCCTCACCTTTGCGTTCTTTTTCGGCACTTTTAAATCCATCGCAAGACAGATTCTTTTCACCGGCCATGTCAACAGCAACAAAGTCATTGGCTCGGTAGCGCTTTTCTTGCTGCTTGGTCTGATGTGGGCGATTGCCTACCTCGTTCTGCTTGAGTTTTCGCCTGAAGCCTTTACCGGTATGGAAGCGATTTCTTGGGGGCAGAACTTCTCCAATGCAGCGTATTTCAGTTTCGTTACCTTAACCACGCTCGGTTATGGCGACATTAGTCCTCTAACACCACTGGCTCAAGTCGTGGTGTATTTAGAGGCCATCACAGGTGTTTTTTATATGGCGATTGTTGTTTCAAGTCTCGTCAGTTCTAACATTGATCATCAGGTAAACAAAAATGGATAAACAATCGGTAAAAATCGACAGTAAGCTTTTCATCAGTAATATGGTGGAATCGGCAATACGCATTGGCTTGATCTTTGTCTTGCTGATGTTTACGTACGACATCATCAAACCCTTCATCCTTCCGGTTATTTGGGGCGCTATTATAGCCGTCGCTTTAATGCCGCTTACCCAAAAATTGCAGCGTGTATATGGTGGTCGTAGAGGCTTGGCAGCCACAACCATTGCTTTACTTGGTATTGCCCTCCTTGTCACGCCACTTGTTATGGTATCAGGCTCCATTGTGGATGGTGCAACGCACGCGCTTGAAGTACTACAAAATGGACAAGTGAAAATACCAGGGCCAAAACCTTCCGTAGCGGATTGGCCTATCGTGGGTGATAAGCTCTACGAAGTGTGGACCCTATTCGCTACTAATCTTGAACAAGCTATTCAAACCTTTATGCCACAAATAAAGGCAGGACTCACATCTTTACTGGGTACACTGGGGGGCGTATTGGGAAGTTTACTGCTTTCAATCTTGTCACTTGCGATTGCAGCAGGTTTCATGACGTACTCTGAATCTGCAGCATCAGGCTTAAGAACCATCGCGATTCGAACCGCTGGTGAAAACGCAAAAAGCTGGACCACGCTTATCGCTGCGACAATTAAAAGCGTACTGCTTGGCGTAGTCGGTGTAGCGGCGATTCAAGCACTGTTGATCGGTGCTGGTTTCTTCGTATTTGGCGTTCCGGCAGCAGGTTTACTCACACTGCTTCTAATGATTTTATGTATCGCTCAGCTCCCGGCGTTGCTCGCAGTGCTACCTGTGATTGGCTTCATGTACATGACCCAAGACACCTCAACAGCAACCATGTTTACTGTTTGGGTCGTAGTTGCGGCTCTTTCTGAAAACCTGTTCAAACCAATGTTAATGGGACGTGGCGTCGACGTGCCAATGCCTGTGATTCTGCTCGGTGCCATCGGTGGTATGCTTTTCTACGGCATCGTTGGTCTGTTCTTAGGTGCCGTTATCCTAGCAATTTGGTATGAGTTATTTGTTTGGTGGTTGAGCATTGAGAAAGCACAACAGCAAGAAGAAATGGCAGAACAACAAGACGCTTCTGATGACCAATCAGAACCTGGACATGGTGCTGGCATTTAATAAATCAATAAGTTAGAAAGAAATTTAATCTATAAGTTATGATATCAAACCGCTGAATTTCAGCGGTTTGATTCTATTTGGATCACAGTTTCGTCGTAATAAATGCGATAAAAATGACGTTCTTGTTAAATTTTCATACTTATTACACTTGGGAGTTGCAATCGGGCAATGAACGATGCACTCTCGATGACCACTAATTTGCTTAGGATAAAAACAATGAAATTGATCAAGCCTTTAACTTGTGCGCTTGCTCTCGCAATGAGTGGCATGGCATTCGCAGATGTAACCGTGAGTGTTCCTGACAACGTTTCAGTATTAGCGGCTAACGGTGAAAAAGCAGAACTTTCGGGTGGTTTTTTCGCCTCTGAGAGAACACTGACGTTACCTGATGGCCTTAACCAAGTCGTATTTCGTTTCGCCCCTTACTTCAACCAAGGTAATGACCGTTTAAGTGTTGAAAGCGATGTTATCGTTACACGATTTGACGCGACCAATACCGAACTCACTCTACAAATGCCAGAATACCGCAACCTACGTGATGCGGAAGAGAAGATCAAAGACTTAGATTGGAAACTGGTTGATGATTCTGGCAACGCAATCGCGGTTGACCAGGACAAGTTGCTCAAACCGGGTATGCAAATCGGTCGTGATTACGTACGTGAAATCGAAGATTATAACCAAGCTGGCGGTGCAGCAGCCGTGGCTTTTGCTGGCGCAGCGACCATGCAGCCAGTCACGCTTCCTGCAAAGGTTCCTGCGGATATGAAGCAAGTGAGAGCTACTGCGGTTAAAGCGGATTCGACAGCTGAAGAGATGCTGCACTTCTGGTACCAAAAAGCAGACGCAGAAACCAAAGCTCGCTTTAAGAAATATGTTAATCAACAGTAAATCTGGTTAACTTTATCGATATTAAAAAAGCCACTTCACGTGGCTTTTTTGATCAAAAATTAGGAAACTTGGACAACTTTAGTATTGGCGATCAAGTCATGCAACAAACGTCGCTCCGGATGAAAGAACAACAATGCCAAATTTACCAACGGGATCCCCGGAATGAGCATCTCCAGTAAGTAGCTAATAACAAGCCTTAACCCTGCTGTAACTTTCGTTGCCTTACTATCATTTTTCATTACAACTTTAATACCAATCATGCGCATACCAATGGTTTGCCCATGACTCAATGCATTCCAGTTGATCATTAAAACCGTTGGTAAAGAAAGCAAGTAAAACGCCTGAGTTTCACGAACAAGCGTGAGGTTATCTGCTAAAGAGAGCTGAAAGTCGTTAAGAAAAGAGTTAATACTCAATGCAATTATTAACACGACCACCATCGTAAAGAGCAGGTCGATAAAACCAGCAATGATTCTCTGTTGCTTGCTCGCGATAAAAGCATACATGGACTTCAGTCACCTCAATGTAATTGGTTAAGCGAGAATGACTGAGTGTACAGACGCGCAATGGTGAGCGCAGTTTAGGTATTGCCAACATAATATTCAACTAAGAACATACTAAATCGCGGTCGTATCTCAAAAGTAATCATTACATCTTGAGCATAACCGTATCAATTTAACAAAACGCTACCAGTAACGTTCGTAAATGATATTTCCCCCAGTTTGATGGCGATACTTTTCCAAGCCTAGCTCTTGTAAAACGGGCACGGTATCTTTGATCATTTGCGGATTCCCACACATCATGACAAAGCTACGCTGAGCTGAGAATGGCGCATCAGCGGCGTTGGACAGTAAACCCGATTCGATGAGTTCAGGAATTCGGCCTTGTAATTTACCGTCAACCACTTCCCTGCTGACTATCGGTATATACTTTAATCTGCCTTCATATCGTTGCTGAAGCTGTTCAATTAGGTATTTATAAACCAGATCTTTTTCGAAACGAACGGCATGAACCAGCACAATGCGCTCATTGTGAGGCGGTAAGTTTATATCATCCAGCAGCGATAAAAACGGTCCAATCCCCGTACCTGTAGATAGCAGCCACAGGTCATGAGCCTGTTTAGGAATAGAGTCATGGATTAAATCGCCATGTGCGGTGGCACCGACATAAATGCTATCACCAGATTTAAGCTTTTGGAGCCGTGGAGAAAGTTGTCCTTGAGGGTCGGCTACTATTAGAAATTCCAACCAATCGAATTGCTCGCTTGGTGCATTAACCACAGAGTAAGCACGGCTGATCGGCTTACCTTCATCATCAAGCAAAGCAAGCTTGGTGAATTGGCCAGCTTTAAAGGAAAGAGGCGCGCCAGATATTCTCAAACTGAACAGCTCACCTGTCCAATCAATGCGTTTCTCAACTCTTGCGAGGTTGAAACCTTTGAGTTCAATCATGAGACACCTCCTATCTGGTTACTCTTAGTTAAACTTACGCCTTCAACTCGATTATGTAAAGTTTCTAGTTTACATAATCAAACCACTATTTCATTTCACATTTTAAAAACAATTTTATTACATATTAAATGATTACATCTAGAATAAATGCTCAAAGTGATAAGTCGCGTCGCAATTTGTGGCAAAGCAGATGAAAAAGGAGCTATAAAAATGGACACACTGTTAAAGGACTTTCCCGTTATCACAGAGATAAAAGTCGCATGGGGTGAAATGGATGCTCTGCAACACGTTAATAACGTGGTCTATTTTCGCTACTTCGAGACCGCACGTTTAGATTACTTCAACAAAATTAACCTGCTGGTCGACCTGCAGACCTCGCAAATTGGGCCAGTACTGAGCGAGACTCAATGCCGCTACAAATTGCCTGTTACTTACCCAGACACGCTATTAGTCGGTTCTCGCGTAATCGACATGCAAGAAGATCGCATCACAATGGAGTACCAAGTGCTGAGTAAGAAGTGGGGGAAAATTGCGACCATCGCGACCGCCACTGGTGTGATGTTTGATTTTAAGAACAACGTTAAAGCTGCGATTCCAGATCACGTTCGCCAGTCGATTTTAGACTTGGAAGGAACCGTGGGTAGTACGCATCATTTGGAGTAGCAAGAAACGAGAGATTAAAGGCGAGGTTCCCGACAGCGCTCCTTCATCGCTATCGGGAATGATGCTGAGATACCATTCCAACTTACGCAATAAGAAAACTAGAGTCATTCTAGTGAGCCTAAGTGAATCATTCGAAACCTCGCTAAACGTAACAGCAGCGCGACTCTTCCAGCCTACGCGATAAGAAAGCTACGTCATTCTAGCGAGCCATAGCGAGACTAAGAATCTACTTACCGCTTGCTGCAGACCATAAAGCCATGAATAAACTCAATACAATCTGAGAGTAGATTCTGAATCACGCTCGTTCCTCGCGGTTCAGAATGACGGTTCGAGTTTGGCTCTGAGCTCTACAAAACCATCTAAAAAAGCGATTCCAGAAGAACCTAAGTGAGTCACTCGGAATCTCGCTTTAGACGTATCAGCAGAGCGACTCTTCCAGCCTACGCGATAAGAAAAGCTGCGTCATTCTAGCGAGACTAAGAATCTACTTACCGCTTGCTGCAGACCATAAAGCCATAAATAAACTCAATACAATCTGAAGGTAGATTCTGATTCACGCTCGTTCCTCGCGGTTCAGAATGACGGTTCGAGTTTGACTCTGACCTCTACAAAACCATCTAAAAAAGCGATTCCAGACAAGCCTATGTGACCATCCGGAATCTCGCTTTAGACGTATCAGTAGAGCGACTCTTCCAGCCTACGCGATAAGAAAAACTTCGTCATTCTAGCGAGCCATAGCGAGACTAAGAATCTACTTACCGCTTCTGCAGGCCATAGAGCTATGAATAAACTCAATACAATCTGAGGGTAGATTCTGAATCACGCTTTAAACATAACAGCAGAGCGACTCTTCTAGCCTACGCGATAAGAAAAGTGGCGTCATTCTAGCGAGCCAAAGCGAGACTAAGAATCTACTTGCCGCTTGCTGCAGACCATAGAGCGGTTAGCAGAATGTCTCAATATACAGCGCTTCGACTTTGTCTCTTGCCCATTGCGTTTTACGCAAAAACTTCAGAGAAGATTTGATCGACGGATCTTTCTTAAAACAGTTCACACGAACGCGCTCATACATGCCATTCCAACCAAAGTGTTCAACTAGTCGGGTGACGATTTTCTCTAAACTCAACCCGTGAAGTGGGTTATTCGGCTGATGTTGGCTCATGCTATTGATCCGGTAAAGTGAAGTTGCGCGCTAATCTAACTCAAACTCGCCGTGCAACCTAATGTTTTAACCTTGAATTGGCCTACGACTCTCCCCTATAGTAGCCCAAACTTCATAAAAGCCCTTTTCACGATGAAAGCCCTCAACGACCTCAATATTTTTGTCGAAACAGCGCGCCAAGGCAGCTTTTCAAAAGCCGCTAACAGCATGGACATGACACCAGCCGCCATTAGCGCATCGATTAAGCGTCTTGAAGGGCAAATCGGTTTCCCGTTGTTTGTGCGTTCCACCCGAAGCCTGCGTTTAACCTCAGAGGGCGAACTGTTTTTAGACAAAACCACGCAAGCGTTGGCAACATTGCAAGAGGGGTTGGATCAGATCTCAAGTGCGCGCGGGGAGTTGTCTGGTCAGCTGCACATTACTGCACCCTCCGATTTTGGTCGCAATATGTTGCTCGATTGGGTGGATGAGTTCATCGATCTCTACCCAAATGTTTCCATTAAACTAGAGCTGTCCGATAGCTTGACGGATATGTACACAAAGCCTGTCGATATTGCGATTCGCTACGGCGAGCCGGCCGACTCCAATCTGGTCGTATTGGCATTATGTGGGTCAAACGAACGGATATTATGTGCATCGCCAGAGTACGTAGCTACACATCCAGAACTCGCCTCTCCTGCCGATTTAACGCAACACAACTGCTTGTGCTACATGGTCGCGGATTCGGTCTACAACAAATGGACGCTCACGCGTGGCAGCGAGAAATAACAAATCGTGGTCAGCGGTAACTTGTTGAGCAACGATAGTGACTTGCCACACCGGTTAGCGATCAAAGGCAAAGGCATTGCGAATAAATCATTGATGGACATTAGCCGAGACTTAATCGAGGGAAGATTGGTACGAGTGTTACCAGAGTGGGATTGCGGCCCAGTGCCGCTCTACATGGTATGTGCCGATCGTCGATTATTGACGCCAACGATTCGGACTTTCCGCGACTTTATCCAACAAAAATGCTGCCAGCAACGCGCCAACGTGCTGGCAACCTTCTGTCATTAGGCGATAAATCGAAGAGGACGAATCTGGGTATATTCAACCCAATCATTCTCTTCCAATATTTCAAGAAACGTCGCCATATGCGGGCTTTGCAAATGCTTATCCAAGGCCTCTTGCGATGCCCAGATTTCTTGGAACATAAATAGGCCATCAACTTTTTCGTCGAGATACAACTCGTATTGGCAACAGCCTTCTTCTTTGCGAGTTGGCTCTAGTAAACCAGCAAGCAAATTCACCACCTGATCCTTACTATCTGGATAGGCTTTCACTTCTGCGACTAAGTGGATCATCGTTTTATCACTCTTTTGCGATTTATATATTGATTACAAGGTTCTACGTCACCTGCAAGTAAGCTCGAATTAGATCTCGGTGAATACGGTTTCTGCGTCCCAGCGAGACTTTGGCGTTTTCGCGTTGAAGTCATCTTCCGCGTGGTAGCCAAGCGGCACGATCACAACACTGGTATAACCTTTTTCACGCAAGCCAAATTCTTCATCCAGCACTTTTGGATCAAACCCTTCAATTGGTACTGCATCGATTTCTAACGTCGAAGCACCCAACAGCAACGTACCCACGTTGAGGTAAACTTGTTTCTCCATCCAATGGTTTGCATCTTTCAGATCAAAACGGTGCATGTTCACAAAGTAGCTACGACCACCGCGTACAGCCGCTTTCGCTTCTTCAGTTGGGAATCGGCCATCTTTTTCTTCTTGCGCCATTAGCGCTTCAATGTAGTCGTTATCAATGCCTGTTTTCGCACAAAACACCAATACGTGAGAAGCGTTGAGAATCTTCGCCGCGTTAAATGCGTAATTCTCTTGCGCCGCTTTAGCGATGCGCTGTTTGCCTTCTTCTGTGCTTGCCAGAATGAAATGCCAAGGCTGGGAGTTCACACTCGATGGACTAAAACGAATCAGCTCTTTAACTGCGTCGATTTTTTCTTGAGATAGCTTGCGCGTTGGGTCAAACACTTTCGTTGAGTAACGAGATTTTGCAGCTTGTACGATATCCATGAGGTTCTCCAATTAATGAATTTAAGCTGTGTAACAGCATAACCTCATGAGATAAAGGGAAAAACCGATTTCGATTAAAAACATTTTCAAAATAAATTTGAAAATAAAACGATAAGAAAGGCTTTGAGCGTTCTCACTGAACTTCTCCATCTTTTCGGCAATAATGCATGTTTGCTCGCAACCAAACTCAACTCATGCTGCCTCAAGATAACGTTATTACATCCTTTCTGTGCAAAAAGCTCGGTCACAATCACCTTCGAATTGCCGGCGAATATTGGCACATTGAGAAGTTGGTGGCCTTGCAATGCATGATGTTGAAAGAAGCGCCTAACCTCCAAGAAGGGCTGCTTTGGTGGAGTAAAAGTGTCTCATTATTCGACCGCCGCTTGTACGTCACATTGCAACATGATGATGCCCAAATCCATCTGCAAGTCGAATGTAGAACGGCCGATATGCCAAATTGGGCGGAGTCGGTGTTTGGCTTGCTCAAAATGCAGTTGGAAATGCTTGAGCTAAGCGAATCAATACAGGTACAAGTTCACGCCAACAATCCACTCGCGGCCGATATTTTTCTAGAGGAAACGCGAGATTCTAAAACGAGTTCAAGCGTGTTTGAACTGGTGAAACATGTTTATTTTCTGCTTTCTCACCAGCCAATTGAGCAACCCGAATTGCTGAGTGTTTTGAACGCCTTGTTCATCAAAAACAGTAATTACGCGCTCAAATTAGAGCAAGCGGCAAGGCAACTGGGCGTCTCCAAACGCACCTTGCAACGTCGACTGCAAGAAAAGCAAATGAGCTACTCTCAATGCGTTGATTTCGCGAAAAGAAAGCAAGCACTCACTTTGCTTGCCGACACCCAACTCACAACGCAGCAAATCGCCTATCAACTTGGTTACGAAGAACCATCGAACTTTCACCGCACTTTTCGTCGTTGGTATCCGTTTTCCCCCATGCAGTATCGCCAACAATGTTTGGATAACCGAACTCAACTAAATCAACAACCGATCCGCTTGTACTATGCCAAAGCCAATACCTTCGACGATAACCACATCGACCAACCTGTCGGCAAAATCTGGATGGAAGTGGACAATATTGCGTTTGAAAAAGTGGTCTCGGTAGAATGCCGTGACCGTGATGGCGCATGGCGGCGCTACCCCGCCTTCTTCGAGCGTTTTTTAAGTCATGGCACCGAACTCTGGGCAACGACTGAACTTCCGGTGGCGCATCCCCTGACCTTTCGCCTGTGTTATGAAGTCGATGGGGAGCGTTACATTGAGAATAACCACCAGCGTGATTATGTGGTTTCTAAGGGGCTTTTAATTGGCGCAACGGAATATATTGTCCCGACTCGGCAGCTGATTAATATCGGGGCGCAATACACGCTCTTTGTCGAACTGGCATGCCGACTTGAAAACGTTGTGAGGATTGACGGTTACGTCGATGATGACCCCACACCTCACGCAATGCGCTTAACCAAACACTCGCTACATTATGCTTGTTGGGTGCTACAATTATCGCTCACTCAAACTGCAAAGCAGTGCCGTTTCCGCCTTTATGATGAATCCGGCAACGAGCTCGCGAAAGAGCATTACCCGATACAATATCCTATTGTGCAACCGCTCAATTAAAACTGTCGGTCAGATCAAAATCGTCTCTTCGTGACATCATTTCACGTCTTTTTTGGCGTGAAATGACACTCTCAATTTCAAACCTTTGCTTTATCGTTTCTGCATTGCTGCATAACGGAGGCAAAAACTGTGTTTGAAACTCTACCTAACCCAATGAATAAAATAAAAATACTTCCTTTAGCGATCGCTCTTGCTCTTTCTGGCTGTGGAAGCGACGAAACCACACCAGTCGATACAGGCAGCCACGTGGCATCTCCTGATTGGCAAGATCAAATCATTTACTTCCTGATGATCGACCGTTTTAACGACGGCGACAGCGCTCTCAATGATCAAGGGCAAAACGAATTCGATCCGACGTCGGATAAAAAATTCAGCGGCGGCGACCTCGTTGGTGTGAGCGATAAGTTAAGCTACATCGAAGATCTCGGTGCCACATCGATCTGGATTACTCCGCCAGTTGCTAACCAATGGTGGGATGCAGAGCAAAACTACGGCGGCTACCACGGGTACTGGGCGCGCGATTTCCAAAAAGTGGATGAACACTTTGGTGACATGGAAAGCTACCAAGCGTTAGCACGCGAAGTGCATGCGCGTAACATGTTCTTAATTCAGGACATCGTGACCAACCATGTAGGCAACTTCTTCACCTACGATGATCCTTACAGTTATGATCCAAGCCTACCTTGCCAAGGCTTCCGTTTGATAAAAAATGCGCTACCCGCCGGGCAAGAACTGCCATACCCGCTCAACATGAACGAGTGTAAAACAGACGGCACAGGTAGTTACCACTGGACGCCAACCATCACCGACCACAACGATCTGGTACAAGAAAAAACCTGGCAACTCTCTGATTTGGATGACCTTAATACGTCCGATCCTGAAGTACGCGCTTATCTAAAAGAGAGCTACCGAAAATGGATTCGCGAAGTCGGCGTCGACGGATTCCGTATCGATACGGTGAAGTTTGTTGAACATGATTTCTGGAATGACTTCCTACACGCCGACGATGGTGTGATGACGCAAGCGGTTGATACCGGTCGTGACAACTTCCTCACTTTTGGTGAAGTATTCGAAACATCGACGCCATACCACACCGAAGGCGAAGAGAAGATGCTGACTTACATCGGTGAAAATGGCTCACCGAAACAGCTAACCTCGGTACTGAACTTCCCATTGCAAGCGACCATGACGCGCGTATTTGCAGCAGGGCAACCGACCGACTATTTACGTTTCCGTCTTGAGAAAATGATGGAGATGTTCCCGAATCCATACATCATGCCGAACTTCATTGATAACCACGACATGCCGCGCTTTCTGTCGCAAGGTAGCGTGAATGACATGAAACAAGCATTGATCACCATGATGAGCGTACCGGGTATTCCTGTGATTTACCAAGGTACAGAACAGGCGATGTCAGCGGCGCGCGATGCTATGTTCGCCGGAGGGTACCGTGAAGATGGCAACTACGTAGACTCGTTCGACCAAAACAGTGAGATGTACTTGTTTATTCAAGAACTTGCCAAGCTACGCACTGAAAACAAAGTCATGACACGTGGCGAAATGAAGGTGATTGGCAGCGACAAAGCGGGCGCGGGCGTGTTCGCCTTTACCCGAACGTTGGATACCGACGAAGTCTTGGTGGTCATGAACACATCCAACTCGCCGATGTTGATGAACCAACTCGATGTAGAGCAAGCGGGCGGTACCGTCTTCAAACAGCAAATCATGTCGAACTGGGCAGACGCTCCAGAGCAGTTAGTCGCCGATGAAAACGGTCATGTAACCCTAGAGCTACCAGCCAAGTCTGCAGTGATTTACTCAAAAACAAGCAGCAATCAATCTGTAGATACGCCAGACCTCAACATCCAACTAGCGCAAGATTGGGAAGGAAAAACCATCACTGGTGATATTGTTATCGCGGGTAGTGCGAACGCCAACGAGAAGTTGAACCTTGTCGTCGATGGTAACTTGGAAACAGCACAAACCATTACTGTAGGCGCTGATGGTCAGTTTAGCGTCACGCTGTCGACTCGTCACTTTGCAATTGGCGAACAGCAACACCGCTTCGCGATTTACTCCACCGAGAAAAAAGCAGGCATCGAGGACGTGAATTTTGTCTCCAACCTAAGCTGGTCAAACACACCGGATGACACCATTGATGATGCAGGCGATGCACAAGACGGCATGGGCGGCCCTAATGGTAACTACTCGCTACCAACTGATCCAACGTTCGACAAAGACAACAGCCAACTCGCAATCAATAAAGCAGAAGTGTTTACCGTTGGCAGTAACGTACGTTTGACCTTCACTATGGACAAAATCACCGACACTTGGTTACCACCAAACGGCTTCGACCACGTAGGTTTCACCATCTTCATTGATTTACCTGAAGAAGCCGCAACCAACTTGTCTGAGCTACCGAAGATCAACGCTTCTATGCCAAGCGGAACCTGGAGTCGCAATGCGGTTGTTTTTGGCTGGCAAAGCTCGATTTACAACACCAAAGGAGCAAATGCGACGACATGGGGAGAAGCCGTAACGCCAGCACCAATGGTCACGGTAGACAAAGCCAACAACACCATTTCGATGGACTTTGCTAGCGATGCACTAGGCCGCCCAGATTCGCTCGATGGTATCCGCTTCTATGTCACGACTTGGGACTTAGACGGCCTTTCGGCAACTTACCGTCCGCTAGAACAAGACAAAGGCCCTTGGAACTTCTCCGGTGGCGCATCGGATGAAAGTAAGATTTGGGACGATTTACCAATCATCACCTTGTCGGAATAAACCGTTAAAAAAGACACCGCCCAGCGTTTAGCTGGGCGGCCATCAACAAAAGAATGCAGAAAGACACTTCTGCTCGTTTTTATTCTAGTTAAAGAACGATTTCACCCACAGCACCAGACTGTCCCAAAGCTGACCGAACCACGAGCCCTCTTCTACCGCTTGGCTGCTGACCAAGGGATAACTCGCCACGGTACTGTCATCGCTTTTCCAAACGACCTTACCAATCTCATCTCCTTGCGCGATCGGCGCAATCAACGGTTCATTTAACACCACACTCTTATCAAGCCCAGCCGTCATTGAACGAGGTAGAGTGAGATAGGCATCTTTAGCAAAGAGCGCTTCAACTTGATTAGCATTTCCCTTCCAAACGCGAACTTTAGACTCAACTTCCCCCTGTTTAGCAACTTGCTTGGTGTCATAAAAGCGAAAACCATAGCTGAGTAGATTCTTCGATTGGCTGATCCTAGCCTGTTTACTTGGCGTACCCATCACCACCGAGATAAGGCGCATTCTTCCTTCTTTGGCCGAGCTCACCAAGCTGTATCCGGCATTGCTGGTGTAGCCGGTTTTGCCCCCGTCGACATCAATGGAATTATCCCATAACAACTTATTGCGGTTGTACTGCGTAATGTCGTTCCACTTGAAGACTTTCTCACTGTATAGCGCGTACACATCAGGAACATCGCTGATGATCGACTGCATGAGTTTTGCCATATCGGTTGGTGAGGTTTGGATGCCATCACTATCAAGACCATGGGAGTTCACAAAATAGGTGTCTTGCAGTCCTAATTTCTCCGCCCAACCATTCATCAAGGCAACAAAGCCGCGTTCACTGCCTGCAACATGCTCAGCCAGTGCAACGCACGCGTCATTTCCTGATTGGATGATCACGCCGCGCATTAAGTTCGCAACACTAATTTCATCTTTCGGTTTGATGAACATTTTAGAAGAACCGGGAAACTTGGCCGACCACGCGTTTTCGCTCACGGTGACAACATCATCCCATTTCAAACGCCCCGCTTTGATTTCTTGTCCAACTACATAAGCGGTCATCAACTTGGTTAAACTCGCCGGAGCAAGGCCTGCTCGCCCGTTATACTCGGCAATAATGGCACCGGATTGAAAGTCCATTAATACGTAGCCTTTTGCCTGTAACTGAGGTGGGTTGGGCGTAACAACGGCAAAAGTAGGTACGCTTATTAAACAAGTCACAATTGTCCATCGAGCCAGTGACACTTTCATCCGACTTCCTCCATGCTCTTACTTTGTCGCAACTCTATTGAGCATAGCTCACTCAACCAGTTGCACCAGTCGCTAATCGTTTCATTTTCTTGAACTTACATTGATTTGACCAAGGTATAGAACTGAAGAGGCGATTGGGAAATAGCATTGGTTCTTCATGCCATTCGCAGTAAAGTAGCGCTACCCCTCAATAAGGAAATAAAGATAACAATGAACGCTCAATCATTTATCGACGCAGGATTGCTTTACACTCCCCACAGTTTTACCGTTCCTCTGGATTACCAAGACGCGAGCAAAGGCACCATTGAAGTCTTCGCCCGTGCGGTTTGCCTAGTTGGCGATGAAGAATCGACCAAACCTTGGTTGGTTTACTTTCAGGGCGGGCCTGGCTTTCCCTCTCCGCGTCAAAACGGCAATAGCGGCTGGGTAAAACGCGCGCTGCAAGAGTACCGAGTTTTGCTTCTCGACCAGCGCGGTACGGGCAATAGTTCAGTGATTAATCACCAGACGCTTACTCACCTCACGCCAGAGCAACAAGCAGACTACTTGAGCCACTTCCGAGCGGATAACATCGTGCGCGACGCGGAGTACATTCGTAAGCAATTTGGCGTCGAAAAATGGGCGATCTTAGGTCAAAGCTTTGGTGGGTTTTGCTCCCTCACCTATTTGTCTTTGTTCCCAGACAGCTTGCTACAAAGCTACATCACAGGTGGCGTGCCATCAGTCTCGCGTCATGCCGACGATGTGTATGAAGCCACTTTCAAACGCACTATGGAGAAAAACCAAGCGTTCTTCCAACAATTTCCCAATGCACAGCAACTTTGCCAAAACATTGCGAATCACTTGCTAGAAAATGAAGAGTACCTACCAAATGGTCAACGCTTCACGGTGGAACAATTTCAACAAATCGGCATCAACTTTGGTGTGAGTGATACTTTCTTACCAACTTACTATTGGCTAGAAAGCGCGTTGATTGAAGTGGACGGCAAACCACAACTTCGCTATGAGTTCTTAAACGATATGTTGGCGCAGCAAAACTTCCAAACCAACCCGATCTACGCCATTTTGCATGAATCGATTTACTGCCAAGGCTTTGCGTCGAATTGGAGTGCGCACCGTGTTCGCCAAACCCGACCAGAGTTTAATTATGAACCTGGCCAGCCATTTTACTTTACGGGGGAAATGGTCTTCCCGTGGATGTTCGACCAATACGTCAACCTCAAACCACTAAAAGACGCCGCAGAAATATTGGCCGCGAAAGACGATTGGGCTGCGCTGTACGATCAAACTCAACTGGCTCAAAATAAAGTGCCTGTCAGTTGCGCCGTTTACGCCGATGATATGTTTGTTGAAATGGATATCAGCCGAGAGACGCTCGCGTTAATCCCAAATTCAAAAGCGTGGATCACCAACGAGTACGAGCACAACGGTTTGCGTGCCGACGGTGAACGCATTCTCGACAGGCTCATTGCCATGGGTAAACAGACCGCAGCTGCGTTGAAATAAGCAGGACAGACGTTAGAAATACGCCTTTTTAGTATTTGATGAAAAGGCGTTTATAGCGGTTTATGAACAATGGCGATCAGTCATTCACTCTTTGTCCCTAAACCTTTATCCCTCACCACCTCATGTATAAAACTGCGACATGTCCTTTCCTTGTCAATGACTCCGGTGATTACTTGGTGCTTCTTGCGCCTAACTTTTTTGAAGGGCCCAAAACAGCATAAATTTAAACCAAAAGTATCGGCTCCAACCTACCTAACCCACTATAATTAATGCTTATAATTTGAACACATAGCGGCTTCACCTGCGGACATGCACCCCCTATCAAAGACCGCCAGGCCCCGCCTACTCATAATATCCGTATAATTTGTCCGTATTTCCGACTAGTTTAGTCAGGTATACTTCGTGCCGCTAAAATTTTAAGGTCGTTGACCACCTGTATTTTTAAAGGAAACCTCATGAGTCAGTATGTAGTTTGTGCGCTGTACAAGTTTGTTGAGCTGAATAACTATCAAGAGCTACGCGAGCCATTACTTGCGTTGATGGAAAAACACCATATTCGCGGGACATTACTACTGGCAAGTGAAGGTATCAACGGTACTGTTGCATCTGAGCGTGCAGGTATTGATACGCTACTGGAGTGGCTAAACAACGAACCTCGTTTGACTGGCACCGTATACAAAGAGTCGTATTCTGAGACCCAGCCATTCAATCGCACCAAAGTGAAACTGAAAAAAGAGATCGTAACATTAGGTGTTGAAGGTATAGACCCTCGCCACGTAGTGGGTACTTACGTGAAACCTCAAGAGTGGAACGATCTTATTGCTGATCCTGAAGTGTTTGTTGTCGATACACGTAATGATTACGAAATCGAGATCGGGACATTCAAAGGCGCTGTAAACCCAAATACTGAAACCTTTCGTGAATTCCCAGACTATGTAAAAGAAAACATGGACCCGGCAAAACACAAGAAAGTTGCGATGTTCTGTACCGGTGGTATCCGCTGCGAAAAATCAACGGCTTACATGAAAGAACAGGGCTTTGATGAGGTCTACCACCTAGAAGGAGGCATTCTTAAATATCTTGAAGAAGTTCCTCAAGAAGAGAGCATGTGGGAAGGCGATTGTTACGTATTTGACGGTCGTGTTGCCGTGAACCACCAGCTAGAAAAAGCAGATTACGATTTATGTAACGCTTGTCGTCTACCGATCACTGAAGAAGACAAACAGTCAGAATTGTTCGAGCAAGGCGTGAGCTGTCCAAAATGTCACGGCACACACTCAGAAGAACAAATTGCTCGATTCCGCGAGCGTGAAAAACAAATTGTTCTTGCAGAGCAGCGAGGCGAGCAGCATGTTGGTGGTGAAAGTGCCAAGCAAAGAGAAGCCCGACGTGCCGCTAAGTACGCGCAAAAAGAAGCGCAGCGTAAACAAGACTAAGCCCAACTCTCCTTATATTTAGCGAGCTGCCGTAAGGTGGCTCGCTTTTACTGCGCACCAATACTCTTTCAATACAATTTTGTATCCCTCACCAATACCTCTAGTTGATTGTCTCTTTTGCCTTCGGGTAGCCCCACCATTTCATCATAAGCACTTTGATGCACTAGAACCTGCTTATTTGCTTTGATATTCCTGCACTTCTTTTGCATCTCGATCAGGGAATGAGCCCTCAAAAAGATACCGTTGTCATCAGTGATAAATTGCGCTTCTCCATCAATCACGACAGATGCCTGGTACAATGCGAGATCAAGCGAATGAATGACCAATTTGTCTACATAGAAGTATTTTTGTAACTTACTCAATGCTATTGCCATGTGTCACCTCCCTAAAAGTTACCTCTACGTTTTGTGGAATAAAACCGATCATTGGATGAGATTTCTTCGGTTTACTTGCGTACAACATCGGAAACAAAGAGGATTCCGATGCAAACAATCAATGTCGTGTGGTTAAAGCGAGATTTAAGGCTGACTGACCATCAACCACTAACTCAAGCATTATCAACAAAGCACCCAACTGTGCTTTTGTATATTGTTGAACCATTGCTATTGAACAACCCACACTATTCTGAGCGCCACTGGCGATTTGTTTGGCAATCACTGCAAGACATGGATGAGACGCTCAAAGCATATGGGCATCGAATCACGGTGCTGTTTGACGATGCCTTAGCATGTTTTCAATCAATTCAAACGCAATATCAAATCAACGCTGTTTTTTCTCACCAAGAAATAGGACTCAACTGCACCTTTGAGCGCGACAAACAAGTTGCCGCTTGGCTATATAAGCAGAACATCGACTGGTTTGAGTTCGAACACGGTGCTGTTATCAGAGGTGCAAAAAACCGGCAAGGTTGGGACAAACATTGGGACTCTGTCATGAGAGCCTCAATAAGCCCTATTGAGCTCCAAACCGACTTATTGCATTCATTGGATGCAGAAGCTCTCGGCTGTTCGTTTTCGCCACCATCATCCTGGCTATCAAAATGCAAAGGAATGCAAACGGGAGGAAGCCGGCTCGCTTGGAAAACACTAGAGGATTTTTTTCATCGTCGAGGTCGTGATTACTATCGAAGCATTTCTAGTCCCACAGCCTCACGCACAGCCTGTACTCGACTTTCTCCATATCTCGCTTGGGGTAACATATCCTTGCGTGAAGTTTATCAATACCTTTTGAAACACTGGCAAGTCGCTGGGTTTCGTCGCAGCTTAATTGCATTGTCTTCACGGCTTCATTGGCACTGTCACTTCATCCAAAAATTCGAATCGGAATACGACATGGAGTTTTACTGCGTTAATCGGGCTTACGAACCATTGATTAGACAAAGTAGTACTTTCGATGAAGAAAAGTTAGCAGCATGGAAATCCGGGCATACTGGCGTACCTTTGATTGATGCCTGCATGCGCTGTTTGCACCACACTGGTTACATTAACTTTCGCATGCGTGCCATGCTGGTTAGCTTTCTTACTCACCACATGAACATGAATTGGCGAGTAGGTGTAACGCATTTAGCGCAACTGTTTCTCGACTTTGAGCCCGGAATTCATTACCCACAATTCCAAATGCAAGCAGGAGTAACCGGGACTAACACAATCCGTATTTATAATCCGATCAAGCAAGCCCAAGAACATGATCCTAACGGTACGTTCATCTACAAGTGGGTACCTGAGTTACAAATGGTTCCTCCCCCTCTTTTATTCGAGCCCTGGACAATGACCCAAATGGAAGCTGTCATGTATCAATTGCAGCCAGATAGCCGTTACCTTGCACCTATTATCGCACCAGACAACGCAGCTAAGGCAGCAAGAGAGCGCTTATGGACGTGGCGGAAACGAGCCGATGTGAAACAAGAAGGCAGACGAATTCTTGCGCGACATGTTAGACCCTCAAAAGAAAGTAGGACGCGATGATCATCTTTCAATGACAATGCGTACAAATGCAAACACTCCAGGGAACCCGTTGTACCCTCAACTAGTAAGGAACACACTATGTTCAAACGTATCTTAGTTATCGCGGCTACACTGATGGCGACATTATCTTTTATGCTTCCCGTCAAGGCTCATGAGCATGGCATGATGAAAGCCGATATTGTCGACGTTGCCGCTGAAAACGGCTCTTTCAATACGCTTGTTGCTGCGGTGAAAGCAGCGGGCTTGGTTGACACTCTCAAAGGGGAAGGCCCATTTACTGTTTTTGCACCAACGGATGACGCTTTTGCAAAACTGCCAGACGGCACAGTCGACATGCTCTTAATGCCGGAAAATAAAGACAAGTTAGTATCTGTTTTGACTTATCACGTCGTCCCAGGGAAAGTGATGGCTGCCGATGTTGTTAAGCTAGACAAAGCGACTACGGTTCAGGGGCAAGATGTGATGATTAAAACCATGGGCGATAAAGTCATGGTTAACGATGCAAATGTCATTGCAACCGATGTGAAAGCTAAAAACGGTGTCATTCACGTGATTGACACTGTCATCATGCCGAAATAACACCATTCAGAGGGCGGTACACTCCGCCCTTTAGACAGAACTTCTTTCACCTTTAGCACGATTCCTCTTCACTTATCCCCAACAAACCTCCACTCATTCGTCATGGTTATAAAAAAGATAAAAACAAAATTAAAATCAATACCTTGCAAGACGATACTGCATAATATTGACGAGATTAAGATATCGTTATCTTTCAATTTGAGAACAGGATTCCATGTCAGTGACGTTTACTTTTCCACATGTAAATTCTTAAGCTAAATTTTGGCTGCTCAATCACATTTCGGCAAACCATTCGAAAGGGTGGGACGCAAAGCTTCCGGTCTGTCAGCATTTAAAAATCTAAAAGAATGCTCATGATAGCGGGGTTACCATGACGCAGTGTTACAGAAGTCCAATTTCTGTAGCGTTGCTTTATGCTCAGCATGCGCCGGGGTGTGACATTAGTTTGTCAGCCATAACAGAGGACATGTGATGAAATCATTTCCAACCAAATCCGTACTCGCGTTAGCACTTGCAAGCATTAGCTCAGGTGCTGCGGCTCACGGTTATGTATCAGAAACCAATGGTGGTGTCGCTGCAAGTCGCTCGGCACTATGTAAGTATCCAACGCCAGATACTAACGAAAAAAATAATAACTGCGGTGCGATTCAATATGAACCGCAAAGCGTTGAAGGCCCTGATGGCTTTCCCGAAACAGGGCCTCGCGATGGTAAAATAGCGAGTGCCGAAACCGCTTTAGCAGCTGCCCTTGATGAGCAAACTGCCGACCGTTGGGTAAAACGCCCTATTCAAGCAGGTACACAAACTTTTGAATGGACATTTACCGCTAACCACGTGACGCGCGACTGGAAATATTACATCACCAAGCCTGATTGGAACCCAAACGCTTCACTATCACGAGACTCTTTTGATCTAACTCCTTTCTGTGTCGTCGACGGCAATATGGTTCAACCCCCGAAACAGGTAAGCCATCAATGTAATGTGCCTACTCGCGAGGGATACCATGTCATCCTGGCAGTATGGGATGTTGGCGACACTGCAGCCTCATTTTATAACGTGATCGATGTGAAATTTGATGGTGGCAGTCCCGTTATTCCAGATTGGAAGCAAGGCGGTCAAATTATTCCTACAATGGATTTAAATATTGGGGATTCGGTTTATACACGCGTATTTGATCAAGCAGGTGAAAACGTGGCGTATAGAACTGAACTAGAAATTACCGATGCTGCAATGGGCCAAGCGAAAAACTGGTCTTACGCACTCGCGACTAAGCTAAACCAAGAACAAGCAAAACTGCAAGCCGGGCAGTATGCAGAGGATAAATTCACTCCTGTTTATGGTACTAATCCGGTGTATCTGCAAGCAAATAGCGGCCTTGAGCGAGTAGAGATCGGCTATAACATTGAAACTCCTGTTCCAGAATACTCACTCACAGTAGATGGCTTAGCAGACGAGTATATCATTGAGTCAACACCGACAACGTTGGATCTGACACTAACTTCTGAAGGCGATTTAAATGCAGAACTCACCGTTTACAATCACCATCGCGAACCACTTGCAAGTTGGGCAAACGAAATGAAAGACGGCTCTGTAGAGGCGATATCGCTCGCTTTAAGTAAATCAGAGCCGGGTCACCATATGCTCGTGACACGTATTAAGGACAAAGATGGCAACTTGGTGGATCAGCAAACACTCGACTTTCACTTAAAAGAAGAGTCAGTTACTCCACCACCATCTGGTGAGTACGATTTTGTCTTCCCTGAAGGACTATCTAGCTACACTGCGGGCACAAAAGTGCTTGCCAGCGACGGGGGCATTTATCAATGTAAACCTTTCCCATACTCTGGTTACTGTATGCAGTGGAAAGAAAGCGCAAACCATTACGAGCCTGGAATAGGTTCACACTGGGAGATGGCTTGGGATAAAGTCAACTAAATCACCCTTTGAACGTTAAGTAAAAAGAGCCTCACTATGAGGCTCTTTTATAATCAAACGCAAAAATGACAGCTTTCCCGGTCTAAACCATGAACACCAGATAAACTAGTGAGATGCGCTCGCCCCTCAATCAGCCCCATTTTATACCCTTCTAGTAAAACGGATTGTCGCATTGATAAGCGCTGAACATGAAAATTATCTGGTGGGGCAATCACCCTAACATGTGTTCCTGGTGGAGGGTTACGAATAAACTCTAATGATTGATTATAGTTATCTGCACGTCTTAACATCGCATCCGCCATTTTGGGGTGCTCCGCAAACAGTTTCTTCATCAGCCATGTGGTCTTAACTGGCTTTTTGGCATAATTCAGCGGGTGAGAGAGTACTACAGTTATGTCGCGAGCCCCTCGACGATAAGCCTCACGCACTGGGATAGAATCAGCGACCCCACCATCGGTATAACAACCGCCAGAAAAACAAGGGGTATGCTTGTAGGCAATCGGTAATGCTGTTGTCGCTTCAATCGCATGGTGAAAATTATCACGTGTCACGCGATAGTAATCTGCCTGCCCTGTATCTACATTTGTTGTCGCTGCGAGAAAAGGAACGCCATTAAACAGTTTATTTTCATCGACGGGATACAAGCGATTAGATTCTTCAAACAACCACTTCACATCGATGAGGTCCCCACCTTTAACGAAGCGAGTCGGGTCAAAAAAGCGTTTGCTTGTGGCCAGCTTAGTAATGATGTTAATACTGCGATGCGGGTAGTCGGTCAAATACCCAATCAAATTTGATGCACCAGCAGATACACCGATTGCAAAATCAAACGGTTTATAACTCTGCTCTAAAAACGCATCTAACACTCCGCTTGCGAAGACGCCTCGCATCGCGCCACCTTCTACTACAATTGCTTTTGTTGCCATATTTCCCCCATTCTCCTTGCCAAAAGAGTAATGAAATTCGTGCAATCACAACAATTGAATATTCTTATTATTGAAATAGGTGAAGTCTATTTATTTCTCTCTTAGAAAATGAAAACTAAAGTTCAAAAAATCCGTACCCGTTAGAAATGTAATTGCGGGTTGAACCAAGGTGGCAATGCCTAAGAGAAATCTAGGAGAAAACCGTTTTATAGGCTTCGCCCGCGCCATCAATGAACATTTGAGTACCAATAACCGCTAGAATTAAGCCCATCATTTTCGTCACAACATTTAGAGCACTTGGCCCAACCGCTTTGACCAATTTGTCTCCAAACAAAAACAGTACATAGGTGATCACACAAAGGACAGCGAAAGAAACGATAGTAATAATGGTTTGATCGAAACCACCCGCTGTCGCAAAGTTCATCGCGGTAGCAATCGTTCCAGGCCCAGCTAATATTGGCATCGCCAGTGGAGACACTGCAATACTCAATGCAGCCCGTTGCTGAGCTGGTGAATACGCCTTCTCTTTGGTTTTCTGATGCGTCGAATCACCTTGAAGCATGTTAAAACCTATCAAAAACACCAAAATACCGCCTGTTATTCGCAATGCATAAAGCGTGATACCAAACAAATCAAAAATTAACTTACCGGCAATCGAAAATATCGCGATGATAATAAATGCAATAAAGACTGAGCGGAGCGCAATGGAACGGATGGTTTCTTTATCTTCATCAGCAGTTAAACTCAAAAAGATGGGAATATTGGCGATAGGGTTCATGATGGCAAAGAAGCCCATAAACACCGTAACTGTATGAACAATGAGTTCTTTCATATTTTCCACTGCATTTAAATTATTGATTCTAAAAACAGTATATACGCTCTCAAACAGAACGAGTGGTGTATTCTCGATTCGTCTTCACACTTATGCGTCAAGCATTGTTTTTCTTTTGAGATAGTTTACCGACTCATCAAATGTCGCTAAGGTGAGTCTTCAGCCTTTAACGTAACAGGGGATGTTAAGTCACCATGAACAGCACGATTCAAACAATTCTCAATCACCGCTCAATTCGAAAATTCACCTCACAACCGATTGAGAGCGAACAATTAGATGCCATTCTTCAAGCCGGCCTTGCGGCGTCCTCATCAAGCATGTTGCAAGTCGTTTCAATTATCCGCGTGACCGACAAAGAAAAACGTACGCTATTAGCTCAATATGCAGGAAATCAAGGGTACGTTGAAAGCGCGGCTGAGTTCTTGGTGTTTTGTATTGATTACCAGCGCCACGCCAGTATCAACCCAGATGTTCAAGCTGACTTTACCGAGTTAACGCTAATAGGCGCTGTAGACTCGGGCATCATGGCACAAAATTGCTTGCTAGCGGCGGAGTCGATGGGACTAGGAGGTGTGTATATTGGTGGTTTACGAAACAATGCCCAAAAAGTAGACGAATTATTAGGTTTACCTAAAAATACCGCCATTTTATTTGGTATGTGTCTTGGTCATCCAGATCAAGCCCCTGAAGTAAAACCTCGCCTACCTAAGCATGTCGTAGTGCATGAAAATCAGTATCAAGACCTAAACTTGGATGATATTCAGACGTATGACCAAACTATGCAAAACTACTATGCAAACCGTTCGAGCAATCAAAAACAGAGTACTTGGTCGCAAGAAGTCACCAGTAAACTGGCTGGCGAATCACGTCCGCACATCCTGCCTTACTTAAACAGAAAAGGGCTCACTAAAAGGTGATGACTACAATACGATAGGATCAAAAAAGGCCTCTGAAGAGGCCTTTAGAATTTATCAGCAAAAACTTGCTTAGTTACCGCCTGTCGCGCCAGTGCCTGGACCCGGTGGATCTTCAGGTTCAATTGGCTCACCGACTTCCGCATCTGGAATTTGTGGTACGTCAGGTTCGATATCTTCTAATGGAATGTCGTTATCGATAGCCTCTTGTACATCAGCAACAACTTTCTGAGTATCTTCAGCTGGAATCGTTACGTAGATAACGTCACCTGAATCATTCTCAGGATAATTTGGGTTCGCCGCGATTACATCTTCTGTTATTGCTTTTGCAGCAACAGCTACAGCTTCAGGCGAAGCTGTTGGGTTCGCTTTGATGATGTCTGATACAACGTTTGCTGTTGCAACTAGCTGAGTAGCAAGTGCGCTGTTACCACCCTCACTGCCAAGTCCTGCTACTACAGATTCTGTATCACGAAGGATTTCGTCAACTGTTTTACCACTTGCATTGATATCGATACCCAAATTCTCGAATACTTTTTCAGCGATATCAGAAGAGTATACTTCACCATCTTTTAAAGAGTTAGCAACCAAAGTCGTAAATGGAGAGCCTGTTACCAATGAATCCGCCTGGGCTAGGCCTTGAGGGATTTTGTAGTCAGATGTAATAGGTTTGCCATTTGACGCGTCTTTACTATCTTCTGTGTGCGTTAATACGAAAGCACAATCACCTGGCGCATTTACAACGTTGATATTTTCAAAACGCGCTTTACCAACCATACCTTCATAGTTTGTTGTATTTTCAATCGCGTCGTATGTCTCACCACCACATACTGCTTGAACTTTCATGCCGATAACAGCTGGGTCATAAGCCTGAACTGAGTATCTTTTTACCTCAGGGTCGCTGTCACTACCACAACCTGCTAGTAGGACTGCTGCCACACTTGCCGTTAAAAGTTTGATTTTCAAAATTAGCTCCAATATTTGTTGTTATATCCGACCGCAACAGGAAGCATAACGGCAGTTGCATATAGTGTAAATAGGATGCATACAACTTTGGCATGAGTTTTTTCACATTCTTGCCTGTTTGCTTGTGCAAAATCATGCATTCATCTCAATAACGTTAAATAGACACAATTTTGTCATGTATTCGTCAGTATTTTTTCAAGTAACTTGTTGCCTTTATTGCAACCAGATGGATAATAGTTGACTATTTTTTGTGGGTCGGATTTTCACACCTTCATTAATGAAACTAAGAGCTCTAAGTCGCTAGCAGCCATTTGGAGTGTTTATTACACAAATAATTCTGAATGGACTCGCTTTCTAAAGGCTTAAAACTGCAGTAAATCATCAATATTGATGAAATGCAGTTCAATTAGAATGAATCAATTTCAGTCGGCAAACTTTCTTTCGGTAGTTATAAACCAATGAACACATTTAATAAATTTTTGGGGATATCAGTACTTCCTATCCTTCTTACAGGGTGTACTTTGCCTGGTAGCCACCTTTCGGTCAGTGACAAAACAGTCATGAGCACTGAATCGAGTGATATAGATTCTCAGGTTACCGTTTATCCCTTAACTTTGGAGCGCGTAACGTCTTTAAATTCAGTGGACCCTTTTTCAAAACCAAACCCAGAGTTAGATATTGAAATCGCAAAATATGAATACGAAGTAGGACCTGGCGATATCCTAAATATCACTATTTGGGATCACCCAGAGCTAACGATCCCAGCGGGCTCATACCGAAGCTCAGCCGAAGCGGGTAACTGGGTGCATTCGGATGGCACGATCTTCTACCCTTACATAGGTGTCGTACATGTTGAAGGCAAAAACGTACGTCAGATTCGTGCAGACATTGCAAGCCGCCTTGCAAAATACATTGAGAGCCCACAGGTCGATGTAAGCGTTGCGGCATTTCGCTCTAAAAAGACTTATGTAACTGGCGAAGTTAACAAGCCAGGACAACAACCAATTACAAACATCCCCCTTACACTTCTAGATGCTGTGAATAGAGCTGGCGGACTGGCTGCCGAGGCTGATTGGCGTAATGCGACACTGACACGCAATGGCGTTGTTGAAAACGTCTCTTTGTATGCTCTGATGCAACAAGGCGATTTAACTCAAAACCGCCTTCTAAAGCCTGGCGATATTGTTCATATTCCTCGAAACGATGCGCAAAAAGTATTTGTTATGGGCGAGGTTAACGATCCGAAATTACTCAAAATTGATCGTAGCGGCATGAGCCTTACTGAGGCTCTTAGCAGCGTTGGTGGTATCAGTGAAATCTCCGCAGATGCTACCGGTGTGTTTGTCATCAGACGTTCAAAAGAAGAAGCTAAAATGGCGGACATTTATCAGCTAGATGTTTCTGACGCTTCTGCTTTGGTGATTGGTACTGAGTTTGATCTCAACCCTTACGACATAGTCTATGTGACGGCTGCACCTGTTAGTCGTTGGAATCGTGTGATTGCTCAGCTCGTTCCAACCATTTCCGGCTTTAATGAACTAACCGAAGGTGTACTACGAGTACGCACTTGGCCGTAAAACAACGTGCCGCAAGAAAATTATCTCTTGCGGCACGTAATCGATAGCTACTCAGCTCAATTGCGCAATATAAAGAAGCCAGCAATTCAGTTGAGATCATAAGCATACAACTTAAAGTAGGGTAAGCATTTGTTTTCTAATATTCTTGTCGTCTGTGTCGGTAATATTTGCCGCTCTCCAACAGGAGAGCGGCTTTTGCAGTCTTTACTACCAAACAAACATGTCGCATCAGCAGGAATCGCAGTAGATAAGAGCCATCTAACGGGAAAAGCTGCTGACGAGATGGCAACCACTATCGCGAACGAACATAGCGTAAGCTTAGATGGACACGAAGCACGACAATTAACACCTGAGCTTTGCGCTCAATACGATCTGATATTGGTTATGGAAAAAGGTCATTTAGAAGCCTTAACCAAAATCGCTCCTGAGGCACGAGGTAAAACGATGCTGTTTGGACAGTGGATAAATGAACAAAACATCCCTGATCCATACAGACAAAGTAGAGAAGCTTTCGAACATGCATATACGCTTATAGAAAAAGCAGCAAAAGCGTGGTCTCAAAAACTATAAGCCGCAAGGCTAAATAAACGCCAATGGCAAGGTATTTAAGAAGTTAAAGTAATGACAACACAAACTATTAAGCAATCACGTCAAGCCGACGATGAGATCGATTTGGGAAAGTTATTTGGGATCATTCTCGATGCCAAATGGCTCATTCTATGTACCGTAGTCCTATTTTCGATTATAGGCGTCGGCGTTGCCATTCTATCAACACCTATCTATAAAGCTGACGCACTTATCCAAATCGAAAGTAAGAGTTCAGGTGGTATTTCAGCGATGGTTGGTGATATGGGAGAGCTGTTTTCAGCAGAATCATCAGCGACAACAGAAATAGAGATCATCAAATCTCGTATGATCTTGGGCGGTACTGTTGATAAGTTCAACTTAACGACTGTCGTTTCTCCAAACTACATGCCAATTATTGGTAAAGGCCTAGGTCGACTACAAGGTGAGCAAATCAGTCTGAGCGTTTCACGATTTAATGCTCCTTCTTACGCAGTTGGCGTTCCTTTAACTCTTGAAGTTATTGATTCTGAAAAACAGACGTTCAGGCTCTTAGAAGATGACAATAACGTCATTCTAGAAGGTAAAGTTGGTGAACTGCTTGAGAAGAATGGATACCAGTTTTTGGCGACTGAACTTGTGGCTCAAACTGGTGACTCATTCACGGTCAGCAAAATCAGTAAATTAGATGCAATTAATAAACTTCAAGAAAACTTATCGATTAGCGAACGTGGTAAGCAAACCGGGATTATATCTTTAAGCTTCTCTGGTGAAGACCGCGCTAAGATTCAAGATATCTTGAACGACATTAGCCAAAACTACTTCTTACAAAACGTTCAAAGAAATTCTGCAGAGGCAGAGCAAAGCCTCGAGTTCTTGAAAGGTCACCTCCCAGACATCAAAACAAAACTGACCGCTTCTGAAGACGTTTTAAATCGGTTCCGTCAAGAAAATGAATCTATCGACTTAGGCCTTGAAGCTCAGTCAACGCTGAAAGTAATGGTTGAGTTAGAAGCACAGCTAAATGAGCTTACATTCAAAGAAAGTGAGATCAGCCAACGCTTCACACAGGATCACCCAGCTTATAAGTCGCTACTTGATAAACGTGAAACACTATTAAAAGAGAAAGAACGTCTTAATAAACAAGTTCAAAAGTTACCGAAAACACAGCGTGAAGTTCTACGTATGACACGCGATGTAGAAGTAAACCAACAAATCTACATCCAACTTTTGAACAAGGTTCAAGAGCTCAACATTATTAAAGCCGGAACAGTTGGCAACGTTCGAATCTTAGATAACGCTCAATCTTTCTCTAAGCCAATTAAGCCGAAAAAAGCGCTTATCGTTGTGCTAGCAACACTGCTTGGCGGTATGGCAGGCGTTGCTTTCGTATTAATTCGTGCAGCATTCCACCGTGGTGTGGAAACACCAGATCAAATTGAACAGATTGGCATGCCAGTTTACGCAAGCGTTCCAAAATCTATTCAACAACTGGAATTTGCAAACAAGCTTAAGCGCAACAAAGGCAGCAACAATGAGCTAGTCCTTCTAGCGGAAGCTAACCCAGCCGATCTTTCCATTGAGGCTCTACGTAGTCTTCGCACTAGCTTGCACTTTGCAATGATGGAAGCGAAGAATAACGTTCTTATGATTTCAGGTCCTGCACCATCTATCGGCAAAACATTTGTATCGACCAACTTTGCGGCCGTCGCTGCGAAAACCGGTCAGAAAGTGCTGCTTATTGATGCGGATATGCGTAAAGGTTATTTGCAGCAATGCTTCGGTCTACGTTGGGACAACGGTCTTTCTGATTACTTGAGCGGTAAGACATCCCTTAGCAACATCATTAAATCTACATCCATTGATAATTTAGATGTTGTGACTCGCGGCCAAGTACCACCAAATCCGTCAGAACTTCTTATGCACCCTCGCTTCAAGAGCTTTGTTGACGAGATGTCTGCACAATACGATCTAGTCATCATCGATACACCGCCTGTACTCGCAGTTACCGACCCAAGCATTGTTGGCGCGCTTGCAGGAACAACTCTGATGGTCGCTCGTTTTGATCAAACGACTTTGAAGGAGATTGAAGTCGCGCAAGGTCGCTTCGAGCAATCAGGCGTTGAAGTTAAAGGTGTGATTCTCAATGCAGTTGAGAAAAAGGCATCTAACTCATACGGCTATGGATACGGCTACTATAACTACGCGTACAAAAGCGAATCATAAGTTGAATTTAGATCGCTAATTAAACCAAATATGACAAAGCCCTGCTAGAAACAGCAGGGCTTTTTCTATTGCACTCTTAATTGCTTGTACGTAATCAAACTAAGCAAGACAAAGAATATTGGGTCACTCCAACCAAAACCGACAAATACTCCGATAATGCCGGCATAGGTAGTAATCACTGCCCCTAAGCCATTAGTAATCAATAATGCTTTAAACAGCTGTTTCGCAGTATGCCCTGATTCCACATTACGTAACATCAAACTCACCGCAGCGATTCCACCTAAAAAGATCGAAGTATGCTGCGATAAAAACAGCGCGTACTGGTCGTTAATTTGTACTCCATACATCGGCCACATTATGGTTGGTACAAAAAACAACGCAAAAGCGAATACCGTATATACGACACCATGAACGGTTAGAAAAGTGCGGTTGGTCATCATCTCCTTATCCTCTAATAGGCCCTTGATTGAGCGTCGTTAACGGCACATTGATATCGAAAATTTGACCTCGTACTTCGACTACGCCCATTTTTCGTAAGCGTGCGGCATGCATTTCGAGATACGCTTGCGCCGTGGCTTCATCTTCAAAAAGATAGATACCACCACCGAGTTTGTCTTTTTCGCTTTCCGTCCAGATTTTCCAAATCATGCCCGACTCTTGGTTAATCGACTTAGCTAAGTCGACCAAAGCATTCGACATCTCTTCACCAAACGGACCATGAAATTCAAAATCAACTTGTAATAATTTCGCCATCTTGAGTCTCCTCTTCTTATTGACTCGTTTTCGATGACAAGATTATTACCTTTATAAAACTGACAAAAAAGTTCATAATTTTGCCATTAACTGTCTAAAAAATTGACTCATGAGACTAAAAACGACCTTAGAACAATGGCAAACGCTACAAGCGATTGCTCAAGAAGGCAGTATTCAATCCGCAGCTTTACTGCTCAACAAGAGCCATACCACATTGATCTACTCGGTGAGGAAGTTAGAAGACCAACTTGGTATTCAACTTATCGAAGTACGAGGGCGCAAAGCGGGTTTGACAGAGCACGGTAAAACCATACTGCGTCGTGCACAATCCATGCTTGAACAAGCGCGGGAACTAGAAGTCATCAGCAAGCAGTTAAAAAGTGGGGTGGAATCTCAAATCACGGTCGCAGTAGATCATCTTTGTGACCCTTGTTGGCTCTATGCACCACTCAGTCAATTTTTGGAGAACAACAACACGACCTCCGTTCAAGTGGTTGAAACGTCACTGAGCAAAACAACCGAAATGGTCGTAAATGAGCTCGCTGACATCGCAATCATCAACTTACCGATAACCAACTACCCTGCCGAAGCATTTGGCGTAACAACCATGCTGCCTGTAATCGCAGCACACCATCCACTCGCTAAAAAGCCGCATGTTTCCATCGACGATTTTGCAACCACCAGCCAAATTGTCATCCGTGACTTAGGTGATTCAGACAAAACGAAAAGAGATGTGGGTTGGTTACGCGCACGTCAGCGTATTACCGTCGATAACTTCGACCACGCTTTTCACGCCGTAGAGCAAGGCGTTGGGTTTTGTCGGCTACCAGCGCACTTAGTCTCAGCCCGAAAGAGCGATAAAATTAACGTATTGGAGCTCGAACACTCCCATCAATATCAAGTTGCGCTGCACCTCACTTTGCCCAAAGGAGCCAAAAGTGGTCCTGCGACTCAAGCGCTTTATCGTATTTTACTCAAAAGTGTAGAAACTCGAGTCTAGCAACAGTGTTATTGAGTTGAATCGCTAGTGTTATCGCCTATTGATTCTCCCTAAACATAGAGAAACGGCCATTTTGTGACGCTACACTCTCACAAAAGGTTGCACGAAGGATAGCGACCACCTACTATCACTCTGCTCATGCCTAAAGCACCCAACACTCGCGGAAAGAACTCGGTTCACGGCAATATCCTCACCTGCTTGGTTTAGCAGGCACAATCTGTTTTTACCTTCTTTTTAGCTTCTATTTAGGCGAGTGTGGAAGAAATAAGAAAGGTGAAATATGAACTCTACAAATAGCTTCTCGATCAATATCAATCAGCAAAAATCCATTGCTAAAAAAAGGCTCAAAGCTATCCGCCTATACGATGACGCTACGTTGGAGTTAGTTAAGCGATTTCACTCCAAGCCAGAATCTTTGGCTCCCAATACAATTCAATTGGCTGACGTTCAATATGCACTCGCAAGAGAACTTGGCTTATCCAGTTGGAGTAAACTAAAAGCTCATGTCGAAGAGCTAGAAGCGCACAAACTAGCCATCAAACAACAAAAACCGCCCCTAGATGCGAAAGTAAAAACGCTACACGTTCGTTGCGGTCACGATATACAACAACAGCTTAAAACCAGTGGATTTGAAGGGACATTTTTAGCCCTGATCGATCCGCTTTGTATTGGCCCCATACCAGCAACACCGCAGAACTTCCTTGCCATTCGTGCCCAATATGTCGTAGAGACTCTGCTGCCCGTGATGAAGCGTGAAGACTCGGTTCAAGATATAGTCACATTGGAACAATCAAACCTCGATCTGTTGCAAAGTGATGTATTTGAACGAATCGTCTTTTGGGTCGAACATGACAGTTATGATCAATTGATGCTAATTCGTGCTCTAACACAGTTAGAGGATGTAGAGAATAAAGTTATAGAGATCATTGAGTTGAACCAGTTCCCGGGCACTGAACGATTCATCGGCTTTGGGCAGTTGCCTGAAGAAGCTATTCGTTCTTGTTGGCGATACCGTAAACCTGTGACAGCAAAATTATTCAGTCAGGCTAAACGGTGTTGGCACGCTATTACATCACCGACACCTATTTCTATAGTTAATTTGATTCAGCAGCATAACCTGGATTGCTTGCCCAATATATTCAACGTGCTTAAACGCCATTTGCAAGAGTTACCTAATTCACAAACTGGATTGAGCTTGACACAACACCTCGCACTAAAGGTCTTGAGCTCGCAAAATCGTTCAATTCCCATCAAAGATTGGTTTGAGCAATATCAACAACTAGAACCTCTTCCTTACCTAGGAGACGTGATGTTTTACGCGTTACTCCTCCCTCTAGCACAGTGTCAAACACCTTTGATCACGATTGAGTCACGTGAAAGGCACTGGTGGGAACAAAGCGTCCGTATCACTGAGGCTGGCAAGCAGTGTTTGGAAGGCTTAATACGAGCGAAACAATGCTATTGGGTTGGAGGGATTAAAAATACCAGTCAAAGTTATTGGAGCTGGGATCACCTCCAACTAACTACACTTGCCAACCATCATTGAGTTGACAAATATGAAAGCATAAAGGGTTCGTTGGCTCTGATGAACACTCAATACTAAATTATCCCTAAAGAAGCGACCGCTAGTCTGAATACAACTTAAATAGTTATGCAGAAATGCATCCACTCAAAGAGAGTATGCACTCTATCTCTTATTAGAATTTATTGTAAATCCTCTTTGTTATCGGTTGTATATTCGATAAAAGTGTTAAAATACAAACTTTTTATCCAGCCAATTCGTTAATATTTGGTTAAAATTCCATTTTTATTAGTGATAAAGTTCACATCTATTAACCATTTAGAGGATTATTCTTTCGTATTTTCTCACTCCGCTGCTAATCTGCTCGCCGCTTTGAAGTGAACTCAAGGTGCATAACTATAAGGAGTGTTCTCATGAATACCAAGAAACCGATGTCGCTTACCAGCCGCGTAATTTTAGGTATGGTTGCGGGTATCTTGACAGGATTTGCAATTCGCACACTTTTTGCCGACAACGGATTTGTCGACGCATACATTGTTAATGGATTATTCGAAGTTGGTGGACAGATCTTCGTTGCCAGCTTAAAAATGCTTGTTGTACCGCTAGTATTTGTTTCGTTAGTTTGTGGTACTAGCTCTCTCAAAGACCTCTCTACACTGGGTCGCATGGGCGGTAAAACCCTCGCTTTCTACGTTACGACAACGGCTATCGCGATTACGCTTGCTCTAACTATGGGTACTCTATTCCAGCCAGGGGCAGGGGCAGATCTAACGGCAGCAAGTTCATTCAAATCAGCCGAAGCGCCATCTTTAGGTCAGGTGATCATCGATATGTTCCCGACCAACCCAATCAGCGCAATGGCAGAAGGTAAAACTCTGCAAGTTATCGTGTTCGCCGTGCTATTCGGTATCGCGATCAGTGCAGCGGGTAAACCAGGCGAACGCATCGCAGCATTCTTCTCTGATCTGAATGAAGTGATCATGAAGCTGGTCGCGATTTTGATGAACTTGGCGCCTTATGGGGTGTTCTTCTTAATGGCGAAGCTATTCACTGGTCTTGGTCTGGGCGCGATCGTCAATCTGGCAGAGTACTTCTTAGTACTGGCTGGTACGCTTGTCCTACACGGTCTAGTCACTTACAGCTTGATGTTAAAAGGTTTCACTGGTCTAAACCCAATTACGTTCCTACGCAAGATGGAAGACGCGATCATGTTTGCTTTTTCTACAGCATCATCGAACGCGACGATTCCAGTGACAATGGAAACAGCAAAGCACCGCATGGGTGTTGAGAACCGTGTATCATCGTTCACAGTACCACTTGGTGCAACCGTGAACATGGACGGTACGGCGATCATGCAGGGCGTAGCAACTGCGTTTATTGCTCAAGCTTTCAATATTGATTTAACTATGGGCGATTACCTAATGGTTATCATGACGGCAACTCTGGCGTCTATCGGTACCGCAGGTGTTCCTGGTGTGGGTCTTGTCATGCTTGCTATGGTATTGAACCAAGTTGGTCTGCCGCTTGAAGGTATCGCGCTCATCATGGGTGTTGACCGTCTTCTTGATATGATTCGTACCGCGGTAAATATCACTGGTGACAGTGCTGTAACCGTCATCGTTGCGAAATCAGAAGGTGCATTGGATGAAGCTCGCTTCAACGACCCAATGGCAGGCGTAGCCGAAGAAGAAGTGCATCTTAAACGCGCTGACGCCTAAATCGTTCTACGATTACCATCCTGAAATTATATAGTCCTGTCTAAAAGAAAGCCCCGATGGAAATATCGGGGCTTTTGTTTTCTCCGCGTCTAGAAATGCTCTTTCTAATCCACCATCGAACTCAGCTTTTCTCTCGCTCGTTCTTCATGCTCGTCGGTGATGGCATTGCCGACCGAGTTCGCCGCTAGCGTCAGTGCTGCCATATCATCGGTAAAACCGACGCCAGCTAGTAAGTCTGGCACCATATCGGTTGGTAATACGAAGTAAGCCAATGCTCCACCTAAAATCGCCTTATGGCGAACAGAGGTGTTAGAATCTGTCATCGCGAGCCATGATTTTATGCCCATTACGGCAATTTCTTCACCCGCTTTCTTAACCGACCCTTTCATTTTTCGCCAGAATGTTTTCTCATCTGGCGCTTGCATCGTTTGATCTTTGGCGTCTTTCGGCGCCGATTTTACAGACATTGTTGTGGTCATCGTTGCCTCCGAAATTTATGACTATGTCCAACATATTAATAAATCGAACCTGAACGCAAGATTAATAACAAGAAATGATAGTAAAGTGAAACACAGATAGAAAAATCCCCAAACCGAAGTCCGGGGATTATTGCCTTGGAAACAAAAAGTCTTGCAAACCAAAAGGTTGAAGCCAAAAGCTTTGGGAACCAAGCTTTAAAAGCAGAATGCCTTATTGAACAATCTTCTCCAGTACACGTATCAACATTTTGATACGTGGTTCAATAGACTCAAGCAACAAGTACTCTTGATCGCTGTGGAAGCCCGCACCGATAGGTCCTAGACCATCCAAAGTTGGAACGCCAAGAATTGCCGTATTGTTTGCATCAGAGCCGCCACCCACTTCTTTCCAGTTGATGTCAATAGACAGTTCACTTGCTGCTTCTTCAACTAATGCCATCAAGCTTTCAGTTTGCGTGCTTGGCACCATAGAGGGTTTGTAAGCTTCACGAACCAACTCGATGCTAACGCCATCAACGAATGGTGTTTCCAGCATGCCGTTTAGCTTGCTATCGACATCATCGTATTCTTCATTACTCCAGAAACGCACATCCACGATCGCTTCAGCGTGCTCAGGGACGATGTTTGCGCCGTTACCGCCAGACACAATACCCACGTTTAATGTGGTGCCAGATTCGAAGTTCGTCATGGCATTGATTGCGAGAATCCAGTTCGCCATCTCGGTAATTGCACTGCGGCCATTTTCTGGCTCGTTGCCAGCGTGGGCTGCAATGCCATTAAACGTGATTTTGTAACGCGCCATGCCTTTGCGCGCTTTGACTAAACCTCCGTCTGCGCGTGCTGCTTCTGCCACCAATACGTTTTTCGCGTTTTTTGCAACAGATTGAATCCAGTCGACCGAATCTAACGATCCAGTTTCTTCGTCTGGGTTCATGCAGATACAAATCGACAGTTTATCCAACACCGCTTGGTCGAGGTTACGCATCGCGTACACAATATTCAGCAAGCCAGATTTCATGTCCGAGACGCCCGGACCGTAGGCTTTCTCTGCATCTTGAGACATTGGACGAAGCTCAGCAGTACCCACAGGGAACACGGTATCCATGTGACCAATCAGCATTACGTCGATTTGCTCAGCTTCCGGCTTGTTTCGAACTTCAAGACCGATGCCCGCTCTGCCACAGTCGATGCGTTTTACGCTCCAACCTGACATCGCTTGGTACTTCTCTTCAAATTGAGAAGCGATAAACTCGATACCATCAGTCGTGTAAGTGCCACAATCCACATTAATCAGCGGACGTAGCTCTTCTAGATATTCATTTAGAGAGAATTGCATGACTCACTCCTAGACAAACAGATTCATCACCAGCATTGCGCCAAACGCGTTCAATACTGAGATTGCAATCATAATTGGGATGTAACGACCTTCAGTACCGATTGGGCCCATGATACGACCCATGTACTGAACTTGAGAGCCCATAAGGTAGATGGCAGGCGCTAGAATCGCAATGTGCGTGCCGTTAAGGATACCTTGGTCAAACAGCGTGATAACCACACCCACTGCGCCACCCATCGACATCCAAGCACCGATCAATACCGCTGCAGCTTCACCCGGAAGACCAAACACCGCCATGATTGGAGAAAACACAGTGCCCATCAGATCCAACGCGCCAGTGATTTGCAGCGCTTTGATGATTACGAACGCCATCAATACGTTAGGCACCGTAGAGGTAGTCGCAATCACCCAACCTTTCTTAGCACCTTCGACGAAGATATCCGTCACCATTGGTTTTTTCGCTTTAACGTCACCCATTATGCCGTCTCCTCTTTTAAGTTCTCTGATTTGTTTTGGTCTTGCTTGTCTTCTTTACCTTCCGTCATGTTCAGGTAGATACGGAACAGGTTCGCGCCGATGATCTTAAATGCGAACATCACCACAACTGCTAAACCAATAGAAGACGTTACTGCTAGAGAGCCGTCAGCCATCGTCAGTGTGAACAGCACAGCACCCGATGAGAAGAAGTTCACGATGGTTGCACCTGCTGTGAACTGGAACATGGTAAATACGTCCGTTTCACGCTTAGTTAGGTGACCTTCATCTTTTAGCTGACGCGTCATTGCCGCACCTGCATCGGTACTTTGTAGAGAAGCAATTAAAGCCAGACCAGAGTTACCAGGGATGCCCATTAGAGGACGTAGAAGAGGAGTAAGAAGCTTACGAGCTGCTTCAAGTGCACCGTAGTGCTCAAGTACGTTGATCATACCTAAGGCGAACATAACAGTTGGAATCAAAGTAAGTGCGAAAATGAAACCGTCGCGAGCACCGCTACCACCAGTACCGCGAAGCGACGTTGTTGCAACTTGCACACCGTCAGCCGTTTCGGTGACACCATACGCCACCTTGCCGAAAGAGCCATTGAGCGTTGTAAAATCGAATACACCGTACCATTCGCTAGATTGCATCAGGCCAGAAAAGAACACAACCGCAAACGCCAGAGCAACGTAGCACCCCAGTGTAACTTTACGCTCAGTTTGAACAGGAATTTTCATAACATTACCTACACATGTGGAACTTAACACATATGTTCACCTGAATAATGTGCTAGAGAGATGATCAAAATCAATCCGCCTGCCGAACATTATCGCGACTCAGTTATGAAGTTTTGTTTTATGATTTCAATCACAATTGAAAGATAATAAAAGTTTGTTCTAACAATTAGGTATTTTAATCTATATCGATACCTCGGGACTTCTTCATCAACTCAAAAAATGATTCTGACGAATATTGCTTTCTACAACATTCATGACGTACTTCATACTTTGGCATTGAGGCAATATCGATTAACTCGAAAGTAACATTCAGCCACGAAATTTAGGTTAGGATGGTCCGGCCATATGTAAACGGCATAAACCAGAATTAACAGGACTATACGACCCATTGTTACGCTCACAATATAAAATAGCCAAATGGACACTCGCCCTCGTGCTTTGGGTGGTGATGATATGCTTAAGCCAAAATTCTGGTTTCTCGAAAAGCTGCCCAAAGGCTCACCAAATACAGAGTCAGCAAGATGAAAGCGTGAATTTATCACCATCTTGCGACCTTTCAGAAAAGTTGGTTCAAGCGTACCAACATCAGTTTGATCATATTCTTATTCCATTTTTTCTGTTTGCTTTGATTGTGGCGCTGCCGATGACAACCACAGCAATTCGCTATCTGGAATACACAGAACCGATACCGGAAAAGTATCGGGTTCACCTAAAGCTTTGCGTGTTTAGAGAATAAAGCCAGCAAGGCGAGAGACCTTTCTGCCTGACTTTTGTACATATTTTATTCACTTCACATAACAAACAACGAAATTTAAAAGTTTTAGGAAATATTATGACATTCACTCGTACACTTTTGGCGTTAACGATGGCTATCGTATCTGCCGTATCTTTCGCATCAGAAAAGACCGCAGAACAAAAGCTAGAGGAAGTTAATCAGATACTAAAAGATAACCCTCAAATTCTTGATTCATTGCACCAAAACCTTCAAGAGTACATTGCGTATCAACAGTCATTTGGCGACACCTTGAAGGAGGTTCGTCAATATCTAAGTGATGGCAAACATTCCTCTTTTGGTGCTGAAAACCCTGAGTTAACCATTATTAACGTAACAGACTACAGCTGCCCATTTTGTAAACGTTTAGAAGGAGAGCTGGTCAAAGTTGGTAAGGAATATCCGCAGGTAAAAGTGCTTAACCTCAATGTCTCTTTTAAAGAACAATACGAGAAAAACGGCTACAACTCGGCAAGTTACGCATTAAATGTTTGGCAAAACCAGCGAGATAAGTACGAACAAGTGCATGAGTTATTGGTGAAAAAACCGGGCGCACATGACGCACGTTCCTTAAATCAAATCGCGAAAAAAACGGGGACAGAAGCACAGCTTGTCGACGACAAAGAGACCAAAGCGCTGCTTGATAAAAACTATCAGTATTTCACGCAACTTGGTTTACGCGGCACGCCTGCGTTGATCATTAATGATCAAGTCATTCCTGGCTATGTGCCGTTTGACGAGCTAGAAAAAGTCATCGACCAAGAACTGGCGAACTAATACAACAAAGCCCTTCCCTGATAACTCAAGGAAGGGCTTTTTCTATCTAGGCTTAAAACGAAGTTCTAACTACTTGTCGCGACCCACAAACGCCACAACGACTTTGTCATTGCCAAGCGAGCGAGAGAACACGTACGCGCCTTCTTGTTCAATTACTTGATGCTGACCCGCACCAATCGCTGGGTGCGCTTTACGGAACTGACCAAGAGTTTGCCAGTGTTTGAGCAGCGCTTGCTTCTCATCAGATAGCTTCCATACCATGTCAGAACGAGTGCCTTGGTGGAAATCGTCCGCGTAAGGACCAATGTTACGACCAACTTCATCACCATAATAAACCTGAACAGCACCAGGACTCAGAAGCAGTGCATTCGCGGCGTTACGCTGCATACCGTAATCTTTGAAGCGAGAGAAGAACAGCTCGGTATCGTGAGAAGACATATAGCTCACAGGGTTAAAGTCTTTCTCATTGGCGATAGTGTCCGCATAGCTTTGGTAAGTGTCTGCCATTTGGCTGAAACACGCCGCGCCTTTATCTAATTTCTTCTGCATGTCGAAGTTAATCAACGCATCAAAGCCATCGTCAAAGTAAGGGCTGCGATAAGCGGTATGTCCCCATACTTCACCCATCATCCAGAATGGCTGACCTGACTTACCGTTCTCTTTACGCCACTGCTCAAGGCTGCTTGATGCCTCTTCTTTCAAGCGTTTCCACACATCGCCTTCAACGTGCTTCACCGTGTCGACACGGTAACCATCAATACCAAAGCGTTTCACCCAATCAGTTTGCCACTCAATTAGGTAGTCCGAGACGGTGTAATTATCACGCGCCTCAACGCGAGTGCCAGGGTTATCCAATAGCCATTGAGCTGGCTTCACGGCTTTGTCTGATTCAGTGATAAAGTCAGGCAAACCCGCCAATGACATGGTGATATCACTGCTGCCCGGAGCTGGGTATCCCGGTAGACCTGTTCTTACCCAGTCACCGCCCCACCATTTCGCCCAGTTTGGACTCTGGTAATCAATATTCTGGTGGTAGCTATGCCAGTTTTCGCCCGCTTTTGGTTGCCAATCCCCCCACTTCTTAGGTAGGTCAGCGTTTGGTTTTAACACCTCAATACCATCAAATTGCAAATCGGCTAACGTTGAGTAACCGGTGTGGTTGATTACTGCGTCCATCAATACTTTAAGGCCACGTTTGTGTGCCTCTTCCACCAGCTTTTTCAGATCATCTTCGTTACCGAAGTTCTCATCAATCTTAGTGAAATCACGCGTCCAGTAACCGTGGTAAGCGTAAAATGGGAATGAGCCGCTATCGCCGCCGCCCACAAAACCATGCACTTGCTCAACGATTGGCGACAACCAAATTGCATCTGTACCTAGGCTCTTGATGTAATCTAGCTTTTCGATCACGCCTTTTAGGTCACCACCGTGGAAGGTACCAATCTCTTCTTTACCGTCTTTCTTGCGCCCATAGCTGTTGTCATTGCTCGTATCAGCATTCTTGAAACGGTCGACCATCACGAAGTAAATGTTGGCATTACGGTAATCAAACGGTACTGCCTCTTTGGTTCTCTTTACTGGCTCTAACAGCACCAAACCGCCGGAATCTTTGCTTGGCGTCAGTGATACTTGCTGATCTTTTACTTCGACCATTTGCCCAGAGTAAGCATCACGCAAGTTGGTACCATCGGGGAAACTGTCACCTAACGCAATCGTGACTTCGCCGCCTTGGTAAACCTCACATTGCACTTGTGGGATTGGGCGTTTGAATTCTGTCTTTGCGGCTTTCTTAGGCTCTCGCTTGAAGCGCAATGTTTTCGCTTCCGCATCAAAAGCAAAAGAGTAATCGCCAGTGAAGCGGATTTTTAACGGCAGTTCTGTTGGTTTTCCGCAGTTCAGCGCGATAGGTTTGTTGAATTTGACCTTCTGACCATCAGGCGCGACACAGTCGCCTTCAACACCCGTAATTTTGAGCGTATAGCCATCTTTGGTTAAGAGCACAACCAAAGGCTGCTCTGCATTTAAAGGAAAGTCACGGCTGTTGGTCGTGGTAGATATGGTGATGTTTGGCTCGGCGATGGCACTTGCCGATGCAAGCAATAAAGTAGTGGTAATCAGGTTGAGTTTCATCGTTCAGTCCATTGGTTGCGCATACACGCAGTATTCGTGTTGTAGTTTTATTCACACTAATAGTAAATGGATGAAAAACTGAGCACATCATTCTGAAAGGCTACGCCCTAAAGCTTGTGACGCTTCACATTTTATTGATATAGGGGCGTAGTTCTATTTAAGTGCAATAGATTGAGGGAGTTAAAGTTGCACGCTGCCAAGATTGCTCATTTGATTCATCGCCCATCTTGTGCGGCGAGCAGTGTACTCACTTTGTGGGTAGACTTTGATTCGATATGGGTTTGGCAACACCACGGCTAAACGCGCTGCTTGCCACTTCGAGAGTTGCTTTGCACTGACACCAAAGTAGTTCTGCGCCGCTGCTTCGGCTCCGTAAATACCGGGGCCAAATTCAACCACATTTAGATACACTTCTAGAATGCGCTCTTTACTCCACATCAGCTCCATCAGTAAGGCAAAGTAAAGCTCGTAAGCCTTGCGAACGTAGGAGTGAGAAGGAAATAAAAACACATTTTTCGCAGCCTGTTGGGTAATAGTGCTCGCGCCTCTCGACGGACCATTATCACCAGCCTCGGAAATCACGTCGAATAGCGATTCGAAATCGACACCATAATGATGAGGGAATTTTTGATCTTCGGTCGCAATCACCGCTAACTGCATATTTTTTGAAATGCGCGACAAAGATACCCATTCGTGTTGACTATTGTCTGGATAGTTCTTTGGTGTCGCAACAATACGGCTTAACTTCCACCCCCATATTGGTGGATCGACATATTTAACCAAACCAACCAAAACGACTGGGGCGAGCAGCAATATCAACACCATTTTAAATAGAAATGACTTAAGCCTTTTCAACATGTGTGGTTCCCCAATGCATTAGCGATTGATGATAAACAAACCCGTGAGCTTGCCTGATTCAATCAAGAACAACAAGTTTTAGAGGTAAAAAATAGGTCAAAAAAAGCCCGATTTACAATGTAAAACGGGCTTAGAATTTGATTAGACTAAATTATTTGTGCAGCTTGTAGAACACGGTTGAAAGTGGAGGCAAACGAAGCTCAAGTGATTGAGGCAGTGATTCACTTTCAACTTTTTCCGTTTTCACAATGGTCAGCACTTTAAAATCGCTGCCGCCGTATTTGCTGTCGTCCGTGTTCAGCAGCAGTTCGTATTGACCTGCATTTGGAACACCTAAACGGAAACGCTCGTGTGGTACGGGCGTAAAGTTGGTGATGATGAGAATACGCTCACCCTCTTTACTGATACGCTCGTGCGCTAGGATGCTTGCATCCGCTTCGTCTTGTAGACGCCACTCAAAACCAGCAGGAACACAATCTTGATCGTGCATCGCCGCTTCATTTCGGTACAAGTGGTTCAAATCTCGCATCAGCTTTTGGACACCTTGATGACGCTCATATTCCAGTAAGAACCATTGCAACTGATCATCGTGGTCCCACTCCGCCGTTTGGCCAATTTCCGCGCCCATAAAGTTCAGCTTTTTGCCCGGTTGACCATACATATAACCGTAGTATGCTCGTAGGTTTGCGGTTTGCTGCCATTCATCGCCCGGCATCTTGTTGTGAATAGAGCCTTTGCCGTACACCACCTCATCGTGAGAGAGAGACAAGACGTAGTTCTCGCTGTGCGCATAAACTAGCGGGAATGTGATGGTATTGTGGTGGTATTTGCGGTGAACAGGATCTTCTTTGATGTATGAAAGACTGTCGTGCATCCACCCCATATTCCACTTGAAGCCAAAGCCTAAACCACCCATAAAGGTTGGCGCAGACACACTCGGAAACGCCGTTGACTCTTCCGCAATCGTCATCGCATTCGGGAAGTGCTTGTACACTTCTTCGTTCATCCATTTTAAGGTTGCGATTGCGTCGTAGTTTTCGTTGCCACCATCAACGTTTGGTACCCACTGGTCGTGGCTACGTGAGTAGTCGAGGTAAAGCATCGATGCGACTGCGTCCACACGAATGCCATCAATATGGAATTGTTCAAACCAGTACAGCGCATTCGATACAAGGAAGCGACGCACATGTTCACGGCCTAAATCATAGATGTATGAGTTCCAATCTTGGTGCCAACCGCGACGTGGGTCCGGGTCGTGGAACAGCGGTGTGCCGTCAAAGTTTGCTAAACCGTGGTCATCCGATGGGAAATGCGCCGGAACCCAATCCAGCACCACACCGATACCAGCTTGGTGACACGCATCCACGAAGAATTTGAAATCATCAGGTGAGCCGTAACGGCTAGTTGGCGCAAATAAGCCAACGGGTTGATAGCCCCATGAACCATAGAATGGATGCTCAGACACAGGCATCAGCTCAACGTGGGTGTAGCCCATATCCACAAGGTATGGCACCAACTGCTCCGCGAGTTCGCGGTAGTTGAGGAAATCACCGTTCTCGTCGCGCTTCCATGATCCAGCATGCAGCTCATAAAACGATAACGCTTCATCACGCTTTTGTGTCACTGCGCGGTTTTGCCATTTCGCATCTTGCCATTGGTAACGCTTGTGATCGTAGGTGATGGATGCGAACGATGGGTATTGCTCAGAGTAGAAACCCCAAGGGTCTTGTTTGTGTGGCAGCCCTTCCCCATTTGGCCCTTTTAGCTCAAATTTGTACTGAACGCCTTCTTCTAAGCCAGGAATAAATAGGCCCCAGATACCGTAGTCTAGGCGTTGCATTGGATGACGACGGCCATCCCATTGGTTGAAGCAACCCACAAGGCTAACAGCAGATGCATGTGGTGCATAAACAAGGAAACGCACACCAGAGATGTTTTCACCGCCACGTTCTAGCGTGACAAAGTGTGCGCCCATGTAGTGATACATGTCTTTTGGCGTATGCAGATGCTCGTACTCTTGGTAGATATTGTGGTACTGGTACGGGTCATCAATAATTTGTTCAACACCATTCCAATCGACCGCTAAACGGTAGTGGGTCAGGTGTAAATCGCGTTGCTCTTTTAAGACGAAACCGCTGTCGCCATCACGCTCAAGCGCCACGCGAGGTTCACCATTAACAAGCAGTTCAACCTTGTTTGCGCCCGGCATCCAAACTCTCAGCGAAGCTTCGTCGTCAATGAATGGACCCAGCGCCGCAAATGGATCTGAGTAAGCCGCCTCAGCAAGCAGTTCGTATGCGCGTTCGTGTTGTTTCTTTATTTTCTTGGTTTTGGTGGTTTTCAAATCTTTCTCCCTAGAGCCAACATCCTTTTCAAGACCAGAGATCTGAATCAAACATCGGTTTCTCCACAGCCAACGTTGTGAACTCACAAAAAGACTCCGCTTCTCACGTTCGTTGCGTAAACGGCGTCAAAATACAAAAATGCCCGCTATTGTCGCGGGCATAATAACGGTACTTCATCCTAACGGATTGTGTTTTAGGAATGAGTGACCTAGACGGAACTTTCGTACCTCTGAGCTAACAAAATTGGTGATCAGCTCGTCCATCTACGTCACTCTAGGCATCTTACTTACTCGCCTGTGCGCGAACTTCAGTAAGGCGTTTAGAAATACGATTCACATCTTCACGGCTGAAGATTTCATCTAGGTTCATCGACAATTTACGACGCCAGTTTGGATACTCATCCACCGTGCCAGGAATATTGACAGGTTGATCCATTTCTAGCCAGTCTTCAAGCTGAACGCTAAGCAGTGCAGAGTCACCCGCAGCTACGTGCAGTTGCAGCGCTTCGCTTAGGTATGAATCCATTGGCACGTACTGAGCATCATGACCAATGCCTTCTGGCAGATAGCCATGCCAGCGAACGCTGTCTAGAATACCTTGTTTGCACTTCAAGCGGTCAGCGAATAGGCCTTCCAACTGCTGTTCATCAGGGTACAAACCAATCTCACGCCCCATCTTCAAGTCATCACAGTGCCAGAAACCGCGTAGTGTTGGCATATCGTGCGTACACAATGCCGCCATAGACTGCTCTGCGTAATGCTTCGGAGAAATAAAACCACCGTCGTCTTTTGATGTTTCGAAGAAGAAGACTTTGTACGAATGCACACCCGCATCACGAAGGATATCAACGATTTCATCAGGTACAGTACCCAAGTCTTCACCGATTACAGAACACTGATGACGGTGAGATTCCAACGCTAGGATTGCTAGCATGTCTTCAACTGGGTAGTACAGGTATGCGCCTTCTGTCGCTTTCTCGCCTTTTGGAATCCACCAAAGGCGAAGCAGGCCAAGTACGTGGTCGATACGCAATGCACCACAATGCTTCATGTTAGCACGTAGCAATTTGATATAAGCGTCGTAGCCAGTCGCTTCTAAAACCTGAGGGTTAAGCGGAGGCAGACCCCAGTTTTGGCCTAGTGGACCAAGTACATCCGGCGGCGCACCGATGCTTGCATCCAATACTAGCGCGCCTTCGTCTGCCCATGTTTCGCTGCCTGAATCTGCAACACCAACCGCAAGGTCGCGGTACAAACCCACAGCCATGCCTTTTTCTTCGGCTAGCGCTTGTGCTTCTTTGATTTGATCGTCTGCGATCCATTGCAGGTACATGTACAAGTGAACACGATCTTGGTTGTCCTTAATGTACTTCTGAGTACCAGCTGCGTCGAATGTGCGGTATTTCTCAGGGAATACAGGCCAACCCCACATGTTTGCATCTTCTGCATGTAAATCAGCATGAAGTGCATCGAATGCAGCTTGGTGTAGCAAGCTGTCTCCGCCTTTTTCAACAAAGTCCAAGAAGGCACGAGCGCGATCGGTGTTCTTGTCTAAATGGCGAGCTTTAAACTCACTGAATAGCAGCGGAAGAACGCTCATTTTTAGTTGTGAAACTTCGGTGTAATTCACCCAATGAGAGTCTCGCGCTTTTTGTAGACGTTGTTGGAACTCTGCGCTACCCACTCGCTGTTGTGCTTCTGCACTTAGCGCGAACTCAGGTACAGAGCTTACGTCGATGTACATGATGTTCAGCCAGCGACGAGAAGACGGGCTGTATGGGCTTGCCCCTTCTGGATTCGCAGGGAACAGCGAGTGAATCGGGTTCAAGCCAATGAAGTCACCGCCACGAGAGGCAATATCACTCACCAGTTGTTTTAGGTCGCCAAAATCACCGATGCCCCAGTTATGCTGAGTACGCAGTGTGTAAAGCTGGATACTAGGACCCCATAGCTTTTTGTGTTGGTTTAGATCGTCTTGTTTGAAACACGCTTTCGGCGTAATGATCAATGACATCTCGTAAGGTGTTTTACGACGCTTACGACTGATGATCAGTTTGTGATAACCCCAAGCCAAGTTCTTTGGCAATGCAAACACTAGAGGGCCACCCTCAGCACGCTCATCACGAACAATTTGGGACTGAAGATAGCCTTCAAGTACCTCTCCTTGTTCTGTTTCTAAACGCCAGCTGAATTCACTCTCACGAGCACTCGTACCTAGGTTTAGTTCCACTTCGACTGGTTCGCCGTCGCGTAAAACAAGAACAGGGGCTAGTACGTCTTTTTTATGTTTCTTTTCAGCAGAAGCCAGTAGTTTTTCATCACTGCTAGTATCGTAGCCAAGCGAAGCGAGCAAGCGGCGTAGCGTCTCCTCAGACACTTTCGCCTCATCTCCCCAAGCACTGACATAGCTATCAGCCAATCTCGCCATTTCCGCGACTTTCTTTAATGCTGTTTGTTCTTTCATCGCTTTCTCCGAAGGTAATACCAACACCTTCCATGTAGGGTTTTATTGTTATCAATAACTTCTTTTGGAAAATGACCAAAGGTAGCGCTTGGCTACCTTGGTCTTAACTAGGTTCTATTAGCGTTTCACCGCTTCAAGTTTCCAGATATTGTTCACGTAGTCGCGGATTGAGCGGTCTGACGTGAACTTGCCAACAAGGGCGGTATTAAGAATGGCCTTCTTCGCCCAGCCAGCTTGATCTTTATATTGTTCGCTCATGTCTTCGTGCGCTTTCACGTAAGATGCAAAGTCCGCAAGACATAAGTACGGGTCACCGCCGTCTAGTAGGCTGTCATACGTTGCACGCAGTAAGCCTGGTTGACCTGGTGTGAACTCTTCACCCAATAGCAAGTCCATTGACGCTTTGAGTAAGTGATCCGCATTATAGTAATCAAATGGGTTGTAACCTTGAGCTTTCAGCGCTTTCACACCTTCAACATCTAGACCGAAGATATAGATGTTCTCATCGCCTACTTCCTCACGAATCTCAACGTTTGCACCATCCATTGTACCGATAGTTAGCGCACCGTTTAGCGCCATCTTCATATTACCTGTACCTGATGCTTCTTTACCCGCTAGCGAGATTTGTTGAGAAACGTCAGCCGCAGGGATAATGATTTCAGCCATGCTCACGCGGTAGTCAGGGATGAACACCACTTTCAGCTTGTTACCGATGCGAGGATCGTTGTTCACCTTGTCTGCAATCTTGTTGATTGCGAAGATGATTTCTTTCGCTAGGTGGTAACCCGGTGCTGCTTTTGCTGCGAAGAACACAACGCGTGGCGTACACTCAAAACCCGGTTCATTAAGAATACGGTGGTACAGAGACAGTACGTGTAGCAAGTCTAGATGCTGACGTTTGTACTCGTGCAGACGCTTGATTTGAACATCGAAGATTGCATTAGTATCGAGCTCGATACCCATGTTCTCTTTCACCCAAGTTGCTAGGCGTTCTTTGTTCTCTTTCTTCACTGCCATGAATTCTTTTTGGAATGTCGCGTCAGTAGCGTACTTCGCAATACCTTCAAGTTGCTCTAGTTTCGCTGGCCATTCTGGGCCGACTTTCTCAGTGATAAGCTGAGACAGACCTGGGTTACAAAACTTCAACCAGCGACGTGGCGTAATACCGTTCGTTACGTTGTGTAGACGTGTCGGGTACATTTCGTGGAACTCTGGGAATAGGTCTTTCTTAACCAATTCAGAGTGAAGTGCTGCTACACCGTTTACTGCGTAAGAGCCGATTACACATAGGTTTGCCATACGAACCATGCGGTGGAAACCTTCTTCGATGATAGAAAGCTTCTGTTGCTTCGCGACATCACCCGGCCACATTGCACGTACGTCTTGTAGGAAGCGGTGGTTAATCTCGTAAATGATCTCCATGTGACGTGGTAGCAGGTGCTGGATTAGCGACTCTGGCCATGTCTCTAGTGCTTCTGGAAGTAGCGTGTGGTTGGTGTACGCAAATGTCTTAGAGCTGATTTCCCAAGCCGCTTCCCAAGCTAAACCTTTTTCATCCATCAGGATGCGCATTAGTTCAGGAATCGCAATCGTTGGGTGTGTATCGTTAAGCTGGATAGTCTCTTGCTTAGGTAGATCCGCTAGCGAGTAGCCCGCAGCTTCGTGGCGACGTAGGATGTCACGTACAGACGCTGCTGAGTGGAAGTACTGCTGCATTAGACGCAGTGTTTTACCTTTCTCGTGGTTGTCGTTCGGGTAAAGCACTTTAGTGATGTTACCTGCGTCGATCAGTGCGTGCTGAGCTTCGAAGTAATCACCATTGTTAAAGCTTGCTAGTGAGAATGGTGCAATCGCCTGACATTCCCAAAGACGTAGCGGGTAAACCGTGTCTGATTCGTAACCCACAATTGGAAGATCCCAAGGCATTGCTCTTACTGTCATGCCTGGTACCCATTTGCGAACTTCTTTACCGTTCTCGTTAATCACTTCAACGTGACCGTAGAAACCGATCTCTTGCGCAAGTTCTGGACGCGCAATTTCCCAAGGGTAGCCTTCTACACCGCGCCAAGCGTCAGGTGCTTCTTGCTGGCGACCATCTTTGAATGACTGTTTAAATAGACCGTATTCGTAATGTAAACCATAGCCGACAGTTGGGAATTCTTGTGCCGCACATGAATCCATGAAACACGCAGCCAGACGACCAAGGCCACCATTACCCAATGATGGGTCGCGCTCTTCTTCTAGCAAATCAGTTAGGTTGTAACCCAGTTCAGCCATTGCTTCTGTTACTTGTTCATACAGACCCATGCTGATTAGGTTGTTACCAGTCAAACGACCGATAAGGAATTCTAGCGAAAGGTAGTTAACGCTCTTCGCACTTTTAATGCGTGGATCTTCTTCTGTCGCAAGCAAATCTAGAGTAGTAAATTCAGCCAGAGCATGCCCCATTGCTAGGTACCATGCGCGGCTGTCTGCGTTTTCAATCGTATGAGCGTAAGTTACAGATAGGTGTTTCTTTACGCTTTCTTGGAACGACTTCTTGTCAAATTGTTTTTGTTGAGTAGGTTTCATTACGAAATTCTCACGTCTTTTGGTAATTCATCTGCCATACATCGTGCATTTACCTCTGTGAATAAACATCCTCCTAATTCTCATCCTTTGAAGGAGGAGGGCTGAGGGCGTAGAGGGGGTACCATTGCTAGGTTAGTGATCCAAATCTCAACAAAGTGAACTTTGCACCAGTTCTTAGTGATTTTGATCACAATGGAATGTGAGAAAGGTTAAAACCCGTTCATGACGCTTTTTATAGTCCACTCATCTGATGATGTGAAAATTGTAATATCGGTCACATTAACTCGGTCAGCGTAGAAGAACTTTTCGTAATCTATGTGCAACGCGATCTTAACGCTAACGAAACAAACGATATTTAAGTGACGACAATCACAAATAAAGGGCGTAGTTGATGGTAAATCCATCAACCCTTGAGAATTAGGAAGTGGATCAAAGTAACGAACATTTCTGATGTCGTAACATCCCACTCAGCTCACAGGATTGTACGCTTTTTATACAAACTAGAATTAGGCGATGTGAGTTATTTCTAGTTTTCGCTAGCTTTTATATCTAAGTGACCGTATGGAATGGTTTTTCAGACGGACGCAAGCCCCAACAGTAGCGACATTATCCGGCATTCAAACAGTGTTTTTGATGCTGATGACATCATTCAGTAAGACGGCTTTCAAGGGGGCTTTACTAGAATGATCACGTTGCAGTCATTTGGGTATACATAAATAAGGACATAACTACTAATGTGGATTCCATCTAAGCTTACTCGACCAGGACGCCTGCACAATGCCATCGTGCGCCCACGAGTGTTGGACTTACTACAGCAAGCGCCTTACTACAAATTGGTTTTATTCCGATCCCCAGCAGGTTACGGAAAAACGACAATGGCAGCGCAGTGGCTATCCGATAAGCCAAACGTCGGTTGGTACAGCATTGATGACAGCGATAACGACGGCTTTCGCTTTGTAAACTATCTGCTTCAAGCATTAAACAAAGCCACCAACTTCAGTTGCGCTAACGCACAAAAACTGGCGGAAAAACGTCAGATCTCGTCTTTACGCTCCCTATTTAGCGAAGTGTTCGCTGAAATGGCTGACTTTCATCAAGAGTGCTACGTGGTGCTTGATGACTACCATTTAATCACGAATGATGAAATCCATGAATCCATGCGTTTCTTTTTAAAGCACATGCCAGACAACCTCACCGTTGTGGTAACCAGTCGTGCAGCGCCGCCTCTGGGCACTGCAAACTTACGTGTTCGTGATTTAATGATCGAAATCGGCAACGAGATGTTGGCGTTTGATACCGAAGAAACCACTCGCTTCTTTAACCAGCGTATCGCCGATGGTATCGATGAAGACATGGCGAACAGCCTAAGAACCTATGTTGAAGGTTGGCCATCGGCGATGCAGTTGATCGCATTACAAGCCCAACATCAAAACCGCACATTGGCACAAACTGTAGAGTCGGTATCGCAGTTCAATCACGCGCACTTGTGGGATTACTTGGTCGAAGAAGTGTTTGACTTACTCGATCACGAAACTCGTCACTTTTTAATGCAAGTATCCGTGCTTGACCACTTCAATGATGAGTTAGTGTTTGCCCTTACCCAACGCGAAGATGCACTGGGAATGATTGAATCGCTTAACCGTTACGGCTTATTCATTTACCCGCTCGAAGGGGAACAGAACTGGTTCCGGTTCCATAACTTATTTGGCGAGTTTTTATCTCATGAGCGCCAAGCTCGTATTCCTCAGCAAGAAAAAGATCTCCACCGCAATGCTGCTATCGCTTGGTTACAACAAAAAGCACCACACCAAGCGATTCATCATGCACAAAAATCGAATGATAAGGACTTAGTGGTAGAGATCCTAAACGAATTCGGCTGGAAGATGTTTAACCAAGGCGAACTCTGCACACTGGAAAGCTCAATTAACAAATTGGACGATGATCTGTTGTTCAGCCACCCAAAACTTACGATGCTCCGAGCATGGTTGGCTCAAAGTCAGCATCGTTATAACCAAGTGGGCCACCTGCTTGAAGAAGCGGAAGAGGAACACAAAAAGCGTAACATTGCGTTAGATATTCATTATCAAGGTCAAGCAAACGCGTTGCTTGCTCAAGTGGCTATCAACAGTAACCAACCAGAAAAAGCTCTCGAATTAGCGGAGCTAGCGCTTAGCCAACTTGATAACACTATTTACCGTAGCCGAATTGTGGCGACTTCGGTTGTTGGTGAAGTTAACCACGTGCTAGGTAAACTAGACCGTGCTTTGCCGATGATGCAACAAACTGAAAAGCTAGCTCGTCAGTATCAGGTATATCACCAAGCGTTATGGGCAATATTGCAGCAAAGCGAGATTTTAATTGCACAAGGTTACGTGCAAGCTGCCTTTGAACTACAAGATTCCGCATTTCGTCTGATTGAAGATCAGCAGCTTCAGCATGTTCCTCTTCATGAATTTTTGCTGCGTATTCGCGCGCAAGTACTTTGGTGCTGGAACCGACTTGATGAAGCGGAAGAATGCGCGTACAAAGGTCTGCAAATTCTCGAAAACCATTCACCAAGCAAGCACTTACATAGCTATTCGATGTTGGCGCGTATTGCGATTGGACGCGGTGAATTAGACAAAGCCGGTAAATTCATTGAGCACATCCAACACTTGATGAAACAGTCGACTTACCACGTAGATTGGACTGCAAACGCTTCACTATCGTTGATTCTATTTTGGCAAGCGCGCGGGAATACCGATGCAATGCAAGAATGGCTCAACACTGCGGTTCGTCCTGAATCGGCATGCAACCACTTTTCTCAATTGCAATGGCGTAACATTGCTCGCGCCCACATTAACTTAGGCCAATATACCGACGCTCGTGCTGCGTTAGATTTTCTCCAAGGTGAAGCTCGTCGCACTAACCTAATCACAGATACTAATCGCAACTTAGTGGTTGAAGCGGTCCTTTCTGCTCGCCAAAAAGATGAGGAGCAAGCCAAGGCACTGTTAAAAGAAGCATTAGTAATGACGAACCAAACTGGCATGGTCGGAAACTTCCTGATTGATGGTGCAACCATTGGCGGTCTGCTGGAGAAGTTGAGCCTCCGCCATGAACTGGGCGATCTTGAGCGTCACCGTGCTCAACAGTTAATGAAGGACATTTCATCGAATCAACGTAGCCGGTCGATTCACTTTGATGAAGACTTTATTGAAAAGTTGGTGAATCACCCTAATGTGCCAGAGCTAGTACGTACCAGCCCATTAACACAACGCGAATGGCAGGTTCTGGGACTGATTTATTCAGGCTTTAGTAACGAGCAAATCGCACAAGAGCTGGATGTGGCAGGTACGACAATTAAAACCCACATTCGCAACCTGTACCAAAAGCTTAATATTGCTAATCGTAAAGAAGCCATTGTGACAGCTGAAAATTTGCTACAGTTAATGGGATACTGAACTGCTAGATAAACGGGTTAAAACGTAAAGTAAAACACAAGGGTTGGCGTAACACGTCAGCCCTTTTTTATGACTGACAGTAAGAGAAGTGCAATTTGCAAAGCACGTAAGTAACGTTGTTCATATAAAAAAATAGCCAACCGCAATAATCGCGATTGGCTTATATTTAGTGTGAACAAATTGTATTCACTAACAACGTCAGTTGGCTAGGTGACCCTCGGCTTAAGAAGGGTCGAGCAGTATTATGCATTAATCATGCCAAAATGCAAAGACTTATTTTTGGGCACAAGATCTCATATAAGCTGGATTTATTCACGCGCAAATTATCAAAATGCAACTTTGTAATGCAAATTGCAATTGCATAATGCAACCAAGACTGATAATTGATAGTAGAGTTAATCATCTCAAAAATGTAAACCAAGCATTAAAAGCTCGTTACGGCGACATTGTCTCTTGGCGGGTAATAAAGATAGGCAATAGATTGGATATAAAACCAAGTAGTTACAGCACTATTTCATACTTTTTTCATCGCAATGTTTGTATACTCTCTGCCATCGAAACGACTTAGCATTAGAGCAATGAACTACTTAATTACTTTCTTCAAGGGAATCGCCATGGGTGCAGCAGATGTTGTACCTGGTGTATCTGGCGGCACCATCGCGTTTATCACTGGTATTTACGATACGCTGCTTGAAAGCATTCGACGCATTAACCCCTCACTTTTCTCTATCTGGCGAAAAGAAGGGGTTAAAGCCGTGTTTAATCACATCAACGGATTCTTCCTTATCGCTCTGTTTGCCGGCATTTTCACCAGTATTGCAACGCTAGCAAAGTTGATTACTTGGCTTCTTGACACACACCCGATCCCACTTTGGTCATTTTTCTTTGGTCTAATTTTGGTCTCTGTGTATCACATTATTCGTCAGGTTGAGCAACGCGATCTTGTCCGCTTTGTCATTCTGCTCGTTGGTGTCGGGTTTGCTTATAGTATTACTGTGCTCAAACCTTTACACATGGAACCAACGGCCATTAACACCTTATTCGCTGGAGCTATCGCGATTTGTGCAATGATCTTGCCGGGTATCTCTGGCAGTTTTATTTTGCTGCTGATTGGCATGTATGCTCCTGTATTAGCCGCAGTGAAAGGTTTTCAAGTCGATACATTAGCGCTATTTTTGTCTGGCTGCGTGCTCGGTTTACTGTCCTTCTCTCACTTATTGTCGTGGTTACTACGCAAGTTCCGTGATTTCACCCTGATGTTTTTGACTGGATTAATGATTGGTACGTTGCCAAAGATTTGGCCATGGAAAGAAACCATCACTTGGCGCACCAATTCGAAGGGCGAACAAGTGCCATTGCTACAGCACAACCTATCACCATTTGAATTTGAACACGTGACATCACAACCTTCTCAGTTAGTACTTGCTGTCGTAATGATGCTTGCAGCCATTGCTCTGGTTTTGGGTCTAGAGAAATTCGCAGATTCAGATAAATAAATTTGGTATCAAACACATACTGAACCAAATAAAAACGGAGCCAATTGGCTCCGTTTTTATCTATTGGCTAAGGGCAAAAACATCTCAATTGAAAACTCTGCTGTATTTGATGCAATAAAGTCCGTCGCGTTACTAGGAAGCTGGTCACCGAGGTATAACGCACAATTTACCGAGGTCACGAGTTGGCGAGCGGCGCATCTGTGCTACGATGCTCGTAATGTTAAGTGATAAATGCTGAACCTTCATGAAAGTGTTACAAATCGCCGCTGTTTCAGCCGCATTAGTTGCGGGATTTTATGCCCCGACTCTAATAAAAAGCTTTTCTTCTTCCACTCAAAGCAAGTCAATAGATGAATACTGCTTTCTCTCTACAACCTCTTGCGTCCAAGAAAATGTTACGATGACACTAAACTCAGAAACTGCTCAACCCTTGGTTCCTACCACTCTAAATGTTGAGTGGCATACAAGCGATGCTAAGCAACTCATCCTAAGTCTTTCAGGAAGAGAAATGGAGATGGGTGAGCCTAAGTTTTTGCTGAAGCAAATCGCTCCTGGCCAATATCAAGGTGACATCATTCTCCCGGTTTGCACGGAGGATGCGATGACTTGGGTTGGTGAACTCAGTGATGGAGAGAATACCGTTTACCCTGCTATAAAAATGCAAAGATAAGGAATCGTTATGAGCCGCAATTGGTCCCTATTTCTCGTAGCTGCTTTCGCACTCGGGTTTGGCGTAAAGAGCTATTTAGATAATCAGAACACGAAGCCAGAGCTAGTGGACAGTTCCACCTCTCAACAAACGGTATTGTTTGGGGAAAATAACCAAGCCGTCAATATCTTCGATGTGAATGACCCTCGCATCCGAGTTGTCTATTTTGGCTTTACTCGCTGCCCAGACGTTTGCCCAACTTCTCTTGCAATGCTGGCAGGGGCACTGAATCAAATTGACGACGCGCAAAAAGCACAACTACGCCCGATGTTCATTTCTTTAGACCCAGAGCGTGATGAGGCCGATGCATCAGCAAAATATGCCCATTACTTCCATCCAATGATTGAAGGCCTATCGGCACCACTTGATGTAACGACACCTTTGGCACACAACTATGGTGTCATTTTCCGTAAGACAGAATTGGAAGGCTCGGAACTAAAGTACACGCTGGATCATAGCTCTTACTTTTACTTCTTGAAGCCGGATGGCACGTTAATCACTAAAGTACCGCATACACTCTCACCGGCACCGATTGTTGAAGCCATTTCAAAACTAACGACCGAAGGCTCTTCAAATGACGGTTAAGTCAGTGCTGAAGCAATTTTTCAATTTCCTAACTCATACCAACCCCAATGTCGAACAAGACGTCGATACGATCATTGACGCCATTGGGGGCATAGAGAACCTGCTAGAAACTGGTGCATGTGCGACTCGGCTGCGCCTTACCCTCAGAGCGACGTCCGTCATCGATAAGAACGCACTCAAAAATCATGGCGCGCATGGCGTCGTGATATTGGATGATCGTCATGTCCAAATCATATACGGCTTAAAAGCCAACACGTATTCGCAGATTATGGAAGAGCGCATCACAAAACAAAGTTAATATTTTTGCAGTATAGCTACCCTCTTTAAAAAACGGCGGCTATACTCTTTTGGCTTAATTAACTCACTTATTTATTAACCAACGAAGAGGACACAAGATGATTGTATTGAATAACACTAACTGGGCATCGCAAGGGTAACCCTAACAGCACCAACTCTGTGGCATAGCCACAACTCCCCTTCTCTGCCCGGTCTTCACCGGGGTCAACTCTATCCGAATTAGACCCTAATGCGATTTGTATTAAGGCGCTTTGTTGCGTCTGGGATAATTCAATAATGAATCAAACACATACTTTTTGTGACACATTAGTTTCAACTTCAAACCCTCTAAAACAATTGGGTTGGAAACCATTTTTTCAGCAACAACTGACATTAGACGATTACGACAACACTATCTTTGCTCGTGTAATTGCGCATCACCGAAGTGGTTATTTATTGGCAACAGAAACTGGGCAAGTTCGTCTTAATGCCCACTATTCTTTACCCAACATGACCGTCGGAGACTGGGTAATCTTAAATGAAGATCAGCAATTTGTTCGCTTACTGGATCGCTTGAGCCTCTTTAGCCGCAAAGCAGCTGGCAGCAAAGTGGCAGAGCAACTCATCGCAGCCAATGTGGATACAGTGTTTATCGTCTGTTCCCTTAACGACGACTTCAATTTAAGTCGTATTGAACGTTATCTTGCCTTGGCTCATGAAGCCGAAGTCGAACCCGTCATCGTGCTTTCCAAAGCCGATTTGTGTGACAATACTGATGAACTAAAAAGCCAAGTACAGAAGCTCGATCCTCTATTAGCTATAGAGACAGTCAACGGCTTAGAAATAGAGAGTGCTTCTAAACTCATGACCTGGTGCAAAGAAGGACAAACCCTCGCTTTTATCGGTTCTTCAGGCGTTGGCAAATCAACTCTTGTTAATGCATTACTCGGGCAACAAGAACAGGCAACTGGGCATATTCGTGAAGACGATAGCAAAGGTCGACATACAACTACATCGCGCTCTATCCATCTATTACCTGATGGCGGCATCTTGATTGATACTCCGGGAATGCGCGAGCTTCAACTAGCAGATTGTGAATCGGGGGTCAGTGAGGCGTTTTCTGACATTGAGGCTCTCGCTCAGCGTTGTCGCTTTGGTGATTGCCAGCATCAAACTGAGCCGGGTTGCGCAATTCAAACTGCGATTGAAAATGGCAAACTGGAAGTTCGTCGTTTCAATAACTATCAAAAACTATTGCAAGAACAAGCCTTTAACGGTGCGACTTTGGCAGAGCAACGAGCACAAAGTCGACAATTCGGAAAACTTGCTCGCAATGCCATGAATGATAAGCGCAGGCGCCAACAAAGTTATTAATTTGTTGCGTTTGAGTTGTCAATAAAATCAAAGGAGACGAAAGTCTCCTTTTTAACAACTTTATTAAAAACCATTACTCATAACTAATGATAATTTTCAACATAAAAATCTTATTTAAATAACATTGAGCAAACATTTAATCCAAAAACAAACTAAAACTAGACACAAAATATTACCAAGCTAAGATATGTGATATTCAGCAAGAAAATGGCTGAATTTATAAAAACAGGATAATTGATAATCATGTGTCTTAGTGACCAGAAGCAATGCTCACCCCTTGCAATATAAGGGCATTATCGCCGTGTAATGATGGACTATTGCCCTGCCACTCTGGCATAAAATTGCAGGAATGATGTATGCAACACAACAGCCTCGTTGCCCGATATGCTCGTGGTAACCTCGTCGTCCAGATCCTTGTCGGTATCGTCTTTGGTATTTTGCTCGCGACAATTTCTCCAAGCCATGCCGAAAGCGCGGGATTAATTGGTAGCCTTTTTGTCGGTGCGCTTAAAGCGATCGCGCCAATTCTTGTGTTTATTTTGGTTGCCGCTTCAATTGCAAACCAAAAGAAAAACCAACACACTTACATGCGCCCAATCGTTGTACTGTACCTGATGGGTACATTCTTCGCGGCGCTATCAGCAGTGGTTCTAAGCTTCCTTTTCCCGACCAATTTAACGCTTGTCACCGGCGCTGAAGGTGCAACGCCTCCTCAAGGTATTGCTGAAATTCTACGCACACTGTTGTTTAAACTGGTCGACAACCCAGTAAATGCACTAGTAGAAGCAAACTACATCGGCATTCTAGCTTGGGGTGTGGGTCTGGGTCTTGCACTACACCACGCATCGGCAACAACGAAGGCCGTATTTGAAGATCTAAGCCACAGCGTGTCTCACATTGTGCGCTTTATCATTCGTCTTGCACCATTTGGTATCTTTGGCTTGGTTGCTTCAACGTTTGCGACAACGGGCTTTAGCGCACTAGCAAGCTACGCACACCTTCTGGCGGTTCTTCTTGGCGCAATGATGATCATCGCACTCGTTGTAAACCCAGCGATCGTGTTCGTTAAAACCAAACAAAACCCTTACCCACTTGTATTCCGTTGTCTACGTGAAAGTGGTGTAACTGCGTTCTTCACTCGTTCAAGTGCGGCGAATATTCCAGTAAACATGGCACTATGTGAGAAGCTAAAACTGGACGAGGATACGTACTCAGTATCTATCCCTCTAGGTGCGACCATCAACATGGCTGGTGCTGCAATCACTATCACAACGCTAACGCTTGCAGCTGTGCACACTATGGGTATCGAAGTTGATCTACTGACTGCGCTACTTCTAAGTATTGTAGCTGCGGTTTCTGCATGCGGCGCATCAGGTGTTGCAGGCGGCTCTCTACTACTTATCCCACTTGCGTGTGGCCTGTTTGGTATCTCAAACGACGTAGCAATGCAGGTTGTAGCGGTTGGCTTCATTATCGGTGTGATTCAAGACTCTGCAGAAACTGCGCTAAACAGCTCAACAGACGTTGTCTTTACGGCAGCAGTTTGTAAATCAGAGCAGCAAAAAGCTCAGTAAGACTGACAGAACAAATAGAAAGGGGAGCCGATGATGGCTCCCCTTTTTTGTTTAATTGCGCTCAATTATGCGGTGACCAGAGCCACTTCTTCAATCGGGAAGTGTTTGCTTGGTTCAACAAACTCTTGCTGCGCCGCGATAGTTTGCAGCTCCCATTCGCCTGCATGATACGTTGCACTTAACACCCCGTAGCACGCGTCATGACAATGTTGGAAAGCTTGTTTAGGAGACCAGCCTTTTAAGAGTCCCGCGGTAAAAATAGCTGAAATAAGATCGCCCACGCCAACAGGTTGTTTAGCAAACTCAAATTGAGGACGCTTCGCAAGGTAAATACCTTCTTGCGTAGCCAATAGCATGTTAAAGCTGCCATTTTCTAGGCAGTAAAGGTGCTTAACTAGCACCACTTTTGGACCTTTCTCTAGCGCACGTTGGCATGCGGTGATCGCATCGTCTAGTGAGTGGATTTCCATCTCAGCAAATTGACTTAGCTCGAATTGGTTCGGAACGATCACGTCCGCCATTGGCATCAAACGCGTTAGAAGATTTTCAGCAATGCCCGGAGCCACAATGCAGCCTTTGTCTGGCGCGCCCATCACAGGGTCGCAAACGTAAAGTGCGTTCGGGTTCGCTTGCTTCACTTTCGTCACGGCATCTTCAACAGCAAGGCACTGCTCTGCGCTACCTTGGTAGCCCGTCAATACCGCTTGGCACTTTTCCAGCGCGCCGATGTTACCAAGTCCACGAACTAACTCGCTGATGTCTTCAGCCGCAAACGCTCGCCCAGTCCAGCCTTCTTGATACTGCGTGTGGTTAGAAAATTGAACGGTATGAATCGGCCATACTTCGAAGCCCATGCGTTGCATTGGGAAAACAGCACTGCTGTTACCAGCATGACCAAAAGAAACATGAGATTGTATAGAGAGGATACCTTGCATAGTACCTTACCTCTTATTGTAGTTATCGATAGTTCAAAGACAGCGGCAAGCGCCAGTTTTGCGAAACCAGTAGTGTATCCGACAAACCAAGATTCTCTAACTCAATTCTCCTCGATATCTTCAGAGTAAGTTGGAGCGTTGGTTTTCAACACCATCTTCTTAATTTCCATTTTGTCTTTATTCAGTGCGATTTCTAGGGTATCTCCTTCCCTTATCCTGAGCTGAGCCAGGATTACGCTTGGAATGACTACGGCGGTGTCGTCACCGATTTTAACAGGTTGACTTATCATCTTTCGTCCTCCAAATGTCGAAAATGAGTTTTCACGTCATTGGATGTCTAGCCTCAAATACGTTGAGCTGACTTGGGTTTGGCGTAAATGCCTAAAAACAAAGAGCCTTCCACACCGCGTTTGGGAAGGCTCTTTCTGTATTATTTTTTAATTTGCTAAAGGCTCATGCTTCGCAGCAATCAGACCGTAAGCACTCCAGCCTAGGAAGGTTACGATAGACCCCCACATCATCGCTTCGTAGCCGGAGCCGTAAAGCGCATAGAAGCTGTACAGAGAGCCAATCAGAGCGATAACGTTGGTGGTTTTCATCTCGCGCTCTGGCACGTGCGCCACTTGCTGCATAATAAAGATTGCGCCCATACATAAGATGTAAGGAATCACGTTTGTTACTACCGCTAGGTTAACCAGTGCTTCGAACTGCTCGTTCAGCGTTGGAGAAATCGTCATTAGAGACAATACTGATTGGATGATAGTAATCGCGATCATACCTTTGATCGGTGTGCCGCGTTTGTCCACTTGAGAGAACAATTTAGGGAAGAAGCCCGCATCAGAAGACGATTTGAACACTGACGCGATAGTGAATTGCCAACCCAATAGAGAGCCCGCACAAGCCAATACCGCCATACCCGCAACCACTTTACCTGCTGCTGAGCCAAGCATCACAGACCATACGGTTGAGAATGGTGCGGTAGAAGCGGCAAGCTCAGAGTTTGCAACGATACCAGAACAGATGTTTGTCGATACAATGTAAACCACAGCCGCAATTAGCGTACCGCCTAGCACTGCGATTGGTACGTTCTTCTCTGGATTTTCTACTGCTTCAGAGTTCGCACAAGCTGATTCAAGACCAAGGAATGCCCATAGAGTCATCGCAATAGAAGCACTCACCGCTTCACCAAATGGCAAGCTGTGTGGGTTCCAAGCTTCAATGTACATGGTTGGGTTAAACCAGAACCAACCAACAATACCCAATGAACACACTGGTAGGATTACGCCCCACACGGTGAATGTACCAATTTGACCTGTGATTTTCGCACCACCGAAGTTAGCGAAAGTACAAATCCAAAGAATGGCGATGGTGTACAAACAGGTTTCGACCGGAGATAGGGTCACTTCAAAGAATGCGGAGCCGTAACCCACACAAGTAATCGCGATCGCAATATTCGCAATAAGGAGCGACAAACCGTAAGTCCAGCCCGCCATAAATGCACCCGATTTACCGAATGCATAAGACGCGTAACCGTTCATACCACCGTCACGTTTACTAAAGCGACCACATTTTGCGAACACGTAAGCCAACGCCAAAGAGCCCGCCGCCGTGATCAGCCAAGACAACACAGAAATGGTGCCCACTTGCGCCAGTTTACTTGGCAGCATGATGATACCGGAGCCAGCCATGTTGATGAATGTCAGAATGGTTAACTGCACCACCGACATTTTTTTAGTTTCAGTACTCATAAATTATTCTCCACGAATAAGCGGTTCGCACCGACGCCGGAGCGTGGTGCGAACGGGTAGATTAATCTTTTAGGACATAACAATGTGCGGTAGTGCGACCGTTAACATCTTCAAGGTACACACCTTGAATTTCTGGCGCGAAGCCTGGGAAGCGGTTAATGCCTTCTTCTAGAGATAGGAAGTAATCCACCACCTGTTGAGTCCAGACTTCACCAGTGATCACACAGATAATGCCTGGAGGGTAAGGAAGTGCACCTTCAGCGGCTATGCGGCCCACGGCCTCTTTAAGTGGTAGGTAATTGCATTCACCACGGAAGTATTTGCGTGTTGCTACGTCAGGTTTGTGAACCATTTGTGGGAAGTACTCGCTGCGGAACATCGCTTTTTGTAACTGTTTCACGTTCAGCTCTTTGTACATGTCATGCATTTCCTGACATAGCTGACGGATGGTGTAGCCACGGTAGCGTTCTTTATTCGCTTCGTAGACGCTTGGAAGTACGATACTTAAAGGGGCATCATCACGGATGAATTTTTCGAATCGGTTAATTTGAGCCACAAGGTGACGGATCTTACCCATATCTTCCGCAGGAGTGAGTAGGAACAAGATAGAGTTCAAGTCGCACTTTTCAGGGATGATGCCATTTTCACGAAGGAAGTTCGCTAAAAGCGTTGCAGGAATACCGAAATCTGCGTAGCTGCCATCTTCAGCAATACCTGCTGTGGTTAGTAGCAATTTACATGGGTCAACGAAGTATTGACCTTCACCGTACCCCTCGAATTTGTGCCAGCTTGCGTTTGGCTCAAACATGAAGAATTTCTTGTTCGTTGCGATCACGTCAGTGTCGTAGCTGCCCCAAGGTTGGCCTTCGACTTCATCTGGAATGAACGGACGAATCAATTCACAACTCTTAAGGATTTCTTTACGCGCTTCGATACCTGTCTTAACCGCATCGCGCCATAAACGCAGACCTGCTTCGCCGTCGTGGATCTTCGCGTTCACATCAAGCGCAGAGAACAGTGCGTAGAATGGTGAAGTCGATGCGTGCATCATAAACGCGTTGTTAAAGCGTTTGTGGTTACAGTAACGAGCTTGACCTTTGATATGGCGGTCTTTTTTGTGGATTTGAGATGTTTGAGAGAAGCCAGCTTGTTGTTTGTGAACAGACTGAGTCACGATCACACCTGCGTCTTCTGGTTTCAAATCCAGCAGCAGTGGTGAACAGTCTTTCATCATAGGGATGAACTGCTCATAACCAACCCATGCAGAGTCAAACAGGATGTAGTCACAAAGGTGACCTATCTTATCCATTACGTAGCGAGCGTTGTAGATAGTACCGTCATAAGTACCAAGTTGGATAATAGCAAGACGGAAAGGACGTTCATCGCGTGCACGTTCTGGGTCCACTTTCGCGATTTGAGCACGAATGTATTCTTCATCGAAACAGTGTTCATCCATACCACCGATAAAGCCCCAAGGGTTACGCGCCGTTTCTAAGTAAACTGGCATACCACCCGCTTGGATTAACGCACCGTGGTGGTTCGATTTGTGGTTGTTACGGTCGAACAGTACCAAATCACCTTCAGTTACCAGCGCGTTACAGACTACTTTGTTTGAAGCAGAAGTGCCGTTAAGTACGAAGTAAGTTTTGTCCGCGTTAAATACTTTTGCAGCGTGCGCCTGCGCTTGATGTGCAGAACCTTCGTGGATCAGTAAGTCACCTAAATCCACGTCCGCATTACACAAGTCACTACGGAACAGGTTTTCGCCGAAGAAATCGTAGAATTGTTTACCCGCTGGGTGTTTTTTGAAGAACTGACCACCTTGGTGTCCCGGACAGTCAAACGCTGAGTTACCCATCTCAACATAGTGCGTTAATTGCTTGAAGAAAGGAGGAAGCAGACGACATTCGTACTTGGTTACTGCTTCGTTGATTTGACGACAGTAGTACTCAATAGATTGTCTTTCTAAATCGATAACGCCAGTTAGCCAAACGTAATCTTCAGCCGAAACTGGGTTTGCATCCGTTACTAAGAAAACTGGAATACCGTAACCCGTTTCAGAAATCATTTTATGCAGACCTGCTTTAATGTCTGCTGAAGTAATAATAGCCGCACCAACGTCGGTTAATTCAACTTGCTCTAAAGGTTGTAAATGACGATTAAATTGTTCATCTAAAGATTCAGCTAATAAACTGAAGTCTTCTGGCATGTAATTACTAACACCTATAATTAAACGTTTCATTTGGAATATCTCTTTTTTGTTCTTTAAAATTGACAGGTACAGATATTACAAACGAAAAAGATATTTAAAATTCAAAAAACAAATTTCGTGATTAAATTTTCATATTTAAAAGTCTTATTTTCTCGAATTAAAATTTCGCGATCTTCATCACTTTCCAATTGATAGCCCAATGATATTGAAACCAGGCTTAAAAGGAAAAATAATTAAAAATTGTGTGACCACAGCCATTGTTGTTAGAAATAAAATATCAAGAAAATAATTTTTTGAGATTTCCATCACTATATAATTATTAGGACTATATTATTAGGAATGATAAATATTTTAATTTTAACTAAATTTAAACACATAATAAAAAAGCCATCAACACATGTATTGATGGCTTTTTACTTTAGGTGCAAAGGAAACACAATTCAATTAAATAAATGACTATCTAGTTTGACTCCATCATTCGACCATTGCTGATAACGTTTTACAGACATGCCTGACGAGTACATAGTGTGTTTACAATCCATGCACTCGACAAAATACAAGCCACTCATGCCAGCCATAACGTGCAGTCTACGGCTATCGCAACGCTTACAGGACAAGCGTTTTACTTTGGTATTGACGTCAATACGACGAGCAAAGTTTAACGTTTCGTGAGAACATAAAGCCTCAACAGCACTATCTTTAAATGGATGTTCACTCAACAAGTAATTAATGGCGTAATCATACACCGGGGGGATTGAAGATTTTCCACTTTCAATATTACTTATTTTAGCGACGGAAACACCTAATAAAGAAGCGAACTCAGCCTTACTGTACTCTAAGATAAACCTTGAAGAGATAAATTTATCTGCACTAATGATTCTCAACATACACAAATCTCTAATATAAATAAAAACAGAGATAAAAAATTATCTCTATTTATTATGAAACATGTAATGAAAAAGTTACTTCCTAGTGTAATTCTGCATATTAACTATGCTATTTTATTTTTACGTTATCTTGCGCCTAATTAATCATAAAATCAATAATCGACACCTAAATATAAAAGAACAATTTAAGATTTATAATACATTTTTTAATTTACATTATTAGATAAAGTAATGAGTACTATTCACCTATAAATCGGGGCATCAAGTATTGCTCTTCAATCATTATTACTATCAATTGAAAAGGCTTGATCTAAGCCCAATAGCGGAAGTAAATAAAGAGGGAAAAACCTCTTTTTTAAGGTAAACAGATCCCATCTTAGTTAAGTACTAAAAATATGTTGAAAAATCGCATAAATAGTATGCACATCAGTAAAATGACTGCTTAAGTAAGTTTACATTCTGTTGTCGTGACTGATAGAGATACTGGCAAAAGAGCAAAAGAAAAGCCTCACTCTTGAGGCTTCTGGATAAGATAGGTTATGGTTGAAGGAAGTTTTGAGTGAAATCGAGCGCCTCTTTAGAGAGCTTTTTTTCGTTGGGCGATGTGCTTGCCTGGTCTTCTGCTGTTACCGTTGTCATGTTAGGCTGAAAATCTAGTGTTGATGCCTCCTCCCAAGCTTCGGAGGCGTCTTTATTCTCATCATTCAACACCGCATTGAGCTCCTCTTCCGCAGGAAAATACGCTTCGCGTTTGTACACTTTGTTAAGGGCTCGAATAATAGAGTGCTTTCTCACCATTCCTGATGCCAGCTTTCTTTGCAACGGCTTCGCTATGGACTGCAATCCAACGACAACATCAACACCAATATTGGTTGCCACTTCATCACGCAACGTACGTGCAGGTTGGTAGCCCATATTGGCAGCAAGAAACAGCCAAACGTAAGCAATTGCATTACCCGTTTTACCTTTATCCTTCCACGCTTCGCCAGCATGATACATCGCTTTAGCACTGCCACTTTCCGCGGCCCGTTCCAGCCAGTAGCAACCTTTAACCATGCTTTTTTCTGTACCAATGCCATTTAGGTAACATAAGCCGACTTGGATCTTGCCATCCGCACTGTCTTTTTCCGCCGCTTTCATAAACCAGTAAAGCGCATCTGCACTGCGTCCTGCACTATTGTCTGGTGAAAGCTGCCATTCCCCCATATAAATCATGGCATCAATGCAGCCTTCTTCGGCGGCAGTTTCAATCAGTTGGTTACCTTTTGGGATATTTTTTTCAGTTCCTCGACCAAAGACCAAGGCCTTGCCCGTCGAAAATTTCGCTTCGGTATCCCCTTCCATTCCCGCAATTGCGGTACGCCAGAAGTTTGCCTGCTCTTTTAAAATCACATCTTCGCGCATGCGTTCACTTAAGCGAACAATGCCGTACATCCCCGTCACATTGTCTAGTTTAGCGGCTTTATCATACCAATACAGCGCTTGGCGAATGTTGTCCTTTTCGGCTTCTTTCGCTAGAAATAAAATGGTGGGGATATGCCCGGTTTCTGCTTTGAACTCTCGCTCTTTACGCTCTTGCTCTCGCGCTTTATGCATCGCCTTTCGATAAGCGGCTTCGCGAGCTTTCCTCTCTGCCTCGAGTCTCTGTTTCCGCATCGACAACGAGATCATCCACACAAATATCAGGACGAGTGAAAGGCCAGTTGCCGCAATGGCAATGCCCATACTACTCATAAATAGCCTCTTTTGGTTTCAGGGCCCAATTCAACTCCCTTTCAGGGAAATCTTATGATTACGCGCCGACATAACGCCGACTACCTTCATTATATAACGACCACTTAGCGAAAATCTGAAGCTTGCGAAGACTTAATGGCGGTATTTTATTCAACATCACTGCAACTTATTTTTAAAAGAAAAATATAGCCCTCATTTTTATAGAACTTAATCACGGTTTTGGGGCTGAGGCATTCTCATCCCCTATCATCCCCCCTTACTCATCCCATAAAAATTTACATTTTAATGATGTGCAGAATCTCTCACTATGCGCCTGTTTTATTATTTAATTTGTGAACAAAATCGACTGTGACAGAAAATTTGCATCTGTAAAAAACTTAACAGCCTGCTCTCACATTTTGCTGATGATTCAGTGTATTAGCATCTAATTGAACATTTCCTTTTTTGGCATCTGCCTTTCTAGCGTGTGCAAAACCTTCTTGATGATTGAGTCAGCGAAGGCAGCGCGCAGCTCAATATCAATTCAATAACAATGGATTTGTAAACGTGGACAATAAGACATTTAAATTATCAACAATTGCCAAAACCGTACTGCCTTTGATTTCCGTCGCGGTAATCAGCGGTTGTGGTAGTGATAGCACGAACGAAGATACGACGAACCCTGGCTCAGGCTTGTACCCTGCGGGAGAGAACGAAGTCGTCATTTATTACAAACGTGATGTAGCATCAGCTTCAACAGCAAGCGACTACGAAGGTTGGGGCTTGCACCTATGGAACGGTGAGGGCTGTACCAGCACAGATTTAGACGCAATGGGCATTCCGGGAACAGGAACGGATTGGTCTGCGCCACACCCATTCGATGGCATCAACGACACCTACGGTGCTTACTACGTACTGAAAGTGAACCCAGATGCCTCTGACCCACACGAATGCATGAACTTCATTCTGCACAAAGGTGATGAGAAAGCATTCGGCAGTGCAAACTCAAAAGTGGAGCTGACGAAAATCGGCGAATCTAAAGGGTTGTTTGGCTTCCACGGCAGCAGTGAGCTTTACTACGAGCCAATCGAAGAACGCCCTGTTGATATTGATGGTCAAAAAGCGCATTGGCTAGATGCCAACACCATCGCGTGGGAAGCGGCGGCCAATGCGGATTCCATGAAGCTGTTCTACAGCCTTAGCAATGACATCAAAATGGATGAAGATAAGCAAATCTCTGGCGGTACAGCGGTTGAGCTGACAAAGGCTGGTGAGTTGTCTGATGGTCTGAAATCACGCTTCCGTCACCTTGCTAGCCTTCAAGCTGCGGGTATCGATGTCGATGACGCGACCTTGCGTACGATCCTGAAGTCACAAATCGTTATGGTGGCTTACAACGCAAATGGTGACGTCATTTCTGCAACTGAAGTGCAAAAACCGGGCGTTTTGGATGCGGTGTTTGCCGATTCCAAGACAGGTAACGCGATCGGTCAAGAACTCGGTGCGATTGTGGAAGGCGGTGCCGCAACCTTCAAACTATGGGCACCAACTGCCCAAGATGTTGATCTGATAATCTACGATGAAAACTTAGCAGAAGAAGCGACCGTTGCCATGACGGAAGACCCAGCAACAGGTATCTGGGTTTCTGAGGCACAAAGCAACGTTGTCAACAAATACTATCGCTACCAAGTTAAGGTATACCACCCAACAACTGGCGTCGTTGAAACGCGTTTGGTAACAGACCCATATTCAATGAGCTTGTCTAAGAACTCACGATACTCGCAAGTGGTTGATTTAGATGATCCAAGCTTAATGCCTCAAGATTGGAAAAACTACGCACGCCCAACAGTTAAAAAAGACGAAGACCACGTCCTTTACGAGTCACACATTCGTGATTTCAGCTTTAACGACAGCAAAGGCACACCAAGTCTTGATGGCAAATATCTGGCGCTTACAGAACCTGAGCGTGAGTCTGTATCTCACTTACAAGCTTTAAAAGATGCAGGCCTAACAACGCTACATATCCTACCTGCATTTGATATTGCAACAGTGGATGAAGACGCTGACCAGCGAGTCGATATCACCGACACCGTGGGTAAGCTTTGTGGCATCAAGCCAGAAGCCTCCATTTGTGAGACCGAAGATGACGGCAAAGTGATTGAAGAGGTATTAAATAGCTACGACCCAACAACGGGCAAAGCACAAGCGTTGATGAACGATCTTCGCATGCTAGACAGCTTCAACTGGGGTTACGACCCTTACCACTACACCGTGCCAGAAGGCAGTTATGCGACCGATCCTAACGGGTCTAAGCGTATTCTTGAGTTCCGCGAAATGGTTCAAGCGACGCATAAAATGGATCTGAAACTGGTCATGGACGTCGTGTACAACCACACAAATGCATCTGGTGTGAACGAAAAATCAGTACTGGATAAGATTGTCCCTGGGTACTACCACCGCCTAAACGTCAACACTGGCGGCGTCGAAAACTCAACCTGTTGTGATAACACCGCAACCGAGAACTTGATGATGGGTAAACTAATGGTTGACTCATTGATGGTATGGGCGGATGACTATAAAGTCGATGGTTTCCGTTTTGACCTTATGGGCCACCAGCCGAAAGATGTGATGGTTTACGCACTTGAAAAAGTCCGTGAAATTGACCCGAATACCTTGTTCTACGGCGAAGGTTGGGACTTTGGTGAAGTCGCGCAAAACGCTCGCTTCGATCAGGCGACACAAGTCAACATGGCGGGGACAGAAATCGGTACTTTCTCTGATCGTCTGCGTGACGCAGTTCGTGGCGGAAGCCCATTTGATGGCGGTGTAGATTCTGAAGGTAAGCACCCACTTCGCTTTAACCAAGGCTTTGGTAACGCCGCTTATCCTAACGAAGAAACCAAAACTGACGCAGAGTCGGTGAATGGTCGTTTACACAACCAAGATCTGGTTCGTCTAGGTATGGCTGGTAACTTGGCTGATTACATCCTTCTTGATTACAAAGGCGAAACCAAACTGGGTAAGAACGTTGATTACAATGGTGCGCCTGCAGGCTACACAAAAGTGCCATCAGAGAACATCTCTTACGTGTCTAAGCACGACAACCAAACATTGTGGGATAACAACGCCTACAAGATTGCGACAGGCACTTCATCTGCCGAGCGTGCACGTATGCAGTCTGTGTCCCTATCAACGGTGATGCTTGGTCAAGGCATTCCATTCATCCACATGGGTTCTGAGCTATTGCGCTCTAAATCCATGCAGCGCGACTCGTACGATTCTGGTGACTGGTTCAACCGTGTATTCTTCGACGGAAGCGACAATAACTGGAACGTTGGTCTACCACGTGAAGACAAAGACGGTGCAAACTGGGAGCTGATCAAAACCATCGTTGGTGACAGCACGGCGAAACCAGATTCAACCGACATCGAGCTGACTAAGCAACAATTCCTAGAGCTACTAAAAATCCGTAGCACAAGCGAACTGTTCCGCCTAGATACCGCGCAAGAAGTGATGAACCGTGTGGACTTCCGCAACGTAGGGAAAGACCAAGTGGAAGGCTTGATTGTGATGTCTATCGACGATGGTACATCAGCAGGTGCCGATTTAGATTCGAACTACGATGCTGTCGTGGCCGTTGTGAACTCAACATCAACTGAGAAATCTTTCAAGGTTGCTGGCGCAACTGGTTTCGAGTTACATGAAGTTCAACAAAACTCTGCGGATGACATCGTGAAAGGTGCAAGCTTCACCAATGAAACCTTCACAGTACCAGCACTGACAACAGCGGTATTCGTGCAGCCACAAAACGGCGCGCAAGGTGCTGGCCTACCAGTAAACACGGATAACAAAGACGTATCGAGTATTCCTCCTTACGGCGAAACGGTTGTTTACGTGAAAGGCACGATGAACGAGTGGTCTGATAGCAGTGATTGGGCGATGACCTTTATTGGCAACGGTATGTACTCTGTAACTGGCGTTCTTGAAGCAGGTGAGCACGAGTTCAAATTCGCGGACTCTGGTTGGGCAAATCCAAACATCGGTTGTGATGCTGCGAATATAGCTTCTGGTTCACTAGACTTAGGTTCAGAAGGTAACTGTAAGCTGTCTGTTGCTGAAACAGGTAAGTACAACTTCACTCTGAACGCGCTGCATGTTCAAGATGAAAGCGTAGAAAAACCGGTCGTGTCAGTGACCAAGTCAGCAGATGCACCAACATTCGGTGAAACAGCACTTTACCTACGTGGCACTATCACCACATGGGATACTCCAGCGCAAGACTCCACTGCGAAGTTCAGCTATGTTGCAAATGACGTTTACTCGCTAGACATTGACCTAGCGGCGGGCAACTACGAGATGAAAGTTGCGAGCGCAGACTGGGCAGCAGACACCAACTTCGGTGGCGAAGGCAGTGTTGAGCTTGGTAAAGCGCTAACGATGGAAGTCGGTGGCGGTAGTGCAAACCTGAAAATTGCGATTGCAGAAGCAGGAAATTACAACTTCCACTTCAACGCGGCTGACAAGTCGGCGCCAATCGTGACGGTAACGAAAAACTAGTTTCATTTAAAAACATCCGTAATGAAAAAGGGGAAGCATCACGCTTCCCCTTTGTTTTGTTGGCGTCACTAAATGGTGGATACCAAAATCAAAAAGGTGTTAGTTTCCCCAAATCTGTTCAACAAACTCAGGATGATCAATGAATGGATTACGATTACCCTGAAAATCAAACACTTGTTGATTGCGGTTTCGTTCTTTTTCACTAACGGGATCATTTTTGTGCCAACGTTTCAGCATGTTTAACATCCAAGGTTCAAAAACCGTTGAACTTGAACCATCAAGGACAGCATCCGCATTGCTTGAATTGCCTTCCCAGTTACCTACAACATTTTCATAGCGGGTTGCCATGTAGAAATAAGCACGGGCGAAGTCGCCCTTAAACTCATCAATCGGCTCAAACACCGTACCGGAGTAGCCCAGACTAGTGCTTGCTTGTCCAAGTTTAGAGCCATTACTAGACACGTAGGTCGCGGTGCCCACTTCACCAAATGGCCAATTACTGCGCTTCGCGTTTACATAACCATCGGTTGCAAACAAGTGATGACCGTCTGAGTTCATCGGCTCAACCTTACCGCCAAACCAGCTTTTCGGGAAAGAGTGCTCACGGTTGTAGCAATCCCCTTCCGTTTTGTATTGGCCACATTGGTCTGTGACTTTGGTAAAGCTTACTGTATCGCTACCAGATGGCTTTTCAGAATACATATCGAGAATAGAGCCATCATTTTCGTAATAACGATCAATATCGGCATCTTTTACCAAGGTCCAGACCGCAGAATAGCCTCGGCTGGAGTGATTATTGATAATGTTAAACAACGCTGTTTTTAGAGCGTATCCCGTCTTACCAGATGCCACTTGATAGTAACCATCCACCTCTGGTGGGGTCGTCGTTGTGTCACCTAAGTTAAAATCGGTGGTTTCACTTTTCGAGAATTCAGCGCCAGAAGCAAGAGTCTTATCTCCCTCAGTCAGCGTGTACGACCCCGCGCCACTGCCACAACAAATGCCGTCACCATACTCGTCTTGAATCGTGAATTGGTAGTTACCGTCAGCTAAGCACATGCTCTTTTCAATGGTGGTTGCTGACTCATATCCCTGACCAGAAAACAGTACTTCGGCTTGGTTGTTTTTTAACGTCCAGCTAGTTTCTGAGCCATAGTTGTCCGTCGTGAGTGTAAGAACCACCTCATGATCACTACAATTTTCTACAGGAGGTTGTGTACTTGTCTCGGTCGGTTGAAAATTATCGACGTAGACAACTTCTGAGCCATCAAAACTGGCTTCATCGTAAAAACGCAAACCGACGTTGATGGTCTTGTTCGAGCTCGCTGTGTAATTGTGCACGAGCTCTTGCCACTGGTTTATCTGTTGTGGGTTCGAGTAATTGTGATAACCATCAACCACCAGACGTGCTTTTACATTTCCTTCGGTATGATAAACCGAGACAGAAAACGGATAGGTTTTCCCTTGCTCCACATTAATGGTTTGCAAAAAGTCGGTGTTGCTTTGGGTACCTGTATTCACGACGACCTGGGCAGCCAGACCACCCGATTTGATTTGCTCGCTGCTTGGCGACACTGTAATGCCCGCGTCAATCTCTGACCACTGCGTAGGTACATTGCCATTCCACTGTTCAAAGTCACCGTTGATAATTTGGCTATATGCAAACGGAGAGCTAGCAGCAACAAGGAGACAGAGGGAGTTCGTTATGGATTTCATTATACTTTTCCATTAGTTATATAAATCCCAAACACGATAAACATATTAGCGGGGCATAAGTAATCCTTCAGTCACATTTTTACGTTGCACAAGTGTTAATTTACTTTTTAATGTGCAGCTTATCTCACAAATATCCATCTGCTGAAAACAAACGCCAATACAAAAAGCGAAGCAACTTGTTGGCTACATCGTCGTAAAACCATTAAGGGAAAAGTAAAACAGACAGAAAAAAGCCAAGTGTGCGCCTATGGGGGTCAGCAACAACACTTGGCTTGTTTATAAGAAAGCTTGTGGTCAGCTCAACTGGTGAGCATCAATTCAGGATAATTCCTTAAGGTTTTACCGCAAAGAATCGTCCTTGTAGTGGCGACATCAGAATCTGATATTGACCATTACTCGGAGTAATTTTTTCATTCGTGAGCAAATCCACCAACTCACCAGTACCAACACTCTCCTGAGTAAGAGTGACGCTTCTAGCGCTCTCTAAGGTATTTAGCGCAAACAAGACTTTGTCCGAACCAGATTGTTTCAAGTCCACATAACTGCCGTTACTCGCAACTAAATTCGTGCGTGACCCCTGATAAAGTGCAGGATGCGCATCGCGCATTGTCATCAACGATGTCACATAAGCTTTGAGATCGGCTTGGTTTGCATCAAGCGTCGCCGTCACGCCTTCAATTTTCGCACTGCTGCGCGCAACGTGATCATCGCACAAACCTTGAATGGCACAGGTGCTGTTGTCTTCTTTTGCGGCAAAACCATCCACTTGATCCCCGATTTCATCACCGTAGTACAACGTGATTGGCCCGGTGTACGCCGCTTGGAAAGCAAACGCGGCTTTATGGCGTAACCAATATTCTGCATCATTCACATCCGCCAAGTTTCCACGCTGTAACAAGTCACCAAAGCGCACTAAATCATGGTTGCCGATCATCAAATTCGGCTGCGCATGTGTTGGATATTGGTTGTGTGTGCTGTAACCGTTGTCTAGCCAATCCACACCGCGACCACCCACGCCACTCTCATTCACGGCCAAAGTTTCAACGATGCGATAGCGCATAGGAAAATCAAATGCAGAGCACAGTGCTGGATCGCTGTTCGATCCATACGCCTCATTCGCGATCTCAGACTCCCCTTTCCAAATCTCTGCCACCATATAGCCCAACGGATTCACTTGTTCGCCTTTGCTATTGGTGTACGTCACACTTTGTGAGGCTTCATCGACGGCTTTACGAAGTTGTGTCCAAGCGTCTGTCGGAACTTGATAGGCTTGATCTAAACGCCAGCCGTCAATCTTCAGTTCTTTGATCCAATACGTTGCCACTTCTTTGTAGAAATCGAGACTGGCCGGGTAATCAACGGGATTGCTCGATCCCGATGGCAACAAACCGGAGGGAGATGGTTTGATCAAACCATCTTTGTGATGACCAAATACACCATCAAAAAACACGTATAAGCCGCGTTTGTGTGCTTCCTCGACCAAGGTTCTCGCCGTTTCTAAATCACCAAAACGTGGATCAATGGTGAAGTAATCCGTTGCAAAGTAGCCCGTGGCATCCAGACGATCGGCCCAGTGTTCTTGGCCCGCTATCGCTTCCGATTCAAAAACTGGCGTCAACCAAATCGCGTTCATCCCTAAATCTTGGATGTAATCGAGTGAATCAATCACTCCTTGCAAATCGCCGTTATGATGGCTGGTGCCATAACCTGTACCGTGACCAATGCTCGCATCACCATCCACAAAACTCTCTACCATGATTTGATAAGTACGAAGTTGGTTACTTTGCGCCATGACATTGGCTTGGCAAGCATAACTGGTATCCGGTAGCGGAGTGCTGCTATTAGTGTCGCCACCACCAGAAGAATTACACGCAGATAAAGCACCAATCACACTTAACGCAAGCAACGATCGAGACAGGCGATGGTTACGTAGGATATTACGCATTTTATTCTCCCTAACTTACTCAAATAAACTACGGAAATTTGAGTAATAAAATTAACCCCGACATGTTTTTCATGCAGGGGTTAATAAATAAAAATAGATTTTAAATAACTGAATGGAATATTATTGGCACTTATTTACCATGACATGAACGGGTTTACCTTTTCCTTCAAACTGAAGACTCCATACATATTTACCATCTTCTTTAATATCAACCGAAGTATCCGTACCGTAACCACCAAATGTTAATGGCGTTAATTCACCAACGTTCATTCTATTACCTTTTGCGGTAAATTGTGGGAACCACAACTCGGTCGCGTACTGCATTTTGTAGGAGCCTACTTTTTCTTGAACCACGGCTTGGTAGAAATTATTCCCTTTGTAGGTGTATTGACGCTGAGGCACGTGTTTCCAATCGGAATCCGCAAAAGTACCCACCACAAATAGTGGTTTAGAAATAGGTCCTTTCGCTGTGCTATCTGGGTTGTCACACGCTTTCATGAAAGCAACCACTTCGTCTTGAGACATATTAACAACAGGCTCTGCGGCCGCTTCTGGTTCTGCCGTTGATTGACAACCTACTAAGGCAACAAGTAGGGCAGCAGCAAGAGAGGTCTTCATCATGTTCATTTCACGTAATTCCTTTTTAGTATATCCAAAGCAAAATAAACTCAACGGTTAAAAGAAATATTAATCGTTATTAAAATGGAAATATCAAACGCCAAATAAATATCGTCAGATTGCGAATTTAAATCACTTCGAGAAGTTTGTTTATTTCCTAAGTACAAAAAATAAATTAGGAACTGCCATTAATTATTGATCCAACCTATATAAAAAACAAAGTAATAAAAATAATTATGTGAATAAGGTAACTCTATGTAGGGGTATTTTTATTAGTTTATTTTCTATGAAAAAGGTCAGCATTTCGCTGACCTTTTTTTATCTGATTATTTTCTATTTACGGCTTTCACAAACACTTGTTGCGCACCTTCGATACCCAGTTCTTTTGCTTCATCAAGCAAAGTGAGCGCTTTCGGAATATCATTCGCTGCGACTGCCGCTTCAATTGAGCTGTAGTAGTAGCTAGTAAGGTCCGTACCTTGGGGAATGTTGTCGTTTTTCGCAACAATCTTAGTATTCACAATATCATTCGCGGATACCGAAAAGCGGAACTGACCAAGTGGGCTATGTTTCGCTAGAGGGTCTGCAATATCTGGCGGCTGAGTGTGGCGCGCCATGGCGAAGGCTTTTGCAGGGTGTAAAACTTGTGTACTTCCTTTTAGATCGGCGGAAGTCGTGTAAACCAACACATGCAGATCGTTACCTGTCATGTCTGGAATCACATTGAGATCAAGTACGAATTTATCGTTGTCCAACAGTTTTGCTGGTTCATACTTAAACTTTGAAAAATCTGCTTGGTAAATGGTTTCTCCTGCCGAGTTCATCACTGCGACATTAGGAGCATAAAATTGAAGTTCTTTACTTACGAATGTCTCTAATTTGATATCGAGACTGCCACGGTTACCTGGAAGAGCAAACGCTGCAATAGCGCCAGCACTGTTACCATCCAACAACATTTGGCTTTTATCAGTCAAAGCGAACTCAGTAACCACAGGCACGTTAAGCGGTACCCATTGAATATCACCCGATTGCGTGATCACTTGTTGCTGACCTTTTGGACTCATCTCTACTTGTTCTACAGACGCACAACCAGTAGCCAACATGCCCAGCAGTACGGGAGCAAGCCATTTTTTCATTACTGTCTACCTCGACTCTTTATTGTTTTTTAAATAAATACAGCCAGATAAGTTCTGGCTGTATCATTCTAGGACAATTTAGGACTTAGTGGTTAGATGATTACCACCAAGCTTCAGCTTGTACACCGAATTGGAACGTATCGTCTGAACGACCGTTGTCAAATGTGTTTGAGTTGTCTTCTTTGTCAGCCGTTAGGTAAGAAGCGTAAACACGGATTTCAGGACGAGCCCAGAAGCTAGAGCCAGCAGACCATGCTTGAGCAACAGTTAGCTTACCGTATTTGTTTTCTTCGCCGTCGTTATCGTCGATAGCATAACCAGCTTCGAAAATAGTTTTGTGGTTGTCATCCCATTTGTACATTGGACGAACAACAACAGACATTGTTTCCCACTTGTCTTGGCCAGCCCACATGTCTTCACCAACACCGTACACTAACTGGTGACCCATTTCCCAGCTGTCGCCCATGCCGATTACACCCCAGTTGATTAGGCGGTAACCAGATGCACCGTTGTCAGCTTCTGCGCCGTACCAGCTACCGTCGCCGTAGAATGCCATTGTTTTAGAGTAACCTTCAGTACCGTACTGAAGCACTGTTTTGTTGAAACCAGCGTCTAGACCTTGAGTCAATTCTGCTGTGAACATTACGCCGTTTTTCGCATCTTTAGTGCCGTTTGGCGCAGCGTCAGTTTCGTTAAGAATTGCGTAGTTCAAGCCCATTTCTAGAGAGCCGTTGTCCCATAGAGGAAGACCTGCGTAACGTACGTCTAGAGTGTTTACGTTTGTTGCGCCACCATCGTTGCCTGGGTCTGCGATATCGCCGCGGTCGTTACGAACCCAAGCGAAAGAAACTTTACCAGGACCAGCTTCGATACCTTCAACACCAGCGCCCGCGCCAGAGATGTTCCAGTAGTAGAAGTCAGAGATATGAATGTCGTGACGTTGGTAGTAGCGTTTACCTGCCCAAAGCGTTGCTTCAGGAGCAAAGTTTAGTAGGCCTTTAGCTTGAACGTTGAACTGACGTAGTGCGAATTGTGCATCGTCTACACATTTCACTTCGCCGTTATCCAAACCACAGTTAGCAGAAGTGCTTTCCCAGTCGTTTGAACCGTTAGAAGTCATTGCAACCATAGAGTCTACGTAGAACGTTTTGCCGTTGTTGTTGTAAACTTCTTTACCTAGTTGAATCTCGCCGTAGATATCGCTTTCATTACCTAGACGACCGATCTTGTTCTTTTCGAATGTTAATTGTTGACCACCGTCAGCGTTCACGCCAACGCCAGCACGCATGTAACCGTGGAAATCCACTGCGAATGCAGAACCAGCAGCTAAAGTTGCAGCTACAGCAGCAGCAATTGCACTTACTTTTTTCATTCTTAACTCCATTAAGGGTATTTATAATTCTGTCTTCCCTGCTCACTCTTTTAGGTGAATATAGGCAGTAAAAACACACCTAAAGAAAGAGAGGTAAGATGGGAACGAATCCCCGTTTGTTTCAACAGTTGTGAGATTACCCGAGGCGTACAAGGATGACTTCCTCCGCCCTAAACTAATTTAAGGGGGATGAGAAGGGAGTAGAAAATTTACCGAATGGTGTTTTTTCGAGTCAGATCACCAATCTAGGGAGGAATTAGTAAGTTTGTTCGGTTTTGAGCCGCTACAAAGTGATAGCCATTTCATATTTTTGACTCTAAGCCGTCACATAAAGTAATTAAATTACACGAATATTTTTATATTTAGGGTGGTTGACCTTAGTAAGACAAAGTTTTTAACTTATAGTTTCCTAAAGGTAGCAATAAATATTAAATAAAGTATCTCAGATGACACGACTTCTCTCTCGCCCCTACCCCCTGGGCGCAACATTGAATAAAGAAGGCTGTAACTTCTCTATTCATGCTCCGGGCGTAAAAGACATTCAACTGGCATTGTTTGCAGACGATGGCAGCTACGAGCTTCGCGGTTTACCGAATGAATACGCTGGCATACGTCATACTTTTATTCCAGATATTAAGCCGGGGCAAAAATACGGTTACCTTGTCTCCCACAAGGACGAGCCACTGTTAATTTCTGATCCGTACGCAAAATCAATAGATAAAACCCTCCACTATCATCCTCCCTACTCTCCAGCCAAAAGTTTCGATATGCCGAAGTGCGTCGTTATCGAAGATGATTTTGACTGGCAAAACACGGATCACCCGCGTATACCTAGAGAAGAGATGGTGTTGTTTGAGACGCACGTCAAAGGGCTTACCCAACGCCACCCAGAGGTTGAGGACAAGCTGAAGGGGCGCTATTTAGGTCTTGCATCACCTGAAATGCTGGCCTTTTACAAACAGCAAAACATCAACACGCTGCAATTGCTACCTGTCGCAGCATGCATGCATGAGCCTCACCTACTAGAGATGGAAAAGGTCAATTATTGGGGATACAACCCTTATCTCTTTATGGTGCCCGATCCGCGCTACGCAGAACAAGACGCCGTTACGGAATTAAAAACAACAATTCGCGAATTGCATAAAAACGGTATCGAAGTGATTCTCGACGTGGTTTACAACCACACTGCTGAAGGTGGTGAAGGGCCTACAATCTTCAACCTGAAGGCCCTCGATTCCTGTTTTTACATCAAACATGGCAACCACTTCGCCAATTACACTGGCTGCGGAAATACAGTCGATCTCACCTACCAACCAGCGTTAAACCTTGTGATGGATACATTGCGCTACTGGGTTAGCGAATTTAAAGTCGATGGCTTCCGTTTTGACTTGGCTGCAACGTTAGGTCGACAGGGCGATGATTACAACCCAGAAGCAGCTTTCTTTAAAGCCGTTGCGCAAGACCCAATTTTGCGTGAAACCAAATTGATTGCCGAGCCTTGGGATATTGGTCCAAATGGCTACCAAGTGGGTAACTTTCCATTTGGTTGGAACGAATGTAATGACAAACTGCGTGATATTTCCCGCAGTTTTTGGCGCGGTGATCAAGGCTATTTAAAAGAGTTTGCCACTCGATTAATGGGCTCTCGTGACATTTATAGTGCAGCGAACTGGCCATACAAACTCACCGTAAATTACATCACGTATCACGATGGCTTCACACTGCAAGATTTAGTGTCTTACAAGCACAAACATAACGAAGCCAATGGCGAAGAAAATCGCGACGGTCACGGTGACAATCGTTCAGAAAACTACGGTGTTGAGGGCGAGACAGAAAATCTGATGATCATCGCCACGCGTGAGAAGCAAAAACGCAACCTTATTGCTAGCTTGCTGTTTGCCTTCGGTATCCCACACATTCTCACTGCTGACGTGTTGTCTCACACCCAAGGCGGTAACAATAATGCCTATTGCCAAGACAACGAAACCAGTTGGCTGAACTGGGAAGAGACAGAACGTAAGCAACATTTCAAAGCATGGATGTCACAAATGGTCGCCAACCGAAATCAATACATGGTGCCATTTATCCGAGCTTTCAGTGGCGAAAACCGCAATAACAACCGTATTTTCTGGCGCCGTACAGACGGTCGCTTAATGGAGCACGATGATTGGAACCGTTTAAGCTCTGTCGCACTTCACCTTGGTATCGGTAAAGAAGGGCAAGAGCTGGTTTACCTCATCAACCAAACTAACGCCACAGCGCGCTTTAAGCTCCCCAATGAGCGAAAGCAAGAATGGGTGACGATCTGTGATACAAACGTACGTAACCTCAACCCAGGACATGCTGAAGGCGAAGTCTTGCTGTCACCCACCTCGATGGTGATTTTGCACTATCAACCAATCCAAAGCACACCAAAAGGTGAGCAAACGCGTAGCTAAGTTATAAACGCTCCAAAAAAGGAAAGCCGATGCTTCTCAGTGCATCGGCTTTTTTATTGGTTAGACTTGCTTAACTCATTATTCGCAAGGCGGCGCTAGGTGAATCAAAGCTAACCCACCCAGTGACGTCTCGCGGTATTTCTTGTTCATGTCTTTGCCCGTCTGATACATGGTTTCAATCACCTTATCCAATGAGATCAGACATTTACTATTACGCTTTAATGCCATGCGAGAAGCATTGATCGCTTTCATTGCGCCCATTGCATTACGCTCAATACACGGTACCTGCACTAAGCCACCGATTGGGTCACAAGTCATGCCTAGTGAGTGCTCCATGGCAATCTCGGCCGCAATACAAATTTGCTCATTGCTGCCACCACGTAGCGCGGTCAAGCCAGCTGCCGCCATAGAAGAAGAAACACCGACTTCGCCCTGACACCCCACTTCAGCACCCGAGATAGACGCATTGGTTTTGTACAAAATGCCAATCGCACCGGATACAGCAAGGAAATCTTTAAGCTGTTTGGTATCGAGCTCTTTGATGAAGCGATGGTAGTACATCAATACCGCCGGAATCACACCCGCCGCACCATTGGTTGGCGACGTTACGACTTGTCCACCAGCCGCGTTTTCTTCACTCACAGCAAAAGCAAACAGGTTAATCCAATCCATGATTTCCATTGGATCGTTTTCGATTGCTGCATTTGCTTCAAGCTTCTTCAACAAGTTTGGCGCACGGCGAGTCACGTTCAAGCCACCATCCAAGATACCTTCTGTTTCGAAACCGCGCTCCATGCAACGCGTCATCACACGCCAGATCTGTTCTGCGCGTTGATTGATCGCTTCCATATCCTGAAACGCTTGTTCGTTTTTCAGAATCATACCGCCGAGGCTCATGCCGTTCTTCTCTGCCTGTGCCAACATTTCGTCTGCACTGGAGAATGGGAACTCAACTTCTACGGCCGCAGTCGCAATGCCATTTTGCAATTCATCCGCCGTTGCGATGAAACCACCACCGATAGAGTAGTAAGTTTCAGACCCAACCTGATTGCCGTGCGCATCTAGCGCAGTAATCGTCATGCCATTCTCATGCAGAGGAAGGTTCTCTTCATGGAACAACATGTCCGTTTTGTAGTTGAATTCGATTTCATGACGGCCATCGACAGACATCATGCCCTCTTCAATCGCCTTGCGCATCGCTTTGTTCGCAGAAGCGATTTTGATGGTATCTGGTTTGTTACCTAACAGACCCAAAATCGTTGCACGGTCAGTATGGTGACCAATCCCCGTTAACGAGAGTGAGCCGTATAAATCGACTTGAATACGAACCACTTTTGCCAAGTTCGATTCAATCAAACGAGTGAAGTGGTAACCCGCGATCATTGGACCATTGGTGTGAGAGCTAGAAGGGCCCACACCAATCTTGTAAATATCAAAGATGGACAGCATAAACTTACCTATTACGACAATGCAGCATAAAGCCAATCTGGGAGAACCATACAAGCGGCGATGGTCGCCACAGCGAACACCAACAGCCCGTAATGGCTTGCGGTTGGCTTTGCAAAAAGATGTTTTTGATTATTGATAAAGACTTGTTGCTCGGCAGTCACAGCGCCCCAACGACGACTCACTAACACACCAAACAAAAGGAAGATGAACGTACCAATTGGCGCGAACCACGGCCAAGCCACGTCGAGATACATCGCAGTAAACACCGCAATCACACTCATGATGCTACCAACGATCACGCCTTTTTCGTTGGCTTTCGCCCAGAATAAACCAAGCACGAATGAACCCAAACGGATACCAACAAAGATAGAAGTCAGACTAGCGATGGTTTTGAGTACCGATTCATTCGATACCGCGAGAAGAGCTGGCACTACCACCATGGCCGCCGCAAGCAAACTCATCTTTCTTGCGACTTTTTCGTAGTGCCCATCATCGGCACTCTTGCGAACGAAACGCTTGTAGATATCGAACGTCGCGACGGTCGCCATTGAGTTGTAGGTCGAATCCAACGTCGACATTGCGGCCGCTGCCAATGCGGAAATGATCAAACCAACCACAATTGGGTTAGTGTGGTTGAAGACGAAATCCAAAATCACTTCGTTGCTGTTTTCAAACGATTGATCTTGATAGAAAACACTCAGAAGGACACCTAGTACCGCAAAGAATAAGTACACAAAAAACGCACCGTAACCACACAACAGCATCGACTTCTGCGCCGTCTTTTCACACTTCGTCGCTAGCGTGCGTTGGATGATCAGTTGGTTGGTGCCATACACACTCAGATGCAAAAAGCTCACTGCAACCACGCCTGCCCAGAGTGTGGTATCCACGCCTAAATCAAAGTCTAAGTTGATGATATTCAGGTGATCACGAGAAAGGTAATCTGCCGCATTAATCTCTGTCACTAACATAGCAAAGATGGCAATGCTGCCTGCTACCAATACTGCAGATTGCAACATATCGGTCCAGATCACCGTAGAAATCCCGCCCGCATAGGTATAGCAAGCGGTGAAAATACTAATGTAGATGATGGCTTCAGAAATACTGATGGGCAGAACTTGCACTAAGATCAGCGCCACGGCATACAGAATCACACCCGCAGAAATGCATTGCACCACAATAAACACTATCGAGTTGATGGTTCTTGCATACACCCCAAAGCGGTGCTCAAGGTATTCATAAATCGAAGTCAGACCCAGCTTATAAAAGACAGGTACAAAGAAGATAACAGTGAAAAAGATAACGATGGGATAGTTAAGGTGAATACTCATCGCTTCCATGCCAGAGCTATAAACCCAACCAGGCATCCCTACAAACGTCATCGCACTAATGTAAGTCGCAAGTATCGAAACACCCGCCGTAAACCAGCCAAATTGCTTTCCACCCGTGGAAAAGTCGCCACCATTGCTGTAGCGCTTATTCACTAAATAGCTGATTAGTATGGTAATTGATACATATAAAGCAATCACCACAAAACTTGAGTACGTAACCATTTTGAGGTTTTCCTAATTCTGGGTAGCTAATTATTATGCCCAGATATTACTTTAAAAAGGCACTTTCAAACGATAAACCCACTGTAAGTGTGATTATTATCACTAATATAGGCGAAAATGTATTCAATATCGCCAAAAACACCAATTAGTGAGATCCTTATCACTAAAAACCAAATAATGGGTACGCATTCATTTTAAAATTGATTTTGATCACGGATCTAATAACCTTAAAAAAACTATGATTCACACCGACACGAAATCGAAGATGATCCAAATAAGATCGTGTTCATTAAGTTTGAATAGCAACAAATCCTAAGTGAAATAGAGGTTTATCGGTCATGAATGCCAAAAGACACATGAGCGAAGTTCCTATGATTCAAAGGGTAGCTGCCTATCTAGCGATACTGGTTGGTTACTTTTTCTATTGTTATAACTTTGTAATTATTGACTACGTACGCCCATACATCGTTGAAGCGTATGATGGTATTAGCCTGTCAGACACTGCCCAGTTCTATACATGGCAGTCGGTTGGTGCACTTATCGGTGCATTGAGCTGTGCTTGGTTCGCAACAAAATTTGGTAAGAAATCCACTCTTATTACCATCACAGCCCTAAACGGTGGCGCAACGATCATCAATATGATGTTCACCGACTACACAACATGGGCAGCAATGCGTTTCATCATCGGTTTGTCACTGGGTGGTTACTTCACCGTAGCAGTGAGCCTGATGATCGGCCTATTTACGCCAACGGTACGTGGTAAGTTGACGGCATTCGCGTCTTCTATGTTCTCTGTAGCACTGATGGTAATGGGTGCGTATGCAGCATTTATTGCAAGCATTGATGCACCATGGGAAAGCCTAATGCTTGTAGGTGGTATCCCACCATTGGCAGCCGCTGTGGTCATGATCTTTGTACTACCTAGCGACAGCAAAGTGATCGCTTACGGTGAAGAAGAGCAAGCAAAAGTAGAAGAATCAAATGCACCAGCGAAAAAAGGCTCTTGGGGCGAAATGCTAAGCAAGCCTTACCGTAAGATCACACTAACGTGTCTATTACTGGCTGGCCTTAACTTCTACGGTTTCCAATTCTTTGGTGGCTTCGTAACCACATACCTACGTGATGTACGTATGTTCGACGGTGCAACCATCGGTCTCATCTTCTCTATCTCAGCATTTGGTTCACTGTTTGGTGCGTGGTTCTGGGGTTGGGTAGCTGACAAATTCGGTCGTAAGGTGAACGCGTTTGGCTTCATCCTAGCGGGCATCATGGTTTCAATCTTCTTTGTTGCACCTGGCGACATGGTGATTGGCGGCCTAAACATGCTGGCTCTACTTGGCCTGATTTACAACTTCGGCCTGTCTTCTTCAGCGGTATGGGGTGGTTACTTCTCAGAACTGTTCCCAGCACACCTACGTAGTTACGGCGCAGCGCTATTCCACGGCGGTCGTATCCTCGGTATGTGGGCACCAATGGTACTTATCTTCATCCAAGAACGTACCGATCTACAAACCGCGATGTGGGGTTCACCAATCGTATGGATCCTTGCTGGTCTTCTATGGCTGTCACTGCCAGAGACACTAAAAGGTGGCGTGTTCGATAAGAGCAAAAAAGCCGAAGCAGCAAAAGCGTAACTGAATTTCAAAAACTCCGGCTGGCTCCCAGCCGGATGAAAAAACTTAATTTCGAGTCCTGTTCCCAAAGCCGACTCGACAGCAAATAAGAGAGTTTATTATGTCTAAATATCAAGAAGCGAAACGCGTTGTACGTGAATACTTCAGCGCAATGGAAAACGCAACTCACGAGAACGTGGCAGAAGTACTAAAAGCACACACTTCAGAAGATTACCTATGGCGTGGTGTTTACCCATTCCGTGAGCAACAAGGCGCTCAAGCAGCAGCTGACGTTTTCTGGGCTCCTTTGATGAAATCAATGACTCGCATGCAGCGTCGTCAAGACATCTTCATCGGTGGTGAGAACGAAGTAACATCAGGTGAAATCTGGGTAATGAGCATGGGTCACTTCATGGGTCTATTCGACGCTGAATACCTAGGCATGCGCCCAACTGGCAAGATCATGAACATCCGCTACGCAGAATTTAACTGTGTTGAAAACGGCAAGATCACTAAGACTGGCCTATTCCTAGATCTTCTAGGCGCGATGGACCAAGCGGGTTGTTACCCACTACCACCATCAACAGGTAAGCACTTCGTATACCCTGGTCCTCGTAACCACGACGGTCTACTGTTCGAAGACGCAGCACCAGAAGAAGGCGTAGCAACACTAGCACTAGTGAACAAGATGGTTGATGACCTATCTGCACTAAACGACAGCGGCGCTATGGGTTGCCCACCAGAAGTTCTTGAGAAGAGCTGGTCTAAAGACATGATCTGGTACGGTCCATGTGGTATCGGTGCGTCTTACACAATCCCTCGTTACCAACAGCAACACCAATTGCCGTTCCGTAACAATCTGAAAGACAAGAAGTTTAACGGCCACGTATGTCGTTTCGCAGAAGGTAACTTCTCTTGTTTCTTTGGCTGGCCAAACCTATCTAACACGCCAATCGGTGGTTTCCTGGGTATGACAGGTGGTGAAGTACGTGCAGACATGCAAGTGGTTGACGTTTACTACCGTGACGGCGACAAGCTATCTGAGAACTGGGTACTGATCGACCTTCCTTACTGGCTAAAACAGCAAGGTCTAGACGTGTTCGAGCGTACTCAACAGATCCTAAACCCTTCTCTATAAGAAGTCCTAGGGGCGGATTGTCAACCCGCCTTTATGTTGCCTGAATACCCTCTCGGTTCAGGCGACATGCTCCCAACTCGTGCCTCAAGGATGGGGCACAACCTCAAGATAGAACCCTTATTCAAAACGGGCATGAACGCACGGTGGCTTTCTGCGCCCTGAATAATGAGATTGATGATGAAAAAGTCGACCCTTTCTGCAGTGATTCTAGCAGCGCTTACTTCTAGCTCAGCCTTTGCTGCACACACTTTTGTTAATGACGCTGGCGACAGCCTAACCATCGATGGCCGTTTCGATCTTCGCTACCAAGACCGTGGCGGTGATGACAACGGTGAATGGAACAGCGGCAGCTCACGTTTCGGTTTGAAAGGCCAAATGGGCCTAGATAACGGCTGGACTGGTTTCGGTCACGCGGAATGGGGCTACAACTCTGGCGCGAACGGTGACAACATTTACGACCGCTTGCTATACGCAGGTGTTGATCACGAAAAATACGGCAAGATTGCTGCGGGTACTAAGCAGTGGTCTACCTTCTACGACGTAGCATGGTACACCGATTTAGGTCGTGTATTCGGTACTCGTGGCTCAGGTGTTTACAACCTAGCTGACTGGGGTATCGCATCCGGCGCGGGTCGTGCAGAAAACTCAATTACGTACCGTAATTCAATCAATGAAAAAGTGAGCTACGGCTTTACTTACCAAACCACGCGTGAAGATGTTGCTCTAGCAAGCAATGCGACAGCCTCACTGAAAAACGGCATGGGTGCGTCTATCACTTACAAACCCGTTGATGGCGTAACACTGGGTGCGGCTTACCATCAAAATGAAGTTGCGGATCTAGACGCAAGCGTGGTTGGCGTAGAAAACGGCGACAACATGCGCATCATGCTATTGGGCGCAAACTACAGCAACGGTGGCTTCTACGCGGGTGCGACTTTCCACGTTGGCGAAAACTGGGAAGCAGTGAGCCAAGGCGGTACGGACGTAATGTTCGATACCCTAGGTGGCGAAATCTACACTTACTACCACTTCGATAACGGCCTACGCCCAACGTTGAACTACAACTACATGGAAGATCGCGGTGACGAGACACAAGGCTACGAGCGTAACTTGCTGATTCCTGGTCTTGAATACCACTTCCAGAAGAACAAATTCCTAGTTTGGACTGAATACCAGTTCGACCTAGGTAAAGATCAGTACGATGGCAGCAAATTCGAAAACCGTGATGATCAATTCGCGGCAGGTATTCGCTACTACTTCTGATAATACTCATCGCTCACCACCTATACCCAAGTAACCTTAAGGTGGTGAGTGATGAAGTTCTTATCAACACTAAGCAAAGTTATCTTGAAGCCAAGTAGTCATCACTTCACTAATAATTAAAGGCTGCTCAAGCGTAGATAGATGCCCACACTCAGGGATAACATGAAGCGTGACGTTTGGGATGCATCTCTCCATGAGCAGATGATTGTCTAGCGGACAAAGCTTATCTTCTTTACCTGTTATCACCAACGTAGGAGCTTGAATGTCCGCCAATAAAGGTCGAGCATCCGGGCGAGTTGCTAACGCTTTAGCATGTGCTTCAAATGCCTCCAAACCTACATTGATCGCCATGCCTTCTATACGCTCAGTTAACGCTTTGTCTTGCAAACGGGTTGGATGAATCAGCACTGGCATTAGAGTATCAGGCGTAATGCTTTCAAATTCACCACTTAACGCTCGACTAACCAGTGCGTCGCGCTTTTGTGTCACCTCTGGCTTTTCATCCGCCGCGTTGGTGTCCATTAGCACCAAACCTCTGACTCTATCTGGCGCTTGGCGGTACACCTCAAAGGCAAGAATCCCACCCATTGATAAGCCACCCAAGACAAACTCCTGCGGTGCGTCTTGCAACACTCTCTGCGCCAGCTGTTCCATTGACGGCAATGAAGCCAGCGTCGGGCATGAAGGCTCAACCCAACTTGGCAACGCTCGGTTGACTTCCTCAAACAATGTGCCATCACAAAGTAGTCCGGGTAGCCAAACTAACGAGGTGGGTTGTGTCATTTTATTCTCCTGCCAGCGGCTTTGGTTGATCAGACCCAAGAATGCAATACGTCAAACTATTACCACGCAAGTTCGTCAGTGAATAAGACGCACCTTCTGGAACATTCAGCACATCACCGCGTGTTAAAACAACATTAGCTTGTTCGCCTTGATGCGTGAGGACCACCTCTGTATCGCCATCAAAGTTGATAAGTACTTGTTTTTCTTCTCGGCAGTGTTGAGGAATCGAGCCACCTTCAGAAAGCTCATAAGCCATGATGCTCACTTCATCTTCACTCTTTACTTGGAAGTCATAACTCGCCAAAGGGTGACCCGTTAAGGCGTATTGTTTCACGTTGCTTCCGCTGAATTCGCCTTTGATTTCACGATAATCTTTTTGCAGAGCGACAAATGGCATCATCTCTTCTGCGGTGTAGGTATCGAAGGTCGCGAGCTCTTCTTCGGTAAGCAGCGGCATCAATTCTGATTCTTGTGGCACCGGGTCGCCATTAATGGTGTCCACGAGTGTGCCATCGGCTTTGAGGTATAAACCATAACCTTGACTGTCTTTAATAACGTTTGGATGCCAAATAACGCCGCCACCTGAATCGTCGCCGCCAAGTACCGAGAACATAAAGCCGTAATCGCGGCCAACCACTTCAAATCCACGGAAGAGATTGGTTGGAATCGAGATGACGTCACCGTGAGACAACACCGCCTCATGCTCTCCATCGTTCCCCCAATAAAAACGGAACTGACCTTTGAACACCAAGAAAAGCTCAGCGGTGCGATGAGAATGTAACGAATTTTTGATGCCCGGCGGTTGGCCTGCAGCACCAATATTAAAGCCCGCCGTATCGCGAATATGAACATGCTGACGACTGCTCTCTGCCACCCCTGCACCGATAATACAAAAGTTATCTTTGAGATCACTGCCTGGCGTGCGCGCATCAATAAACGCACTCGTACCCGGAATCAGTTCCATGTAGCGGACCAGGTTATTATTCATTTTAGATTGTAGAGTCATTGTAAATCCTTGTTGTCCTTGTTTGGACCTAGCCTTTGAATTGTTAGTTACAAGCCTAAAGTTAGTTACAGACCGAAAGTGTGTTACAGACCTAAAGGTCGCCCACCATCAACCGCGATGGTATTGCCTGTCGAGAAGGTCAAAACTTCTGCTGCGGCGTACACGGCTTGAGCGACTTCTTCGTCATTGGCTAAACGCTTAAGCGGTGTGGATTGTTCTTGTTGATTACGCCATGCGTCATCCAAGCCTTTGACAAACTCAGTGTCGACAAGCCCTGGAGCAACAGCCAGAACTCGAACCTCGGGAGACAGAGCGCGAGCTAAAGAACGGGTCATGTTCTCCGCGGCAGATTTACTTGCACAGTAAGCAATGTTGCTCCCCATCGCAGTCTGTGCCGCGATAGAAGTAATGTTAACCACACAACCATTGGCTTGCTTAAGCCAAGGCTCAAACGCTCGAACCATGGCAAAAGGCGCACGGACGTTCACTTGGAAAATTTGGTCAAACAGCTGGTCATCTAAACTTTGCAAATCAGAGTGCGCGACGAATTTCGTCATCCCCGCACAGTTGACCAACAGATCCAGCTTGTCGCTTATTTCACTGACTTGATATTTAAGCTGTTCAATCGCACTAGAATCTGCCACGTTCAATTTGAATGCTAGATGCTCGTTACGTGGCAGCGAGGAAAGCACATCCTCGGCCGCTTTCTGATTACTGTTGTAAGTCAGAATTACGCGATATCCCGATTCAGCTAGCTTGCGACAAATGGCGGCACCCAGTCCGCCACTGCCGCCTGTGACTAAGGCAAGTTTCGACATATTACGCCTCTTCCACTTTGCCTTTGTAACGGCGTACACGAATATCCGCTTGCTCTTTGTGACCTGCGAAACCTTCGAGTGCACACAAGCGAGAGCAGTACTCACCGACTTTTAGCGACGCAGCTTCCGTTACACGCTGGTAAGTACAGGTCTTGATAAATTTACCTACCCAAAGACCACCGGTGTATCGCGCCGCTTTCTTCGTTGGCAGTGTATGGTTGGTACCAATACATTTATCGCCGTAAGAAACGTTGGTTTCACGACCTAGGAACAAGGCACCGTAGTTGGTCATGTTATCTAGGAAGTATTTAGGATCTTCGGTCATAACTTGAACGTGTTCAGACGCAATATCGTCTGCCACTTCCACCATTTCTTCGTAGCTATCACACACAATCACTTGTCCGTAATCTGCCCACGCTTTACCCGCAACTTCAGCCGTTGGGAGAATGGTTAGCTGACGTTCAATCTCTTTGATGGTCTGTTGCGCAAATGTTTCGCTATTGGTCAACAATACAGCGGGAGAGTTGTAACCATGCTCAGCCTGACCAAGCAAGTCGGCCGCAGCCAATTCCGGGTCACAGCCTTTCTCATCAGCAATGACCAAGGTTTCCGTTGGCCCTGCAAACAAATCGATACCAACGCGACCAAACAACTGACGTTTTGCCTCTGCTACAAATGCGTTACCCGGCCCTACAATCATATCGACTGGCGCAATAGTCTCCGTGCCAAGAGCCATTGCACCTACCGCCTGAACACCACCGAAGCAATAGATTTCATCCGCACCCGCCATTGCCATCGCAGCGACAATCGCCACATTCGGCTGGCCATTAAACGGTGGTGCACAAGCAATAACACGTTTTACGCCCGCGACTTTCGCCGTCAGTACACTCATGTGAGCGGATGCAACCAATGGGTATTTACCGCCAGGGATGTAACAACCCACGCTGTTGACTGGAATATTTTTATGCCCCAGTACCACACCAGGCATGGTTTCTACTTCGACGTCTTTCATTGAGTCACGTTGAATTTGAGCAAAGTTTCGAACTTGTTGCTGAGCGAACTCGATATCATGACGAGTCGATTCATCAAGCGCATCCACACAGGCTTGGATCTGCTCTTCTGACAGGCGGAATTGCTCCGGCGACCAGTTATCAAACTTTTCAGACAACTCACGTACAGCGCTATCACCTTTCGATTCAATATCAGCAAGAATGCTTTCAACAATCTGACGCACTTTTGCGTCGTTTGATGCTGATGCTTCTTCAGTGATTCCGTTTTTTAAAATGCGTGCCATTGGTTTTCTCCTTGAACATTGAGGCTGACGAACGGTTATTTTTATGCTTTTGGATACGAATGCAAAATCAGATTAAACACTTAATTAACATTTGACAAGTTAAGTCAACAAACCACAAAAACATTCCTTAAGCCTTTGTATTTATTAGTTTAAACAAATAAAAGCAAGTAATAAGGACCTTAATTAAGTTTAATTTTTAATCAAAAATGAGTTTCAGATCACATCATTTTTACTCATCATTTACATTTCTACATGTTAGTTTTTGCATACCTTTGCAAAGGAGAGAATCATGAGCAATTTTAAACAACGTCTGAATCAAGAAACGATATTAGGTACATTTGTTAAAACCCCTCACCCTCACATTATCGAAGTATTGGCACTGGCAGAGTTGCCTTTTGTGGTACTGGATGCAGAGCACGCACCTTTCGATCGTTCCTCGCTTGATCTGTGCATCATGGCGGCCAGAGCGAATGACCTCGCGTGCGTGGTACGAGTACAAGACAGCGCCCCTTCAACCATTTTGAACGCGCTTGACTGTGGCGCGGCGGGTGTACAAATTCCCCATGTTTGTACTGCTGAGCAAGCGACGCAACTGGCGAAAATCTGCCATTACGGCGAAGGTGGCCGAGGGTATGCTGGTTCCAGTCGAGCAGCGCAATACGCCACTAAGCCCATGGTTGAACACTTAAAAGACAGCCGTGCGAATACGATTGCCATTGCACAAATTGAAGACCCTCAAGGGGTCGAAAATGTTGAAGCGATTGCCAATGTTGAAGGTATTGATGCGCTCTTCATTGGCCAAGTTGATCTCACTGTCGCTTATGGTGCTGATAGCGTTCATGATGAGAAAGTCGCACAAGCAAGTATGCGAGTAATCGAAGCGGCCAGAGCCGCCAATAAACCTGTTGGCATGTTTGTCGCGACGGCTCAACAAGCTCGGGAATGGCGTGAACTCGGCGTTAGCTTCTTTTGTGTTGGGTCTGAACACAAAATGATCATTGATGGCTTCAAACAAGAGAGAAATGTGATGAATTCTTGAGTTTTCTCTGATATTTACGCCTTATCAATGTAATGCTCTAGACACAGAAATCCCCTAGCCCATACACTCAGCACGTATGAGCAGGTTCAATGGCCTTAAATAAGGAGTATCACCATTAAAGCGAAAGTAACTTCGATCGACGTCGCGAAGATGCTCGGCGTCTCTCAATCGACGGTATCTAGAGCATTCAGCCCGACTGCGAGTATTAGCGAGAAGAAACGCAAAATGGTGATGGATGCCGCAGCTAAGCTCGGATACACACCGAATGCCATCGCCCGAGGTCTGATTTCGAATCGTTCAGGCTTAGTGGCGATTGCGTTAGATAGCGAATCAAACCCAATGTACGACATGCAATCTCGTGCTTTGGCTGTCGAAATTCAAAAGCGAGGCGGACAAGTTGTGCTTTGCCCTATCGACAAGGACGACCTCGATCTCGCCATTTCACGCGCCATTGAATACCAAGTGGACGGACTCGTTATCGCCACCAGCCGTTTAACCTCACGCGCGTTTGCCCAATGCGAAAAGTTTGGCGTTCACTTAAGCTTGATCAACCGCTACGCCGAAGGCATTAATGCCAACAGCTCTGGTATTGATAACCGCTTGGCGGGCCAACAAGCAGCCGAGTATTTAACGCAGAAAGGCGCAAAACAGTGTGCTTACATCAGTGGCGATGCTGGCTCCATGACCAGTGAAGAGCGTTGGCTGGGTTTCTCTTCAAAATTGCAAGAACTCGGCTCCCCGTCACCAACCTTTATCCAAGCCAAGTACAGCTTTGAAGCAGGCTTAGAAGCGGCGAAAGCGATCTTGTCGCACACTAGCAAACCCGATGCGATTTTCTGTGCAAACGACATTTTGGCAATGGGCGTTATGGATGGCTTGCGACAAGCCGGAGCAAAGATCCCCCAAGACTTCTCTGTGATGGGTGTAGATAACATTCCGATGTCTGCATGGCCGAGCTATGATTTGACCACCATTGCTCAACCAGTCGACAAAATTGTTAAACGAGCGGTTGAAGACTTGATGAATCGAATCAACGGCAACCTGGATGCAACTGGCGAATACCTTTTCGAGCAAGGCACCTTGATCGAACGTAGTAGCACCATTTAATAAATCCATTTTTATTCATTCTTCATAAACAAAATGCCTTGCTTTCGAGTAAGGCATTTTCTGTGATCACGATTAAATTTTCACCAATCGTTATTTAATTCCTCATCAATTCATCAATCTTGTTATTGACTTGTTACTTTAATGTTTTATTTTGGATTCGTATGCAAAATGGATATGAATTGCTCAACTAATTTATAAAAACATAAAAAGTTGTGTGACTTGCCGACGAATGCCAATGGCAGGTCATACTAGAAACAAGGAAGAACGATGAAGAAAGCAATCCTTACTTCACTTACCGCACTGGGGCTTGCATTTAGCAGTATGAATACGTTTGCAACCAGTGTTATTCGTCTTGCTCATGACAGTCAAGAAACCTCTCCCGTACACAAAGCAATGCTCTATTTCGAACAAGAAGTGGAAGCTCGCTCAAACGGTGAGATAGAAGTTGAAATCTATCCGGCAAGACAACTAGGCGATGTGCGTGAGACGACTGAACTCGTACAGCAAGGCAACTTACAAATGACGTTTGGTGCGTCAGTTTTACTCTCTCCCTACGTCCCAGAGTTTAACGTGCTCGACGTGTTCTACCTTTTTGATAGCGAAGAGCAAGCACACAAAGCGCTCGACAGTGAGAAGATCGGACAACCATTGTTGAATGCTATGGAATCAAAAGGCTTTCATGGACTTGGCTTTATGGAGGTCGGCTTTCGTAGCGTGACCAACAACAAACAGCCAATTGATAGTATTGAGGACCTGAAAGGGCTAAAGATTCGCTCGGCATCTAACCCCACTCAAATAAGCGCGTGGAAATCTATTGGTACTGCGCCAACACCTCTGTCTTGGGGAGAAATTTTTACCTCGCTCCAACAAGGTCTGATTAACGCTCAAGAAAGCGGCATCTATTCAATTTATGCCGAACGCTTTTATGAAGCGCAGAAATACCTCTCTTTGACTAACCACATTTACACTAACTACGTGCTGTTCATGAACAAATCGTTTTGGGATTCACTGCCTGCAGAGCAACAGGCGCTGATCAGTGAAGTAAGCAAAGAAACCATCGCAAAACAGCGTGAGCTCGCCGCGCAGCAAAACCAAGAAGTAATCAAAGAGCTCGAAGCAAAAGGCATGACGGTTAACATCGTCCCAGACGAGGTACGCAGCATCATGAAAGAGAAAATGAATGCGGCCGTGTACCAGGACTTGCGCAGTAAAACGGGTAAAGACTTGTTTGACAACGTGATTGCCGAGATAGAACGCCTATAACTCCCACTCTTTTGCACGATCTGGCAACAGGTCGTGCTTTCTCGTTTTGGAGGTGAACATGAAGTGGTTTCGCTTACTAGACAAATACCTAGAACCTACCCTTATCGTTATCGCGATCTCGACGATGACAACTTTACTGTGCTTGCAAATCGCACTACGCCTGTTCGATGCAACGATCGCGTGGGCTGAAGAGCTGGTACGTTATTTATTCGTATGGGCGATGTACCTGAGCATCAGCTATTGTATCCGAGATGATCGACACATCCGCATTCGTGTGTTCATCGATAAACTTCCGGGCAATTGGACGCAATTCAGTTTGATTGTTTCTGATCTTATCTACCTTGCCTTTAGTGCCACTGTCGCCTGGTTTGGATTTAAGGTGATCAATCGCAGCCTGCAACTCGGTCAGATTGCACCCGCAATGGAAATTCCTATTGCGTGTTTGTATGCCTCTGTTTTAGTTTGCGCACTATTAAGCTGCGCGCGCCTAGTGACAAGCATTTATCAACGTGTGAACGCGTGCTCCACCAGCAATGAACGAGTTCGCTTTTCTCGCCAACGCTATCGCCATATCAAAGCAAAGTATCGTACTTCTAACCGACTATTGGAGTTTAACGCATGACATCTGCACTTTTGTTTGGCAGCTTTGGTCTGCTTCTGCTCATTGGCGTTCCGGTCGGTATTGCTCTGGCGGCAGCCAGTATGGTCGCGATACTCAGTCTGCCGTTTCTTAACATCGAGTTTTTAGTCCAAGGAATGGTAACAGGGCTCGACTCTTTCCCTCTCCTCGCCGTCGTTCTATTTACCTTGGCAGGTAACCTTATGAGCCAAGGAGGGATCTCAAAACGATTATTACACGTGGCGGAGGTCTTCTTTGGCCACTTTACTGGTGGGCTTGGCATCGTCGCCATTGTGGCGTGCATGTTCTTCGCTTCCATCTCTGGTACGGGGTCTGCCACTGTTGCCGCTATCGGCCTGACGATGATTCCATCTATGGTGAAGAAAGGATACGACCGCAGCTTTGCCGGTGCCTTGATAGCCTCTTCCGGCGGAATTGGGGTCATTATTCCACCCTCTGTGGTGATGATCGTCTACGCGATCACAGCTGAAGTCTCGGTAACTAAGATGTTCATGGCGGGCATCATTCCTGGCTTGGTCGTCGGTATGGTATTGATCGGCTATTGTCTAATTGTCTCAAAAATGCGGAGCTACACAGGTAACGAGCGCAAAGCGACCTGGGCAGAGCGTCTTGCTGCGCTAAAAGAAGCCAGCTGGGCAATGCTACTCCCCGTGATCATTCTCGGCGGTATCTATTCTGGCATTTTCACGCCTACCGAATCAGCCGCCATTGGTGTGCTCTATGGCTTGTTCTTTGGCATGTTTGTTTATAAAGAGCTCAAACCAGCGCAAGTGGTGAAAATCATTCTAGAGTCGTCACTGTTAGTTGGCGCTGTGCTCGTCATTGTGGGTGCGTCCGTGACGTTTGGTCGTATATTGACCCTAGAACGTCTACCGACCGAGATTGCTCAGTTCATTCTATCGATTACCGAAAACAAACTTCTGATACTGCTTTGCATCAATGTTCTGTTGTTGCTTGTTGGTACCTTTATGGAAACGCTGGCGGCCATTGTTATTCTCACGCCAATTCTGTTACCCATTACGTCAGCACTCGGCATGGACCCCGTTCATTTTGGGATCGTGATGATCGTGAACTTGGCCATTGGCTTTGTTACGCCTCCTCTGGGTGCCAACCTGTTTATGGCAAGTCAGGTAGGCAAAGTACCGATAGAGTCGCTCTCTAAAGCCATTATGGGCTGGATTGGAGCAATGATAGTGGCCTTGATGTTGATTACCTTTATCCCTGCCATCTCGCTATCGTTGCCTGCGCTTTTATCCTGATCGTTGCACTCATAGAGCGCTTATGACTGTTATAGCCACTAGATAAACACCTTTCTAGTGGCTTATTCGTTATCTACTTCCGATTTAATAAAAAAGCCTTTAAGCATTCGTATGCAAAAGGAAAATTTGAAAGATATAAGGATAATTGACACCAAAATAGCTGAATATTAGCGATAAAGTCTATTTGGGTGCCTTGATCTGCATGATTATCAGTTTTGGCTTAATCATTTGTTTCCATTCAAACAGATCAAAATAAATTAAGCTATTAAAAAACAATAAGATATTAGGAAATTCATACAAAAAACTTTGACCTCCTTTCTTATTAACACGTCTCGATAAGAGATAGCTTCCATCTCACCTGTACTTTTTTAGTTTGTTTTCTGCTCAATTGTTAAAAACCTGATCATCAGCACGCTATTTAAACAATCGAAAAACAATCCATTGACAAAATGGCAACATGATATATTTTGAATACGTAATCAAGACATAATTCAAACATAATTATTCAATTACGGAGGTGATTTATGGCCATGGTTGGCTTCGATGAAAAGTGGCGTGATTTTCCCGACTACATTCTTGGTATCACAAAAGAGATTTGGGAAGACCGAGGTTTAAACACCTTAGAACACTACTACTCTCCCGACATTGTTGTGCGTACTCCACTCTCTATCGTTCAAGGAAACGAAGGGGTGATCAGTGCAACAATGGCGACACTGGCCGAGTTTCCCGATCGCACGCTATATGGCGAAGACGTCATTTGGTCAGGCACCCCGGAACAAGGCATGCTTTCTTCTCATCGAATCATCTCTACTGCAACACACAGTGGCAACGGCTTCTACGGGCAAGCCTCGAACCGCAAACTTCGTTTCCGTATTATCGCAGATTGCCACGCTATCAATAACCAAATCAATGACGAATGGTTGGTTCGCGATCAAGCCGATATCGCGAAGCAACTGGGTATGACGTCAGAAGAGTTTGCACGCCAACAAATCGAATTTGAAGGTGGCGTGGAATCAAGCCCATTTCCGTTCACACCTGAAGTCGACATTCCTGGACCTTATTTGGGCGTAGGCAACGACAACGAATATGGTCAGCGCTATGAAGCAATTCTCAGAAGCCTTATGAATGCCGAGTTCTCTATAGTACCGAAAGAGTACGACCGCGCTTGCATCGGCGAATACACTGGCGGTCAAACTGCCCTATCACACTCGGAAGTCGATCATTTTTGGATGGCACTTCGTGCGTCTTTCCCAAATGCTCAATTTACCGTTCACCATCGTATTGGCCGAGATGACGACATGATGTCACCACGCGCTGCAATTCGATGGTCTTTGCACGGTAAGCATGAGGGATACGGGATGTTTGGTAAGCCTTCAGGAAAAGAGGTTTACATCATGGGGATCAGCCACGCTGAGTTTGGCCCTTGGGGTCTTCGTCGCGAATTCACTTTGTTTGACGAGACCGCAATCTGGAAGCAAATCCTGCTACAGCAAGGCTAACGGCTGACTAAACACTATTTATTAAAATCACAGACAGTAAGGAAGCAACATGTCACTCAACATCATCGAACAGTTCTACCAGAACTACTTCAAAGCCGCAGACATCGAGCAAAAACAAGCCGCTTTGCAAGCTTTGAACCCTGACGTAAAATGGTGCGTGGCGCACCCTGTGAACAATCTTAATGGCCCAGATGCAACCCACAAATCTTTCCTCTCACCACTTGTTAATGCTTTGCCTGACGCCGAGCGCCGACCAATAATTGTGATGCACGGCGAATACGAAGGCCGCACTTGGTACAACTCTACCGGCTACTTTATCGGTACATTTGAACAACCACTGTTTGGCATCCCAGCAACAGGGAAAACACTCTACTTGCGTTACACCGAAATGGTGTGTGTGGAGAACGACCAAATCACCGAATCTTACATGATCCCAGACTTCATCGACGCGATGAATCAAGCAGGCTGCAACCCTCTTCGTAAAAGCTTAGGTCACGATGGCTTGGTTCCTTCTCCTGCAACTTCTAACGGTATTCAACAACCTATTGTGTCTTTGGAAGAAAGTGAAAAGAGCGCCCAGCTGGTTGAAGATATGCTGTCTTGCTTGGGTCGTTTTGATGGCAAAGATCTTTTCTCGATGGATCTTGAAAACTACTGGCACAATGACTTCATGTGGTACGGCCCAGCAGGTATTGGCACGACGCGCGGTGTCAAAGGTTTCCGTAACCACCACCAAGCGCCATTTGTGTTTGCGTTCCCAGATCGAAGTGTCGATATTGAGGTCAATTTTTTGGCCAAAAATGACTACGTATCCACAGGTGGTTGGCCACATATGCATGGTACTCACACTGGTCACAGTGGCTGGCTCGGTCTTGCCCCAACCGGAAAACACATCGAACTTCGCGTTATGGACATTTGGCGACGCGAAGGAGATTTACTGAAAGAAAACTGGGTGGCGATCGACATCGTTCATATCCTGCTGCAACTTGGCTATGACGTGTTTGCACAAATGAAAGAACAGTTAGAAGGACCTAATTATGCATGAGTTTGGCGCACTTAACTGGAGCATCCTTGGTGGATACATAGCCCTAACGCTAGTATTGGGTGCGGTGATTGGTAAGCGAGTAACTTCAGCTAGCCAATTCGCTTTGGGTGATAAGAGCATCCCTTGGTGGGCGATCGGTATTTCTGTCGTTTGTACTTACGTGAGTGCCATGTCGTTCCTTGGCGGGCCAGCTTGGTCTTACAAAGAAGGCCTGTCGGTTATCGCGATTCACCTAAATTATCCGCTGGTGATCTTCTTCATCGTGGCTGTGTTTATGCCGTTTTTCTACAACAACGGTTTAACCTCCATCTACGAGTATCAAGAACGACGCTTCGGTAAGGCTTCACGACTGACTTTGTCGTTTATCTTCCTTATCAAACAAGCATTGAGCTCGGCAGCCGTACTCTACGCGACAGCAATGATTTTAGAGTTCATTACTGGTATCGACGTGATGTACTGCATCATGATCGTCACTGCAATTGCCCTTATCTACACCGTAATGGGCGGTATCGCGGCTGTCATTTGGACCGATGTGATTCAAGCAGTAATCTTATTTATTGGCGCATTCATCATCATTGAAGCCGTTTGGAATGGCATGCCTGCTCCAATGACGGAGGTCATGGCAGAACTCAAAGCGAAAGGAATGACCGATGCCCTACAGACAAGTTTTGACCTAAGCCAAGTAACGACGGTATGGGCTGGCGTTATCGCAATGACGATGTTCCACACCACCGTGTATGGCGGTAACCAGATGATGGTACAACGTTGTATGGCCGCTAAAAACATGGGCGATGCGAAAAAGGCAATGTTGATGATGGGCTACGTGGCCTTCTTTATTTACTTTGTCTTTATCTTGCTTGGCGTCCTGTTCAACGCTTATTACGACGGTAAAGAGTTTGAAAACGGCAATACCATCATTCTTCATTATGCGAGTGAATATGGAATGCCAGGCTTGATGGGCATCATTGCCGCTGCGATTCTGGCGGCAAGTATGTCGAGTCTCGACTCTGCGTTCAACTCAATGGCGACCGTTTCTGTGGCTGACTTTTACAAACGCTTCTACAAGCAAAACGAGTCGGAAGAGCATTACTTGAAGGTATCGCGTTTCTTCACGGTGGCGTGGGCGATTTTGGTCATCATTCCAGCGATCATGTTTGCCACCAGCACAGGCTCGGTACTGGAAGTGCTGAGTAAGGCAGGCTCTTACTTTGTCGGTGCAAGCTTCTGTATGTTTGTCCTTGGGTTCTACTCAAAACACATTACTGAAAAAGGCTTGTTGATTGGCGTTGCTGCTAGCTTCTTGGTGATTTGGTATGTAGCCGTTGCGACCGATATTGCGTGGCCTTGGTATTGCGTGATTGGCGTCCTTGTGAATGCCGTTGTTGCTTACATTGCTAGCCTTCTCCTGACGGGTAAACAAGATGAAATGCATCTTTACACAGTGAAAGGCCAGCAAGCGGAATATGCTCGTCTAAATAAACCAATCAAGGAAGATGGTTGGTATGTCGTTCCCGGCAAAATCGATGCTCCATGTTATGGCTTACTAGTGATGTTTGTATTCTCGATCGTGATGCTTTGGGGGATCAACGCGTTTACCGACAACGCTCCTATGCTGATTAACTTTATGCGTGGCTGCTCTATTCTTGTCGCAACCGCTTGCATCGGATACATGGGGTATTCACTCCTCTCCCCAAAACGTAAAGTTGCAGTCAAACAAGCAAATTAATGTTCTTTACGTAGATACTGTACGTCCAACAAACGGACAGTATCTACGCTCTAGCTCTAGTGCTAGCTCAAAGCAAACCAAATGGGTTAACCCACATTTTGCTTTTTAACACTCCAAAGCCATTATTCTACTTAGGATACCCTGTCAGAACATTTATGAATACGTACCTATTTATGCTAGTCTTATGACCTCAATTACTGGCAACTAAGTTTTATTCATGAAATCAATTAAACACGTAGTCACATCAAAAGATGTGGCAAAGATGGCAGGCGTCTCTCAATCTACTGTATCGCGCGTGTTTGTTCCGGGTAGCTCAGTATCCGAAAAGACCAAGCAAAAAGTCTTTGAAGCGGCTAAAGCCCTTAACTACCGCCCTAACGCCTTTGCACGTAGCCTGACCACAAACGAATCGAAATTGATAGGTTTGGTGTTTCCTGATGCGGATTACCCTATCCATATGAAAACACTGCAATTAATTTCCAGTGAGTTACAGAAAAAAGGTTATTCTGCCGTATTGATTCCATGGCAAGTGGATGAAGAAGAGGGTCACTCAATCCCAAATATCTTCCAGTATCGCGTCGATGGCGTCATTGCCGCTTCCGCAACCTTCAATAAGTCCCTTTATGAAGAATGTGAAGAGTTTAATATCCCAATTGTTCAATACGCACGAGTTGTTGAAGGTACTAGGAGTAGCTACGTTATCAGTGACAACTACGAAGCAGGCCAACAAGCCGCGCAACTTCTGCATAAAAGTGGCGTGAAGAACGCGGTTTATTTGACGGGAGAAGTGCCAACCTTTACGAATGACGAACGCCAAAGCGGCTTCTGCTCTGAATTTGAAGACCTAACCGGCAAGACGCCACGCATCATTGAAGCCAGTTATGACTACGCGAGCTCACTTGATAAAGTCCGTGCCATACTGGCAGACAAAAATCGGCCTGAAGCGGTGTTCTGTGCAACCGATAACCTTGCGATGGCGGTCATGGATATCGCTCGTATAGAATGCGGGTTGAGCATTCCTCAGGACTTACAAGTCATTGGCTTTGATAATATTCCTCAGACAGAATGGTTAAGCTATCAATTAACCACATTCCGCCAGGATTTCCGTCGCCTCGCTCGCGAATGCGTGAAGATCATTGTTGATCAAATTAATACGAAAAACGGCAGCCTAGTAAAAATGATGGTGCCAGTGAAGTTAATCGAGCGACAGACAACAAAAGCTTAAATAGCTATAGCCAGCCATTCGGTTGGCTTTTTTATGTGCCTCTGACTCCCAAACGGCTCATTTAGTGTTGTCAGTATTAATGAACCCATGTATATTTGTGAGCCATTACACTATATGAACCAAACAAAAAAGGCTCATAATCCTTATGACTACGTATCTTTACACTCGCTATTCGCCAAAAAATCGAGCTTACCAAGAGCACCTTAATACTCTAAAAGCTTTTGCGCCCGAAGCTCAGCATTTTGAGGATAAGGTTCGTGGTTGCATGCCTCCAACCGAGAGAGAGGCATTCTTACGACTGCTCGATTCCGTCAGAGCTGGGGATACGATTGTGCTCTGGTGGCTGACCGCATTTGGTCGCGACTTTAGTCAAGCATTGAACACGATAAAAATGCTACTCGATAAAGGGGTAACATTGAAAACCGTATGTGAATCACTAACTTTTGAGCCAGGTTCTGTTCAAACTCAAACACTACTCACAGTGTTATCTGGATATGGGAAAGTGCAGACTGAACATCGCCTGTTTGCCGCAGAGCAAGGGCGACAGGCCATTAAAGAGCAGCCAGAATTATGGAAACAGAAGTTTCGCGGCCGCCCCGCAAACAAAACCAAACACCAACAGATCGCAACGTTACTGCTAGAAGGCTACACATTGCAAAACGTAGCAGAGAAATGCGAAGTCAGTCTATCGACTGTGAAGCGGGTCAAAGCAAAGCTAAATGAAGTGGATGACGAAGGCGGCTTAAGATCACGACGCCAAAAAGGTTGTTTGAATGGAGACCAGTCATGAGTCGCCCAATCAACTTTCATACTATACTACTCGCCTGTCTTATTATTAGCGTTGGCCAGTTGAGCATGGGGCTAGTCATGCCCTCTTTGCCATGGATAGCAAAAGACTTTTCCATCTCCCTCGACCAAGCTCAACTACTTGTGAGTATTTATTTGCTCGGCTTTGGCCCCTCTCAATTTATCTACGGGCCAGTGTCAGATGCTTTAGGACGAAAAAGAGTATTACTTACCGGTTTACTCATCGCGATGTCTGGTCTGCTGATGATTATTTTCTTCAGTGACACATTTACAGGGATGGTGATGGGGCGCTTTTTACAAGGGTTAGGTACAGGATGCTGCGCGGTACTCGCGAGGGCGTCGACTCGAGATAGGTTTAGCGGGGATGAACTCCCAGTGGCAATGTCTTACATCGCCATGGCGGCTTCAATCACGCCACTTATTGCACCTGTGATTGGCGGCTTTATCAACTTCCACTTCGGTTGGAGTATGGTGTTTATTTCTCTGTTGGGCTATGTCTCGCTGGCCTGGGTAATCATCGCCTTTAAGTTCACAGAAACCATCGCAAAACGTTCTGTCATTCCGTCACCCCGAAACATGTTGCTCCAATACAAGAGCTTACTTACGTCTCGTTACTTTATGAGTTTCGCCAGTATCAGTTGGTTAAACTTCAGCTTAATGATTACGACAGTCTCTGTGATGCCATTTATCATGCAAGATCAAATTGGCATGACCTCCGCTCAATACGCGATGTGGGCGCTCATTCCCGCTTTGGGTATGTTATGTGGTACCACGATTTGTAACCGAGTAAGGCCAATTATTGGCAATAAAAAAATGCTGCTTTGCACCCCATTTCTTCACCTCGCTGCCGCAATATGGTTATTTTTCTGCCCTGTTGAGCCTCTATTTCTGATGCTAGGACAGCTATTAATGATCTTGGGTAATGGTATTGCCCTACCTTGTGCACAAGCGATGGTAATGCAACCTTATAAAAAGCAAGCAGGTGCCGCAGCGGCAATGTCTGGTGGTGGACAAATGGTCGTCTCCTCATTGGTCAGCTTAACTCTGGTGCAGCTTGGATTGAGTCAAGCATGGCATCTAGCGATCGTTATCGTAATATTTGCATCGCTTACCTTCACCAACATTCAACGTGGCTTCAGTGCAGAGCAACCTTCAGAACGATAACAAAAAACATACGATTGTCCTTATAGTTACGACAAATCGTATAAACTTAAATTTAGGAAAAGTTGGCGGATACTAACATGATGTTGCATTTAAGAATTGGCGCCTTAACACTCGCCACATTGATATCCGCTGGTACTGATGCGAGCGCCAACGAGAACTGGCAGTTCGAGAGTGACAAGAATGGAATCACAATTTACTCCCGAGAACATAGTGACGGTTTAGTTGAGATCCGTGCCCGGATGTTCACACCCACCAGCTATGGTGCATTTTTAACGCTACTGGAAGACAGTGACAATATCCCGAACTGGATTGACAATGCCAGTCATAGCCGGGTTTTAAATCAAATATCGGCCACCGAGAACATCGTTTACACCCAGTTTAAAGCGCCATGGCCTGCCAAAAATCGGGATATGGTCACCTACTCAAAGTACTGGGTCGATGAGCTGGGATTCACGATAGAAATCAAAAGCGCACCTGACTCATATCTTGCTGAACAAAATGGTTATGTTCGAATTCGCTCGGTTGATGCGACTTGGGAGTTACAAAAACTCACAAACGATACAACACTCGTGGAATACAAGGCGTTTGCTGATCCCGGAGGTCTATTGCCAAACTGGCTGATCAACAAACTTTCAAAAGAAAGTGCATGGGCGACATTTAGTAACTTAAGAAAAGAGTTACCTGAATATCAGCAATACTCTCATCCTCAAATAGATGAGTAAGCGTCGCTCTTCCCACTCGCTTTTTAATGCGGTACATAATAACAAAAGGCGGCATATGCCGCCTTTTTCTACTCAATGTGTTACTGTTGTGCAACCGTTACAGGTTTAGTTGCACCACGGTAATCAAACTCAAAACCAATACCTTGGTCTGTCACGTCCATCGTCATACCACCAACAAGCTCGCCTTGTAAGCTTTTGACAACATCATCCGGAACCGGCTCCCCAGTGATTGACGACGCACTCTCTAACACTTCCAAAATACGCTCTGAATCAAAATCAAAGCTGAACAAGCCATTTGGAGAAAGTGATTGCGCCATCACTTCTTTGCTTGCTTCCGCAGCACTATCACCACTGTAAAGGGTGAAATGGTTTTCGTTTAGACGAGCAAACACGTCCACCTTCATGCCAGTATGCATTTCTAATAGGTCACTGACATTAACAGGTTGGTTATCCGGTTGAATTTGCAATTGAGCAAGTTCAGGAACGAACATTTGCGCAGTTTGAATAAGCATCATTGGATCATTGGCAGAAAGAGACAACATACCATCTAGCTGGCTAAATACTTCACCATGCTGAGCATTAGTATCTACTTTGATATCAAACATTTGTAGGCTTAAGCCTTTGAGGCCGTTAACCATGCCTGACCCCATGCTTACAGCAGCTGCTGGATTCTGGCCGCCCATCTCTTGCTGCATTTGTGTCAATAAAGAGCATTGATATTGAGGCTGGGTCAAGTCAGCCCAAATCTGACCAATCGATGGCGCTAGCGTATTAATGTCTAAACCAAGCGCCATACTAAAGAAACTCTTATCACTTTTAGACTCTGCCAATACACCACGAATCGACTTGAGCGCATCTAGAATCACTTTATTGTTGGACTCAACAACAAAAGAACCTTTAATGAACGCCTGATCGCCTTTCATCTTGTATTCTGCAAACGCGACGGACTGAGGCCAGTTTTCTGCAACTTGAGTAAGCTCAGTATGGCAGGCTGGTGAACGCATTTCCTCAATAGTTGGTTCAGGATCTATTGCATCCAACGTGCTAATTTGACGAGCAAACATATTGCCATCTTTCGTCGTCAAACCTTTAATCACTTCGCGATGATCAAAGTAACCAAAAGAGTTGTTGTTTTCACCGTATTTGGCTTGCAACGCCTCAAGACGTCCACTCTCAGCAATATTTTGACTTGGTGCTTCAAGCCCTAATGCCATTTTAATCGGGTTTTGAACGCCCAGTTGCGGAACATCAACCGTTAACGTAAGCACGTTATCAACCACGGCTACAACCAAGCCAATACCGTCCTGCGGGTCAATTGAATCAGTCATCTCGTAACGACGATACTCGACTTCACCAAGCTTAACCAACTCATGCTTAGCGCCGCTCATCTGCTCTTCATGATCCAGTGTTTTCCATAACGCGGCAGGGTCTTCAATATCCACTTTGTACACCGGTACCATACCAATTGTGTACAACACAGGATTAATGTTTTCCCCGGTGCCCAAATAAGCTTTTAATGTTTCTGGCGACGCAGCACTCTCTAGGTATCCATCGAATAAGTTAACTGCAAACTGCTGTTGTGGAGACAGTGGTTCATCGGCAAAAAGTTCTGCAATCGAGCCTTGGTTCGCCGTACCGAATGCGTTCATGTATTTATAATGGTTAAAAGGTTCTGTCTGATACGTCACCATAAGTGAATCTGCAGGAACTTGCGTTAACAGTGAGCCTGCATCACTTGCGGTAGTATTGTTTTGGTACAGGTAGCCAGCGCCCCCTGCAGCTGCGACCACTGCTGTAGCCAATAGTAGTTTTTTCACGACCAACTCCGTTGTCATAGTTATGTGTTCCTAACCGAAATGTAACGCTTAGGTTTAAAGCCAATGAATAGTGCTTTATATCAACCGCTATCATAAACAAGTTATCGATGTAATGAATGGCGGTTTGATAAATTATCCAACATTTATCAGGCAAACCGTGAAGTAAGTTGAATTGCGTGCGGATGCTATTGGCAATATTCACAATCCAATTTCTCGGATAACCGCCTTAAAAATCATAATATTCAGTTAAATGAAGCGATTTGGAGTAATTACGACCAAAATCAGCAGAATATTAAATCTTTATTGAGTCTTTTATCTAATATCTGAAAACGCCTCACGACCTGACACTTCTTTCCAATTTGCCTCTGGCAGTCCCTACTCGTTTTCCTTACATTCCTACTAACTCAGTGACGAGACGTATACCAAATACGAGCAATAGAAGACGATGAAAGACCAGTTGACGATCTCTATATCAACTATCAATGGCTCAAGACATTGGTACTTCAGTAAAAGGATGCAACGCAACATAAAAACGTTTTTCGTTTTTTTTGTTGTTGCTCTGGCCGCGACCGTAATCTTAATTCATCACTTGTACACTCGCGTTGATAATGCAGCGTTAAAACAAGCTGAATTGACAGAACATTCACGCACCATGGGTGAAGAGCTCAGCACACTGAAAACACTTAAATCAGAGCTAGAAAATGACCTTTCAGAACGGGAAGAACGGGTACAACTTGTTTCGGAACGTTTGGGTGAATTAGAGAAAGTGCTTGGGGTTGGAGAACATACCTCGACAAATAACTTGGATGCTAGGCTCGATGCAGCGGCGATAACCTCAAACGTTCGCATGGTGTTATTAAACCAAATACCAAGTGGCTCTCCAGTCGGCAAGGTACGGCTATCTTCCGGATTCGGTAAGCGTATCCATCCGGTGACAAAAGTTGCCAAAATGCATCGTGGGCTCGATTTTGCCGTAAATATCGGTACCAAAATTTATGCCCCTGCCGATGGGGTAGTGGAAGTCACCCGCCGCAGTAATAAAGGCTCTGGTAACTTCCTCAGGCTACAACATTCTTTCGGTTTTTCGAGTTCTTATTCGCACTTGAAAGCGTTCAAAGTAAAAAGTGGTCAGTTCGTCAAAAAAGGGCAGCTGATTGCAATTTCCGGCAACAGTGGGCTCTCTTCTGGCCCTCACCTGCATTACGAGGTGCGATTTGTTGGGCGAGCACTGAATCCGAAACCATTTGTCGATTGGAGCCTTAATGATTTCGAAGACATTTTTACTAAGGAGCGAAGAATACGATGGGAATCTTTAATCAAAACAGTGGAACAACGAGTAGCTCAGCAGCTTCAACTCTCATCGCCAAAGGCTGTTCTCTTAGCGGAGAACTCAAAGTAGAAAACGATGTCCAGATTGATGGCATCGTCGATGGTCAAATTAACGTGGAAGGCACTCTCGTTGTCGCAGAAAGCGGGCGAGTAAACGGTGAAATCTACGCTAAACAGCTGATCATTAATGGCATGATGGACGGAAACTGTCACGCAGAACACATTCAAGTACTTGCCAAGGGACGCGTAAGCGGTAGGATCTGGAGCAATAACCTCAGCATTGAACCTGGTGGCAAATTCTTTGGTGAAGCAGCCGAATTACCTGAAAAGGAAGTGGTAACGTTAAAGGGTAAGGCTCAAGACAGTGCGAACACAAAAGAAAACAACACCAACAATGAAAAGCGACTTGCGCGTAAATCAGCATAAAACGCTCTGATTAAAGTGCTTAAAAAGACGGCTTTCACGCCGTCTTTTTTATTACTATTGCCACGATTTTCGTCAGAAACTACGTGATTATTCGGCCGGATTTAAAACCATCACCGAGCGTTTTGCTTGTGGACCAAAAGCTGATTTTGCATGTGCTTTCACTTCATCTAACGTCACACTCTTAGCCACTTTCTCAACGTCAAGCAACACATCGACGCCGTAATCATGCACCAAATAACGAGTATATGCCCATGATCTCTGTGCTGGGTTGTCATCCAACCCTTGCATCGCGACTGCCAGTTGTTTCGCGGCCGTATCCACTTCTTTTTGGGTAATATTTGACGCTAAACCATCAAACACTTTGCCCAGTTTACTCTCTAAAAGTGCCACGTCTTCGGGCTCGACTTGAGACTCCAAGAGCCAATCAGAGATGGGTTCGCGATCTTGTGTCATGGTGTAAATGCTCGGGCTGTAATCAAGGCTAGACTCTTCTCGCACAATATCCAAAACACGTGCATTACTAATACGTTGCAAAATATCTTCGATAACCGTGTCTCTTGCCGTACGTTGGTAATCGCTCGTATTAGTCAAACGCATTACATACAACGATGAAGGTTCATGCCCATCCGCAACCACAGTTCGCTCCGGCACTTCCGGGTTAAACGCAACGTGATAATCAATCGAACGACTCGGTTTCATTTCGATAGAGGCCACATACTTACGCAAAAGTGGTGTAATTTCTTCCGGCTCTACGTTTGCAACAATAACCATCTTAAAACCATCATTGGTTTTGAAAAGTTGCTCATGCACCGCTAGTATCTGCTCAGAAGTCACTTGTTCAACATCATCACTGGACACTATACGATGACGACTACCCGGCAAATAAGAATTGCCGTTTGCTTTTTGAATCAGTTTTCCCATCGGTGATTCAAAAAAAGCGCCGCTCTGCTGTTTAAACTCTTGCTTCGCTGCTGCCATCTGGCGCTCGTCGACTTTAATCTCCGTCGCTAGGTTGTATAGTCCATTCAAAGCATCAGTTAGGTGCGTATTTGGCGCCGTAATTTGTGCTCCGTGACTGGTCGCATCAAGCATCGCGCCAAGCGCAATGTTGTTTTTGCGTAAGTAGCTATCTAGCTCTGAACCAGAAAATGCCCCTAACCCACTGCGTATTGCCGTTGTTGCTGCGATTTCATAAGCGGCATACAACGTCGGATCAACAGCGGCTTTACCACCTTGGCTCGCATAGTAAATATACGCTCGACCACCCGCTTTAGTATCTTTTTGGAACCACACTTCGACACCGTTTGATAGCGTATAGACTTGAAAACCACCCGCTTCCTGACGCATGCTCGTGATGCTGCCTTCCTGGGTAGGCTTTAAGAATCCATCCACTTTGTCATACATCTCTAACGGTTTTTCGCCAGTTTGAAGATAGGCACTGTTTAGAGCGGCAAATACACCATTGAACTGTTCTGACGTTTCGCTTTTCCCCAAACCAATAAAAAAGCTTGGCTGCTGAGATAACAAAGCCGTCAATTGTGTGTTAATGCTCTCTAAATTCTCGTTGTTGATGAATTCTGCCAAACTCTGGGCATAATTCTCTTTTGATTGGCTGACACTGTCTTGTCCAATTTGAAAAACACGTGCTTCTGCGTAACTGTTTGGCTTGCGCTGACTCCAATCTGAATCAATATTTGCAAGTTCACCTTGCCAATTTGACATAACGCTATCTAACTCGGATTGAGTCGCACCATAATCTCTCAACGACGCCAAGGTACGAATGAAAGTCTGGTGCATTTGTTCGCGGCGATCTGGTGCAAACGAAATCCCTGCCGACGTCATACGCTGATAGTTAGAGTAATAGGGCTCTGCATAAGCGTATTGAAAAGGTTCAGCGGCATCACTGAGTACACGGATCAAACGCTGTTGAATGAGTTGTGTTGCTACTTCATCACGCCACACTTCATGTTGTTGCTCAATCGTCGTGCCGCCACTTAGACCACGCTCAATCACTAAATGAAGACTTGGTGATTCCATCGTGTTACTTGGCAAGATTCTGTTTTCGTTGTTCACTCGAATATCACGGCGCTTCTCTATTAGCGTATCCGAGGTACTTTCCCAGTTCGAGAACTTGCTTTTGATAATCTTGGACAGTGAATCTACGTCGATATTACCAGTCACAATCAACTCGGCATTTTGTGGCTGGTACCATTTGTCGTAAAACGCCTTTAACTTACTCGAGGAAGCATTTTGAATCGCTTCGCGAGTACCTATTGGGTCATGCTCACCATACATAGTGCCTTCAATCGAGGCTTGGTAAGCATGCATAGAAAAGGACTTATCATCCGGATTAGCACGTCGCCATTCCCCGAGAATCACCCCTTTTTCTTTCTCTACTTGCTCAGGAGCAAACTCAAGTCCGTTACCGATATCTCTCATCCACTTCAGGGCATCTTCTAGCTTCGTATTATTCGCAAGGTCAAGTTGGTAAGACGTTTGCTGATAACTGGTAAAAGCGTTGATATCAGCGCCAAAGCTACCACCAGATTGCTCGAAAAGTTTAACAACGTCGTTACCGGTAAAATGCTCACTACCATTAAACGCCATATGCTCAACAAAGTGAGCGTAACCCTTTTGAGAAGATGTTTCTTGGAATGAGCCGATATTCATCACCAAACGGACCGAGACTTCTTGGTCTTCTGTTGGATAAAGATGGTATTTCATACCGTTCGATAACTGGTCCACGTGCCAGTTGGCGTCAGGTTGAATCGGCGTCGACTGTTGTATCAGAGCACACCCTGACACTAATAACGCGGGGACTAACAATATACTGCGCATAACGATTGCCCATAACAATGATTAAGCTAATCAATATATATCCGGTGCTATAACCTTCACATTTTTAATGGATTATCAGACGTGCAAATGTGATAAAGATCACCTTTTATTGAAATCAATTCTCATTTACAAAAATCGACAAATCCTTACTTTACAAATACATAAATAATATCGTTCCAAATCCTTTTGCTTATTTGATGTAAAACTCAAATTCGCGACATGGAGTCAGTATTTATTTTGAGCAATAAAATATAATTATTGAACAGATTCGAATCTAACTTTCTGCTGCATATTCAACAGCGCAGAGAGCACTGATGAGAATAAAAACACAACAACTATTATTCAAAGATCTATTATTCGCTTTATGTTCAAAAATCTATCATTAAAAAACAAACTGGCAATCTCTGCCAGTGCCGCCATCATTCTAGGGGGAGTGCTGGTAGAGGGGCTGTCTTTTCGAGATTCATTAAATAGGCTCGATGTCGAAGTCGCACAGCGACTAGAAAGCACTAGCGCATCTTACAATCAATACGTAAAGGACTGGCTACTCTCTAAAGAGCGCGCACTAACTTCACTCTCTTCTGATTCAGAGAAACGTTCTCTGGTTACGCATTTGAAACAAGTCCGAGACTCTGGCGCGTTCGATAACGTTTTCCTCGCTTACCCGGACGGGTCACAAGACAACGCTAATGGGGTGGTTTTGCCACCAGGTAATAACGATCCTCGCAAGTGGGGCTGGTACACCAACGCCATTGCCAATCCATCGAAAGTCTTTATGGATAACCCGACCGTTGCTGCTGCAACTGGTGCGAATGTGGTGTCGCTCGGTAAAGCCCTGCAATTGCATGGTCAAACCGTCGTTCTGGGTGCTGACGTAGAGATCGGTGATATCCTGAACAGTCTGAACCAAGTGATCCTACCGGGTGCAGGTTATATGTTTATTGCCAATGAACAGGGCAATATTTTCACTCATAACAACGGTAAACTGCTGAATCAACCGGTTAGCAAGCTAGGCCTCAACAACAACGACATTACGTCTGCCGCACGTTCAGGTACAGAGCGTCGCGTCTCTATTAACGGCACCGAATATGTGATTTACGCGCGCCACATAGAGGGTACCCAGCTCACAACAGTGACGGTGTTAGATCAAAACTCGTTGGTTGCCCCACTCTACGATGCTGTTTGGGATCAGATCATCGCAACCACCATCGTCGTCGTTATCTGTGTAGCTTTGTTTAATCTGCTATGTAGCATCTTGTTCCGTCCGCTCTACAACGTTTCGAATGCGCTCGCACAAATCGCAAACGGCAGCGGCGACCTAACTCAACGCATCAAAGTAGAAAACCGTGACGAAGTTGGTGAGCTGGCTGAAAACTTCAACCAGTTCGTTGAAAGTTTGCAGCAACTTATTGGTCACATTCGTCACCAAGCGGAAGAACTGAGCCAACAATCGGAGCTGAGCACGAATCGCGCGAATCAATCGGTTTCCGATCTGAACCATCAGCAACAAGAAATCACTATGGTGGCGACCGCTGTGACTGAAATGGCATCGGCAACGCAAGAGATTGCAGCACATGCAGAGCAGACGGCTAAAGCCGCTCAAGACTCTTCAGCAAGCACACAAAACGGTCATGAGTTGGTGATCAACTCCAAATCGTCCATCAATAATTTGTCTTCTGAAGTCAACCAAGCGAGCGTTGTCATCGGTGAGCTCAACCAGCACGCGCAAGACATCTCAACCGTGCTATCAACGATTCGAGACATCGCAGAGCAAACCAACTTACTGGCTCTGAATGCGGCGATTGAAGCGGCGCGTGCAGGTGAACAAGGTCGCGGTTTTGCCGTTGTTGCAGACGAGGTTCGCGTGCTATCACAACGCACACACACCTCAACCGAAGAAATTCGCTCGACGATCGAGACCTTGCAGCAAACCACACAACGCGCTGTGACTATCATGGATACAAGCTCTCAGCTCGCGCAAGGTTCGGTGGAAGATGCTGATCGCGCAGCACTGGCTCTGGATGAAATCAACGCGGCCGTTGCGCTGATCAGCGATATGGCAACGCAAATCGCGACCGCCGCCGAAGAGCAAACGCACGTAACCAATGAAATCACGCAAAACGTCACGTCCATTAAAGATGTGACCGATCACTTGGTAGTTGGTGCCGAAGAATCGATGAATCAATCTGCTGAGCTGAAATCGCAAGCTGAGGATCTCAACTCGAAAGTGGCGACGTTTAAACTGGCTTAAACGCCACATTAAGGACGCTCTTAAAAACAACAAACCCCGCTAGCAACTTTGTTACTAGCGGGGTTTGTTTTTATGGATCGACGTTTTTATTGCAGATAGCTTTCCAAAGACGTAAACCTACACCGCCACACACATCGGCGTGCCTGAGATTGGGTCATTAAATACTCTCGCTTGTAAATCAAACACCGATGACAACATGCCTTCTGTCATTACCTCTTGCGGTGTTCCCTGCGTGACTAACTGACCTTTTTCCAACACCACCAAATGATCGCAGTAACGGCACGCTTGGTTTAGATCGTGCAGCACTACCACCACTGTTTTGCCTTTGTCGTTCATCTGCCTCATGAGTTTCATCAGCTCAACTTGGTGAGAGAGATCCAAGTAAGTGGTTGGCTCATCAAGCATCACTACGTCGGTATCTTGCGCCATCACCATCGCAATCCACGCCCTTTGTCTTTGACCACCAGACAACGATTCAACCGGCTTATCAGCAAACTCAATCACGCCAGTATCTTGCATTGCTTGCTCGACCAAGGCTTTGTCTTGTTGACTTAACCGGCCCCAATGAGAGAGGTAAGGCGAGCGGCCATATTCGACCAGTTTTCTGACTGTAATACCTTCAGGACTGACAAGAATCTGCGGCAGCAAAGACAACGAACGCGCCAAGCGTTTATCACCGTAGCTGCTTAGTGGTTTGTCGTCATACAACACTTGGCCAGAAGCGGGTTTATTGATGCGTACCAAGGTTTTTAATAGTGTCGATTTACCGCAACCATTTGGACCAACTAGTGCGGTAATTTTACCTTGAGGAATCGACAAAGAGAGATCTGGAATGATGGTCTGTTTGCCGTACGCGACGGATAAGTTCTGCGTTCGTAACATGCTTACCAACCTCTATAACGATACAAAAGAAAAATGAAATATGGTGCGCCAATAACAGATGTCAGCACTCCCGCTGGTAGCTCAATTGGTGGCTGTAAGCCTCTCGCTAAACCATCGGCGCAAATCACCAACAAAGCGCCAAGGGTTGCAGCGGCTGGAATCAACAACTTGTGGTTGTGGCCAAACAGCAAACGCGCAAGATGCGGCGCAAGCAGGCCAACAAAGCTGATCGTGCCTGCCACAGACACACTGATACTCGCCAATAGCACGGCAGCAATCAACGCAAGAATTTGGATCTGTCTTGGTTTCGTGCCAAGTGTAGTGGCGCTTTCTTCTCCCAGTCCCATAACATCTAGCCGCCAAGCCAGCCAAAACGCCAATGGTAGTAGCAGCAATAGAGCACTCCAAATAAACGGCACTTGTTGCCAATTTCGTCCCCACAAACTGCCGGTTAGCCATACCATCGCCGTGTTGATTTCGATAGGGTGCACAATCAGAAGAAAATCGATACCGCTGGCTAAAAATGCGCTGACAGCAACACCAATCAGCGCCAAACGTGCTGGTGTTGGTTTCGACCAGTAAGCCAGCACAGCAATAAAGCCAGCAGCAAGCAAGCCTCCCGCCATGGCGACCATCGGCAACATTGCCACTGGCGCATTCGGATACAGCACCAAACAAGCGGTAGCCGCCAGTCCTGCTCCGGCGCTTATCCCCATTAAATCTGGTGAGGCAAGTGGATTACGGATGACGCCTTGAACTAAAACGCCTGACAGCCCCAACCCTGCGCCCACGCCAATGGCGAGCAACATTCTCGGTAATCGATATTGGTGAATCACAAAGTCCGAGTCAGAGAAAGAAAACAGCAATGCAAAAACCTGTTGAGCCGACATGTTCGCCGCACCAACAAACAGCGTGAGAGAAGACGCAATCAGCAACAATCCAACTAATGCAAACAGTTTGGTTTGATTCATCATGATGATTTCCTCATTGTAATCGCGATAAAGCAAGGTGTGCCCAACAGCGCGGTAATCACGCCCACTGGCGTTTCAGCCGGAAAGGCAATCGCGCGTGATAAAGCATCTGACCACGTCACCAATGCCGCGCCACACAAGGCGGAAACCGGAATGAGAATGTGATAGTTGTGACCAACAATCGGGCGTACCAAGTGCGGCACTAACAACCCGACAAAGCCAATTGGTCCAGCAATCGCTACGCTAGTTCCTGCCAACAGCACAACCGCTAAACCACTGATAAATCGCGTAAGACGAATGTTACCACCCAACCCGACAGCAACTTCGTCCCCCAACGCGAGTAAATTTAAGTTTCGCGCTAAGCCCATGGCGAGCACCAAACCTAAAGTCGCAAAAGGCCACAGTTGTTGCCACTGCTCAGAATCTACCGCGGAGAGTGAACCCGTTAACCAATGCAACACGCTGTAAGCCATGTCATCCGCCAAAATTACCGACGCACGAGTTAACCCTATCAGCAGTGCACTGATGGCAATGCCCGCTAGCACTAAACGCAATGGGTGAGAACGCGCGGAGAAAAAACCGCCCAACAACATGACCGCACCACCACTTAGTAGCGCGCCGAGTACTGCGTTGATGATTGGGTTCAATTGACTAAAGAATGGTACGCCGATAGACGCCAAGGCCATAAAACAAGCCGCGCCAGCATTAATGCCGAGAATGGATGGCGACGCCAAAGGGTTACGAGTCAATCCTTGCATCAGCACTCCGGATACCGCAAGCGAAGCGCCAATTAATAACCCAGCATAGGCACGAGGCGCACGCAGCGTCGCGAGGATTTGATGCAGCATATTGCCCTCATCAAACGCAAACCAATAGCTTGTCAGATCATTAATGCTCAAAGAAAAGTTGGACCAGCCAATCATTGAGGCTGCATAGCCTGAGAGCGTACACAACGCCATAGCACAGACAAACAAGCTCGCTTTCCAATGCGATTTGCTAACCGAAGACGCGCTTTCCGAGCTTATCGCCGCACTCATGAGCGCTCCAATAACGCTTCAAGATTGCGGGCAATTTCTTCCGCAGCCAACATGCCGCGATTTAACGACCACAGTTCAGGAGAAACCTCAACAAGTTGCTGTTTTTTTGCAGCAGTTAGCAACTTAAACAATGGATTTTTGCGCCACTCATCCACAATATTTGGTTGAGAGTAAAGTCCAACTAACAACCAATCAGGGTTGGTTTTTAGTAAAAGTTCGAAACTGGTTGGGATATACGCTTTTTGCTCAGATGGAGCCAGCGGGCTTTGAATGCCCAGCGTACTCAAAACGCCACCAGCGTAAGAAACCGGGCTATGCAGCCACATCCCTTTGTCAGAAACCACACCAAACTGAATGGTTTCTTGTGTTGCAAAATGCTGTTTGAACTCCGCCATTGTCTGTTTGTGCTGCTCAATGCGTTGTGTCATTTTCGCTTGTTTGCCAATTGCCACGCCGATTTTGTGTGCGGATTCGAGATTTTCTTGATATGTCTCACCACGGCTTTTTAACAGCAAAGTTGGCGCAATTCGCTGCAAATCTTGATAAATCGCGCGATGACGTTCTGCATCAGCAATGATCAAATCCGGCTTGAGCACCGCAATCGCCTCTAAACTCGGTTGCGAGCGCATGCCGACCGATTGCCAAGGCTCAACCTTGGCACGAACAGCAGAAATGACTCGTGTGGCATCGTTGTCATCGGCGACGCCTACCGGTGAGACATCGACTGCCGCTAATGCATCGACAAACGAAAATTCTAAAACCACAATACGTTGAGGTATCGCTTCTAGCTCAAAAGTGCCTTGCTCATCTTGCACGCTGCGCACCTGAGAAAATGCGCTAAATGACATCAAAGCTGAGCTCAGTAGCATCAGCAAAACGGTTGAAAAGTGTTTGATCGTAAATTGTTTTTTATTTTTCATCTTGCTTTTTCCAGTGCTAAGAGTTTTCCAGTACCTAAGATCGGCAAAGTCGCCAAGGTAAATTGGCGACTTTTCTTTTCAAACTCGGTGAACGAAACGCTTAAAACTGATAGTTCAGATCCAGTGTATAAGAGCGTCCCGGAGCTGGGTACCGACCAACTGGGCTGGTATCAATCCCGCGGAAGTAATACTCCTCGTCAAACAAGTTGTTCACCGCAACATTCATGCGTAACTTGCCTTTGTCGTCTTTGTATAAATCCGTCCCCAAGTTGAAGTTCCACACCATGTAAGATGGTACTTTACCCGTTGCGCCTGTTGCATCTTCGGCACTGGTGTTGGCGTTATCGGTATACGAATCACTGAAGTAGAAGCCCGATAGCGTGGTGTCCATGCCGTAAAATGCGTAAGTTGCATCCCAACCAAGCTGATGCTTAGAGGTGTAAGGCAGTTGATTACCTTTATTCGCGCCTTCTTCTTCAAGCGTAGCGTCTAGATAGTTGTAGCTTGCGCCTAAACTCAGTGCAGGTAGAACTTCAGGCACATAACGAGCAGAAAGCTCTATGCCTTGGTGAAGTGTTTTTCCGATGTTATCGAAAGTCTGCGTTGAGCTTTGCCATTGCAATTGATCTTCAAAGTCGATGCGATAAAGTGCAGCGTTAAAGCTGGTCGCATCTTGGGTGTAACGCGCGCCGACTTCGTAGTTCCAAGCCAGTTCGCTACCTTCTTCACCCAAGCCTCGGATGTAGGCAATTTGTGGCGCACGAAGTGATTTTTGCGCGTTCGCATACGTCACCCACTGATCAGTTAAGTTGTATGCCACCGTCAAACCTGGCAACCATTCCGTCACGGTGTTGTCTGCTGTTTGTTTTTTACCACGATCGGTAAACGTCATTCGAACCGACTCAACACGCAACCCAGGCGTTACCTTCAATGTATCATTGAACAAACCAATTTCGTTGCTAACGTATCCAGCAAACGCGTCCGTATCTAAATGCCAATCACGCGGAACGCTGGTTGCACCACCGGCGATTGGAGTCTGAGTGAGTTTGTAGTCGATGTCTTCGTTAACATAACGGGTACCCACGATCCAGTTTTGAGTAACGGATTTACCTTCGCCAAAGTACATCGCCATTTTTGGCTCTATACCATACACGGTAAATTCACGTGGAGAGGTACGAACGTCCGTCGCTGGCAGAGCCGGATCCGCCCAATGGCCACCCGCGCTGTTAAAGCCCCACTTGAAAAGACGCTCTGACTTATGGCCAAACGTTAGCACTTCTAGCTCAGCACTGTCGGCAAATGGCAAATCGTGGATGTACTTAACACTCCAGCGCGTCGACTTACCTTCATAATCATCGTAAGGACGTTTCGATTGGTGACGATCTTGCTCGTAATCTTGTGGCGAAAGTGCGCCCGGCATTTGCGTTTCAGCATCGTAACGTTGCAGGAATGCTTGAATCTCTTGAGTGTCACTCAGTAGCCACTGTGCTTTGGCTTGGAAGTTCTTCACGTCCGTATCGGAATGTTCACGGAAGCTTTCACCTTTTAGGAAGTTACCTTCCAACTGTAGTGCAAATGTGTCGCTTAACCAGCCGCCCGTGCGTAGGTAAAAATCATTCAGCGGCGCATCACCGCCATCAAACACGGTAAGGCGGTTACTGATTTCAGTTTGCCACGTGTGTGGAATCGGTTTGGTCACTAAGTTGATCACACCACCGACGTTGTTTGGGCCGTACTGTACTGCAGCACCACCGCGTACAATGTCAATACGATCAAGCATCGACAGTGTTGCTGGGAAGATAGACTGACCAGTGTGACCATATGGCGCAAGTGTTAGCGGTACACCATCCATCAAGAACTGAGCATGACCACTACGGCTTGCTTTCAAACCACGTACGGAAATGTTAGGCAATACGCCCGTTCCGCTTTCATCCTGAACTTTAATACCCGGCACGCGCTGTAGCGCGTTATCAATCGAGCCTGCGGCGGTTTTCTCGATTTGATCGCGGGTAATGACGGTACGAGCACCTGGGTACTCTTTGACGTCTTCAATTTCAGATTTACCAATCACGCTACCAGTGACAACGACGGTTTCCATCGCGGTAGTTTGTTCTTTTTTAGCAGGAGCGGCAACCGCGCTCATGGATGTGGCAGAAGCGATTGCAATCGCAAGCACACTGTAAGTGGTAGACAAACCAGCACGTACACGCACTTTACCATCCAAATTCTGGTAAGACATTAAGATCTCCTTTGCGAGAAATTGAGCCTCGGGCAGAATACATCCCGTAGGCTCTCGGGGCTAAACATCCTCAATATGAGGCAAAAATCGGCTAACAGGCGCTAACTACGCACAAAAAGCCTAGAACTGATATCCGTAGCTGAGCATGAACTCGGCTGGTGCGCCATAGCCAATCTGGTTTAAGCCAGACGTGCCGTTTGTTGCGCCAAGAATGTATTTCTCATCCAAAATGTTGTAAGCGTTCGCTTGGATTTTGTGACGACCAGTGGTGTACGCCGCCATCAAATCCACCGTTGTGTAATCGCCAAGTGCGACAGCTTCGTCGTTACCTGCGTAACGGTCGCCCACGTACTTCACACCACCGCCTAAACGCCAGTTGTCATCCAATTGGTAAGTGCTCCAAAGAGAGAACAAGTGGTCTGATACATCGTTCGGCTTTTTGCCTGTGGCTTTGTCTTCCGCGTCCAAGTAGCTGTAACCCACAGAGATGTCCCACTGTTTGGTGATTTGACCGCGAGCCTCTAATTCAATACCTTGGTGACGCACTTCAATTTTATCGATCACATCGCCGTCCACGTTAGTTTGTGGTTGCTCTTGATCAATCTGGAACAGTGCCGCATTCAACATTAATGCGTTATCCAAAAGGTACGCTTTCGCCCCCACCTCTTTTAAGTCGGTGTGGAAGAATTCCGCCAATTTTGGATTGATGTAGATACCAGCGTACGGTAACTGCCAAGAGCGCGCTAAACTGGCGTATACGGATGTGTCGGAATTGATGCGGTATACCAAACCAGCACGGTAGCTGACTTTGTCATCATCCAATTTTTCCTTATCTGAGCCCGCTTTTTGTTGTTCGAGTTCCATCGAGTCGTAACGCACGTTACCGATCAAAGAAAGGTCACCCCACGTATAGACGTCTTGCACATACAAACCTGTCGTGGTGGTGGTATTGTCACGAAATGGCTTAAAGCCCGGATCAGGCGTTGGACCAACGACTGGGTCGTAGATATTTTGCGGAGGAAGCGTTTTGTCACTTGCCAACGTTAGGTCGATATCGATCTGGTTGAAATCTGCACCCACCATCAATTGATTGTCCCTGGTTTCCCAAACCAACTCAGATTGTAAAGTGGTCGTAGTACGTGGATCGTAACCAAAGTTGTTGACGGTTTGAGACACTTCATTACCCGTCACTTTGCCCTGACGCGTGCCTTTTTGCTCAAGTTCGATATGGTTGAACGCCGCTCGGTTGTTCCATACCCATTGATCATTCAGACGCCATTCGTAATCCACCGCAATACGGAGACTGTCTGACTCCTGATAGTCGTTTGTGCCGCCAAAGTAAGTGCTTACTGGCAAATCAACTGGCTTGCCATTTTTTGATGGCACACCACGATACGGCACTAGTTCTTGATGGGCGTATTCCACGTCAATATCAATGGTGTGACCTTCCGCTGGTAACACACGAATGGTCGGTGCAATGAAGAAATCGTTTGAATCAACATGATCAACGTACGAGTCGGCTTGACGGTATTCCAAGTTAATACGCCCGTTGACCTTATCTGTAAACGCCATTGAGCTGTCGACCTGACCAACATATTGGTTGTTGCTGCCTACACTACCGTTTACGTGAGTAAAATTCTCACCGTTAGCGCGTTTCGTCACCAAGTTGATGATGCCCCCAGCCGAACCACGGCCATACAAAGCACCCGCAGGGCCTTTCACAATTTCAACGCGTTCAACGTTCGCTAAGCTGCGGTAAGACTGCAACGTACCGTCATCTCGCAAGCCATCACGGTACATATCGTTGAGTGAATCAAAACCACGGATCATGAACTGATCGCGGCTGCCTTCGCCCAAGGTGTTATTGACCCCGGCTACCCCATCTAGCGCATCCACTAAGCGCACCGCGCCTCGGTCTTGCATTTCTGTTTTCGTTACTACGGATACCGCTTGTGGCACATCAAGCCATTCCACATCGGTTTTGGTGCCTGATTGAGGCATGTGTTCAGCATAACCTTCGTACTGATGCCCGAAGACTTGAATCGTTTCAGTTGCTGATGAGGTTGAGTTCGTCTCTTCTGAAGCCACTGCGCTTGGTGCTACTAGTGAAGAACCAATCGCGACCGCCAAGGGGGTCAGGGTCAATAATTTATTCATTCCATAATTCCGTTTAGTTGTTATAAAGCCAACGGATGGAAATAAGAACAAATATTATTTCTATTTGCAATATTAATTTTATGCTCTATATTTATTTACCCTAAAAACACAACTAACAACAAAAAAAACCAAACATAATAACAATAAACACTAAAACTTCTGCCCTCCGTCTCGCGAGAGGCACATTGGAAGACGACCGTGAGCGACTTTATCAACGTTAGAAGAAAATGTTAGAAAATTAGGAAAGCTCATGAAATCTACGATGATTATCGTAAGTCATGTCGTTAACGATGCAGTCACTCACGGCTTCGTGCCTGCAGCTAAAGCGATGGACCTTCACGTCGTTCTTATCACCGACCATAAGCTCAGCCATTTAGAGCTGGCGAGTCGTGATAGTCACTTTAATCCGGATACCATTCTAGAATGTGATGTCTTCAACCCATTAGAACTCATCGAAACCATCACGGAGCATGAATTAAAGCCAGACGCTATTTTTAGCAATAGTGATCACTTACAAACTTCCACCGCCATCTGCGCGCAATTTTTTGGCCTCCCATCCAAAGATTGGTCTGTCACGTTAAAGGCCAAAAACAAACACTTAACTCGACAAGTGTTAAATGAAAAATCCTTACCCAACACACAAAGCTGTTTGCTGCATCGCCATTCGAATGTGGCATTAGGCATGGCCTTCCCTGTCGTAGCAAAACCCAAAGAAGGCGTGGCAAGTTTAGATGTACAGCGCTGTGACTCCCAAAGCGAGCTCGATGCTTACTGCGAGGCGTTTTGGCAAAAGCACCCAAACGCCGCCATTCTGGTGGAGCAATTCCTTCAAGGGCCGTTGGTTACGCTCGAAACTTTAGGAGATGGTGAGCGCCTTATCGCCGTGGGCGGTTTTGATGTGTCGCTCTCTGAACCGCCTTACTTTATCGAAACAGCCGCAGACTGGAACGGACCAAACGGCATTGCTCACCGAGAAGCTTGCTTGGCTCAACTGAAAGCGTTCGGCGTTGGCTTTGGAGTTTGCCACAGCGAATTTATCATCACGGAAAACGGCCCAGTTCTGGTGGAAATTAACTACCGCAGCATTGGGGACGGTCGCGAATTCTTACTCAACAATCTCGCTCACTTCGGTTGGTTTAGCACAATTTTGGGTCTGCATTTGGGCCGAAGATTGGATGGCGATTACCAAATTCATGGCTCAGCACACGTGCACTACGTGGTTGCGGAGCACAGTGGTGTGATTGATGGAGATTCGACCTCCTTCATCCAACACGATGGCGATGTCATCACCCAGCAACAGGTACTAAAAACCGCGGGAGAACTCTTCCAACAGAGTTATTCCAACAAGGATTATCTCGCCCGAATTTCGATTGTCTCGCCATCGGGGCGAAACCTCGACCAAGCGCTGCAGAACGCGCTTAGCAATTTCAATCTAGCTCCGACTCGCGAGGTGGCAGCATGAATCACAACGCTTTATACCTGACCCAACGATTGATCGATACTTGCCTGCGCGAAGACATGTTTGGCATTTTGTCGAACGCCAAGTTCAGTAGCGCCGCCCCAAAAGGGGTTATTGTTCCTCAACTCGAGCAAGTCTGGCTAACCTTTGATAATCCGGATTTCACGCTCTATTTACCTGTTGTGCCAACGTATTACATGCAGCATTGGTGTTACGGCCAAGCCAATGGCGAAGCGCCACTAGGTTGGTGGGTGGAGAAAAATGGTCAAGTCGAGCATCAGCAGCATTATCAAGAGTGGATTGCGCTACTAACGACACTGGCGCATGAGAGCTCTCACGAATTATTGGCGGGGTATCTTCAAGAGCTGGAATGCGCAGAGAAACACAAAGCACTGTGTGACCAAGCGTTTCGTCACCACGCCGACCACATTTCTCAACCAATATCCAAGCTTGGTTCTTGGCATCAAAAACTGCTGCTAGCCGACCAGATCGCTTCTTACCTTGACCACCCGTACTATCCAACTGCGCGGGCGAAGTTTGGTCTGAGCGATGAAGACCTTGCTAAGTACGCGCCCGAGTTCGCACAAAGCTTTGCTCTGCATTGGATTGCGATTGAAAAATCACTGGTAACATTAACCAGCGGACAACCTGATTGCTGGCCAACAATGGAGCAAGTGGGGCTTCCTGCTGATTTTGCACTGAGCCACGTTCTGTTCCCTGCACATCCGCTCACCCTGCGATCTTTAGAAGCCTTACCCGAAGGTGTGATAGAAGCGCCTTTAACGTATCTAGACGTGACGCCGACGCTTTCCGTTCGTACGGTGGTCGTCAACGAGGCACCGCACATTCACATCAAGGTTCCGCTGATCATGCGATCGCTAGGCACGAAAAATATTCGCTTAATCAAGCCTTCAACACTGTATGACGGCCACTGGTTTGAACGCCTACTCAGCCACCTTGAACAAACGGACGCCGATTTAAACAGTCGCTTGTTCCATTGCAACGAAAAACACGGTGGACACATCGGCGAGGATAAAACCTTCGCGTACATCGTACGTGAGTACCCACTTACTCATTGCGAAGACAAAGCGTTAGTTCCGGTTGCCGCACTGGCAAGCCCAATGCCTGACGACCGCTTGTTCTTAGAACATTTGGCAGAACATTACTATCAACAAGATTCGCTGGCGTGGTTCCAAGATTACGTCGATCTATTATGCCAAGTGCACCTCACCTTGTGGCTTCGTTATGGCATCGCATTGGAGTCCAACCAGCAAAACGCCATCATTGCATTTGATCAACAGGGCAAAATGACGCTCGCGATGAAAGACAACGACGCGGCGCGAATTTGGCCAGAGCGCTTCCACTTTGCAACAGAGCATGCTGCCCAAAAACACGGCGCAAAACTACTTCCAGTGGATTGCGATGAACTGCTCGATCAACGCATCAAAGTCGACAATGAATTGGCGCTCGGTCAGATGTTTACCACCATCACATTACAATTGGATATCGCAGCGATTGTAGAAGCCATGGCAGCGAAGGGCATTGCCTCTTCAGCATCGCTTTACGCCATCGTGGCCAAAAGCATTGCAGAGCAACTCAACCGATTGGAAGGCGAAGGGTTAGAGACAAAACTGGCTCGCGAGTTACTGCAAGAGGCACCTGATTTGTACGCCAAGTACTTGTTGAGCTCTGGCAGTTTGCTCTCGAAAGAAGCCTCCGGCGCGAGTGACATCAATAAGTTCTATGGTTTGTCGGCCCCGAACTTCTTACTGCTTTCTAGCGAAGAAGCGCAGCGCGCCTACTTAGAAGCCATCAAAAAAAGCGTACGTTAAACGATTATGACCAAACTCATCTACAGTGTGTTGTTGTGCCACTTTATCGCTGCGTTTGCCGCGTTAGGTATGCCGCTATTTCTACCCGTCGTGTTGCCAACGTTAGGCGCAAGCATTGATGCGGACTGGGCAGGGGTATTGTTTATCCTACCTACGTTTTGTACTGCGTTGGCGGCGCGATTTTGGGGCAACTTTGCCGATCGCTATGGTCGCCGCCGCTCACTCTTGCGTGCGCAACTTGGCCTTGCAGCAGGGTTTGCGCTGTGCGGCTTGGCAGACAACCTCGCCATGTTTGTGTTTGGTCTTATTGTTCAAGGAACCTTTGGCGGCACCATGGCCGCCTCAAACAGCTACTTATCTAGTCAAATTAAAGAAGCCAAAACACTCGGCAAGTCACTTAATAAAACCCAACTATCTGCTCGCTTGGCGCTGATCGTTGCGCCCATTGGGCTCGGCTGGAGCTTGTCAGAGACCAACCCGCTCAACGCGTACCTGTGGTTATGCGTTTTGCCTTTAATTGCGATGGGCATCACGCTAACACTGCCAATGGATACACCTGCCGACCAAAACCTCGAAAAGCCAAACTCAGAATCTCGGCAAGAAAAACCGGTTGCACGGAAAAACGCAATGCATGCCATTCGTTGGATCTTCTTTGCTCAATTCGGGTTTGCGTTTTCTATGGTAGTGACCTTTCCTTATTTCTCGCCGTTTGTGCAGCAATATGGCATCACTAACCACGCATGGATCGGTTTTTTGTACGCACTGCCGCATGGCGTCTATCTGTTGCTGGCAGGCAAAATCCACGTGTTGTCAGATGGGTTGAATCGCCATCAACCGCTGCGCACGTTGTGGCTCGGGTTTGCATTGCTTGCCGTGAGCTCTGCCTTGCATTTGATTGCGTCCGAAACCGCACTCATTGCTGCGAGAATTATCTTCGGCATCGCGATGGTGTGTTGCTATCACGGATTGCATCAGCATCTTGCGAGCAATCTGGATCGCAAACTCAGTGGCAAAGTATTTTCTCGCTTTGATGCCATGTCCAAATGGGGTGGCGTGGCGGCGGGATTTTGCGCTTCTTTCATTTCTAGCTTGGGGCTACTTGAGGTTCCTTTCCTACTTTCTGCGATAGTCAGCGTGATCACCTTGATCGCGCTGGTTCTCCATTCAAAATTTGGAAATCAACATGTTACAAACTCAATCCTCTCAGACTAGCGAGTTGTGCGCGCATGATGTGCAGCTCAATCGCGAGAAGGCCCAACTCAACACGATAATGGGTGTTCTTAATTGTTACTTACGTGAATTTGCGCTACCGAATCAACAAGTGGAATGGCACTACCAATCGACATCGCTACCCCAAACGTTAAAACGCAACTATTCCGCCAAGCAGCGGGTAGCCGTTCATCTTTCTCAACAAAATGGCGTGCTGGTTTTGCCGATTCACTACGCGAGCAAACTGGGCAAAATCAAATTGGCAGAACTGCCTTGGGCGAAAATGCCGGGCTCTGGTTGGGCGAAATTGGATGCCACGCAAACTCTTACGCTTTTGCTTAACTATCTCAAGCAGGTGTTGGCGATCCCATTTAACCATGAGCTGATCGAACAACTGGAAAATAGCGTGCTGGTTACCGAGCAGTTTCTCAACGTCGCGCCCAAATCGCATCACAACGAGTTTATCGCTTCGGAACAGTCTCTGATTTGGGGGCATACTTTCCATCCGACCCCGAAAAGTCGTTCGGGCGTCACCATGGATGATCTCTTGGCGTTTTCTCCAGAAGTCGGCGCGCAAGTCCCGCTGTACTGGTTTGAAGTGGATACGTCCTTGCTTGATGTGCTGAGTTCCGACGGAGAAGCTAACCCTGCTCAGCGCATGCTACAACAGCTCGCGCCACAACACGCCACCAGCAACGGGAAGACCCTCTACCCTTGTCATCCTTGGGAAAGCTACACCATTTTGAGCAACCCAAGCGTGAAGCGTGCCATTGAACAAGGTAAGATCACACCACTGGGTTTAGGTGGTGAAAAGATGCAGCCGACCTCTTCAGTTCGTACCCTCTACCACCCAGACATGGATTGGTTTGCGAAATTCTCCATCAACGTACGATTAACCAATTGCGTGCGTAAAAACGCGTGGTACGAACTCGACAGCGCCGTGCAGCTCACGTCGATTCTCAAACCGATTCGAGAAAACGAACAGCTGCACAACCCTGTATTTAAAGTGATGACAGAGCCTTACGCCACTACGTTGACTCTAGAAAGTGTCGCTGAGCGTAATTGGGACGACAACACCAAAGCGCGCGAATCGTTTGGGATTTTATACCGCGAAAATTTCTCGCTGAGCGAAGTCGACATCTTAAAACCAACCCTCGCTGGCGCTCTGTTTGCTTACGACAAAAACGGCAACAGTTGCATTGCTCAACGCCTTAAAAACAAAGCGCGTACTACGCAAAATGGCTATTCCGACATCGCGACACTGTGGTTTGAACGCTATTTGCATTGCCTAATTCCGGGCGTGTTTAATTACTACTTCAAACACGGGGTGGCGTTTGAGCCGCATTTGCAAAACACCTTGATTGGCTTTGAGCAAGAGATGCCGTGTTGTGTTTGGATTCGTGATTTGGAAGGCACTAAATTACTGCCAGAGTTCTGGCCAGCAGAAACATTAACTGATTTGTCTGAACGCGCGCGACAATCGGTTTACTACAGTCGCGAACAAGGCTGGAATCGCATCGGATACTGCACCTTTATCAACAACATCAGCGAAGCGATTTTCTTCATCGCAGAAGGTGATGAGCCACTAGAGCAAACGCTGTGGAATGCGGTGCAAAGTGCCATTGTGCGTTGGCAATCAGTGAATGGAAAACAGCCGGAACTAGAAGCGTTGCTGAATGGCGGTCACTTCCCAAGCAAAAATAATTTCACCACGCGTTTGATGCAAAAAGCCGATAAGGAGTCGGGCTATACCCAAGTCGCCGCGCCTTGGCAGCAACACGAAAAAGGAGCGCAACATGTCTAATTCACTCTCCCTACCGACACACGTTAGCCAGCAAGTTCACACGCTCGCACAGCAGCAAAATCAACCCTTGTGCGCGTACGTGTATGACCTAAACGCCTTAGAAGAACACATCAAACAACTGCGTCACGTTTTGCCGAAAAATGTCGAGCTATTTTACGCAGCCAAAGCCAATCCATCGGGCCCGATTCTCAAAACGCTCGCGCCGTATGTCGATGGTTTTGAAGCGGCATCTGGCGGGGAGTTGACACACCTCCACCAGCAACAACTCGATAAGCCATTGATCTTCGGTGGCCCAGGAAAAATGCCAAGTGAATTGCAACAAGCGATTGAGCTGGATGTTGATGCAATTCATGTCGAAAGCCTCACCGAGCTGCAACGCATTGGTGCACTAACCGAGCGCCTCAACCGCCCTGCTTCGATCTTTTTGCGTATGAACATCGATATTGGCGACATCACGCTCAGCAAGTTGGCAATGGGCGGCAAGCCGACTCCTTTTGGTTTGGACGAGCCCGAACTGAGTAATGCTTTAATGTTGCTGCGCGATTTCCCGCAAGTGTCACTCAAAGGTTTCCATTTTCACTTGATGTCGCATCAGCTTGATGTTGAACGTCACTTAGCGTTAATGCAGCGCTATTTCCAAGTCGTGAAAACGTGGCAACAAGAGTTTGAACTCGGTGAGCTGATGATCAACTTGGGCGGCGGCATGGGCATCAACTACCAAAACCCTGAGCAACACTTTCCGTGGATGGAGTTTTGCGACAAGTTGGAATTCCTCATCGCTAAAGAGCAAGTGCAAGATTGGACACTGCGTTTTGAATGCGGACGTTTCATCACGGCGGCATGTGGTTATTACGTGATGGAAGTACTGGATATTAAGCAAAATCTTGGCGAAAACTTTGTCATCGCGCGCGGAGGAACCCACCATTTCCGCACGCCAGCAGCGCAGAGCCATGATCATCCATTCGTCATCCTGAAAAGCGAGCAACACCATGAGATTTCTCACCCAATTCAGCATGCACAAGCAACTTTTGTCGGCCAGCTTTGTACGCCCAAAGATGTGCTGGCACGCAATCAACACGTCGCCCACGTCGATATTGGTGATTATGTTGTGTTGACCTTAGCGGGCGCCTATGCGTGGAACATCTCCCATCAAAACTTCTTGATGCATGAACCGCCGATCTTCCACTATTTCTAAACGGCATACTTCGCTTTACTCAAGCCCCAATCATTGGGGCTTTTTTATTCCACTCGGCACAAATTCATTGCCATTAACCGCTTTGCGAAATAGCAATAATGCGTTTTATCAGCTCGTCGGGTTCCATCTTGGGATTGCGGTAAAAACGGAAGATTTCCGAGTTTATCGCTTGCTGAGCAACCGGATTGACCGCCATCGAATCAATCATACTCGGCACAGCGAGGTTGTGTTTAACGCCGTAGTGAAAGTCTTGATATGACTGGACCTGACACGGATTAAAATCGCTGATGTCGATATCGGTGCGTACCGGAATCGAGCCTTTTACCTTATTGAACTTAGCTTGAAACTCGACGTCTGCCAGCGCGCTTGCGGTTTGCTGAGCAGCCTCGGCAGAAAACGACTTGCTCGACATAAACACCAAGCTGTCCATGTTGTAGAGGAATACACCATCGCTGTCCGGCGTTGGGTAACAGCCGACCTCTTGCGGGACTGAGACTTGATTGGCGAGCAGCTCACCCAAAATCCAATCTCCGCCGATTTGAAACAGCGCTTGACCGTCGGCTAGCGCTTGGGTCGCCGTATCCCACTTACTGTCGGGTAATTGGTTGTCTATCAACAAACTCAGGCGGCGAAATTGCGTCAACGCTTGACGGAGTGTATCGCTGTCGATGCTGTCTCGCTCAAGTTTAACCATTGCATTGGTGTAGAACTCAACGCCGCCAGTGGAGATCACTAAGTTCTCGAAAAGTTGGGCGACTTGCCACGGCTGCTCACCAACCGCGATCGGTACAATGCCATTTTGCTTAGCAAGCTCCATGGCGGCGAACATCTCTTGCCAGTTTTTCGGCGCGGATAGATTCAGTTGTTTAAGCAGCTTGTGGTTGACCCACAGCCAGTTCAAACGGTGCAGCGTAAGTGGCAGGGCGATATAGCCGTTTTGTGTTTTATTGATTTCGATAGACAGTGGGTAGAGCACCTCGTCCCAGCGCTGCTCATCGGCAACCGCGTTGACGTTGTGCAAAATACCGATGGCATCCCACGCTTTAATACTTGGCCCTTCGATTTGCGCGAAGCTCGGTGGATTGCCCGCCAGCGCGCGAGCTTGCAGTACCGTCATCGCGCTGTCGCCACCACCGCCTAACACCGGGCTTTGCAGCAGCTCGATATCATGCTGTTTTAGCTGAGCTTTGAGTGTTTGCAGCGCTTGCTGTTCGCCGTCAGAAGTCCACCAATGTAAAAACTCTACCCCTTGTGGCGACTCAGCGTGAGCGACGCAAGGGGCGAGCAACAGTGGGAACAAGAATGCCAGTTTGTTCATAGTCAGTCTCTCGGGAAAGTCAGTGTGGCGCAGAGGCCGCCAAACTGAGAATGGCTCAGCGACAAACTGCCGCCGTGAGCCTTTGCAATGCTCTGTGAAATGGTTAACCCCAGCCCACTGCCTTCTTTATCGTTGCTAGCGCGGAAGTATGGCTGGCAGAGCTTTTCAAGTAATAAATCGTCAACACCATCACCGTGATCTTCAATTTCAATCTGGATCGACTCTGGGCTTTCACTCAGCGTAATGTCCGCTTGATGGCCGTATTTGAGCGCGTTATCGACCAGATTCTGAATGCAGCGCTTAATCGCTAACGGTTTACCAGCAAAGTGGGTGCGGATTTCACCGTGGATGCGAATTGTGTCCGGCGCATCGGCGATATTGGCGGAAATGTGCTGAATCAGTTGGGTGAAATTGATCGGCTCGATTTCCTCGTGGATATCGGTCTCTTTAATGCATTGCAATGCGCCTTTGACCATCAAATCTAGGTCGTTACTCAGACGGATAAAGCGTTCTCGGTCGGCGTCGTCATCTAGCATTTCCGCCCGCAGTTTTAGGCAGGCTATCGGCGTTTTCAGATCGTGGGAGATGGCGCTGAACAGCATCTCGCGGTCTTTAATGTGGCTGTCGATGCGTCGGTTCATTTTGTTAAACGCACGTACCGCCGCTTTCAGTTCGTTACTGCCGCGCTCAGAGACTTCGGGCACGTCTAATCGGCTCGACATCAGGGTTGCGGCTTTTGCCAGCTCTCGAATTGGTTGAATTTCTTTGCGAACGATAAACCAGGTACACAGCAACAGCATTAGCGCGGACAGCAATAGCGTCAGCCATTGGCGCAGCTCAAAATAGTTAGTCTCTAGGTTGATGTAAGGCGCGGGTAGCACCGCCGCGAGATAAAACCATTCGTTCTGCGCGACTTCGACCTGCATCACCAGAATCGGTGGATTGAGGTCACCAAACGAAAGCGAATAATGCGCCCACAATAGCGGCAGTTCATCGATAGGTAGCTCGTTGTTGAACACTTTGAGTTTGTCGCGCTGGGTGAACTCCACCTCGATATTAGGAATGCCGCTCAGCTCGCTTTCTAATACCTCGCGAACTTGGTTGATGACCAACGTTTTGCGCTCGCTCTCCGGCAGTGGGTCGACGTCAATCTGGTGATTGTTGAGTGAGACGAAAAAGCGCGTACCACCCATGTTGCGTAGTTGATTGAGCACCAAGTGGCGATATTCCGAAGGGAGGGTTTGAAAGAAAGCGATGGTGGAAGAAGCGCTCAATGCTAAGCTTTTGACTGTCGTGGTCAGGCCTTCTTTATCGCGTTCGCTGGCGTGTTGATACCAGATAATCCCGGATAATACCTGCGCCAGAATGATCACCAGCAACAAGAACACACTGGTGCGAACGACCAGTGATCCCGTCCAGCGTTTAATTCTCATAATGCACGTCCGTGGTCAGCATGTAGCCTTTGTTGCGCACCGTTAGGATCAGCGAACGGTCTTTATCTTCAAGGTGATGACGCAAGCGGCTGATCTGCACGTCAATGCCGCGTTCAAACGGGTCTGCATCGCGTCCCCAGATCTCGCGCGCAATGTCATCGCGAGACAATATGGATTGCGCGTGGTTGACGAATAAACCGAGCAGCGACAAATCCGCGCCACTCAGTTGCTTAACCTCACGGCTAGCAACGTGGGTCAGTTGCCGGGTTACGGTATCTAATAACCAATCGTCAAAACGCACTTTACGCGTCAGTTTGCTATTGGCGGTCGATTGGCTGCGTCTCAGAATGGTTTTGATGCGCGCGAGCAGTTCACGCGGACTGAATGATTTGGTGATGTAGTCATCGGCGCCCATTTCTAGCCCTGCGACTCGGTCGGCTTCTTCAGTGACGGCGGTCAGCATGATGATCGGGATATCGGAGTTTTTGCGCAGTTTCTGGCACAGGGTAAAACCGTCTTCACCGGGCATCATAATATCGAGGATGATCAAATCAGGATGGTGATCGTTGAGCAGTTGCCACATCACGCCGCCGTTTTCTGCGCAAAGCACTTCAAACCCTGCGCGACCAAGGTAATCTGACAATGCTTCGCGAAGGTCGAGGTTGTCATCGACGACCAGTATCTGCTTGTTTTCCATCCTACTTTCCCTGTGTCCGTCCCTGTGCCTGCCCCTGAGTTTGGCGCTGGCCAATATGATGCATTCTTAAACGCACATTCACAATCGAGCCGATTGCAATTTTACTTCTCGGTGTAAGAGATTTGTAAGCGGCCACTTACAAACTGATTGCCTTTTGTAACCTTAGGCGCCGCCTTGCTCGCTATGATCATCCTGACCTTACGTGAAACAACATGACCTGAAGGGATCAGGTCCTACAACACTGGCATATTCGTCAGGAGGAAACCATGTTTGCAAGTATATTTGGACAACTACAAAAAATAGGGCGGTCGTTGATGCTGCCTGTGGCGGTGTTACCGGTGGCTGGCTTGATGCTGGGTATTGGTAACGCGGGGTTTGCGTTTATTCCAGACGCGGTCAACAAAGTGATGCTCGCCGCCGGTGAAGGCATGTTCGGCAACATGCAGTTGATGTTTGCGGTCGGTGTGGCGCTCGGGTTGTCAAAAGGCAATGACGGTGCCGCTGCGCTCGCAGGCTTAGTTGGCCTAATTATTATGAACGCATCGCTCGGTATTGTGACAGGTCTGCGCGGCTTAGAAACTGATGCTACCATCATGGGCGTTGAGACGCTGCAAACCGGGGTGTTTGGCGGCATCTTTATCGGTGCGGTCGCGGCAATCATGTACAACCGCTTCTACAATATCAAACTGCCGGAGTATTTGGGCTTCTTCGCGGGTAAGCGATTTGTGCCCATTGTCACCGGTTTATCGGCGATCGTCGTTGGTGCGATTCTCGCGTTTGCATGGCCACCTGCCGGACAACTTCTTGATGCATTCTCTCATTGGGCAGCGTACCAAAACCCTGTACTTGCGTGGGCGGTTTACGGCGCGGGCGAACGTTCATTACTCCCTGTTGGTTTGCACCACATCTGGAATGCGCCGTTCTTCTTCGAAGTTGGCAGCTATGTAGACCCAGAAACCGGCAAAGAGTTTACTGGTGAGCTCACTCGCTTCTTCGCGGGCGATAAAACCGCAGGTTATCTGTCTGGTGGCTTTATGTACTCCATGTGGGCACTACCAGCAGCGGCACTGGCGATTTACCACTGCGCGTCTCCTGAGCGTAAGAAAATCGTCGGCGGTTTGATGATGTCTGCGGCGTTGACCTCTTGGTTGACTGGTATCACAGAGCCAATCGAATTTACCTTCTTATTCGTCGCGCCAGTGCTGTACGTGATCCATATTTTCCTCACCGGTATTGCGTTTGCGATCACCGCGTTTTTGGAAATCAAACACAGTACGGACTTTGCGCACGGCGCGATCCAGTTCTTCCTTTACTACCCAATGTCGACCAACGCGTGGATGTTCATCATCATCGGTCCCATCTGGGCGACGCTCTACTACGGCTTGTTCCGCTTCTTAATTGTGAAGTTGGATCTAAAAACGCCGGGTCGTGAAACCGACATTGCAGAAGTGAAGATCGCCGGACAACCTGATGAAATCGCGGTGGATGTAGTAGCTGCATTGGGCGGCAAAGCCAATATCAAGTCAGTCGATGCGTGTATCACTCGTCTGCGTGTCTCGGTGAAAAACATTGCCAACGTTGATGTTGCTAAGCTAAAAGCACTTGGCGCGCGAGATGTATTAGTGATTGGCGACAGTTTACAAGCGATTTTCGGTACGCAGTCTGACTCAATTAAGTCAGAAGTGCACAGCGTACTCGCCACCTCCTGATCTTACCTCCCCCAATATAGGTAAGATTTGCCAACCTCCTTGTGAGGTTGGCTTTTTCGTTTTCGGAGTAAAAAAAGCGAAGCCAATAACCAGCCCTACTTCGCCGCCGCGTTGGTTAAATTGCCCAGCACGCCGCTGATTTTGTTCAATACCTCGTCGCAGCCTTCAATATGATGGCGCTGTTTTAAATACATCGGATCGTTGTAAGCTAACCACGTTTTGCCTTCAGCATCTTCATACACCAACACTTTTTGGGGTAAATCGAGCGCCACTTCCTGCGCACAGATCATCAGTGGTGTGCCCACTTTAGGGTTTCCAAACACGATAACTTCAGTTGGTCGCAACGTCATATCGACTTTCGTGGCATTCTCTTGGTGGTTAATGCGCGCAAAGACGTTCAACCCTTTTTCTTGCGCGATAGCGACAAATTTATCCGCCGTATCTTTTGCTGAATGCGTGCTCGCAACGGTTACCACGCCCTCACCAGCCAACGCACTCAATGACGTCAACGCCACTACCAACCCGATGATTACTTTTTTCATTTGTCGTCCCTTCCTCTCTCTGAGTCGAAAACTAAATATAGAAAAACCAAGTGTAGGAAAACTATAGAAGTCAAATTCCGCTCTCGCGAATTGCACTCTACCCACTCAAGAGTCGACCGTGTAACACGGATTAATTGATTCAGATTAATAAAGCGTTAACTAGCTGAGCATCAAAAGCGTGAAATACGTAACATTTGCAGCCTATTTTAGTAAGAAAGAGAAAAGTAGTGACACGCGATCAATTTGAGTTATTAGCACCCGGTGGTGATTTAGATTCCATCAAAGCCGCCATTGCCGCTGGCGCCGATGCAATTTACTGTGGGCTCGACCGCTTCAATGCTCGTAACCGAGCGACCAACCTCACCTTAGATAACTTAAATGGCGTGTTAACGTTGGCCCATCAGCACAGCTGTAAGATTTTCCTAACGTTGAATGTGCTGATTTTAGAAAGTGAAATTCCAGCGATTGTTCGCTTACTCAGCCAACTGAACACCACCAAAATCGATGGCGTGATCGTACAAGATCTCGGTCTGGCCTACATTCTCAAACATCACTTTCCCGATTTGGATGTGCACGCTTCAACGCAACTGAACACGCATAACGAAGGTCAGATCCTCTTTCTCAACCAGCTCACCGCAAGCCGAGTAAACTTATCTCGCGAACTTAACATCAGTGAGATAAAACATCTGGCGCAATTTGGTCGCGAGCACAACGTAATGATGGAAGTGTTTGTCCACGGCTCATACTGCATCGGATTCTCCGGAATTTGCTACATCAGTTCAGCTCGCAATGGCGCATCAGGTAACCGTGGACGCTGTAGCCAACCTTGTCGCGAACAGTACGAAACGACCAAAACAGGCAACAACTACCCACTTAATATGAAAGACAACTCCGCATTTAGCGATTTAGAAGCGCTTGCTGATGCGGGTGTGTATTCGTTGAAAGTGGAAGGCCGCATTAAGAAATCCCACTACGTGTACACCGTGGTCGATAACTGGCGTAAACAGATTGATCGCTTGTGCGAGGGGTTGGAACTCTCTGAAGACACCACAGAGTTATACACGGTGTTCAACCGTGATTTCTCCAACGCATTTTTGCAAGGTGATTTCGGCAAGGCGATGTACATCGACAACCCGCGCGACCACGCTGTAAAACATTTTTCGAAGGTTTATCAATGCCAGTCTGCTGATGATGTGCAAGCGGTGAAAAAGAAACTCTACGACGACAAAACCGCGATCATTGAGAAAGTGGCAGAGCAAACTAAGTCGTTCGATGTCACTTCGACACAAGTATCCGGCAGCAGCTTGAAAGGGTCGATTGATGTGCCAGCTCTGCCAGCGTTACCTCAACCAGAGCCTCGCCAAGGTGCGCCAAAATTATCGGTTCTGATCTCGTCAGCACAAGAAGCCATGCTGTGCGAATACCACGACGTTGATGTTTACTATCAATTGCCAATGGGGTTGTCTGGTGAACTGAGCGCGATGATTGAATTGTTCCAAGCCAACCCAATGCTCAAACCTTGGTTACCTGCCATTTTGATTGGCGAAAACTACCAAGCCGCGCGCGTATTTTTGGAAACCATCCAACCTGAGTTGTCGATCACCAACAACTCAGGCGTCAGCATGATCGCAAAAGAGCTCAGCTTAGGCTGGGTGGCAGGCCCACAAATGAACACGGTGAACTCATACGCGTTTAAATGCCTTCAAGACGAGTTCGCTGCAAGTGGCGCGTTTATTTCTAACGAGCTGAATATGAAGCAGATGCGCCATATAAAGCGCCCGCAAAACATGCGCTGCTTCTACAGCATTTATCATCCAAATACCCTACTCACGAGCCGCCAATGTTTGTTCCAACAAACCGAAGGATGCCGCAAGATTAAGGTCAACAAAGGTTGTTTGAAACGCTGTGATAAACGCACGTCTATCATCAACTTAAAAGACAATCCTTACGTGGTGCAAAAACAGAAAGGCAGCCACAATTCGATCTACAGCGAACACAACGTCTTAAACCTGCAAGTGCTGCACGATCTGCCTCAATTATTTACCGATGTGTTGATCGATCTGCGTGATATCCAGACCGAAACGAAAGTCTCAGCAAGCAAACCTGAGTTGATTGACGCGTTCTTAGCTCTACTTGAAGAACACAGCGAACAAACCGTCCAAACGCTGAATGCCATGATTCAACCAACAGCCAACGCGCAGTATTTAAAGGGGTTATAGGGGAACAAAACTAGGTTCTACAACTTTTGCTAAGGGCCAAACAAATAGGGGGAACTCTCAGGATTGCTTTGCCTGAGCGCCTCAATGCCAAGATGAGAAAAATACCAATGAAGTGTACAAGTACCATCTTGGGACATCAGTGTATACGCTCCGGAGTTGAGCCATATCTTCTCTCCGACAGACACACCAACACCATCAATAAAGCAACGGTTCAAGCGATCACTCTCAAGCACGTACCAACCCGAGCGCAGTAAATCGCCTCGAACACTAGATTGTGTTTTTAACCCAAGAGCCAGAATAAACGGAGCAATAGATACATAGTGTTGCCGAAGAGCATCACGGTCCTCCTCTAATAACCAATCAGGAATTCGATAACTTTCGACGATGAGTATCGGCTTTACTGCACGAATTTCCTGCCAAACGTCATACTGACCCCGATAGTAGTTGTCTATCTTGATGGCAGATGTTCGCCAATGATAAGTCGATGGACGAAAAAGACCTATTCCTTCATAGGCAAAGACCGCATCGTCAACTTGCGTGTGCCTTTCTATGAATGTGTGTAGGGCGATTTGGTGCTGATTATTATGTTGTACCGGATAGTGGATGATACGAGCAATCACAATCAAGAATAGTACGATACAAGTGGTAACCGTTCCTTTCGACCACTCCCGAGTAGATGAAACAACGTACTGGATTGAGAACGCAACAAATACCGCAAGCAAAGGGTAAAGTGTGACCAAGTTATATGCATGATAGTGGGGGTTAGCCAAAACCGACAACACAGCTAGTATAACCAAAGCTATCAAAAACTGAGCTTGCTTAAACGACAGTACTTTCCACTTACCGACACATATTCCCACTCCTATGAGAGCAAACAGCCAATAAACAATATCATGTAAAAAGTACTGTATCAGTACATCAACCTTCAGAGAGTTTGCGTCACTAACATGCGATGTCGAATACAGAAATAAATCAAACGTCGTGTACAAAAACAGTTCAAGTGAAGAGATTCCAACGGTCGCAACAAACAAAGCCACGCAAGAGATAATGCCTAACAAAAGCGCACTGACATCCAAGACAAAGTCACGTACAGAGCGCTTTTGAATTAGCCGAATAAGCCCGAAGAGCCCAATCACTACGCCTATCAAAATCGCCTTAAATTTGAAGAGTATCGCAAGCCCGAATAATAACCCCACCCAAAACAATTTATGAGCATCACTTCCTGGGCACACATACAACACAATGATTATTTGTAACCAAAGAAAAAGAATAACGAGGTCAGGACGAAGGTCAATGCCACGCATCACCATCGCAGAAGAGGCAAAGAGCAATAACAATGTAGTGAGTGCAATATTGACTGTAAATATTTGGCGAAGAAGCACATAGACTTGCCAACCTATCGCCAACAAAAACAAAACAAAAAACGAACGAAAAACGTAAATAAGCTCGAATCGTTCGCCAAAGAAAAAGTAAACTGGCGTCATCCAATCAAAAAGCAAAGTATAGCTATCAACATTGAAGTCAAGATTCGGCCGTTTCCCAACGCTCATTAACCATGTGGTATAAAGCGCCATGTAATCATCATTAACGAGCGCGAGATTGAATATGATGTAAACATAAAAACCGAATAACAGACTTAAGTTAATCCCAAGTAGCCATCTAACTCTTGCTTCACTCATCGCTTCTTAAGTATCCAAACTTGTTTCGTTTTGAGTAAACTCGGCCAAATTGACTCAAGCCATATCAACGGGCGCATTAAAATGCCTGGAATAAAGTTATAGACAAAGCTAGGAAAGAGCAGGAACACTTGAGAGTCTATAACCTCGAAACCGTGTGCATCTGCCAGCTTGTAAATACTAGATGTGCTATTGGTGTAAACATCTCCTCCTAGCTGTTCAGAAAAAAGTCGGGTCCAAGTTCGCGGAGACCACCTTAGGCTATCAAAAATAAGATATCCTTCTGGTGCAATTACCCGTTCAAACTCCGAAAACAACCGATCTTGATCATCGCAATGAAACAGAAAACGACTAGATAATACTACTGAAAACTGCTGCTCTGGATATGTCGTTGAATAGATGTCTTGTTTAGAAAAATGTGTTTTTTGGAACAAAGGGTTCTCGTAACAAACTGCGAGCATCTCATCAGAGTAATCTGCCGCATAAACTTTTTTAAAGCCAGACGCCTTAATAGTTGGAAGCATTCTTCCCGTGCCACAGGGTATATCTAGAATTGACTCTTGCAAGGAGCAGATATTAAGAAACTGTGAAAACAAAGACACTTCAGACTGATGTACAAATTGTCCACCAACATTTGAAAAACGTAGATCTTCATACTTTTTCACCGTTTCAGAATCACTGTAGAAATCTTGTTTTTCTTGCCGATTCGTTTTCATAAGTCACCTCTTTTCAGCGCTGAAACAAATGAGCTTGATTAAAGACGATGCGTTTCATTAATAGATATACAATTGGGAAACGAATCAACACGACCAAAATCTGCGAAATGAGAACATGAATGCCTACAATACTTTTAAAGATATAAAGCAGTAAAACACTCAAGAACAATGATCCTGCCGTTATGGTGATGAATTTAAAAAAGCTTCTTACATTTGCACAAACAGAAAACGTATATCTTGAGTTCATGATGTAACTAAAGGCAGAACCCACTAAAAAAGACAAAACAGAAGATGTCAAATAATAGACATCAAAATAAATAAGCACACAAAAAACGAGGTAACTGACCAGAGTATTCATGATACCCACTGAACCAAACTTAACTATCTTCATCGCTACTCTTTATATTCCTTGTGTAACGAATAATGTAATCGGGTCGGTCTTGACCTTGCTCGAAAATTCGCCCGACGTAAGAGCCGATTAAGGCAATAAAGAACAATAAAATCCCTGAGAAAAAGACTTGGAAAAAGATGATTGATGTCCAACCATCGACAGTTGTGCCAAAAACGAACTTACTTACTAGTGCTTTGGTGAGATATAACAAGCCAAGTGACCACATCAATGTTGAGATAACAAACATCAGTTGAATAGGAAAGCGGGAAAAATTAAGTACCGCGTCTGACGCTAAAGCAAACATCTTAGTAAGTGAATACTTCGTTTCTCCTGCATGTCTACCATCACGTTCATATTGAATAATGGTTTGATTAAATCCGATAATGGCAAAAATACCCCTCAAGTATTTGTGCTTCTCTCGGTAACATGAAATGGCCTCTCTAACTGGCTTAGTAAATGCTCGAAAATCACCGCAATCTTCAATTAAATTAGCGGGAGAAGTGAGGGATAAAAAGCGGTAAAACAATTTTGCACTAATTAGCTTAAAAGCGGTTTCATTTCTTCTCGACAAGCGTTGGGCATGGACGATATCAAAGCCTTTATCGATCTCTTCCAAGAACTGTGTAATAACTTCTGGGGGATCTTGAAGATCAATATCAATGGTAATATTAATATCTCCAGTTGCAGCTTCGATTCCAGCAAACAAAGCGGTTTGCTGCCCAACATTCGCAGCAAGATGCACAATCACTAATCGTTCATCCGCCATAGCCAGCTTGTCTAAAATTACTGCGCTTTTATCAACACTAGCATCATTAACTACAACAAACTCAAACAAATACTGATCGTATTGCTTAGCAATTTCGCACAAACGCGAGTAATACTCCTCGATGACAGACTCTTCATTAAAACACGGAGCGATAAAGCTAATTTTATCCATACTCCCTCCTACCCAAGGCCGAGTGTTCGCGCATAGCCAGACACAAAACTTTCTAACGTATAACGAACTTTAAACTGCTCTATTTGATTTCTAGACATCAGGTCAAGTTGACCTAACTTAAAACCGTTCTCTATCGCACTTGCACTCGCTTCTAAATCATCCAGATCAATTTCAATGGCATTAGAACCGAATTGAATGACATCCGATAATTGCTCGAAATCAGGAATCGCAATCGGTAATCCGCAAGATACCGCCTCTACGATTAGGTTAGGTGTCAGGCTCGTTCCGACACATGTCCTTAGTGGTAAAACCAACAAATCTGCACTCGCCATCTCAACTGAAATATCAATGCTCTCTTTAAATTCTATTTGGTGATGTAGCTCATGTTTAGAAACAAGTTTCTCTATATTTGCTTGGTCGCCGAAGCCACTGAGACAGAGCGTTAGATCAAAATCGATACATTCTCGCTTCTTTAGTATTGCAGCCAATTCAATTAAAGCGTCAACGCCTTTTGATGGCTTAGAATGCCCGATATAAAGTAAAGACATTCTTTGTGTCTTCTTTGCAGGAATGGGTCGCGAAAAGTGCTCAGAAAAAACCCCATTTTGAATGAAATAGACTGGCAAATGAGACAGAGAAGATAACTGAAATTTCTGGTAGTTACTGTGCACAATCGCTTGACAAAAATTGTCTAACAAACGCTTGTATAAAGGCGCACTGATAAACGAATTAAATAGCAATAAATGTAAATACTTAAACCAATTCCGAAAAAAATAATGCTTGTTATTACGGACCTCGTCTAAGGTCAAATATGACTGCCAAATGGATAAAGTCGTCTGCTTTTGATATCGAGATTTTAAAAAGAAAAAAACCACCAATAGTTCTATAGGCGTAGCAATATGTAGGTTAACCTTCGCACTGTTGGTTTGCTCGAGCAGCCTGTTGAGCTCTCTACATAAGTAAATAAGATTCATCAGCCCCTCAAACAGAGATTCATATCGACTCTCATTACGAAAGGTATGTTGTTCAACCTTAATATGAGAACGAAACTCAGTTGGAGTAACAGTGACAACATGATGTCCATTCTCAGTTAAGCACTGCGCTAAATTGACGAAGTTTTTACTCATTGCTTCTTTTTGATCACTTCGAAATCTAGCGATAGCTAAGATCACAAGTTCCATTTGTTTTCCTAATACTTATCGCACCTAATAACCATAGTATAAACAACGAGAACCTGAGAAACTGTTTACTAGTAAGAGAATCAAAATGATAAAAAGACAATGATTGAATTAATTTTAAAAGGACTCACCGAAAGAGCAAAAGGAGATAGATAAAAATTAGGGCTTTATTGCAGTTCAGTCCATTAAAAACCAGTCACAATCCTTGAACACTCGCCTTGCACTGACTACAATGACGCACTTTTTTTAATGACTTCAAGGTCAAACAAAATGACAGATACAGCTAAACCAGCTCTACCAGATCGCCTAGCGGGTAACCCACGTAGCCCATTCTTCATCAAAGAATGTTTCGATCACCAAATCGGTATCCGTTTCAACGGCAAAGAGCGCACAGACGTAGAAGAATACTGCATCAGCGAAGGTTGGGTGAAAATTGCTTCTCCTAAAGCAAAAGACCGTTTCGGTAACCCAATGCTAATCAAGCTTAAAGGCGAAGTTGAAGCGTACTACGTGTAAGCTGACTACGCTAAATGTATTTGAAAGCTCGAGTCTGACTCGGGCTTTTTTAATGTCTGTCATATCCCTTCCTCATTTAATCTCTTCCCTCTTCTTTTCAGTACAAAGTAGGGTCTGTTTATCTTTCGAGATTAAGTTTTGTTCGAGATAAAATCGTTTTAGGCGAGGCAAGGAGTGTGTAGCCTAGCATTCTAAGTAAATACTCCTTAACAAAGCATAGAACGATTTTAGCCGAACCCTTTGGGCAGCGTTTGTTGGTCATTTCTACTGCGTTATCAGCTTTTTCATGTAGGCTAACTACACATCAAAGCTTCTGCCTTGCACAAATACCCAACAATTCGCTGCAAAAATCAGCTCGAAAGGTCAACAGACCCTAAACTCGATGTAAATCGCTGTTTTTATCTGATTGTTGTCTAAAGTTTCTAAAGAACGAACAGCAATAAGCATTGCCAAAAGAAACGACACCTTTTGGATACAGGGAGAGGAAATGGAAAGCCCACTTGTCATACTCAAACACGCCAGCAAAAGCTTTGTCGATGGCAAAGAGACACATCGCGTGTTAGAAAGCGTAGACTTTACGTTGAACACAGGAGCGAGCGTTGCGTTGACGGGTGCAAGTGGTAGCGGCAAAAGTACCTTACTCAATGTCATCGCTGGCTTTGAGCCGCTTTCCGATGGTGAGTTGTGGTTAGATGGTGATAACACAGCGGCTTGGAAAGACCCACAATGGAGCCAATTTCGACACCAAAAACTCGGTGTTATCTTCCAGCAATTCAACTTGTTAACGCCGCTCAACGTGCAGCAAAACATCGCCTTCCCTCTGTATTTGAATCAGCAGAAATGGAACGACTGGTGCGATTATTTGGTCGAGACTCTAGGCATCAGCCAACTTCTCGACAGACATGTTTCTGCCCTTTCCGGAGGTCAACAACAACGAGTCGCTATTGCGCGCGCCTTAGCACACAAACCTAAACTGCTACTTGCTGATGAACCCACAGGTAACCTTGACCAAAAAGCAGGGTTAGAAGTGATGAAACTGCTGAGTGAAATCACCACCCAAGGCAATACCGCCGTGCTCTTGGTGACCCACAGCCATGAATGCGCTGAATTTATGAAAGCACGGCTGCGATTGGATAACAGTCAGCTACAGAACAGCCATCAAGTAAACAAACATGAGCTTCACCATGAAGCAAACTAAGCCATCAAACAACAGATTCACTCATACTCGACTCGCCCTGAATCTGTTTGCAGCGCACTATCGGCAGGCGCCACTGCAAGCCGCCGCAATTCTGATCGGTATCGTGCTGGCCGTGACCTTGTTTGTTGCGGTGCAAGCCATCAACCTCAATGCCAAGCGCAGTTATGCTGAGTCTACCGAGCAGCTCAGCGCACAAGCTCAGAACTTAATTATTCCACCAGCAGGGCAAAACTACCTGCCTGAATCGCTCTACTTCACCCTTAGACAAAACGGACTCAGTGCAGCGCTACCTGTAATCGAAGGGCGAGTGAGAGACGAACAAGGGCGTCGCTGGTCAGTGCAAGGTAGCGAGTTGATTGCCGCCATCTCTTCGCGTTCTCGGTATTCTGCAAACGGAAAGTCAGCAGAAAACCAACAGAACGTGTCTTTGTTCGACAGTGCTTTACCTTTGCCTGAGCTTTTAGCCGGCAAGCCGATCGTGATGATGAGCCAATCTCAACATCAAAACTTAGGAAAGGTAGAAACCCTAACGCTGGACGACATTCCAACCCAAGTGGTGGTGCTACTAGACGAATGGCAGTTAGGTAACCGGATGTTGATGGACATTGGCTTTGCCCAGCAACTGCTCAATAAACAAGGACAGCTCAGTTACATTGCGGTTTTCCATTCGGGAGATAAAGGGAATAAAGGCACGCAAGCAAAATGGCAAAGCATCATTGGTGAGCAAGGACAATGGATTTCCAATAATCAAAGTACAGACCTTGGCTCGCTGACCGACAGCTTTCACCTCAATCTCACCGCAATGAGCTTACTTGCCTTTTTAGTCGGGTTGTTCATTGCCTACAACGGCGTAAAATACAGCTTGCTGAAACGCAATCGTCTGTTAGTACAAATCCAACAGGCGGGTGTCGCGCCGAGCATTGTGTTCTCTGCACTGTTAGTTGAACTCACTATTCTCGTTACCATCGGCGCTTCCCTCGGTTTTGTATTGGGCATGCAGCTTAGCCATTGGTTGCACCCGACCGTGGCGCTGACATTAGAACAACTTTATGGCGCGACACTGCTGCCCGGCACTTGGCAGTGGCAATGGTGGGCGCAAGCCCTGCTGCTCACGTTAGCCGCCACCCTGTTGGCGTGTTGGCAGCACTTTAAACAGCGAGTGCGCCAGCCGCTCTCCTCTCATGGTGGATTTTATCAAGCGCCGGAAGCCTCTAACGAAAACCAATTGTTCGTGATAGGTATTGCGTTAACGGCTTTCGCACTTGCAGGGTTATGGCTGAGTGAGCACCACCGATTTACCATGGCGTGGCTTGGCATGCTTGTGGTGTCGATTCCTTTGTATCTACCCAAAACACTCAGCGTATTAGCCAATTGGTGTGAAAAGCGCACCAGTTCTGGTTTGATGCAGTATCTGTTTGCAGAGCTGCGCGAGCTGATTTCTCCGCTTTCTCTCGCCATGATGGCACTGCTACTCGCCGTTACAGCCAATATGGGCATGAATACGCTAGTTGGCAGCTTTGAATCCACCCTAAAACAGTGGTTAGAACAAAGGCTACACGCCGACATTTACGTTAGCCCTGCTCAAGGGGAAATCGCAGATGTGGAGCGCGCGTTAGGGCAGTTCGATAAGGTTGAGACCGTCTACAAGCAATACTACGTCGATGATAACCTGCAAGGTTTACCGATTTTGCTTGGCACTAAAGACAAAGACACCTTAGAGCAAACCATGGTGTTCAAATCGCATTTGGAGAACTTCTGGCCGCGCTTTTACCAAGGTGAGTTAGTCGCTATTAGTGAGCCAACCGCGGTCAAACTGGGTTTATCACTGGGTAGCGAGCTCACGCTTGATGCCGTTCCAAATAAGAACCTACTTGTGGGTGCGGTATTCCATGATTACGGCTCACCCAACGGTGAAGTCTTATTAGCACCAAAGTTATGGCAAGAGAGTGGCTTTACCGACCTGCCAACAAGCCTTGGTATTAAAGTCTCGGGTGACACACAAATCGTCTACGAGCAACTGCGCGAGCAACTGAATCTGCATCCAAGTCAGCTCTACGATCAGGCGCAAATCAAATCCATCGCGTTGGATATATTCTCGCAGACCTTCGCCATTACGCGTGCGCTCAACGGCGTGACGTTGATGGTCGCGGTGATTGGCTTGTTCAGTGCTTGTTTCATGTTGCTCGACGCGCGTAAAGCCGCCATTGCAAGGCTGTATGCACTTGGCGTTAGTCGTCGTAAATTAATGACCATGGTGGTCGGACAGATCGTCGCTTTGGTCAGTTTTACTCTGGTTATCGCCCTGCCCCTCGGTGCCATGGTGGGTTATGTACTGACAGACATCGTCACCTTGCGCGCTTTTGGTTGGAGCTTAAATTATCTGTGGAATTGGAGTGACGCCCTCAGCATTGCGGCGATCACCATCTTGGTGGCAGTGATTGCGACCTTGATTCCGCTGTGGCGATTGGTCAGCAAGCCTGTCGTATCCAGTTTGCAAAGCGAGGTGTTGTGATGGTTCGATTGGCAAGCAAACTTACTCTACTCATAAGCAGCTTATTCCTATTCGGTTGTGAAGATGCCCAACAAAAAAATATGGGCACGTTGCTGGGCAGTGGAGATACACAAAGCGAGAGCAACCTATTCACACCCGTAGAAAAAGGGGTTGAACTCACCTTTCCTACCGATCATCAAGCACACCCGGATTTTCGTCATGAATGGTGGTACTTAACCGCTAACTTAATCGATGCAAACGGCAACCCACTTGGCGTCCAGTGGACACAATTTCGCTTTGCTGCTGCGCCGCCAAAGGACGAAGATGACGTGAAGAAAACCGAGTGGCAAGCTCAACAAATCTACATGGCGCACAGCGCAGTCACGACCGCAGACAAACACTACGCCGATGAAAAATGGTCGCGCGATCAAGCCTCTCTCGCAGGCGTTGATTCTTCACCATTTCGGGTTTACCTCGATGATTGGCAGTGGACTTCTTCAACCACCGATCTCTTCACTGCCACATTGAATGCAAACTCCGAACAGTTTGGCTATTCGCTGACGCTTACCAGCACTGCGCCTTATCAAAAGCAAGGCGAGCAAGGTTACAGCACCAAAAGCGCCGATGGTCAGGTGGCTTCGTATTACTACAGCCAACCGTTTATTGATGTCTCCGGTGAAGTCACCATCGACGGCAAAACCCATCAAGTGTCGGGCAAAGGCTGGATAGACCGAGAGTGGAGCTCGCAATTCTTACTCGACTCACAACAAGGCTGGGACTGGTTTGCCCTAAGGTTGAATGACGACACCAGCTTGGTGGTGTTCCAATTGCGGGATTCCAAAACCGGAGCAGCCAGTTACTCCAGCGCAAGACTGATGCAACAAGATGGTTCTGGCATTGCTATCCCACAGAAAGACATTCAGTTAGAGGCGACCAATCAAACAGAAATCCAAGGTCGAAAGTATCCAACCCAGTGGCAAGTGTCGATTCCTAGCCAGCAAATCGAGCTAACCGTTTCTGCACTCAACCCGAACGCGAAAATGCCCCTTTCTGTGCCTTATTGGGAAGGCCCAGTACGTATTGAGGGCTCTCATTCTGGGACTGGTTATATGGAACTAACGGGGTATTGAAAAGTTGAGTGATTACCCCAATTATTCAGCTAGTACAAACACAGGTAACCGAGTGATACACTGCACCTCAGTGTCATCCAATGAATGATTGAAAGGAAATATGATGAACCCAATTATCGCCTTGCTGAAAGAGAACAATATCAGCGACGAACAAATCAACGAGATTTTTCAGACTCTGACGCAAAACCCTCTAGCGGCAATGGCAACAATCAGCCAACTAGGTTTGCCACAAGACAAGCTACAAATGCTGATGGCGCAAGTGATGCAAAACCCTGCGCTAATTAAAGAAGCCGTAGACGAGTTGGGATTGGATTTCTCAAAGGTTGAAGAAGCAAAAGAGAAGCTTCAAAGCCAAAACCAAGGCAACTAAGTCTTAGCCATTTAGCGCTGAATATAGAAAAGGCCGTTAACCCGAGCATTTGGGTTAACGGCCTTTTTTATTGGCTACTTTTTTGTCGGCTAATAATCAGCGATTTAAAGACGCGAATTGTTCTGCGGTTATGCCATAGTAGAGCTTGTCGTCAAAGCCATGCTCTGGTGGCGTAAAGAGTAAATGAGCGCGCGGGTTTGGAATAAGGTGCGGCTTGGGGTCAATGACTTCACCCTCTGGCACTTCCAAGTACCAAATTTGATGAATGAGCCATTCGTACTCTGGCAGAGACTGTTTCCAAGCTATCATGATTGTCCTAGCGGTTAGTAAAGATAATAAGCGCAACGTTTTTGCTTAAACATCTGCTCGTTGAGTGTGACTGATTGACGCTCATCTCGCCACGCATTTCTCACCCTGCTCCCTTGCAAGCTTGTTGGATTGCGGTAGGCTTTGAACAGAGAATACAAGCTGAACAGAACAAGGAAATCCCCCGATGCGCGTCGACTACCACCAACGACTGGTTCCTGTGATTCGTTATTTAGAACAACACTTTAATGAACCGCTCAACCTACCAGAAGTGGCCGCGCTGGCGAACCTTTCCCCTTATCACTTTCATCGCACCTTCAAAGCCGTGCAAGGCGAGACATTAGCCGATTTCATTCGACGTTTGCGTTTAGAAGCCGCTGCCGATGACTTATTCAAATCCAAGCAATCGGTATTGAACATTGCCCTAGAGTACGGATTTTCTAGCTCACAGAGCTTAGCCAAAGCCTTCAAACAACATTATGGCGTCACACCTACAGCCTTTCGTGACTGCGAAAACTACCAGCAGTTTTCTGAATTAGCACGAAACAGCAAGATTGGACACACGTTGCGCAAGAATGGAAACGAAGTAACACCAAGCGATTCATATACTGGCTCTGAACTCACCAAATGGAGCATGACAATGGAAACGCAAAACTTTGAAAAAGCAAAACTGGCTTACATTCGTGTAAACGGCCCTTACGGCCAAGGCTATGAGGAGCCATCAGGTCGCTTGTATCAATGGGCAGGAATGAAAGGTTTGGCAGGCAATACCTGCATCTTCATCTACCATGACAACCCAGAAATCACGCCAGACGAGAAGTGTCGCACTGATATCTGCTTGATGGTGCCAGAAGACACGGAAGTTCCGAAAGGTATTGAGCTGCAAGACTTTCCCGGCGGTCAATATGCTGTGATGCGCCAGCACATTACTGACCCGAGTCAATACTCAAAAGCATGGGATGATGTCATGAGCAAGGTAATTGAATCCGGTATTGAGAACGACGACCGCCCTTGCTTTGAGCTTTACCACAGCTTCGACCCACAAACGCACCATGCAGACGTTAGCTTCTGCACTGCCATCAAATAAACCAAAAGCCTGCGCACTTGCAGGCTTTCTTGTCTTTGTGCCGTGGTAAGAGCCGCTTAAATTGCTTCGCCGTTTACCGTTACTGCCACATCAATGTTGCCACGAACTGCGTTTGAGTATGGGCAAACTTGGTGTGCAATGCGCGTTAGCTCTAGCGCTTGTTCTTGTGGCATGTCTAGCTCTACCGCTAGGCTCACTGTTAGTGCAAAACCGCCGTTATCGTTCGGACCGATGCCCACTTCCGCTGTCACGGGTGCGCTTTTCAGGTTTACTTTACCTTCACGCGCTACGTGCAAAATCGCGTTAGAAAAACACGCTGAATAGCCCGCTGCGAACAGCTGTTCTGGGTTAGTTGCTGCGCCTGTGCCGCCCATTTCCTTCGGATATGAAAGCTCTAGATCGAGAAGACCGTCATCTGTTTTTACTTGACCATTACGACCAGCCAAAGCGGTAGCTTGAGTTTTGTATAGAGTAGTCATGCGAGTGTCCTTCTTAATTTAAGTTGCGCACAATTTAATTGCTTGCAATCTTATATCGAAGTAAAGATAGTTTGCAACTATATTGTGCACAATTTATTTTATAACTCTCTTTCCCTGTGAGCAGGTAGGCAACGCCAATGAGCCAGTGTTACACCGACAACACCATGACCGACGACGATAAACTCTTACTCGAAAACCAAGCTTGCTTCCCGCTCTACAGCGCAGCAAATGCAGTGATCCGAGCTTACCGCCCGTTGCTGGACGAGCTTGATCTGACTTATTCGCAGTACTTAGTGATGATGGTGCTGTGGGAGAAAGACGGTGCCAGCGTGAAAGAGCTGGGATCACAACTGCATTTGGACTCAGGCACACTCACACCGCTGCTTAAACGCTTAGAAGCAAAAGGCTATGTAGAGCGTGGTCGCAGTGAAACCGATGAGCGCGTTCGCGTACTCAATCTAACCGAGCAAGGTCGTGCCCTTAAAGAGCAAGCTAAGTCAGTGCCAAACGCCATGATGTGTAAAATCACCTTAGAGCTAGATGAAATGATCATGCTGAAGAAGTTGTGCGGCAAAGTGCTCGACAATCTGAGCTAACAAAATAGAAGCATCCGCTTCCCCACTTCCTATTAGAAAGAGCCTGCCAAAATGCAGGCTCTTTCGATCTTAGCCAGACGATCCACTTAAGGTCATCATCGGTATTCTCTATTGCTAATCTGCCTTCATCTTCAATAAAACCTATCAAAGCAAACTCACTTACATCGGATTTCCCTATCAAGTGAAATAGGAAATGGCTATCAATAGGATAGTTACAAGCGATTTTCCTTAAACACACTCCGATGAGAATATACTTTCCGAAAGCAACAACAGCTCAGCTTAAAACATTCAAAGGAAAGTAAATTATGATTAATACTCAAATCAAACCATTTGCAGCTACAGCGTACAAAAACGGCGAATTCGTTGAAGTAACAGAACAAGACGTCCTAGGTAAATGGGCAGTATTCTTCTTCTACCCAGCAGACTTTACGTTTGTATGTCCAACAGAACTGGGCGACCTAGCAGACCACTACGAAGAGCTACAAAAACGTGGCGTAGAAGTTTACTCAGTATCAACTGACACACACTTCACTCACAAAGCATGGCACGACAGCTCAGACACAATCGGTAAGATTCAGTACTACATGCTTGGCGACCAAACAGGCAACATCACAAACAACTTCGGTGTGATGCGTGAAGGTCAAGGTCTTGCAGACCGTGCAACGTTCCTAATCGACCCAGAAGGTACTATCCAAGCAATGGAAATCACTGCTGAAGGTATCGGTCGTGACGCAGAAGACCTACTACGCAAAGTGAAAGCAGCTCAATACGTAGCAGCGCACCCAGGCGAAGTTTGCCCAGCTAAATGGAAAGAAGGTGAAGAGACACTAGCTCCATCACTAGACCTAGTTGGCAAAATCTAAGCCACTGAAATTTAAGTTCTAATCAGTTCCGATTTCCTTTTTCTGATTAGAACTGAATTAGAGAGCACTTCAGGTTAGATACCTTGACGACCTTCTGCCTAATTTGCTCTCTCCCCCTCAGGTTTTATCTACAGTAACCACTTTTTATTACCTATCTGAATAAGTAGGTGTGCAGTAATTGCGTAGAAAAATCGTTTAGAACCAGGCATAGATTTTCGATAGCTAGTTACTCTAACTACAAAATCTATAACGCAGTTATCAACGATTTTAGCTAGCAAGAATGAACAAATACTTGTTTTGATTGGTAACTATTTAATTAAGGTAGTAACAACTATGTTAGACCAAGCGATCCAACAACAACTCAAACAATATCTGGCTAATGTAAAAGAAGAAGTTCGTTTAGTGGTTAGTCTAGATGAAAGCAAAGCATCGAATGACATTTTGTCTCTAGCGAACCAAATCGCAGAGATGAGCGACCTAATCACTGTTGAACGTGACGACAACGCAAGCGCACGTAAACCAGTGATGGTGGTAACTAACCCAGCAAAAGGCACAGCACTACGCTTTGCAGGCTTGCCAATGGGTCACGAATTTACCTCTCTAGTATTGGCACTGCTTCACTCTGGCGGTCACCCAATCAAACTAGAACCAGAAGTGATTGAGCAAATCGCAGCACTAGACAAAGATCTAGACGTAGAAATCTTCATTTCACTGTCGTGCCAAAACTGTCCGGACGTGGTTCAAGCGTTCAATATGATGGCTGCGATCAACCCGAAAGTAAAAACAACCATGATCGACGGTGGTTTGTTCCAAGATGAAGTGAAACAACGCGACATCATGGCCGTACCAAGCGTATTCGTGAACGGTGAGCTATTCGGTCAAGGCCGTATGTCTCTGACTGAAATCCTAAACAAAGTGGATGACGGCGCGAGCGAGAAAGCCGCGAAAGCACTGAGCGAAAAAGACCCATACGATGTACTTGTTGTCGGCGGTGGCCCTGGTGGTAGCGCAGCTGCTCTTTATGCTGCTCGTAAAGGTATTCGCACTGGTGTTGTTGCTAAACGCTTTGGTGGTCAGGTTATGGACACCATGGCAATTGAGAACTTCATTTCGGTAAAACGTACTGAAGGTCCAAAACTGGCAACTGACCTAGCAGAACACCTAAAAGAATACGATGTAGACGTCGTGACTGAGCAACAAGCTGAGAAGCTAATGGGTGCAGCACACACAGAAGATGGTTTGATTCACATCCAACTTGAAAGCGGCGCAACGCTGAAGAGTAAGAGTGTCATCTTAAGCCCAGGTGCACGCTGGCGTGAAATGAACGTTCCGGGAGAGCAAGAGTACCGCAACAAAGGTGTTGCGTACTGCCCACATTGTGACGGTCCACTGTTCAAAGGCAAGAAAACTGCGGTTATCGGCGGTGGTAACTCAGGCATCGAAGCAGCTATCGACCTTGCTGGTATCGTAGAACACGTAACGGTTCTTGAATTCGCAGACGTACTTCGCGCAGACCAAGTGCTTATCGACAAAGCGAACTCACTACCAAACGTAGACATCATCACGATGGCGCAAACAACAGAAGTAGTGGGTGACGGTACTCGCGTAACAAGCTTGAAGTACAAAGACCGCAACACAGATGAAATCAAAGAGATTGAATTGTCAGGTATCTTTGTTCAAATCGGTCTAGTACCAAACACAGAATGGCTAAAAGATTCAGAAGTAGCCCTATCTGAGCGCGGCGAGATTGAAGTCGGTAGCCGTGGCGATACTAGCTTAGAAGGTGTGTTCGCAGCGGGTGACGCAACAACCGTTCCTTACAAGCAGATCATCATTGCGATGGGTGAAGGTGCAAAAGCAAGCTTAGGCGCATTTGACTACCTAATCCGTAAGCAAGGCTAATCTCCAAATTTCTTGGACACAAAGCGCACGGTGCTGTGTTTTCTTCCCCGGAAAACCAATCGGGGCACCGTGACAGCGATGAGTAACAAGAAATAAAATCAAAAAACCTAGAAGCCCAAAGACTTTGCCAGCAGGTACTAACTGCTGGCTTTTTTGGTTTGGGGAGAGGTGTAAGCAAATCTCTCAGCGCTCCGAGTTCAAACTGGAGGGAATGGCTCTACAATCACGGATAATTCAGTTCACTCCACCAGCATCACAACGCGCTGCGAATAGATTCTGAATACTCGCTTAGGCTCTTGCAGAATGACGCTGTTCGTTTAGCGTTCTCTCCCCGTCATTCCCGCGAACCTAGGTGAGACTCGGAATCTACTCACCGTAAACTCGATCGAAAATGAGTAGCACGAACAAACAAAAGTTGAAACAAGGTTGCAAGCACCTTACCCAACATTCAACCTCAAACCAGCAACCCCACCTAACCTCCCCTTGTATCAAACTCCGAAGCTCTCAACACGCAGAGCTCAAAAGGGAGGAACTGGTTCTGTGCTCGCGGATAATTCAATTCACAACGCAACATAACAACACACTGAAAGTAGATTCTGAATACTCGCTTAGGCTCCTTCAGAATGACGCTGCTCGTTTAGCTCTCTTTCCGTCATTCCCGCGAACCTAGGTGAGACTCGGAATCTACTCACCGTAAACTCGCTCGAAAATGATTAGCACGAATAAACAAAGGGTGAAACAAGGTTGCAAGCCCCTAACCCAGCTCTCAGATTCAAAGCACCAAACCCACCGAATCTCTCAATGTATCCAGTTCCAAAGATATCAACCCTAAAAAATTTTAAAAAAGCCCTTTACCTAAACTTAACTTGAGGTTTTAGCATATTCATCGTTGGCTAGAAAATGACAAAAAGGAGCACATCATGATCCAACTAGAACATATTAACTTAGTCGTGAAAGATATCCCTGAAATGCTGAAGTTTTACCAAACTGCATTTCCACATTGGTACGTGCGTGATGAAGGTAAAGGCGAATGGAGTGGCAAACCAAGAAACTGGCTACATTTTGGCGACGAGTATCAATACATAGCCATGAGTGACCACGGCGAAGGAGAAAACCGCGAGTTGAGCGGGCACCAAGTTGGGCTAGCGCATTTTGCTTATGTGACCAACAACGTCGATGCAATCATCAAAAGACTAACCGATGCAGGTTATCCGATTGCCCAACCTGGCGCTGATGAACCATACCGCAAAAATGTGTATTTTATTGACCCTGCAGGTTTTGAGATTGAATTTGTTGAATACCTGGTGGATGACCCAAAACTTCGTAACCTGACAAGCTAAAAGAGATGTAAATAATAAAACGCCAGCAGATAGTGACTGCTGGCGTTTTATTTTTTATCTATCGGGCTTCTTTATCGCATTAGCGCTGTTTGGCAAAAACCTGAGTCCAGTAATACCCGTAACGTGCAGAGTGATTTTCGACAAGCGACGCGCCCATCTGATCAAAATCCGCACTCATGATATTAAGGCAGTGACCTTCACTCGATAACCAAGCATTCACGACGGCGTTAATGGTGCTTTGCCCTACGGCGACATTCTCACCAATGGCGCTCCAAGCATAACCCGTTGCGTTAACTCGATCTGACATTTTGCTGCCATCAGAGCCTGTGTGGCTCATGAAATCGCTGTTCGCCATATCGCTTGAATGTCGATAAGCGGCGCTTTCCAAATCGTAGCTCCAAGTCAGGGCCCCAACAGGTGGCATGGTGGTTGCGCCACACTGTTGTGTAGTAGAGCGAGCGCTGTTGACCGCTGCAAGCATCTGCTCGGCAAATGTGCCTTGTGACGATGTGGAACCTGTGTTTTGTGAGCCGCTTTCTGCTGGGGCTGACGACTCCCCATCGCCGCCACATGCGCTGAGAAGTAGGGCCAAAGCAGGCACTAAGATCTTAGTTGGCATTGTCTTTCCTTTATGAGTGACGAAGAGCAAACTGCGCTTTTCGATAATAACGCCCAATAAACTAACAAAAACCAATAAAAGCGCCATATAGCTTAGGGGGTTTTAACCAAAGACTCACATGAAGTTTTCAATCGCCTTGGTTCGGTCGATAAATCGGCAACGTTTCAGCCCAAGTATGGAATGGCGTTTCATCCATATCCTGTATTGCTTGAGTGATAAAATCGATGAACACCCTAACTCGTGCAGGCACATATTCCCGGTTGGCATAGAGAAGATACACGCCATTTCCTGCTTGGCGCATGCTCGGAAATATCGGCACTAAACGCCCCGCTTTAAGCCAGTCTCTCGCGATAAAATGAGGGATCTGAGTTAATCCTAAGCCTTCTGCGCAAAGCTCTGCCATGGATTCACCGTCATTTACAATGTAGTTTCTTTCGGGGTCATATTCACTCGCACCGTCTGGTTCTGGCATCCGAATCGGCAACAGTTTCCCCGTTTGTTTAAAACGAAAACGAACCCAAGAATGGTCATTGAATACATCCGGGCCACTCGGAACACCGTGGCGCGCTAAGTAATCCTGACTGGCACAAATGATAAAATCGATAGGGCTGAGCTGACGCACAATCAATTGACTATCGTGAACGACACCAGAGCGAATCGACACATCAATACCTTGCTCAATAATATCAACGTAGGCGTCATCGTAATGAATATCGATAGTGATGTTAGGGTAGCGGCGACAAAACTCTTTTAATAAAGGACGAATATAGAGGCGACCGTACGAGACTGGCACATTAATCTTAAGCTGCCCTGAAAGCGCATCATTGTGACTTTTTAATGAATCCTCACATGCCGCCAGCTCCTCCAGTACAAACCTAGCAGTATTTGCGTACCTACGACCAGCTTCTGTCAGGCGGCTCTGTCGCGTAGAACGTTGAAAAAGCTGTATACCCAAATCGCTTTCAAGACGATGTATGGCTTTACTCACGGTCGAAGGGTCAGTGCCATACACTTTGGCAGCCGCAGCAAAACTACCGCCATCTAAAGTGGCAATAAAAAATCGTAGGGACCGTATCTTATCCATATAACCAATGAACTCTATTCATGAATTTTATTCACTTTAGTAAAGACAAAGTGGCTCTTCAATCACTAATTAGCCTAAATATAATGAACCTCAATAACTTGATGCTCTGTTAACGAGGAAAAAACCATGGGTAAAAACGGATTGAAGAATGCACTACAACTATTGATAGCGACACTAGTCCTATTCTTTGGGATGCTTCAAACAGCACATGCCGCAGATAAACGAATTGGTATTCTGGTTTACGATGGCGTACTGACCTCTGATGTTACTGCTCCTTTAGAGGTTTTTGGCGTCGCAAGTCGTCTCACTTGGTTTAGTGATTATGACGTGCTCACCATTTCCGTCTCAGATCAGAAAACCATCACCACTGAAGAAGGATTAAAAATTGGTGTGGATGCTTGGATTGGTGATCTGCCGGAACTCGACGTATTGGTTTTAACATCCAGCTATGACATGGATGCACTAATCGAAAATAAAGATCTCATTCACTTTATTAAAACTACCTCAAAGGCGGCAGATTGGATGGCAAGTAATTGCTCTGGCGCGTATTTGTTAGCCGAAGCTGGCCTTTTAAACGGCAAAAAAGCAACAACTTGGGCCGGAGGTGAAAACGGCTTTCAAAGAGATTACCCAGCAGTCAAAGTACAAGTCGACCAGAATTTTGTCATTGATGATGGCGTTATCACTTCGAACGGTAGCCTAGTTAGCTATCAAGCTGCTCTTAAGCTACTTCACCTTATGACTTCAGAGTCTAAAGCTCAGGAAGTCGCAGATGCCATCCAGTACTCACGTTTTTCCAACCAACCATTTTAAGCGTGTAAGAAAGTAATCAGAGCCACCCTTCGATATTTCGAAGGTTAACTCTTCGAATTTATCTTCCTAATCGAACAACCCTTTTTATCACTGTAAAAGCGATAAAAAGGGTTGTCGTTCATCTGGCAGACACAACGTGCTCTCCAAACTTTTTATCTTAATGCTATGGAAAAACATAAACGTTACGAAGCACTGACGAAAGATCGATACCAAGAGATCTACCGTCTCGCGTATTGGTTATGCAAAGATCACCACCTTGCTCAAGATTTAGCGCAAGAAACCTTTCTGAAAGCGTGGCGATTCTTTGATAAATTAAATGACCCCAACGCCGCGAAGTCTTGGCTCATTACTATTTTGCGTCGTGAGAATGCTCGGCGCTTTGATAGAAAACAGTACGATTTTGTCGACATTGATGAGTGTGCAATACAGACAAAAACCTACCCTGGCAGTGACTACGACATGGCCCAAGATTGGCTTCAAAAACAAATGATGATTCTCGAACCCAAATACCGAGAGCCGTTGCTCTTGAGCTTAGTGGCTGGGTTGAATCATGATGAAATTGCCCAAGCCTTGAGGCTCAACCACAACACAGTGGCGACTCGATTATTCAGAGCGCGTAATCAGATCATCGCGCAGAAGGAGAGTCATTAAGACACAAAAAGTAGTCAACCATGTAAACTAACTGGCTATGCTCCGGTCTATTTCATAAGTCGTTACACAACTCGACGCTTTAACGCTTTACATCAAGCGCGACTAGATGAACACTTCTTGTCAAAGTACAATAACAGCCGACATAGAGTAGAGTCAGTAAAACATTATGAGTAACACGACGGCGAAAAAGCCGAATCCCTTATTTGAAATCCTTTTCAACGTATTTATCCCTTCCTTCATTTTGATGAAGTTTAGTGGCGATGAGCATCTAGGGACAGCAATGGCGCTGGTTGTCGCTTTGCTATTTCCTATCATTTATGGCGGTATGGACCTTGTCCGTAACAAGAAATTTAACTTTATTTCTGCTCTGGGCTTTATCAGTGTTCTACTAACTGGTGGCATCGGCTTGTTAGAGCTTGATACACGCTGGTTAGCACTAAAAGAAGCCCTGATTCCTGGCCTGATCGGTTTAGCGGTTTTGGGTTCAACGTTTACCCGCTACCCACTGATGCAGAAGTTAGTACTGAATGACACAGTGTTGAATCTCGCGTTGATTAACCAACGTTTAAAAGAAAATGGTAAAACCGATGCGTTCGAACGTTGCCTTATGTCTTCTAACTACCTGTTTGCAAGTACTTTTGCGTTCTCATCTGCAATGAACTACTTCCTTGCGACTTGGATTGTGACTAGCCCTTCTGGTACTGCTGCCTTTAACGAAGAGTTAGGGAAAATGACGCTGTACAGTTACCCAATGATTGCCATCCCAAGTATGTTGATGATGTTCGGTATTTTTTATTACATTTGGCGTCAAGTACGTGCGATGACATCGCTCGAAACAGAGCAAATCTTCCATCTAAAATAGCCCAATCATTACAAGTAAACCCATAAAAAAGGGAGGATTTTATCCTCCCTTTTCTCAACAGGCTCACTGTAATTCACAGCGTCAAAATGATTTTTCCTGACACTGCTGACGAGCGTCGCTCAACCATTTCAATCGCTGTTTGAAAGTCCTCTAACGGCAGATCATATGCAACGTTTAACTTTATGTCGCTGCAAATAAAGTGTTCTAACATTTCAGCAAACACCGTCTTTCTCCCACCTTTACCTACCGATTCTTCCCAATACCGCAAAAAGAATGTACTAAAGTCGATGTTGTTGGCCTTCATCGATTCAAAAAACTCAGGCGTATAAGGCGTTAACGACAATGTTCCGTAGTTGATGTATTGGCCGTTTTCTTTCAAGGTACGAATAAGATCCGTGCCAGCCTCACCACCTATCGCGTCCAGAGCGACCGTTGGTTGTGGCAGTTGGCGCGTTTGCAGCTGCGCTTGTAAGTCTTTCTTCGCGTCCAACACTGGAATGGTATCGTACGGATACTCGTCTCGCTTTGAGGTCACAGCAATCAGTGCAAAACCCAGTGAATGGGCGAGCTGGGCAAATATCTTACCGATCGCTGACCCTGCTGCATTGATGATCACCACATCGCCTTTGTTCAACTTCGCCACTTTAGTGGTGATCACCCACGCGGTTAACGCGTTGATGTACAACTGACAGGCATAGCCGTTCTCCAAACTCTCAGGTAGCGGAAAAAGATTCTCAGGCGAGGCATCTATGTAGTATTGCCAAGTACCACTCATCGCCACCAACACCTTTTGCCCAACTTGAAGGTCAGTTTGACCAACTGCACTGACTTCCACCACACGCCCAACCGCTTCAAATCCCGGCACGCGAGGTGGTACGTGAACGCGGCGGTATTGCCCAACACCATGAATGGAAAGCAAGTCACTTGGGTTAATATTGGTGGCTTCCAGTCGCACCCGAACCTTGCCCTGAGCAAGCGGTTTGAGGGGCTCTTTTTCCAACGACAGCGACGTTTTGGGTTGACCAAAACAGAATTGATTCACTCGAGTATTTATCGTTGGTGCCATTGTTATTCATACCATGTAATTGAAATTCAAAAAGGAAGTTTCGCGACTTCTACTCAAAAGCATTAAGTGAAGTCGAAGCTCTGTATTTCTACCTGCGCGATGCGCCGTTCACTCTAAACTGTTGTGGCGTCATATCAAAATAGGCTTTAAATGCTTTGATGTAGGATGAGTCATTTTGATAACCCACTAGGTCTGCAATGGCTTGGATTGGCAACGATTCATCTAACAAAGAAAGCGAGTAAATTAGCCGAATTTGTTGCCGCCAAAGTAGAAATGAAGTGTTGAATTCCTTGGCGAACAGCCGTGATAAAGTACGCTCAGACGCCCCAATTTTCTCCCCCCACTCTTTTAGCGAACAGCTCAACGCTGGCTCGTCAGTCAGTCGCTCGAAAATCAGTTTTAGTCGTCTGTCTTGTGGCAGCAATAACTGAAATGTCTGCACGTTGCGTTTCAAAATTTGATCATGCAGCACCGCCAGTAAATGCAACACTTCTTCGTGGCTTGTCTCACCTTCACACAGTCTGCGGATCTCTTGTAAAAGCTCATTTAAAAACGACGTTAAAGCAATGGTTCTCACTTGTGGCTCGTACGTCGCACCAAACTCAGGGTTGAGGTAAATGCCAACAAATATCGTATTGCTTAGAGCAATCGACTCGTGTTGAACACCCGCAGGAACAAATAACGCAGAGGTGTGCGGAACCAAGTGCTGATAATGCTCCGTTTGTGTTTGCAATAACCCTTTGATAGGAAAGATGATTTGATGCCAAGTGTGTTGATGCAGCGCATCAATGTAACCTTTTGGCATGTCGATGGTTTTCACTAAAACAGGAGAATGGGGATTCGCGGCCATCATCTCATTGGAGGTGACGACGCCTGACTTCGAATCAATTTGGCGAGCTAGCATTGTTAGTTGTCTTTTCATCCCTACACCGACACAAGTTTACTAGGCTATCATGCTCCGCATCGCGAATGAAGGTAAACACTTTATCTCTCATTCAAATAATAAGGAGGTTACATGAAGAAAATCGGCGTCGTAAAAGCTGTGCTAGCAGGGAAAACCGTCCCTTATGCTCATGGTGCGCAAAGCGCAATCAACAAACAAGTGCTGCCTGAGCGCCAGCATGCAACAGAGCTCGGTTTTATCAGTGATGAGCAAGGTGATCCGCGCTTTCATGGTGGCATTCAAAAAGCGCTTCATATTTACCCAAGCGAACACTACCCAATCTGGCAACAAGAATTAGGCGAAAGACCAATTTTCCAATCCGCCGGCGGCTTTGGCGAAAACATCAGCTCCGAAGGCGTCACCGAATCCACGATTTGCTTGAAAGATAAAATTCGCATCGGCTCAACACTACTGGAAGTGTCGCAAGGTCGTATGCCTTGTTGGAAACTTAACGTACGCTTTGACCAACACGACATGGCGAGAAGACTGCAAGATACGCTTCGAACAGGCTGGTATTTCCGAGTGCTGGAAGAAGGCGATATCGGTGCAGGTGACGATATTATTCTGTGTGAAAGACCTTATCCAGAATGGCCATTGGCTCGCATCATGGGTGCGGTTTTCACTGGCTGTTTAGATAGAAAAGAACTCACTAAGCTGTCTGAGCTGCCGTTAGTCGAGTCTTGGGGCAAGCTGGTCGAGCGCCGCCTAGAAACTGGCGAAGTTGAAGATTGGGAAATGCGCTTGGTTGGCCCAACTGTGAGTTAACACCCCAAAGTAAAATTTTAAGCCACGCTCTGAACCAACTATGCCGCCAGAGCGTGTTTTTTTGGTTTACTTCGCACTCGGGGCTGGGCGTTTCGCCTTACCTTGGAACTGCTTAATGCTCTTCTTAGCATGAGTTCGGCGGTTGGCTTTTTTATCGCGTGGCGCGCGTTTGCTCTCGCCAGTTGATGGCTTATCCGTTACTGGAAAACCAACCAGATCTTGCACTAGCAATGCACGTTGAGTCAGGTGACGAATCGCGTTTAGTGCGTCCATTTCACCATGACAAACCAATGACACCGCCACACCTTGTTCGCCTGCGCGAGCGGTGCGTCCTACTCGGTGAACATAGGTTTCTGCATGCATTGGCAGTTCAAAGTTGATCACTACAGGCAATTGCTCAATGTGAATGCCGCGCGCTAGTAGATCGGTGGCAATCAACACCTGAATTTGCCCAGATTTAAACTGCGCCAGTGCTTCTTCTCGCTCATCTTGACTCTTATTGCCATGCAGCGCATTGGTTGAGATGCCCGCTTTATTCAGCTTCTTCGCTAAGCCATCGGCGTTCTCTTTCGCACCAATAAAGACTAATGCCTGAGTCCACGCGTTTTTTTGAATCAGTTCAATCAATGCCTTGGTTTTACTGCCTTTGTTAACGAGGTACAGCGTTTCAGCAATATCTTGGTTGGTGCTGTTTTCTTGATGCGCTGCAACTTGCTTTGGTGCCGGCATAAGCAGCTTCGCTTTACCCTTCAACTCATCTGAAAACGTTGCCGAGAACATCGCGGTTTGACGCTCGTTTGAAATAAGCCCCGCAATATTTTGTACGTCAGGCCAAAAGCCCATATCCAACAGACGATCCGCTTCATCCAACACTAGGTAATGGATATTGCTTAAGTCTAAACCGTTGTTTGCCAGATCAACCAAACGACCTGTCGTCGCGACAAGGATATGAGGATTTGTCGCTAGCGCCTGCTGTTGTTGCTCTTTATCAACGCCGCCACACAAACACACTGCGTTGAGTTCAAGAACTTGACCAACTTGGTTAATTGCTTCACTCACTTGCATTGCCAGCTCACGAGTTGGCACAAGAATCAGCGCTTTTTGCTCTGGATTGACACCCAGCTTTTCCAACAAAGGCAAACCATAAGCAAGGGTTTTGCCGCTGCCTGTATTTGCCAAAGCCAATAGATCTTGACCAGCCAACAGCTCAGGAATGGCCAACGCTTGAATATCGGTCGGTTTCTTGAAGTCTTTTGGCAGTGCGTGAATCAGCTCAGAACTCAATGAGAGAGTAGAAAATGGCATTAGCGAAACCTTGTACTTTTGGTTGAAGAGGCAATAAAAACATTGAAGATGCGGTAAAACGCAGGCGCGGACTTTACCACAATCTGTTAGGTGAACCATCCTATTTTAGGCGCTTAAACCAAGCGGCGCCGATGCAAATCTTCAGAAAACAAAAAAGCGCAAAAAAGCCGTTAGTCTGTACTGCCACAGAGCTAACGGCTAAAAACCCTTGAAGAGAACGCTTCGTCAGCCTTTCACTGCGGCTGAAAAGAAGTGTGCAGTTTATTAAAGCACAGCTTTACGATTCGGTAAGAACACTTCACCCAACATGCAACGAACCGAACCACCACCAATAGATTCTATGGTAGAAACGTCGAATGGCAGCAATTTACCGTGCGTTGCCAATTGCTTTCTTTGTGCTGGTGAGAATGCATCGTACGCCGATTGCGACATCGCAATCACCTTATCGCCGTTGATCGTTTCCAGTTGCAGAATGTTACCGCAGAACTGGTTCATCTGCTCAAGCGAAATTGAGATGACTTGCTTGTCTTTGGCGAGTGACTTCATTACAAAACGACGCTCAAATTCTGGGATCACTTCGTCACAAATCACGCAAAACTGTTCGCCAACCGCCATCATCACATTGGTGTGATAAATCGGCGCACCAGACGGCAAACGAGTTTGGAAAGAAATCACTCGTTCATAGCCAATACGATCGGCGTAATCTTCTAAAACCAGACGATCACAACGTTGTGAGAGTGCGGCGTAGACCGTTTTATTTAGGTGGTCAAACACCATCACACCCGTGCTTTCTAAATACGCTTGCTCGTCAAGATATTCAGTTAGACTGCTGCGTCGATGAACTTCTCGCCCTGCTTGCGCTAGTGCTGCCACAAGCGCATCGGGACGTACTTCTTTTTGACGGTTTTCACAGGCCATTGGAAAGGTGTACAACGTGCCATCTGGCGTAGTGCTAAACCAATTGTTTGGAAATACCGCGTCTGGCGTCGCAACATCTGAAGTTGGATAATCAAACTCAACAACTTGAACGCCCTCTTGACGCAGCGTTGCAACCATACTCGCGAACTCGGCCATTACTCGACGTGAGACTTCTTCTTGGCTGAGTGACACTTTATGTTGGAACTCATTATCTTGTGCGGTTTCTTCATTAAAACGAAACTCTTTCGGTGGCACCATCACTACGCAGTTTGCGGTTTGGCGCTGAGCACTTTGCGTGCTTTCTTCTTTCCCATTAGCAAATTGGGTCACTGATTCGTGTAATAGCATCCAATATATTCCTTATCACTAGAATGAGGAGATTGTAAATTTATTGTTAACTTCAGTTTTGCTGTTTTGACAATTAATTTAATTGCACAAAAGTGTTTTTTGCTGCATTAAGTTTATTTTTCCCTAAATTTTATTGTCACTTTGCAGGTTTAAGATTTTATGGCACCGTGATGAACATGATAAGAATTCATCATAAGAATCAGAACCATAGACAATCACACTCATAACCAACTAGTTACATTTAAGACACAATCGGTTAGACTATTTTTTCGCCCCTCTCGTCAATCGGTCTGCTTTATCGAGGAGCAGGCAAGAAACTCTCATACACGCGGTTTCGTCCAAAGCAGCGTGAATCGATGGATTTAGCCACCCCAAATGGCACTGTTTTAACTTTAGGATGAGTTATGTTTAAACGATTTGAAGGCTTTACAGAGCCGTTCCCCAAATCTACACCGGATCAGCCTCCTTCAGGGATGTTCGCTTTTCTGCGTTATTACACTCGTGGTTATGAAAAGCCTTTGATCATCATGTCTTTGATGGCCACAATTGTGGCTGTTGTTGAGGTAATGTTGTTTGGCGCCATGGGACAACTGGTTGATTGGTTGTCTACCAGCAATCCAGAAACGTTCTTACAAGACAATAAATCGGATTTGATTTTCTACGGAGCCTTATTGCTGGTTGTCATGCCTATATTGGTGATCTTGTACTCGTTGCTCGTTCATCAAACGTTATTGGGCAACTACCCAATGTCTATCCGCTGGCTTGCACACCGGTATTTGCTCAATCAAAGCTTGAACTTCTATCAAGATGATTTTGCAGGTCGAGTCGCAACGAAAGTCATGCAAACCTCATTAGCTGTGCGCGAAACCGTAATGAAAGCTATGGATGTGTTTGTTTACGTTACGGTTTACTTTACCAGCATGATCATTATGTTAGCGACGGCAGACTGGCGTTTGATGATCCCAATGATCGTCTGGCTACTCGCTTACATCGCTATCCAAATCTATTTTGTCCCTAAGCTCAAAGACGTCGCTTCAGCGCAGGCCGATGCACGTTCGACAATGACAGGGCGTATCGTCGACAGTTATACCAATATTCAAACCGTCAAACTGTTTTCTCATAGCCAGCGCGAAACCCAATATGCCGAGCAAGGCATGAAAGGATTTTTAAATACGGTCTATCGTCAAATGCGCCTAGTGACCGGCTTCGACGTCGCTGTAGAGATCTCAAACTATATTTTGGTATTTTCCGTTGCTGCTTTATCGATTTACTTGTGGTTGGATAGTGCCATTAGCGTTGGCGCGATTGCGATTGCTGTTAGTCTTGCATTGCGCGTAAACGGTATGTCTATGTGGATAATGTGGGAAGTTGGCGCCCTCTTTGAAAACATGGGAACCGTTGTCGATGGAATGAAAACGCTCTCTAAGCCTATTGATATTAAAGATAAACCAGGCGCAAAAGACTTGGTTGTCACTGAAGGAGGCATTCACTTTGATAACGTCAGCTTCCATTACGGTGAGAACAAAGGCGTGATTAGCCATCTCGACCTCAACATCAAACCAGGAGAGAAAGTAGGCTTGGTCGGGCGCTCCGGCGCCGGAAAATCGACTTTGGTGAACTTGTTACTTCGCTTCCACGATGTCGAAGACGGCAGCATTAAGATCGATGGACAGAACATCTCAGAAGTCACACAAGACTCTTTACGCTCAAAGATCGGTATGGTGACCCAAGATACTTCTCTGTTACACCGTTCAATTCGAGACAATATTTTGTATGGCAATCCAGATGCGACAGAAGAAGATTTGCTGAAAGCCACTAAGCAAGCGCATGCCCATGAGTTTATCGAAACTCTGACCGACCCATTTGGTAATGTCGGATACGATGCGCAAGTTGGTGAACGTGGTGTAAAACTGTCTGGCGGCCAACGTCAGCGTATCGCAATATCTCGTGTGCTACTCAAAGACGCACCATTGCTGGTACTGGATGAAGCCACATCGGCTCTGGATTCAGAAGTCGAAGCAGCGATTCAGGAAAGCTTGAATGAATTAATGCAAGGGAAAACGGTTATTGCTATCGCTCACCGATTATCGACCATCGCACAAATGGATCGCCTCATCGTGCTAGATAAAGGCAGCATCGTTGAACAAGGTTCTCATCAAGAACTCATTGCGAATAACGGCATTTACGCCCAGCTTTGGGCGCATCAAACTGGCGGATTTATCGCTGAAGAACTAGACAATCAACATGCTTCTTAACGAGTGATAAGCTCAATAAAAACGGCGCTTTAAGCGCCGTTTTTTATTTTAATCCATGGCTAGACGCTCATATAGCCATTGTGGTTTCTCATATATGAAACACTCTCCATGATAAAGCTCACACTTTTTCTGCTAATATACCGCCTCGTTGCGTATCCATTGCAATGAACACAATACAGAGTATTGAGCCGTCTTCATTTGTCATTTCACTTTTTGAGAAACAGCTATACTCAATAGATGGCTTAGTTATTATATTAACAATAAGGTAATTAGCTTATGTGTAAATGTGGTTCAATGCAGATCGTACAACTCAAACCAAGTTGGGCTGACAAGCTATTTGGCTACTCAGAAAGATGGAAATGCCAACTTTGTTGTAAGATCTACCGCATCTAAAATTAAAAATAGAATCTTAGTTTTTCTAAGAAAAAGCAGTGGCCCGACAATGATTGTCGGGTTTTGTTTTTCCGAGCATTCATTTTTTTCCCTTCGCTACAAGACTACTCATCACGGCAAAATCTAGCATCTTAATGTGACTTAGGTATAGAATCAGGCCCACTTATTTATTCCGATATTCACATATAACTGGTCACTATGAACAAAAGTTTGCTAACGAATGTCCTTGCTATCGCTTTGATGGCTGGAGGTCATCAATTACAAAACGACTATCTTTGGTATGCAGGGCTGTTTGCGTTCTCAGGCGCCATCACCAACTGGCTTGCCATCCATATGCTGTTTGAGAAAGTGCCTGGATTATACGGTTCTGGCGTGATCCCCGCGCGATTTGAAGAGTTTAAACTGGCTATCAAAAACCTGATGATGGAACAGTTTTTTACTGAAGCGAACATTGACCGATTCTTAAATAAAGAAATGGCGGGCGGTGTGAACATCGATCTTCAACCAGTAATTGAGAAAGTAAATTTAAATCCAGCATTTGATTCCCTAGTGGAAGTAATTGAAGGCTCTCAGTTTGGTGGCATGCTAGCGATGTTTGGCGGCTCGGAAGCGCTACAACCCATGCGCCAACCTTTCGTCGAAAAGATGCAAGAATCCATCATTGAGTTGAGCAAGAGCGATAACATCAAAGAAGCACTGAAAGAGCAATTCGAATCTCCTGCAATGATGGATGAGATAAAGCAGAACATCGAAGGTATCATCGATCAACGTTTAAGCGAATTAACACCGGCATTAGTTAAAGAAATGGTGCAAAAGATGATTAAACAACACCTTGGCTGGCTAGTCGTTTGGGGCGGTGTTTTTGGTGGTTTAATTGGCGTTATCAGCACCTTTATCGGGGCATAATCGCTCACCGATTTATTAAAAAGGAGCTTCGGCTCCTTTTTTAATCGTGAAAAAGTAATATACCAAGCCACGCTAAATAAGGAGGATCAACACATGCCTCGCCTAACCAAGGAGCTCAGGGTTCACGCCAAATCCCGTTTTATGTTCTTCTATGACCACTTCACTACGAGTTTGAATCACGCCCGGAAGCGTGCCTAACTTACTCGACATAAACTCCTGATACGCTTTCATGCTCTTAACACGAACTTTTATCATGGTATCGAAATCTCCAGAGAGCGAGTAGCACTCTTCAATTTCAGGCATCAATTCCACCGCTTTCGCAAACTTTTCAAAAATAGAAAAACTGGTTTGGTCTAAACGAATATGGATGAATACTTGCACATCCAGCCCCAACTTTTCCGCATTCAACTCTGCATGGTAACCATTGATATACCCTTCTTTTTCTAGCCGCTTTACACGGTCAGAACATGGAGAAGTCGTTAAGTTAATCAGCTTTGCTAGTTCTACAACTGGAATTCTGCCTCTCGAATGAAGCACTCTCAAAATATGTAAATCAATCCGGTCCAATTGATAACTCATTAACCCACTTCCTTGTAACCACTTAGAAAGCATCACATTAATCGTTGCTCAAACAATTGCAAACCATCAAATGCACAGCATGTGAAATTCAGCAGAGAATAACCAGAAAACAACGAAGGAGGGAAAGAGCTATGATTATTGCCGCTCACTTAGTAACCGTGATATGAAGAGAAAAAGCAACCTAGCGGCTCCCGCGGAGTCGCAAATTTGAAAGCGCATGACACGCCTGTATAGATATGTCGTTCGGGCAACGCCGCCCTATTTAGCCATTAATCATGGCTATCACTCAGAGTTAGAGTGCGGCCGATGTATGCCGTGCAGGATGTGGAACAACCTCTCCAATTGCACGATGATTACAACAACGGCAGTAGTATTGAGGCTCCATCTCGTAATAATGTTCACCTGATACAAATTTCGCCATCAGCTGTGTAAAACTCACCATTTTGCCTGTTAACGAGTCAACAGACTGAGGCTCGCAACGCTTCATAATCACTTTATGTTGCGTTGATTTTCTACAAGCTGCGCAATATATATCCGGCATTTCTCTTCTCCCTACTTTTTCGTCCTACTGACAATTGACATATTTTGTTCAAAATAATTCCACAATTAAAAAGCTCCTTTAATTTTTTGTGCCCTATCTTCAAAAAATTGAACGAAAGTATCAAAAAACTGAGACATTGGTCAGACCTCAACTTTTGTACCATCAATATGAGCAAACGTGCTTATGTGTGTAATGATACGACACATTACACATAAGCAATTGTTCGGGCTTATTATTTAGTAAGGCGCATGACAACTTTACAGCTGGCTAGATCGAGCTTTCGAGACGCCTTGTTATCTTGATTTACCCCGCAAACCAGTTGCTAGCAGCTATAGCCGTCTCATCAAGGAAGAAATGCATGACGATACAACCGATTCTCACTACCGAAAGACTCGTCCTCCGGCCATTCAATATCGATGACTGCCAACAAGTGGCTTTACTCGCTGGAGATAAGCGAATTGCCGACATGACAGCAAACATCCCTCATCCTTATGAGCGACCGATGGCGCAAGCATGGATAGATAGGCACGATCCGATGTATCAGCAGCATCAAGGCGTGGCGTACGCTATTACCTTGCGAAACACTGAGGAGTTACTTGGTGCGGTGAGTTTACCGCGTATAGAAGAGGGATATGTCGGATGATCATCCATGAAACTTCACAAAATCTGCCCAAGAACAACCCTTTCTTGCTAGGAACTGTATTGTTGTCGCTGTTCTATTTTTCCTACCTAGCAGACAAGATCGTCGAGTTTGGACTCGTAGCACTCACAATAATAGGATTGAAACTGCTCTCAACGTACTTCACGCGCCGCGCGTTCAATCCTAAAACGCTAGATATCGATGCAAGCACCAACACCTTGAAGTACCGCCAGGGCTCAACGGTTTACTTCCGTCTACCTCTTGATGACATTGTCAAAGTCCAAATACAGAAAGAGTTCTTCTCTAGCAAAAGTTTGATGCTCTACACAGTCAACGACGCTTACCAAGTGCCGAATTCAGACAATTTCGATTCTCTACAGTTAAAGGATTTAATGAAACAACTTGAAGAGAGAATTGATGATCAATCTCGCTAAAACGAAAAGAGAAGACATTCTAGAATGTTGCCAATTTGGTCTCTAAATAGAAAGACAAAAAAGCCAGCAATAACGCTGGCTTTTCTCTGTATTAGTCTTGTGCGACTTTCACGCGAATTTTGCTTTTTTCTACGTTCGTCAAATTCAGTGCTTCAAGAGCAGAAATGGCTTCTGCTTCGTCCGGCATGATGACAAAACCGAAGCCTTTCGACAAACCCGTGTCTTGATCAAGCACTAGCGAACACAGTTCTACTTTGCCGTACGCTGAGAATAATTTGCGGATATCTTGCTCGGTCATGTGACGAGCCAAGTTTCTTACTAAAAGTTTCATAATGAACCTAGTTGGTTTGATAACGGTTCGATTCTCTCAGTTTCTCTCTGGCAAACCAAGTGAATAATATGACGGCGTTGACTAGATCATTCTAAGTACATCTGTTTAAATGATTTTCCGTTCATTTTTCACCCATAGGAGAGTCGGCATGGAAACGAAACGTCTCAAACTCATCCCTGCTTGTTTAGAACGAGCCGAAGAGGCGCATCAAGCTGTCGTTCGCAGCCAAAAGACTCTCGAAGTCTATCTGCCGTGGGTGCCTCATGTGCTGACATTAGAAGCGATGATAGAAGGGACAGAGAAAGCCATCGCAAACTTTGAAAACTTCGAAGAAGAGCTGCGTTACTACATGATTGAAAAGGAAAGTGATCGCTTACTGGGTGCGGTCGGTTTGATGATTCGAGATCCCGACGTACCATCCTTTGAGATAGGTTATTGGTTAGATGATGCTGCCGTTGGCAATGGTTATGTTGCTGAGGCTGTGCTCGAAGTTGAGCGCTATGCGTTTGATGACTTGGGTGCCAAGAGAATCGCAATTCATGCTGATAGCACCAACCAAAAGAGCCGAGCTGTAGCCGAGCGCTGTGGTTATGAGTTCGAAGGAGAGCTCAGAAACGAACGTCTGACTACATCGGGAGAGCTGAGTAACACCGTTATTTACGCCAAAATTCATCGCGACTAACACTCCAATCTAACCGAGCAATGCTAAGCTTTGATCTCAAGCTACCACCATTAACGCTAATTAAGTTTCAGATAAAACAAAGCCCGCTAAAATAGCGGGCTTTGTGTTCATATACGGGAAGTTACTAGTCTAGTTCAACCAGTTTTTTCTCGAACGACTGGTGTTGGTCTAACACGTCTTGCGCAGCACCGCCCGTTGCTTTACTTACCACAATGATAGCAAGCGTAGAGAAGATGATGCCCGGTACGATTTCGTACACATCAAACCAACCGCCAGTTAGCTGCTTCCAAACCACGATAGTGATACCACCAACAAGAATACCTGCTAACGCGCCGTTACGGTTCATACCGCTCCAGTAAAGGCTAAGTACAACCGCAGGACCAAATGCCGCACCAAAACCAGCCCAAGCGTAAGATACAAGACCAAGTACTGAGCTATCAGGCGTCATCGCTAGGAATAGCGCAACAAGCGAAATAACGATAACACCGATACGACCAATCATTACGATTTCTTCAGAAGACGCTTCTGGCTTGAATACTTGCTTGTAGAAATCTTCTGCAAGCGCTGAAGATGAAACAAGGAGCTGTGAGTCAGCGGTACTCATTACCGCCGCTAGGATTGCTGCTAACAACATACCCGCAACGACAGGGTGGAATACTGCGTTAACCAATAGCATGAAGATCTTCTCGCCGTCTTCTAGTTGAGTACCCGGATGACCCGTAACCCAAACCAGACCAACAAGACCAACAAGCATTGCACCAACCATAGATAGTGCCGTCCAAATCACTGCGATACGACGTGCAGTTGTTAGATCTTTGTTTGAACGAGACGCTTTAAAACGCGCTAGGATGTGTGGCTGACCAAAGTAACCAAGGCCCCACGCCGCTAGAGAGATAATGGCAATCGCAGACAATGGTTCGCCTTTCGCGTCATTCCATAGCGTTGCAAGTTCTGGGTTGATGTCATGTAGATCAGAACTTAGCTGACCTAAACCACCGTCCATTACCGCTATAGGAACAATCATTAGCGCAGCCGCCATTAGCAGACCTTGCACTAAGTCAGTCCAAGATACCGCTAGGAAACCACCGAATAGTGTGTAAGAAACGACACACACCGTACCGATGATAACAGCGTAGGTGTAATCTAGACCGAATACCGTCTCAAACAGTTTGCCCCCTGCGACCAAACCTGAGCTGGTGTAGAAAAGGAAAAATAGAAGAATGAAAAACGCAGAGATTGTCTGAATCAGTTTCGACTTATCGTTGAAGCGACGTGACAGGAACTCTGGCAACGTTAGCGCGTCAGTTTGGATACTGTAGGTACGGAGGCGTTTTGCACTGATGAGCCAGTTTGCCCATGTACCAAGAAGTAGACCGCCGGCTAACCAGAAGGCCTCGATACCCGCAGCGTACGCATAGCCAGGCAAGCCTAGCAGCAACCAACCACTCATGTCTGAAGCACCTGCAGATAATGCAGCAGGCCACGGACCTAGGCTACGGCCACCTAGGAAGTAGTCAGATGAATTGGAAGTCCTCTTATACGCGTAAACGCCAATAGCAACCATAATCAGTAAATACGCCACAAAAGTGGACGTGATAGCAAAGCTATTTTCTATCATTAGATAGTCCTCGTTATAATTATTTCCTTCCTTGCCTGCCCTGATATTTTACCGTCTCAGCAATACATCAGAGTATAAAAAACCAATCTGGACCGGCTCTCAGTCCAGTTACTCCAGATTGGCATTACAAGTCAGGTTAGTGAGTTTCGTTCCCCAACTCGAGTAGAGTTGCGTTACCACCCACCGCGGTAATATTTATCGTTCGAGTGCGCTCAGTAATGAAGCGCAACGAGAGATGAGGATCATGAGCCAATTTCGGTGACTCTAAATCCGTTTCAGAAACTAAGCCGACGATTGCACCGTCACGCTTAGCTAGTTGAAGATTGAGCGCATGCTCAATCTGTGAACGCCCAACATAACCCACACTACGTACATCGCTCTCAAGCAACGGGGCAGACGCATCGTACGCAACAACCTGGACTAAGTTAGATGGGAAGTTTGCCAACGCTACAGCTTGCTTAACCAATTGGTTTAGCTCTGCATTGTCACTGCAAACGACCACACTGTTGCCTGCAATTAAGGCACAGGTGATCATCGCAAAAGCACTGTATAACGCATTATCAGCAGGCTCGATGTTGTTTTCACAAATCACCAAAGCCACACCGCGTCCTGCGGCATACAGTTCGTTAGTTTCCCCTGTAGGGCCAACTAACTGGTGAGTTTCTGCAAGAAGAGCTGATGCTTGTTGCAAGTGGTAAGAAACCACTTTGGCAACGGTAGACTGCTGCCCTTCTAGTGCAGATTTAAATGCCAGAACATGCTCGCATTTGTAATCAAAATCAGTCAGATTCCACTGCTCCCACGCAGAGAATGCATCTTTAAAATAGGTGATCTGATGAACCATAATGCGACTCCTTATGCGTTTTCTGCTTGAGCAAGAAGATGTTGAGTAAATCGGAATAGGTAGTGTGGACCACCAGCTTTCGGGCCAGTACCTGACAAGCCTTGACCACCAAACGGCTGTACACCAACCACAGCACCAACTTGGTCTCGGTTGATGTAGCAGTTACCTACTCGAGCATGCTTCTCAATCCAACGGTACGTGGTTTCGTTACGGCTATGGATACCCATCGTCAAGCCAAAACCCGTTTTGTTGATCTGCGCAACCACGTTCGGTAATTCAGACGCTTTAAAGCGAACAATGTGCAAGATTGGACCAAATTGTTCTTCTTTCAGCACATCGATGCCCGAGATTTCAAACGCACTTGGTGAGACAAAGTCACCATGCTGGCACGATTCATCCAGCTGTAGCTGAGCGACTTTAGTCTGTGTTTTGCTCATTTGCTCAAGGTGAGCGAGGAGTTTTTGTTTTGCATTGCTGTCGATAACCGGACCAACATCTGTTTTGTGTAGGTAAGGTAAACCAACATGCAGTTCATTCATCGCACCCTGAATCAGGTTGATCATACGGTCTGCTACATCTTCTTGTACAAATAGAACACGAAGGGCAGAACAACGCTGACCAGCAGATGCAAACGCCGAACGAATCACATCACGCACCACCTGCTCTGGCAATGCAGTACTGTCCACAATCATTGCGTTTTGGCCACCTGTTTCCGCAATAAACGGAACCGGTTTCGCGCTGCGCTCCGCAAGCGTAACGTTAATGCGTTGCGCCGTTGCCGTTGAGCCAGTGAATGCCACACCAGCAATAGCATCATGAGAAGTCAGTGCATGACCAATCTCAGCGCCGCGACCAGTAAGTAACTGAATCACACCTGCAGGGAAACCAGCATCCAGCATTAGTTCAATAGCGCGAGCGGCAATTAAGCTTGTTTGCTCAGCAGGTTTTGCAACCACTGTGTTACCCGCAATCAGTGCTGCCGTCACCTGACCAAGGAAGATAGCCAACGGGAAGTTCCAAGGGCTGATACACACAAACACACCAAGACCTTCACGGCTAGAAATGCGTTTCACACCATCAAAGCCTTCTAGCTCAAATGGCTGTAGGTTTTGCGCTTGTTTCGCGTAATAACGACAGAAATCCACCGCTTCACGAACTTCATCAATGCTATCGTGAATCGTTTTACCCGCTTCTTTGTGACAAATCGCCACCAGCTCAGCCAGGTTTTCTTCCATTAAGTCAGCAAGCTTTTCTAAACAAGCCGCTTTTTGCTCAACAGGAACGGTTTTCCAATCAGAGAAAGCAGTTTGCGCCGCATCAATTGCAGCGGAAACGTGATCAAGAGTTGCAAATGCCACTTTGCCGACTTCAATTCGGCGATCGTATGGTGCGGTGATGATCTCAGCCGCATTTTCCTTGATCATGCTTTCGGCAAAGCGTTCACCATTGATCATCGGGCCTGCAACCCACTGGTTGTCCATGAAGCTTTCGACCTGAGCTTCAAATGGCTTCGCTTCACTGTCGATGTCGATGTTGACGCCATATGAGTTCTTACGCTCAGGGAAAATGTCGGCAGGCAATGGAATTTTGTCGTTGTGTAGCGTGTCAAACCCCGTCAACACATCCACAGGGTGATGGGTCAACTCATAAATCGGACAACGCGCATCAACTAGACGGTGTACAAACGAGCTGTTCGCACCATTTTCAAGCAGACGACGAACCAAGTACGGAAGAAGATCAGCATGGCTACCGACAGGAGCATAAATACGTACTGGCTGACCGTACATTTTCATAACATGGTTATACAGTGAATCACCCATACCATGCAGGCGCTGGAACTCGTATTCTTTGTGCTCCGCCATGACAGCAATTGCCGTAACTGTGTGAGCATTGTGGCTTGCAAATTGTGGGTAGATATTACCGCGAACACCTTCGCTAAGTAGGAAACGAGCACAAGCTAGGTATGCAACGTCCGTCGCTTCTTTGCGAGTGTATACTGGGTAATTTGCATAACCCGCTTGTTGAGACCACTTGATTTCGCTGTCCCAGTACGCGCCTTTAACCAAACGCAGAGGAATAACGTCACCTTGTTCTTTTGCGAGTGCATTTAGCCACACCAAGACTGGTAGCGCACGTTTTGAGTAGGCTTGAATAACCAAACCAAACTTGCCCCAACCCTTCACAAGATCACTACGGTATACTTTCTCAAATAGCTTCAGGGAAAGCTCAAGGCGATCCGCCTCTTCTGCATCGATTGTGATTGCAACGTCGACTTCAATAGCACGTTTTAGTAGTTGCATTAGTGAGTCATACAACTCTGTCATTACACGCTCTTCATTTGCGACTTCGTAGCGCGGGTGTAATGCAGAAAGCTTGATGGAAATCGAAGGCGCTGGACTGGTGTCGTTACCGTAAGTCTCGCGACCCACCGCTTCGATCGCCATTAGGTAATCTTTGAAGTACTTGTTCGCGTCCGCTGTAGTTAACGCCGCCTCACCCAACATATCAAACGAGTAGGTGAAACCTTTGTCGCGCATTGGGCGACCGTTCTTCTGCGCTTCTTCGATCGTACGACCACGAACAAACTGGTGACCCATTATCTTCATTGCCTGATACATGGCTTTACGAATCACGGGCTCAGAGAATTTATTTACCAGACGGTTTACAGCCTGACCTGGGCTCTGGGTGCCTTGCTCACCAAGACCAACCACTTTACCTGTTAGCATAAGGCCCCATGTTGATGCGTTAACAAACACAGAGTCAGAGTTTTTCAGGTGAGATTTCCAGTCTGCGACACTCAACTTATCTTTAATCAAAGAATCTGCTGTCGCGGCATCTGGGATGCGCATTAATGCTTCTGCAAGACACATCAGCAAGATACCTTCTTGAGTATCTAAGCTGTATTCCAGCAATAAAGCATCAATCATCTGGATTGACTTCTTATCGGCACGAATGGCTTCGATAAGGTGGGTCGTTTGGGTAGTGATCGCCGATTTTTCATCCTCTGTCGGCGTCGCTAGTGGCAATAGTTGCTCTAGCCATTGAGACTCGTCCACCATATATAATGGCGAGATCAGTGACCACAACTTATCAAGCGGCTGCCCGATAAATTCCGGTGTCAACACGTTCGTAGCTGTAAACATGTGTGTTCCTCAATCTCACTCCTCGAAAACCGCTTCGAGGATTATCAATGGCTGGCAGTGTATTTTGAGGCCGATAAGAATACTTGTCAAAAACTACGACATTTTTGCCAAAAACTCGCTTTTATAACAAAACATCCACATAGTCACATTCAAATAGGTAATATTTTGTGTTGTAAATTTTAATTTTTTCATTGCATTCACAACAAAATATCAAGAATATCAAGAATATCAATAAGATTTTTGTGAAGAGCTCGTTCTAAGAGAAAATGTAGGATCAAGTGGCATATCAACCACTGCAAAGAACAGAGAATTTAAAAAAACGAGAGATAGATCACGTGAATAAAACATAAAAAAACCATGCATAGTGCATGGCTTTATTCTAATTGATGATTATTTGACCTAAAAAACGCGTTGTTATCCAACTTGTTTTTTATAACGGGAAGGTGATATTCCCTGTAAGCGAGTAAAAGTATGAGTAAAAGTACTCTGGCTTGAGAAGCCAGTAAACTCGGCAATTTGCCCTAAAGAAAGGTGACCTTGCTCGATTAATTCGCGAGCCATGTCGATTCGCTTTCCGAGAACATATTGATGAGGTGTAATCCCCATCTGCTCTTTAAACAAGCAATGGAACTGACTTTCCCCAAGAAACACTCGCCCGGCCAATTGAGCCACACTAATCTTATGACTCAGGTGCTGCTCAATGTAACGATCAATCGCCTCCAAATCAAAGCGCGACTCTTTTCGACTGGTCTCAAATGCCGAGATATGGCGCTGCATTAACGCAATCACAGTGTCGTTACACGCACGACTTAACAGCAGGTCATCCGGATGGTTTCGCATTTCCTGAACCAACATCTGTATCAGCTTCTGAATTTGACTATCTAACTGGAAGTAGACATGGTCTCTCTCCAGGTTATTGATTTTTTGAAGCATTTCAGGATCATCATTTGTCGGTTTGGGCATATTCAGCACCAAAATATCCGATTGATTGATGACGCCACCGAAAGCATGATCAGAGCATGCGGTAACCACACAACCTTGACCAGGGCCGACAAGATTACCTCGCCCGCGCACTTCAAATTCGGCTTGCCCTTTTAAACCAATCACGATCTGCGTATAAGAATGATCGTGGCAATCCATATAAGACGGAAGTGTGATCAGCTCCGCCGGCTTTGGCAGCATAATATCTTGATATGAAAGGATTTTTTGGTTATCTGAATCACTCATTTTAAACAGTCGTCTTTACACGGTCAGCTTACGTCTTCGCATCATATACCTTCTTTGTTGGGTTGCAACTTTTACCCAACTCAATCGACAAGATCAAACCAGCATGATCAAGTTCATTTACATGATCATAGTTCCGGAACGATGATCATGCGAGGTTAATTTACGGTCAGTGAGCAACCAATTTTATTAACAAAAACGGATATATAGGCAACACCTTACGTATACATAATCAATCAATGTAAAGATCCTTATTACCGAACAATCTGTTATTTTGTAAAACACCGTGCTCCATATTAGATAAGTCGCCCCTGAAACGGATCGAAACCCACTCTTAAGCTCAACATAGAGGGATTTCCCCCCTTACTAATATGCCTCTGATTCAATACATTAGTTATCGAGCTTTAAGATGCATACGATCTAAAGCTCTCGGTATCTCATTGATACCTCTAACTTACTTAGCAGACCCTCGCTAGGTAATTTAGAACCTCTTCTACACGTCGACAAGATTATATCTTGTGTTGCCAGCCCGTCTTCAGGCTGGCTTTTTTTTCGCTTCTCAACAATGAAAACAATGGCATAAGCTGATATCATAGCTTTTGTCTCACTGTCCCTCTCATATGCTTAGGTGCTGCTCTTTCGCTCACAAGTGATATGAAAGTCAAACACATTACAACTGAGTTGTAGGAAGCATGATCAAGGACGATACGAGTTGTAAGCCGAACATTAGGCGGACATCCGTGAGCGCACATATCTGTAATGAAACAGACCATTTTCCCAATTAAACTCTTCGTTCCATTTCGTCGTTGTCTATGACTACCTGACGAAAACATCGAACACCATGAATTTAATTGGATTGAGCGCCAATCAACGAACGTGTTCTAGCAACGTAACTGCCTACTTGGCAACATCAATACGAGCCATGTAACACGGACGTCTCTGTATTGGTAAAAGCAGTATGTAGTGAGTCCTTTTGTGAATATTTCAGTCGATACCATAGAACAATCCCTCCTTAAACAGCTACCAGGTTGTTGGGGATGCAAAGATAAAGATTCGGTATTCCTATACGTAAACCAGGAATACGCAGAACTGTTAGGGCACACGTCGCCCGAGGAGTGCTTGGGTAAAACTGATTTTGATATGGCCAGCCCAACCACTGAATGCGCGCAAGAATTTCAACGCCAAGATAAACACGTTCTCGAAACTGGCGAGTCACTAAAAATTCTGGATATCCACCCTTATCCAGATGGCCGCTGGCGAGCACATATATTTACTAAAACACCGTGGCGAGATGACAAAGGCGACATCGTAGGCACCATTTTCTACGGAAGGGAACTCACCGACACCGCCGTGATTGAAGTCGGGTATTGGGTTTGTCGTGCAATCAGTACCAACCCAAATCAACAATCCATCTTTCGTTTTTCTGACTTACAACCAAAACCAGAGAAGCTCACATGCCGCGAGCAAGAAACGCTTTTCCTCTTGCTCTATGGCAAAAAGCCTCAATTTATCTCTCAGGTCATGGGCATATCAACAAAAACCGTTGAAGGTCACGTCGCACGCTTACGTAATAAGTTTGCAGCGAACAGCAAGAACGAGCTAATAGATAAAGCAATGGAAGCAGGCTACGGCTCTGTTGTACCCAAAACCCTGCTTAAGCATCAATTATCGGTTGTGTTGAATGGAGAGCGATAATTCACATCGCTTCCACCTACAAAAACACCGCCCCAATTCGGCGGTGTTTGTTTATTCATGAGGGACCATAAGCCTATGGCGCTAAACGATCAATGTCCCAACTTCCATCATGCTGGGAGAAAAGAAAACGATCGTGAAGGCGATGTTCGCCACCTTGCCAAAATTCGATGCTCTTTGGTTTTACGCGAAAGCCACCCCAAAAGGTTGGTACTGGTATTTCACCCTTAGCAAACTTCTGTTTTAGCTCTAAAAACTTACCTTCCAACACACCTCTGGCAGAAATACGGCTACTTTGTTTGCTCGCGATTGCGGCCAACTGGCTCTCTTTAGGACGAGAAGTAAAGTATTTCATATTCTCTACGGCGGTAAGCTTTTCAGCCACACCAGTAATATGAACTTGGCGCTCTAACGGATGCCAAGGGAAGTGCAAACTAATATTGCTGTTATGCTCTAGCTGCTGGGCCTTGCGACTGCCTAGGTTGGTGTAAAACACAAAACCATCTTTGTCGACGTTTTTCAATAGAACAATGCGTTGAAACGGCATGCCATTTTCATCAACCGTTGCAACTGTCATCGCAGTCGGGTCCGTTAAACCCGCTTCAACTGCTTGCTCTAGCCACAGATTAAATTGATCAATAGGATCAGCTTTCAAATCTTTACGACGCAGCCCACCTTTGGTGTACTCACGACGAATATCAGCAAGTTCCATCTTTACTCCTTCACTCGTTTTTGTCGATTGTGCTCCCGATACTGAGGAAATACAAGGACATCATTGTGCTTGTTATCGTTGCCGCTCACAGCATCACAGTGCGTCATTTGATACCATGACACAAAAAACCAGTGAGCCGATCGTGAACTTACTCAACCCCAAAGCCCTACGTCATTTTTTACTGCTACTGTGTGCCGTCGGCATTTCAGGGCTTGCGCTTACTCATCATTACGCAACTCAATACCAACATGATCAATGGCAACAAAAGCTAGAGATACAAGCCGCGCAAGTATCACAAGAAGTGGACTACGAACTGGCAAAGTTTGAACAGATACCAAACCTATTAAGTCACGACCCAAGACTACTCAAAGCAGTCGAGCGCGGAACGCCCTCTCAAGAGCTCAACCTACTGTTATCAGATTGGTTGAAGCAAAGTTTGGCCGATACGATTTACGTTCATGACCGTACCGGGTTAGTCATAGCCTCAAGTAACTTTCAGCAAGAAGATACGTTTGTTGGCTCTAGCTTTAGCTATCGCCCCTATTTTAAAAATGCGCGACGCGGTGAGCCCGCTCAATACGTTGGATTAGGCGTGCGCTCGAATAAACGTGGGTACTTCTTCTCATCTCCGCTGTGGGTAAATGAGGAAGTCGTTGGCGTGATCACAGTAAAAGTGAATTTGGAGCAATTAGAACAGCGCCTTTCGCAAACCACGACTGACGTACTCATTACAGATAAACACAATGTCGTGTTTATGAGCAATTTACCAGACTGGCGCTATCGTGCACTTTTCCCACTGTCATCGAGTGCAATAAATGAACTTACCGAAACGCGTCAATATGGCGATACCTTACCCGAATATTTTGGTGAGTTAACGGCACACAGTGGTGTCACGGAGTTTGATGACAATCAATTGCTTCTATCACCGAATTACCTCGCATACGCAACACACTTATTGGATAAAGGGTTTCGCGTCGTTGCCTTAATTAACCACAACAGCGTTCTTGCCGCCGTTTTACAGGCCGATATCGTCTTCCTGATCTTATATGCGCTCATTGCTCTAATTGCGTTAGCGTGGTTCCAAACCCTAGTTAACAAAGCACGCCTTGCCCATCTCAATGTGAGCCTAGAAGAAAAAGTAGTGCAACGGACACTAGTTCTGAGTGAAGCCAACCAAAAGCTACAACAGACCATCCGCCAATATGAACAAAGCCAACAAGAGCTTAAACAAACACAACAAGAGCTGACGCAAGCCGCGAAATTGGCACTGTTGGGCGAGCTATCAGCCAGTATTAATCATGAGATAAATCAGCCACTTTCCGCACTAAGAACCTATACCGAAAACTCGCAGCGTTTGTTGGCAATGGAAAAATACCCAATGGTCGCCGACAATTTGGGCAAAATGCTGACACTTAATGACACCATTTCGGAAGTCATTGCCCGCTTAAAAGTCTTTACTCGGAAAGCCACGCACGATTCACACAATGAAATCTCAGTACTGCACGACGCGGTACATACTGCCACCAGCATTTTGAGCAACAAGCTTATTAAGCAAGGAGTAACACTAAAAGTTCCGGCCATCGACTATGATGTGAAGCTGGCCATTCACAGCGTTGAATTAGAACAAGTGCTGATCAATCTCTTCCACAACGCGGCACAAGCGATGGAAAACCACTGTATCGATCCGCAAATATCCATTGCTGTTCAGTGTCATGATGACAGTTGCGACATTCTTGTTTCCGATAACGGACCAGGGATGTCAGACGAAGCCCTAGCAAAAGTGTTCGACCCATTTTTTACGACTAAGCCGGAGGGTCTTGGATTAGGTTTAACAATCTCCAAGCGGATTATAGAGAGCTATCACGGCTCCCTCTGTGCCTATAAACATCAGAACACAGAACAACAAGCAGGAGGGATGACCTTTATCGTGACGCTACCAATAGTCAATCAGAATAAACGTACCCCAGAAGTGGAAAACGACCATGAATAACCCAGTTTTCTTTGTTGATGACGAACCACACATTCGTGATGCCGTGTCTCAAGCCCTGCTGATTGAAGGGATAGACGTCACCTGCTTACCAAACGCAGTAGAAGCCTTACGCGTAATCGACTCAAATACACCTGCGATTATCATTACCGATATCCATATGCCCGTGATGGATGGCTTGGAGTTTATGCGAACTTTGCGAAGCAAAAACGATCACTTTCAATTCATCGTACTTACTGGACATGGAGATGTGAAAACCGCGGTAGATGCGATGAAAAGCGGCGCGTACGACTTTCTAGAAAAACCGTTTTCAACGGAACAGCTCATGAAATCGCTCAACAATGCCAGCGATAAACTGAACTTGTTGCAAGAAAACATCTGGCTTAAGAAAGAGCTCGACATGCAAACTCATGTTGGTCCGAAAATGATTGGTCACAGTAAGGCCATGGTTAGTATTCGTCGCGCCTTGATCAGTGCGCCTACAAGCCAGCCGCTCATTTTTGTAGGTCAAGATGGTACGGGTCGGCGACTCGCTGCACAATTCGCCCACGACATACATGCAACACCGGATAGTGAGTTAATCGCCGCTTCTGGTGAAGACCTTTATGAGTTTTCATTAGAAGCTCTCGACAAAGCCATACACCGCTTAAGTGAAGGAAAACGCCACTGCAGTTTGTACTTACATAGCGCAGAGCATGTATCATTTGAACAATGGGAATACTTGTTCAAGCACCCGAAACTTGAACGTGTTTTTGGCGCGACCACCCAAGCCGAGCCACCTCTAAAATCCCTGGCGACTCTAATTCACTTACCGACGCTCGATGAAAGAAAGGAAGATATAGGGCCTTTATACAAGCACTTTGTGCGCCACACAGCGAGTCGATATCAGTTACAGCCGCCACATATCAGCCTAGAAGAGGTCAAACACCTCACCAGTCTCGAGTGGCCAGAAAACGTTAAGCAGCTACGCCAATTTGCTGAACTTCGTGCCCTCAAGCCAGATACTTTTAGAATGGAAGATTGGAACAGTGAGAAAAGTCTTGAAATTCAGAGTATGACTCAGCGCACAGAATACTTTGAATATTGCTTGTTATTCGATGCATTGCAAAGACATCGCGGCAGACTCAAAGAGGTTCAACTAGAATTACAGGTATCACGCAAAACCTTGTACGACAAACTAAAAAAACATCAGTTGGATAAAGCCAAGTTCAAGGCGTAATAGCTATACTCCGGCGCTAATTATGCTTTTGTTTGATTTAGAAAGTGTAAGAAAGCTCATTTGAAGAGAGAATAACCCTCTTCTCATATTTTATTAGCCGAGCATGCTGACATGATCGGTTAATAATAATAAGATCAAAAAGATAATCCGTAATTATATAAGCAGGGACTGTGATGAGCCGAGATAACTACAACAAACTCAACGATGAAGAGTTGGATTTTGTTGATGACAAAACTGCAGCATTGCTCCTCAATACCCCCAACAGCGCGCGTTTTATGCTCTGGGTTATGGTGCTATTTTTCATTGCAGCAATAGGTTGGGCATCTTGGGCTGAAATCGACAAAGTCACGGTTGGTCAAGGCAAAGTGATTCCCTCCTCACAGATACAAGTAGTCCAAAACTTAGAAGGTGGCTTAGTCAAAGAAATCTTGGTCAAAGAAGGTCAGTTGGTTGAAAAAGGCCAACAGTTACTGCTTATCGATGACACCCGCTTTCGCTCAGATTTTCGTGAACGTGAGCAACAAGTTGCCAACCTTACCGCATCTGTGCTGCAACTATCCGCTTCTATTAACAGTGTTGCCGTTAATCGTGATTTTGAAACGGAAAACTGGCGTCAAAGTGTACTACTTGATTACGGTAAACTGACCTTCCCACCAACCTTGGAAGAGACTCGACCTCAACTCACACAGCGTCAAAAAGCAGAATATCGCGAAGATCTAGATAATTTGCGCAACCAACTTTCTGTTATTGACCAACAAGTGCAGCAAAAGCAGCAGGACTTGGTAGAGATCCAAGCGCGAGTAAGGAACTTGCGTCAAAGCTACCAATACGCGAAAAAAGAACTCGATATCACCAAACCTTTGGCAGACGAGGGCGTTGTTCCTCGTATTGAACTGCTCAAATTACAGCGCCAAGTCAACGATACCCGTCGTGAAATGACGTCCAGTGAGCTCAAGATTCCCGTATTGCAATCAGCGATTCGAGAATCCATGCTCAACCGTATTGATGTTGCACTCAAATTCCGCTCTGAACAGCAAGAGAAACTCAATAGCGCCCAAGACCAGTTATCTGCTTTGGTTGAATCAGCGGTGGGCTTGGAAGATAGAGTAAACCGAACGGTTGTGAATTCGCCAGTAACAGGCAAAATCAAAACACTGAACATCAATACTGTCGGTGGTGTTATCCAACCTGGTATGGATATCGTCGAGATCGTACCAACAGAAGACACACTATTGGTAGAGGCGAAAATTGCGCCAAAAGACATCGCATTTTTACGCCCAGATCTTCATGCTATCGTGAAATTTACAGCTTACGACTTCACAAAGTACGGCGGTTTAGAGGGAGAGTTGGAACATATCAGCGCGGATACCACTCAAGATGAAGAAGGCAACAGCTTCTACATTGTTCGTGTACGCACCGAAAAAACAAACTTTGGTCAAGATGCAGATTTACCAATCATTCCAGGAATGACAGCATCGGTCGATATCATCACAGGGAAGCGAACCGTTTTGGAATATCTACTTAAACCGATTTTAAGTGCCAAAACGAACGCCTTGAAGGAGTAAACCACATTAAGGTACTCGCGATAGGGAGTATTGAGCGATAAGTGATTAAATAAAAAGCACTTATTTCTCACTGACGAACTCTCTAGAAGAGTATACTTGTGATACGAGTCGAATATGCGATCCAATTTGCAGCGTAAAGTTACATTATTAATCAGCTTAAGTTGTTTGTCGTTCCAACTTGGTGCGCTGAACAGTAAAGAACAACGATGGGTCAATACGGTCACAGCGGTGTACGGCGAACGTGCGGGATTGCGCGTAAATACATGGCGAAAGAACCTCGACTTATTTAAACAATTAGAGACTCATGAACAGCTCGCTGGCGTTAACGACTTTTTTAATCAGCTGTATTTCGTTGACGACATAAAACTGTGGGGAAAGACAGATTATTGGGCTACGCCACTCGAATTTTTAGGGAGTAACGCAGGAGACTGTGAAGATTTCACTATTGCTAAGTACTTCTCTTTACTCGAGCTAGGAATACCAGATTCAAAGATGCGGTTAATATACGTAAAAGCCATCGAACTGAATCAGTTTCACATGGTATTAGCTTACTACCCTACCCCAAGTTCTGAGCCGCTCATTCTCGATAATATCAATCCTGACATTGTCCGAGCCTCTAAGCGTAGCGACTTGCTACCGATATACAGTTTTAATGGTACAAACCTGTGGTTGATGAAGTCATCTGCTAGCACTGGAGAGCTGGCAGGGAAAGCATCACGGTTGAGCCTTTGGAATGACTTACGCTCGCGCGAACGTAAGTTGCAGTTAAATAAACCTAAAATTAACTATGACGAGTGAGAAACATGACCCTATATAAGAAGCTTGTGGTGGGGATGGTTACGGTCTTTATACTCTTGTTGGCATCAGTATTCGTAATCCAATTCAACACGACTCGAGACAGCTTGGAGCAACAGCAACGTTCAGAGGTCAACAACACTATTAACACCGTAGGTTTGGCATTGGCTCCTTACCTAAAGGACAAAGATAAAGTCGCGGTTGAGTCCGTGATTAATGCTCTATTTGACGGCAGCACCTACTCAGTTGTTCGTCTTACAGCATTAGATTCTGACTACCAGATCGTGCGTACTTACCCAGTTAAACCAAGTACGGTGCCACAATGGTTTATCGACATGAATCTATTTAAAGCGATTCACGATAAGCGTGTTGTGACCAGTGGTTGGATGCAGCTCGCCGAAGTAGAAATCATTAGCCACCCAGGCGCAGCTTACGAGCAGCTCTGGCAAGGTTTTATTGGCTTGCTGTCTGTATTCAGTGTCATTTTTCTGGCTGGTTTAGTGGCAATTTCATACATCCTACGTCGCTCGCTAAAACCATTAACGGCCATCGTGAATAAAATGCATGAAATCGCGAATAACCAATTTGGTGAACCGCTTGCTCGTCCAAGAACCAAAGATCTTATCGCGGTGGTAGATGGCATTAACATGATGTCTGCTCAAATCGAGCTATCATTCAAAGAGCAAGCCAAAGAGGCGCAACGTCTGCGTGCTCAGGCTTACCTCGATCCTATATCTAAATTGGGTAACCGCTCATTCTACATCAACCAAATCGACCAATGGCTTGCAGAGCAAACGCAAGGGGGTATCGCGCTACTCCATGCTGAATACATTGGGGACATTTACGAGACCAAAGATTACCAACGCGCAGATGCCCACGTTAAAGAACTGTCTCAACGTTTGAAAAACACAATTGATGTACCGGGTGCCACTATTGCTCGCTTGTCTAGTGATGAGTTCGGCTTGCTTTTCCCTCATATGGATGAGAGCGAGTTACGCATTTTATCGGACAGCATCGTCAATTGTGTGAACGGCCTAAATACTGACCCAACAGGCTTAGCAAAACCTAAAGCGTCACTAGGGGTTGCACACAGCAAAGATCAGAAAACGCGCTCTGAAATCCTCTCGATGGTGGACAACGCACTATCGAAAGCCAAAGCGCAACCAGACAAGCCATACGGCTTCATTGGCAGTGATACACCTTCTAGTTTGATGGGTAAACAGCAATGGAAAGCGTTGGTTGAAGAAGCCATTCATAGTGATTGGGTTAAATTCCGTTTCCAAGCTGCGAAAAACACATGGGGTAAAGTATTCCACAACGAAGTATTTTCAAGCATCGAAAAAGATGGTGAAACGTATCGTGCGAATCAATACCTATTCGCACTAGAACAGTTAGACGCCACCAACATCTTTGACCAGTATGTCATTGAATCAATGATTAAGATGCTAGAAAGTGGTGAACTTAATGACCCAGTCGCGATTAACATCGCGCAAAGCAGCTTGTCTCAACCATCGTTTATTCGCTGGACAACTAGCATGCTGGAAAAACACGCCAAAGTGGCCTCTAAGCTACACTTTGAAATTCCAGAGGAATGCTTTATCGATCAGCCTCACCACACAGCACTGTTATGTAATGCCATTCGCCAATCAGGTGCTGAGTTCGGCGTGGATAACTACGGACGTAACTTCCAATCTTTGGAATACATCCAAGAGTTCCGCCCGAACTATGTGAAGCTCGATTACCTATTCACACACAACTTGCACGACGAAAAACAGAAATTCACGCTAACGTCGATCTCTCGTACTGCCCACAACCTTGGTATTACGACTATCGCATCGCGTATAGAAACTCAAATCCAGTTGGATTTCCTCACTGAACATTTTGTTGAGGTATTCCAAGGATTCATCGTCGACAAGGAATAAAAAGGTTTATCAACGATGAAAGACCCTTTACTGAATTCGCTCATCTACGTTAGCCGTTACTATGGGTTAGCTAACTCGCCAGAAGCGCTAGTCAACGGACTACCGCTATCTGACGGTAAACTGACCCCATTTTTGCTACCAAGAGCAGCGGAAAGGGCCGGATTGGTTGCCAAGGAAAACCGCGCAGAGCTGGAGAGCATCTCCAGCCTAATTCTGCCGGCAATCTTAGTTCTTAAAGGCGGTGACTCTTGCGTTCTCAACAGCATCAATATGGAGAAACGCGAGGCCGAAGTCACCACCCTAGAAAGTGGAATGGTGCCGATCTCTATTCCATTAGAAGACCTACTTGAGCAATACACTGGTCGGTACTTTTTAGTTAAAAAGCAATTCCGTTTCGATGAGCGCTCTCCCGAAGTGCTCAAAACCAACGAAGGCCACTGGTTCTGGTCCACCTTGTGGCAGTCAAAACGCATCTACCGTGATGTTTTAATCGCATCACTTCTCATCAACCTCTTTGCGGTTGCCGCTCCGCTATTCACTCGCTTGGTGTACGACAAAGTGGTTCCGAATCTTGCGTTTGAAACCCTATGGGTACTAGCAAGTGGCATCTTTGTCGTGTTCCTGTTCGACTTCATTCTCAAGTCGCTGAGAAATTACTTCATTGATGTGGCGGGCAAGAAGTCTGACATTCTGATTTCATCCAAACTGTTCAGCAAAGTGATGGGGATTAGAATGGAATCGAAGCCGCCTTCGGTCGGTGCCTTCGCTCGCCATTTACAAGAATTCGAATCTATTCGAGAGTTTTTTACTTCAGCGACCGTCAGTGCTCTCATTGATTTGCCTTTTGCCATTTTATTCTTAGTGATTATATGGCTAATGGCTGGCGATCTTGTGTATGTACCGATGGTGGGCGTGGTCATTTTGATTATTCATTCGCTACTGATACAAGGACCGCTGCGTCGCTCCATTGAGGAGGGTTCACGCCTAGCATCGCAAAAATATGCCAATTTGATAGAGAGCTTGGCTGGGTTAGAAACCGTAAAAATGCTCAGTGCGCAAAGCCAATTCCAATACCGCTGGGAAGAGGCAGTTGCGCACATGGCGAACTGGAATATAAAAAGCCGCCGAATTACGGATAGCATTCAAAACGCGGCAGGTTTTGTGCAGCAAAGTAGTAACGTAGGGATGATCATCCTAGGCGTTTACTTGATTGCAGAGGGCGACTTAACCATGGGTGGTTTGATTGCCGCAACCATGCTTAGCGGCCGCGCGATTGGTCCTTTGGTTCAGTTATCCTTACTCTCTACGCGCTACAACCAAGCGAAGTCTTCTATGACAATTATCAATCAAGTCATGGAAATGCCGGATGAACAAGAAGAAGGTAAACGTTACATTCACCGTCCAATAGTACAAGGCAAAATTGAACTTGAACGCGTGACCTTCCACTACCCAGATTCACCGGTGGCGTCGATTCGAGATTTGAGCTTGACCATTAACCCAGGCGAAAAAGTAGCGATCATAGGCCGTATCGGTTCGGGTAAAACCACGTTAGAGCGTCTCATCATGGGCTTGTATCAGCCGACGGAAGGTCATGTTCGCATTGATGATACCGACATCGCACAGCTGCATCATGTCGACATTCGCCGTAATATTGGTTGTGTGCCGCAAGATTCGAATCTGTTCTTTGGTTCTATCCGCGACAACATTACGCTAGGTCGCCCATTAACCGATGACCGTGACGTACTAGACGCAGCGAATCGTGCCGGTGTTACTGCGTTTACGCAATCTGACCCAGCGGGCTTAGAACGCCAAGTTGGTGAAGGTGGAGCAATGCTTTCGGGTGGTCAACGTCAAGCAGTCACGATCGCTCGTGCATTTTTGGGTCGTCCTCCTGTTCTACTAATGGATGAACCAACCAGTGCGATGGATAATCGCTCAGAGATGCACATTAAACATCAATTAGCACAGTTGAAACCTAGTGAAACGCTGATTCTGATTACGCATAAAACGTCTATGCTCGACATCGTTGATCGCGTAATTGTGATGGAAAAAGGCAGCATCATTGCAGATGGCCCTAAAGCGCAAGTGCTGAACGATTTGAAACAAGGCAAAGTGCGTGCGGTTAGCTAGCCTGAATTCACATTGATAAAAGACAAGGGCCCCGTTTAACTTGTGTTTAACGGGGCTTATTTTATTGGGAGCCCGAGATATTTAAGTTCTTCAAGCGCGACCCAAACGAGTACAAGGCCAACAATCACGAATAAAATCATAATCGCCTTTTCATCTTCTTCCATTTTTCAACGCCCTAAAAGCTATTTCAATTAATACACCTTAGGTTATCAGGACAAAAGTCATATTCAGCTCGTTTATAAGGAACTAGCGTCATAGAATGTCGGATATGGGATACAGCTCAAAGATTGCTCTTTTCAAAATCACGTCAGCTTTGGTTGAATATAAGTAATAAAGCCAAAGAGTTCGCAATGCTCACTAAGTCTTTGATTAACCAATATAGTACTCTGTAGTACCTCAACACAGAGACAAATGGTGTAAAGAAAAATTGTGATTACTTACAGCAAAAAATCAGCTATAAAAGCCGCTTTCTAGATATCGTCGAGATGAAGAAATGAATGATTGGATCCAATTAGAGCAAGTGAGCCAGTATTTCACTACGGGCTCCCTCGGTTACAAACTATTGATGGGCATTTTTGTCCTGATCGCGTATCGCATCCTAAAGAGGATTGTAAATAGAGCCATCCTAAATTTGGCAACAACGAAAGGTGTAAAAAAGGCTCGTTTGAGTTTTATTCAGCGCTGTTTCAATGTCGCGCTGCTATTTTTGACCGCCTCTATTTTTGCCATTATCACAGGTATTGGCTATGGCGATGTGTCTTTGTTCCTGTCGTCCATTTTCGCCGTATTGGGTGTGGCGTTTATCGCGCAGTGGTCAATTCTGAGCAATATCACCGCCAGCTTTTTGATCTTTTTTGTCTTCCCATACCGAGTGGGCGATCGTATTAAAGTCGTAGACAAAGACGAAGACATCAGTGGCGAGATTCAAGAAATCAGCATGTTTCACGTGTTAATTAAGCACGACAACGGAAACTTGATCACTTACCCAAACAACCAGATTTTGCAAAAAGCGGTACTAAAGCTGGCGAAAAATAAGCCAGAGCCAAATAAAACAAAATCTCGGATTTATACTCGAAGAAAGAAATAACCCACTAAAAAGCCGATGTATCTACATCGGCTTTTTTAATGCACTTCTTTTTAAGTTTTAGTGTTGACCTCAACTTAGCTTGAGGTTTTAGCCTTAGTCGCACGATTAAAAATCAACAATGAAAAAAGGAACCATTGTGTCCAAAATTGCGATTATTTATTTCTCTAAAACCGACGTTACTGGTCAGCTTGCTCGCGCGATTGCCGCAGGCGTTGAACAACAAGGCATTAAGCAGCAAGATGACTGTGAAATCCTCTCTCACCGAATTGAAGGCAGTGAGATTATTGAGGGACGTTTTGTGAACCCTAAACTAATGGATGAACTTGCTGAGTGTGATGCGATTATCTTTGGCTCACCGACCTATATGGGAGGTGTAGCAGCGCAGTTTAAAGCATTTGCAGATGCAAGCAGTGAATCTTGGTATTACCAAAAATGGGCGAGCAAAATCGCGGCTGGCTTTACCAGTGGTGGGGCAATGAATGGCGACCAATCTTGCACATTACAATATCTACAAACGCTCGCTAACCAACACGGCATGATGTGGGTCGGGTTGGATAAGATCAGCAATTCTGGGGAGCAAAACCTGAATCGTTATGGTGTACAAGGTGGTATTGTTGCACAAGGTGGTGAAGGTGGTCAGTTGCATGCTTCTGATGTTGCAACGGCGGAGTATCTTGGCAAACGAGTCGCTATGCTCGTGAATAAGCTCTCCACTCGCTAACAATAAAAAGAAGCCCCGTAAGATACATCTTCGGGGCTTCATATTTATCGCTTGTTTTGAGCGCTACTTCTTGATGTAGAGATCTTTCGAGTAGATGCGCCCTTCTACGTTGTTTTTGGCAAAACCGCCAACCGTAGGGCGAACCAAACGTGCTTGCATGTAATAATAGATTGGCGCGATGGGCATATCTGTCGCCAGCAACTGTTCAGCTTGGTCGTAAAATCCTTGGCGCGCTTTCTCATCGGTTGCTGCCAATGCACTGTTCATCGCGTTATCGTACACAGCATTGCTGTAACGTGCAAAGTTACCCGAAGAACCTGAGCGAAGTAAGCTCAGGAAAGTAGACGCTTCATTGTAATCACCACACCAGGAAGCGCGCATCACATCGAAATTGCCTTGTTTACGCGCCACTAAGTACGACTTCCACTCTTGGTTTTCTAACTCCACGTTTGCACCGAGATTTTTTTGTAGCATCGACGCTATCGCAACCGCGATCGATTTGTTTGCCTCACTGGTGTTGTACAGCAATTTAAAATCGAGCGGCTTGTCTTGGCTGTAACCCGCTTCTTTTAACAACTGACGCGCTTTCTCGTCACGTTGTTGCTGACTCCACTTACTGTATTCAGGCGGCGTCGCATCAAACCCTGCGGTGTACTGATGCGCAAAAGTATAAGCAGGAAGGTTGCCCACTTGCGTGACACCATTCGTAATCACATCGCGCATGATGGAGTACGACACCGCTTGACGCACTCGCACATCATCAAATGGCGGACGAGTGGTATTGAACGCGTAGTAATACGTGCACAACAATGGCACCACCGTGTAAGCCTGCTTGTAATCTTGTTTAAGCTTCTGCGCCATATGAGTCGGCACATCTGACGTGATATCCAGCTCTCCTGCCGCATAACGATTGATCGACGCGTTTTGGTTTTCAAACGGAATGTAAGTCACTCTGTTTAGATGCGTATCTGCGCTGTCCCAGTAACTTGGACTCTTAACCAATTCAATGCGTTCATTCACGACCCACTTATCCAATGTGAATGCACCGTTGCTAACAAATTGGTCTGGATCGCTCCACGGCTTGTCGCGGTTTTCCACTGTCGCTTGATGCACTGGCATCATGGACGTGTGCCCAGTCATAGCAACAAAGTACGGCACTTGACTGTCCAACTCAAAACGTAGGGTGTATTTATCCACTGCCTTGATACCGAGATCGTCCAAAGGCTTTTTGCCCTCTGCTACATCGGCGATGTTTTTGATCTTGGTGAGTTTGAGATACCAAACATTTGGAGAAGCGGTCTTCGGGTCCACCGCTCGACGCAGTGAATAGACAAAATCATCCGCCGTCACAGGCTCGCCATTCGACCATTTCGCGTCTTTGCGCAAGTGAAAAGTAAAGGTTTGGTTGTCCTTGGTTTCCCATGATTCTGCCACACCGGGAATGATGTTTCCGTCACGATCTTGAATCACAAACCCTTCAAATAAGTCACGAATCACATGCATTTCTGGCAGACCTTCGGCTTTCGCTGGGTCAAGCGTCGCCGCCTCTGCGTCATTCGCACGTACTAAATGCTGTTCTGCGGCAAGTTGAATACCTTTAGGTAAGGTCTCCGCAGCAACTGATGTAGCAAGAAAAGGGGTGAATAAAGAGGAAATCAGCAACGCCGTTGAATGTTTTTTAAAATCCATATCTTTTTTCGTTCTCCTAACGCGTCTTGTGAAGCAAGTGCCACAATTAACATTTCAACCGTTGACGAGTTTAAACGGTTCAGTTTAGCTAGGTGTAATTAGCTTAGATATTGATACTACTTCATCAATCAGGAGATTACGGTGAGTCTAATTCCAAGAACGGAAAGAGCGGCATTTTTAATTCGGCCAACATCATACGGTCAATCCGTGCTTGGTGCGCCATTACTGTATTTTCCGGCTCAAGTCGAAAGTGCTTCGCGAGGTTTGATTTTGGCAGGCACTCACGGGGACGAGACGGCCTCGATTGCAGGTTTGTCCTGCGCGCTAAGAAGCTTGCCTGCTGATAACTTACGACATGATGTGATTCTGTCAATGAATCCTGACGGCAACCAGCTAGGCACACGCGCAAACGCAAACCAAGTGGATCTCAATCGCGCGTTTCCAACCCCAAATTGGACTGAGCATGGCACAGTGTATCGATGGAGCTCTCACACACCCGTTCGAGACGTACAGGTGAAAACTGGCACTAAAAACCAACTAGAGCCTGAAGTTAGCGCATTAATTAACTTGATTGAACTGCGCAAGCCAAAGTTTGTGGTGTCGTTTCATGAACCGCTTGCTTTTGTGGATGATCCCAAACATTCCGACCTTGCCAAATGGCTCGGCGAGCAGTTCCAACTGCCAATCGTTGACGATGTCGACTACGAAACACCCGGCTCATTCGGCACTTGGTGTAGTGAACGTGATTTACCTTGCATCACGTTGGAATTACCCGCGATTTCTGCCGATCTCACCATTGAAAAACATCTCTCTGCTTTTATTGCTTTGCTGAGGCACGATCCGGATCTCTAGTCCGCTGTTGGTTAAGCGATCATGTGAGGATCTGTTTGATGTCGGTACTGATATCGCTGATCAACTGACGGGCACTGTCGTCTCTTTGTTGAACCAAGATGATAAACAGCAAATCGGTGATCACGTTTTGCGCGGTACGCGAAGCAATGGATGAGCTGCGATGTTCCGTTTCATTGGCAATCGTATCAAACGTAATATCGGCAATACCGCGCAAGCGACTTCTTCCAGGCGCAGATAACGCAATCACCTTCGCGCCCTGCTCTTTTGCCGCTTCTGCCGCGACGAGAATTTCTTTGCGCTCACCCGAAAACGAGATTGCGATCTGAACATCTTCTGGAGAGAGCGTGCGGGCAACAGCAATCTGCACGTGGCTGTCTTGTTCAGAAAGCGCCGTAATACCAAGTTTAAGCAGTTTAAAGCTTAAATCCTTCGCGGTCAGTGCAGAGCCCCCAATCCCGACCACTTGCACTCGACGCGCTTCACTCAACCATTTCACCGCTTGGTGACACGCTTCGTAAGACAGCGTATTGGTAGTTTGAAACATAGCGTCGGTTTTCGCTTTCACCAGTTTCTGTGAAATTACCGCAATGGGGTCGTCAGCCAAAATATCACTGTGCAGCGGTGTCGACTGCATCGCATGCTTACGGCCAATCTCTTCATTCAGAGCTAACTTAAACTCGCTGTAACCTTTAAAGCCAATACGCTGAGTAAATTTCACAATGCTCGATTGACTCACTTTTACTTGTGCCGCAAGTTCTTGGCTAGTGAGCAGCGCTGCCTTTTCTGCGTTTTCAACAATCCAATCGCCGACCAAACGACCACTTTGCGAAAGCTGAGTACGCCTCGCGACTATCTTATTGACAACTGACACAACAAAAACCTCAAAAAAATTTAAATAAATTATTCCAAAACAAAAATAATTGGAGTTTGATTTAACTCCATGATTGTTCTAACCAAGCCAGTTTATACCGGATGTAATGGACATATATTTTCTCTCATTATTCCAAATTTCTCCTGCACAAAGAATAACCTCAAGTGTGATTTTTATCACCAAAACAGAATATTTTATTCCATAGAATCGCCCTCAGATTGAACATTACGAGGAGTGTAAAACATGAAAATTGATTTAAGCCGATTGGTGACAGAAAGCCGTAATCCAGCCAGTGCAGAGATTGATACGCTTTCGACCATCGAGATGCTGCAAGTCATTAATGAAGAGGATCAAAAAGTCGCGCTCGCGGTCAAAGCAGTGCTACCACAAATTGCAAAGACGGTTGATGCAATTACTCAAGCGTTTGCCAATGGTGGCCGTTTGGTTTACATGGGAGCTGGCACATCAGGCCGCTTAGGAATTCTTGATGCGAGCGAGTGTCCTCCTACCTACGGCACGCATCCAGACATGGTGGTTGGATTAATTGCTGGTGGACACCAAGCGATTTTGAAAGCGGTAGAAAACGCCGAAGACGACGCGCAAATGGGTCAAGACGACTTAAAAGCGCTTCACCTCACCAGCCATGACGTGGTTGTAGGCATTGCAGCGAGTGGCCGTACACCTTATGTACTAGGTGGTTTGGAGTACGCTAAATCCATTGGAGCTACGACCGCATCTATCGCCTGTAATCCGGAATGTGCAATGGCAAAAGCGGCCGACATCGCGATTCTGCCGATTGTTGGCGCAGAGGTCGTTACTGGCTCTTCTCGCATGAAAGCCGGCACCGCACAAAAACTGGTGTTAAACATGCTCACGACAGGTGCAATGATTCGTAGCGCTAAGGTATTTGGCAACTTAATGGTGGATGTAGAGGCCACCAACGCCAAGCTCATCCAACGCCAAACCAACATTGTTGTAGAAGCAACTGGCGCATCAAAAGAAGAAGCAGAGCGAGCATTAAATGCCTGCGATCGCCACTGCAAAACTGCCATCTTAATGATTTTGGCCGATTTGGATGCCGAACAAGCCAAATCACGCCTCGCCGCGCACAACGGTTTTATTCGCGCAGCACTAAATAATAACTAAATAATCCGAGTTCTGAAGGATAGACCCTATGGCAAAAATAACTTCAAACACAGTATCGCAGTTGCTGTCCGCAGTGGGTGGCAGCAGCAATGTAAGCAAATGTGGTAACTGTATGACGCGTTTGCGTTTATCGCTCGCCAACAATGGCTTGGCTGACCAGTCTGTTATCAAGCAAATTCCCGGCGTAATGGGTGTGGTGGAAAGCGATGAGCAATTTCAGATCATTCTCGGTCCCGGAAAAGCTCAACAAGCGGCTGAGATGATGAATCAATTGATCGACAGCTTAACTTCTGGTGATAGTGAAGAACCAGATATGCCGCAACAAGATCTTTCTGCCGTCGCGGCCGAGCAGAAAAACAGATGAAGAGCAAACAAACCAGTGCAGTTCAGCGTTTTTTAAGCAAGTTTGCCACCATCTTTACGCCGTTGATCCCTGGCTTTATTGCCGCTGGTTTGTTGCTAGGTTTTGCGACGTTATTGGAACAGATGTTTGTTCTCGACCAGACACCAAGCCAGTTTATGTTGGATTTGATCGCCTACATGAAAGTCTTTGGTAAGGGTCTGTTTGCTTTCCTAAGTATTCTGATTGGTTACAACGCGCAGCAAGCGTTTGGCGGCTCTGGTGTTAATGGTGCCATTCTCGCCTCTTTGTTTGTACTGGGTTACAACCCAGAGGCTACATCCGGCATTTACTCTGGCATGAACGAGTTTTTCGGCTTTGCGATTGATCCGCGCGGCAACATTATCGGCGTACTTTTGGCGGCGATCATCGGTGCGCAAGTCGAGCGTAAGGTTCGTCAATACATGCCTGATGATCTGGACATGATCTTAACGTCCGTTATCACTCTGTTGATCATGGGTGCGGTAACCTTCTTGATCATCATGCCGATCGGCGGCGAGCTGTTTAAAGGGATGTCTTGGTTGTTCCTCAACTTGAACGATAACCCATTAGGCGCTGCAATCTTGGCAGGTTTGTTCTTAATTTCTGTGGTATTTGGCATCCACCAAGGTTTTGTTCCAGTGTACTTTGCATTGATGGAAGCACAGGGCTTTAACTCGCTATTCCCTATCCTGGCGATGGCTGGTGGCGGTCAGGTTGGCGCGTCAATGGCGCTGTATTTCAAAGCCAAAAAAGACGCTCTACTGCGCACTCAAGTTAAAGGCGCTATTATTCCGGGCCTTCTAGGCATTGGCGAACCATTGATTTACGGCGTGACATTACCACGCGTAAAACCATTCGTTACCGCTTGTATTGGTGGTGCTGCGGGCGGCTTCTTTATCGGTTTAGTTTCTTACCTTGGCTTGCCAGTTGGTCTTAATACGGTGTTTGGCCCGTCCGGTATCGTGGCGATTCCTCTCATGACATCTGAAAATGGCATCTTCCCGGGCATGATGGTGTTTGTTGCCGGCCTGCTTATCTCTTACATCGTCGGCTTCCTCGCGACTTACTTCTTTGGCTGCAAAGACGTCGATTTAAGCTAAATCATTCTTCCCCTATAGGAATGGACTAGCTCGCGCCCTTGGCAAACAAGGGCGCACCCTCTCTCTACTTCACGACAATTTTTCTTATTCCGTTACTCGGAAGGGGCTTTGTCGTACCTAAAACAATAGAAATGAAAGGTCGTTAATCATGAAAAAGCACATTTTGACTCTACTTCTCCCTACATTGATGGCATCAAACGCAATGGCAGCGCAGCTGTATCAAGCGGAAGATGGGTCAGTTTTAAATATTTACTCTCGTCTTGGTTTCAATGTCACCAGTAAAAATGATGAGCACGGCGATGCAAATGGCGAGTTTGATGGCCGTATTGGTTTAAACGGTTCACAAACCATCAACGAGTACGCGTCGATCATCGGCCAAGCGCAATACCAAGTGGGTGCCGCTGAATACGCAAACCAAGTAAACGACAAACCGTCTCTGACCGCACGTTATGTATGGGCGGGTATTGATGCGAAAGATTATGGTCGCATTACTGGTGGTCGCGTGGCATCTGGATTGATTATGTTTACCGACATTGGTGATGTGTTCGCCTCTTCCGATGTTTCTATGGCGCGCCAAGCGAATAAAGTCGACAAAACCGCGACGCAAGTTTTCCGTCAAGATGGCACGCTGCAATATCAAAACAGCCTAGGTAATTTCGACTTTTCTGTCGCGTACATTTTAGGAAACAACACTTCTGAGCTCGACTACGGTTACAACGCTGCACTGCGTTATACGCTAGACATGGGGAATTTGGGTACCTTGGCGCCAGTGGTGGCGATGCAGAAAAATAAAGGTGATGAACGTGAAAGCAACGACACCGATTACACATTCTGGGGCGCAGGTACGCGTTACTACCTAGGTGATTTGATGTTGGGTGCGTTGTACTCGGAAGATGAACTTGAGGGCTATTACTCACAAACTAGTACCGACAAAGTGATGGAACTGACGGCGGTTTACAGTGTAAATGACAAATGGGCACTGCGTGCTGGTTATCGTTCTTTAGAAAACAGTGATGGTGACGAGCTAGAGCTGAAAGATACAACGCTAGAAGTGCAATACAAACTGACGCCTCGTTCTTCTATCTACACAAACTACGTTGATCGTAACGGTTCGCGTGGCTACAGCAATGGACAAGAAGTCTCGTTTGGCGGTGCGCACGCAGACGAAAGCTACTACCACTTAGGTCTGCGTTACGAGCTGTAAGCACGATACTTAATGTAAGTTAGCTGAATCCATGAGCTTCTTCTGTGTCCGGTCAGTAGTTATTGCCTTTAATGCTGATTTGAAGAAGCTCACCCTCGTAATATGTTTTCTTCGTTACCTGTTTTGACCAACACGCCTGCATCAGGAAAACTGGTGACAGTAGCTAACAATTTTCCATCGACAAAGTGCAATGCCGCATAATCGTGAATACCATAACAAGTGATGCTCGGTAGAGAACGAGCAAAGGCTTGGAAAACCTCAAACTTCTCACCGACATGGGAAAAATGCGCCGCAGCCAAACCGTCAATTAATCCAAGACAACGCATAACTTGGTATGCTTCGGGATCACTGTCTGTCACCGCAAACTCAAACCAACAAATTGCACCAGCGCTCATGCCACAAATGATGATGCCTTGTTCATAACACTGCTTGAGTATTCTATCGATTCCCCATTCGCGCCAAATGGCCAACATCGAACGCGTATTACCGCCACCGACGTAAATGATGTCTTGTTCAAATAGCGTTTCTTTCCAACCAGCATCAAACTTAAACAACGGAAAATGGGTTACGTTTTCACTAAGCTTCGCATTGTAAAAACGTTCAATCACTTCATCGGCGTCTCCCGTGGCTGTCGGTAGAAAACAAATGTTTGGATTCTCCTTACCAGACAAAGACAAAATGTATTGATCGAGCGGGCTCGGATTCTCTCCCATCATCCAGCCACCACCACCAATCGCAATACAGTGTTTTCGCATTCCTTTGTTTCCTCAATTGTTGCTAAGTTTGTTGTCGCTATTCGCCGACAGAATATATGTTCCTAAAGTGATCAATGAACGCCCGCGTTCTTCTTGGTAAGTGCTCACGTTTTGGGTAAAGCAGATAAAGCGGCAAAATCGCATCCGTCTGCCATTCTGGTAGTAAGATCACGAGTTGTTCTTTTTGTGCAGATTCGAGTTTAGCCAGTGCAAATTCATCTAACATGGCTACACCACAGCCAGCCAAAGTAGCATCCAACATGGACTGGACAAGATTAAAACTCAGCGTACTTTCTAACTCAATGCTGCACTGCTGTTGAGTTTGCTTATGCGTAAACGTCCACTTGTCTAACACCAAGTCGCGACTTTTATAAAGGATGTGCTTTAAGTCACCAAGATCCTCTGGCGTACTTACATTTGGTTTATCAGCTAAATACGAGCGATGAGCGATCGGTTTACAGTGTAAAGTGCGTAGCTGATGGCCGACGTATCCCTCTGGAGGAGTATCGGTAAAGTAGAATGCGATATCAAACCCAGCCTCAATCAAGTCGAGAGGCGTCTCTGTGAAGATCACTTCGACACTCACTTGTGGATGTTGCAATCGAAACTCGATCAATGTTTGGCTGAGTAACGCAGCTCCGAAAGAAGCAGACGTCGCTATTCTCAATTTTCCCGATACGATCTCGTTTGCAATGACTTGCTCATTGATCTGCTCAGCGCCTTCGAGCAGTTGCTTTACCTGCTGATAAAACCGCAAACCATCGTAGGTCAAATTAAACTGGCGCGTAGTTCGCTGAATAAGCTGCACCGACAATATGTCTTCAAGCTGTTTAAGTTGCCGACTTACATGCGCATTCGAACATTTCAGTCGCTTTGCTGCGCCAGCAATACTTCGCTCCTCGCACAAAGCGACGTAAAGTGGTACGTAGCTGAGCCATTTTATTTCCATACAGTAATTCTGAATCTCTAAAATCAAACTATTGGAAATAATAGAAAGCCTCTAAACTCTATACAACCTAAATTTGAAAGGATGAGTTATGAGTGTTTTCGACACGTGGTTAAAAGGTCAAGTCATTAAAGATCACATCACTAATCCCAATATCATCGTTGGCGATTACAGCTATTACTCGGGCTTCTATCATCAAAAAAGCTTCGAAGAGCAAGCAGTACGCTACTTGTTGGGTGACCCCGTCACACTTCAAGAATGGCAAAGTAGAGAACCCGATAGCATCGACAAATTAATCATTGGCAAGTTTTGTTCCATCGCTTCTGGAGCCACCTTCATGATGGCAGGAAACCAAGGTCATCGCATTGACTGGATTTCGACCTTCCCCTTCTCTCCTGAAGAATTTGGAGAAGGCGTGCAAGACGGTTTCGAGCGTGCCGGAGACACGGTGGTGGGGAACGATGTTTGGATTGGCAGCGAGGCGATGATCATGCCCGGAGTAAACATCGGCGATGGAGCCGTCATCGGAGCACGCACCGTAGTGACGAAAGACGTGCAACCTTATTCGGTGGTGGTTGGAAACAACCAAGTCGTACGTCAACGATTCAGCGATAAAGAGATTGAAACTCTACTCAATATCCAATGGTGGAACTGGCCAATAGAACACATTAAACAAGCAATGAAAGTAATGTGTAGCAGCCAAGTCGGTGCGCTTGCGGACTACTATCAAGAGCACATTGTCGATTTGTAGATAAACAAAAGCCCACACATCTTGTTGCGACGTGTGGGCTCAGTGAGTAAGAAAGCTTAAACCGCAGCGACGTCCTCTTCTTCCAAGTTCGCCGAGACTTTAATTTCGTATTGATTGAAACGGAACGAACAACCGCCATGAGTGCGCTTTGTCGTTACTTGTTCGTCGCCAAACTGCACCGTCACGCGAGTGAAGACACGCTCTTTGGCTTCGACAATATTTTCTTCTAACGCGACTTCAAAGTCATGTTCCGTTTGTTCTAGCTTTTGCTTTATCGCTTCAAGCTGCTCGTTGTTTTGTGTTTTCATCACGTCAATCTGAGCTTGTTCTTCGTCGGTACGTGCGGCTTTAGGACGTTTCTTAAATTCGAGCTCTTTACGAATCACATCCATCGTGCCTTCTTGAGCGCGTTTGTATTGTTCTTTAAGCTCTGCTAATCGTTCCTTAAATGCAGAATAGCGTGCGAACGCTTCTACCTTAGTGGCGGTGTCGCCTTCTACGCCCAATTGTAAGCACACCACTTTGCTACCGACTTTTGCATCTCCGCCGCTGAGCGTGCCGTTCCTACCGTTCGCGTCTAGCACCGTCAGATTGCGCCCACAAACAATATCGTTATTCATGCTGTGCACCGCCAACTCAATATCTTCGCCGGCTTGCAAATCACAATATTGGGCGTAGCTGGCACGAATCGAACCTTTGGCTTTGACGTGACAACTCTTTGGCTGGCCATCACTCACGGTGTGGCCAATGATCCCTTTACCAACTTGGATGTCGTCTTGCGCTTGTACGTCAGCCGATTCAATGAAGCCGCCTACAGTAATAGAACCCGTCGCTTTAACAATCATGCCAGATTCAATGTTGCCACCGATAATCACATTCCCTTTGAATTTCACGTGGCCTGTATTCACGCCAACGCTATTGAGGCAGAGTGCGTTATCAACTTCGATGGTTTTGTCTTTAATCAGAGGCGTACCGGATACCGATGCAATCAATAGGTTTGGGTCTTGCTTGCTTATCTCGGTGCCCTTGCCTGGCTTCATTGGGCTGTCTTTTCCGGCTTGTGGAGGAATCACTCGCCCTTGAACAGTAAAACCAGGCGTACCTTTGGTCGCAGGCGTGCGGCGCATCACCTCATCGCCTACGTCAACCGCGATAGTTTCACCGAGGTTACGTAAATCAATTTTGTCGCTAGCAGATTGGCCGTCTTTGGGTTTGAGGATGCGTTTGGTGATGTCTTTAACAAGAGGAGTAAAAAGAGCGTCTTTGCCTTTGATAGGTTGCTTACCAACCGCTACAGGTTGAGAAAAAGTTTCGCCGGGTTTGAGCTGAGTGCTGACAACCAACACTTTCTTCAAAGCCAGTTTGTTGATGCCTTTCGAAACTCGCGCTTGAGCAAGGGCTTGAACAATCTCGGGGCCACGTAAACCTCGGCCTCCGTACGCGCCGACAACGTTCATACTGGCGAGCATGTCATTATTCGATAATTCAACCTCAACTTGCGCGTTGCGTTTTTCCGCAATGACGATGCCTTCGTAGGCCTCGGCTTTACGTTCTTTGGCGCAGTTAATGAATCTCACGACTTCCCCCTCAACAACAAACATCTTTTCAGCGTTCATTGCGACGAGCTGCTCGTTTAATTCATTTTGATTTAGCTCACCACCGAGGTCCACTTCTCCCGGAAGACGGGCTATCACCTTGGTCTTATCTTCAGATAACTCAAGACACAGCTTCCACATACCCTTACCACTTTGCTTCCCATCAACACTTTCAGTCTACCCAAATCCGTTTTCTGAACAAACCTCGCATTTCTTATTATAGGGCTCACGTCACTAAAGAAAGTAATCCATCAATAACGGTTAAACAGATATTAAGAGAGCATTTCGATTTAACCTAAAGCTCAATCAAAATACACGCCGAAATAAAAAGGAGCTGGATTTACAGTGTAAAATCAGCTCCTAATAATTTCATTTACAGTGTAAATTTCCCTTTAGTGTTTACAGTGTAAATCGTTCCAAATGTGTCTTACTTCGTCCCTTAACTGCTGCTCAACTTGCCTTCTTCCAGGTAAACCAAATTGCTGAGCACATTCAGTCCAACTACGGTTAAGAAAAAGCTTACTGATCATCAAGTCGGAAGCGGAGTTCAAACCTAAGTTAAGTAACCACTGCTGAAGCCAAGCAGACACGGACTCATAACTGTTACCACCATCAGCATAGCATTCAATTAGTAATAACTTAGCGGGATGAAGTGGACTCATTCCCAAAGGTTGCGGTAATAGAGCTCGAAAAATAGAGGCTTCTAATTTTGGATAGACGTCAGCCACGTTGTTAGACAACACTTCTTCAAATAGCGCCTGAGATTCATCGACCCAAGCCGTCTGTTGGGAATCACAAGGTTTGACCATCAAGACTGAATAACAACCGCTAGCAGCATCGCGCATTGACCCTAAACGAATTGCACGGAAGTTCGATTGTAGCCAGAAATGGACCAACTCTTCCGTCGCACCGAAACTCGTGGATAAGTAAGCAATGTGTTTAGCCGCCATTTGATCAAGTTGCTGCAGCATTTTTTGACCGATGCCTCTTCCTTGCAATTCCGGATGAACAGCAATTCTCATGACTCGCAGCGTCGATAGATTCGCGACATTCGGAAATCCTAGGTGGTTTGCAATCGTAACTGGGGCTAAGTGTCCTTTAGGACGACGCTTACCAAGCTGAATTTCTTCAACCAATTCAGCGTCAAGCCCACCCTCTTCGACCGCTAATATTACCCCCACAACCGCATTATCTTGCTTAGCAAAATAGAGCTGACTGTTGTCGTCTTGCAAAAGGTGAATCAAATCATTCGGCGAGGTCTGATAATGAGCATTAACCAAAAGAGCGAAGCACTCGCGCAGCAAACTAGGCTGCGATATCAAATCGTCCTTATCGGCTTTAGAAAGGGAAATTGAGTCGACCTGGTTAAGTTGATGGTGCGTTAACTCCGCATCCAACAAAAACGCGTCATAGAGCCATGATTCGAGCGCATCATTCATGCTCCAGCGGATGGGCTGTGTCATGTGCCACGTTTTCATTCCCGAACGCTGTTTCTGAAGCCAATCAACAAATTTAATCGTAAAGCCCCGGCCACAACCTTCATAACCGTGAATAGTCGTAGAAAAAATGAGTCGATGATAATGTTCGGTAATGCTCTTGAGCATAGGAACTGGAATTGCAGCCGCTTCATCGACAAGTAACAAATCACATTCAGGTCGACTCAATAATAGTTCATCTGGAGCAATAAATTGAATGGCTCCCTGCCCTGATTCTAATCTGTCCTTCTTAATACGCTGTGCGCTAGGGAGTAAACGTAAAGCATGTTGGTAAACAGGCTCAACGGCTTTTATAGATGGTGCCGTAATTAAGATTCTAAGCGGCTTCTGCTGTAATAAGTTCGCACACGCAATTCCGAGGGCACTTGTTTTTCCACGTCCACGATCAGCGGTCAAAATTAATGGTCGCTTTCGATGTCCTGTCACCACCTTTTCAATTAGAGAAATGGCATGTTCTTGTTCCGTGTAGTGGCTTTCTTTTTCTGCTTGCTTGATGTCTGGAGCCGTTGGCAATGGTTTGTCTTGCTCAATAACAACGAGCTTCTCCCATTGTTTGTGCATCCATTGCTGAGCAAAATTCGCATTTTGTCGCAGCTCAGTAATGACAATAAGAAAACCGCCGCCAACCAATGAGCCAAGCGCGGCGGTAAAACTATTGGCGTCAAAGCCATTTCGAGCATCAAACAATAGAACGTCACACTCTCTGCCTAGCAACATGTGCCCTTGTTTAGACGAAACACTGGATACGTTTTTCAAACCAAAATCACCAACAGAAAACCAACGTTGATGGCGCTGCGTTTTATGGAACTCTGACATCAACGCATTTTGCCAAGAAGCCTCGCCTTGAATGACAACACCAATCCTTTGGAAAGATTGGTGAGCTTGATGTTGAAGTGATGAAAGGAAATCAGATTGTGTCTGCATTTTGTCTATCCAACGTTGAACTGACGCAATGGTATCACATCTTTAATTTGACGCTTCTCAGATATAAAAAAACCGCCCGGAGGCGGTTGATTCAATCATCATTTGTTATTGCAGTTTGGTTTGTACAAACGCAAGAATCTCTTCCATTAAGCTGTCATCAACTTTCTTCAAGTTCAACGCCAGGCTGCTACCTTTTCGGCTATAGCTTGCTCGACCTTTTACTAAGTCGACTTTTTCCGTCTTCTTGCCAGGTTTTGCTGGTGCAAGTTCAGTAATCCAATTTTCGATGCTTTCCGTGACTTCTTTTGTCAGACGAGCAACGCCTTGAGCTGTGCTTCGCTGCCATAAAAACCCTTCGCTAGAGCGACATTTATCTAACAGCTCTTGCTGCTGCTCTGGCGTCAGCGTTGAAAACTGTTTGTGCAGTTTCACGATAGTTGGACGACCGAGATCGCCAACATTCGGATACGCTTGAAGCAGTTCTAACGGTAATGCTGCGGCTTTTAAAGCGCCACTTACCAACGCTTCACTGCACTGGAACATTTTTGCCAATGCTTTCTGATCTTCAGCTTCACCACTATCAAGCTTAGCCTGCATCTCTTTCCCTTTTTCATATAAAGAGAGCGGCTTGTGAGCATTTGCCACATCAGACAAAAACTTAGCATGGTCAGTATTGATGTTGTCAGCAACATAAACCAAAAAATCTTGTTCAGCGAGGATACAAGACATGCGACGACGGCTACCATCTAAAACTTCGATCTTGCCATCTTCAGTTCTACGACCTACAGCTGGATATTGTTGGCCACGCTCTTTGAGTGTGACTAAAACATCAGATAAAGCATGTTCATTTAAGAACGATTGCTCACGAGCGTTATCAACAAATACTGTTGTTTCTGTCGCAACTTTATTTGCAGGAATACGCACAAGTTCAAACTGAACAATATTTTCACCTGCAACTGCTAGTTCAATCGTTTGAGCTTTCTCTTTTGCCGCAGTTTGCGCCTCTTGCGGAGTCACAACACGACGCTTATTCGTTTTGCCAAATAATTTCGCGTTTAATTCAGACGTTTTCAAAGCCATTTACTTATTACCCCTGATTCAATGACGGCCAATTAGAGTGCAGGACACGCTCTAATTCCAGTGCGCTTTTATGAACAGCGTCCTGCGCGGTAGCTAGTGTCTTCTTACCGCCTTCAAAATCGCTTACTGTCAGATCAAATACTGTGCTGTAGGTATCGGCACAGGTTTCAAACGCACGGCTACGAGGAATAGTAGCCATCATAACTTGGTCACCTAGAAGATAGTTCATTTCAGTTAAAACAGAAACTTGCTTCTTATTGTCGTCCTCAAACATGGTTGGCATCAAGCGAACAAACTCAAGACCATTCCAGTCCTCCGGGAACATTTCATATACCGTAGGCAAATGCTGGAAGAAGTTTACTGTTGAAGCCCAGTCCAGACGCTTAGCCGCACAAGGAATTAGCAAGGCATTTGATGCATACATCGCATTCCATACTAATGGGTCAACGTGTGGACCGGTATCAATCATAATGATATCGAAGTCATCAGCAATTTTATCAATCAGTTGCTCTTTCAGCAGACGGACGATATCGAGTGATGGGTCTTCAGATAGCGTTTGCCATGCTTCCGCATTAAACATCGCGTCTTCTGGAAACGCTGAAATCGACTTTAAGTTCGGATATTGCGTTGGCAGCAATACGTTTTTACGTAAAAATTCACTGTCAATTTCCACACCATCAGGCACGTTACCCAACATAATGTCTACCGCAGAATAGATATTATCGTGCTCTGCCATGCTGATTTGCGGGTTGAGGAATAAACGTAGCGAGCCTTGTGGGTCTAAGTCGATTAAACAAATACGGTATCGTTTATCCAAATTTAGCGCTAAACATGCCGCTAAATGAACCGCGGTCATTGATTTACCTGTACCGCCCTTTTGGTTCTGCACATTAATAATCCAAGGTTTGTTACCTGAATTCTTTTTACGCTCATGAAATTTAGGCACTTCAGCCGCATCCATGAGCATGTGTGCTTCTTCTAACGTAATTGAATAATGATTCGCGTTGTTTTTAGTAAATTGATGCCCAGCGGCTTCCATTTTACCAATCGCGTCGTCGAGCTTACGGCGAGTTAGACCAGAACGGGTTTCCATCATCGCTTTCGACATTGGTGGGAAGTAGTTATCGCTTCGCTCTTCTAAAACAATTTCAATACGGTCAGCTTGAACCTGCTGAGTCAGCTCCGCTAACTCAAGAAGGTTTTCAATCGTTTTTTCTCTTTTCATGCCAAATTCCGTTGGAAGGATTTATAATTGCAATTGTACAGCAGTAAAGACCAAAAACAACAAAAAGGTGCACGAACATTTTGAATTACCATCACATAAAAAAACACCCAAATCGACGCTTTTATGATTTATGGTCAAAAAGATAACTATTTTTAATCAAATAATCTTCTCATAAGTGGACACCTAAACTTAAAAATAAAAAGTGTTACAGCGTCACTCATTTACAATGTAAATCAATTTTCTACCGGAACGATTATAATATTAAGCTAAATTACGGGTTATGTTAGACCAACCTAATTTAAACGATAAATAGTAAGTAATATCGGAACAATAAAGATCTGAACACCTTGATCATGTCTCCGAGCAAAATAGGGCAGTTCCAGCGAAACATCTATGGAAGTATGATCAAGGTATGCTTATGATCATGCTTCCGTGTTAATAAGCAAATCCGAAAGCATGATCATGGAAAAATAGAGCAGAGTACGGTGTAAACACGCAAATAAAATAAGATCCATTAATCGGAAATATGATCAAGCCTTAGAATCTCTCGGAAGCATGAGTTTTCTTCTCTGATTTACGGTTGAGTGCAGACAGAATGGGGGATTGAGCAGAAATTGACGGTATAGAAGCCGGAACAATGAAATTGCTCAAGTTGCTATGATAAATCACGCTCTCATGATCATGCTTCCTGTAAATAAGCAGAGACTAGAATTTACTTCTAAATATGAGCGACTTGAATGTATTTTAATCAGATGAGTGATATCTCATCAATATGGACGCCAGAACGATAGATATATTGGCTCTTGATCATCGATCCGAGTATAAATAACATCACCAATGCACAATATAATCATCGTGAAGATCATTATTAAATACTGCATCTGTGGATAACCTGTAAAAACATCATGATCATCGTTTCAAGACTCTTTTGATCATCTTTTCATAACCTTAATGATCATGCTTGCGAATAAATATGATCATGCTTTCAGGTTATTGTTGATCATACTTTCAGACTTCTTATGATCATAGTTCCGAAATACATGGAAATAATAGTCTTATAGAACAAAAGCTTAGCGAAAAATTTCAAGCCAGATCATTAGATCATATAATCAATTAAGATCAGATTAATCAAAAAAGATCAGTTATTTAAAAAACAATCTTTTTTCTTTATTTATGATCTGTTTTTCTTTATTCTTCGGAACCATAGCACAACTACGGCTAGTGTGATCTGGATCTAAAATGACGGCTGATGAAAAAATTCTGATTAAAGCACCGAGAAGCCACAAAGATGGCCATCTTTTTGAGGTACATGAATCCTCTGCGGATTGGGTAGAGCAGTACCAACATTTCAAAGGGGTGACCAAAAGCATCTTAGAGTTGCTTAATCTGATCTCATTACGAGGCTTCAGCAGCAAGGATGGTTTGGTTTCAACCACAGAGATTGTGGAAGCAACAGATGGGCAACTCACACGTGCAGCCCTGCAACAACGTTTGCGCGCGGCAGTAAATATTGGTTTATTTACTCAAACTCCAGTGCGTTTTGAAGAGGGACTTGCTGGTAAAACGATGCTACATAAATTTGTGAATCCCAATCAGCTTATATCTGTGTTGGGAGCAACAAGTCTTGTTACCGACAAAGTTCGCCAGAACGAAAAACAAAAACGTTCGAAAGCATTGGCTCAGACTCAAGTAAACAAACGTTTGTTGAATGAGCACGGGTTAAACACACCTCCCACGATGAAAGATGAAGCCGATCAATTTGTTGTATCTCCAACAAATTGGGCTGGGATCATTGACCAAGCACTTGCGCCACCAAGAACTCGAAAAAGTTATCAGAAATCCATGGTGTCGATCTCTGGCACAAAAGCCGTTATTGAGACGCGATCATCCAAAAATATCATGACTGTGGATGATCTCATGACCCTGTTCGCTCTCTTCACGTTAACGGTTCAGTATCATGATCATCACAAAGATCAGTATCAGCTTGATGCGGCTCACGTACCAAACAAAACGCCGCTATACATCACTGATATTTTGTCGCTCAGAGGCAAAAAAGACAGTGGCCCAGCTCGTGATTCCATTCGCGATAGCATTGATCGCATTGAATTCACTGATTTTCAGCTCCATGAACTCACTGGCCGATGGCTCAGTGAAAATATGCCCGAAGGCTTTAAGAGTGACCGCTTCCGCTTCTTAGCCCGTACCATCACGGCTTCAGAAGAAGCGCCCGTTGAGGGCAGTGATGGCGAAATTCGTATTAAACCCAACTTATACATCTTGGTGTGGGAACCGTCGTTCTACGAAGAACTACTAACACGCGATTATTTTTTCTTGTTCCCACCAGAAATCCTGAAACAGCATACGTTGGTGTTCCAGCTGTATTCGTTTTTCCGTAGCCGTATGGTGCGCCGACACACAGATTGCATGCTGTTGAGCGAGTTAAATCAGAAGCTTGCACGTAACATTGAATGGCGTCGGTTCTCAATGGATCTGATCCGTGAGCTGAAACGCTTGTCAGACGGCAAAGGGACAGACGATCTTTTTGTGGTGAACTTATGGGGCTATCACTTAACGATCGAAACCATGATCGAGAATGATAAAGTGATGGATTACCAGATCGACATCAAATGTGACGTCGAAGAGGTGCTGCGTTACTCACGTGCTCGTACAACCAACGCAGGCAAGCGCAACATGGCGCCTACGCTGCCAAACCCGCTTCGTAATGAGATGGTAACCCGACAGCAGCTTGAGGAGCTCTCAGGCATCATAGACGGCGAATTTGAGCCCATTCAACGCAAAGCACCGTCTCCAAGAGGAAATTTAGGGCGACGCGTGAAGCAAAGAAAACATTTGGTAGAGATCAATGCTGATGAGATCACCATTACTCTATCTAAATATACCTCACCAGAGGCTCTAGAACGCAGTATAACGGCTTTGTCTGCGATGACAGGGCACTCGTATGCCTCAATCAAAGAAGAGTGCTCAGATTACATAGAGAAGCTCGATTGGCTAAGGGTAGGGGATGAGCCGATTCCTTATGAGACATTAAGTAAAACCGTCGAGCTGTTTAACACCCAGAACGATGTTAAGCATCTTACCATCGAGCGCTTGATTGCGGGGTTAGCGGTGCGTCGGAAAGTTTGTCGTCAAATCTTCGATGGTCACATGGATGAAATGGTATTTCGTGCCTTGGATGAAATGGCGATTTAAAAGTGTCGCTTGATGTGTATCAAGCTATAGGTGTGATGTATCGGTTTGAAATGTAACAATGTCTTTCGATGATAAAAAACAGACTTAACTCTTACAAACCACTGACATTAGAAGCCAAGCCTAATACTACTATTTATCCCGAATAGACAACCTTTTGTCCTTTCTGATGATTAATAGATTGGCTCATATTGTTACATTCATTCTGAATAGACTTCGCGAGTTTCTCCTCAGGAAACTCGCTTTTTTTTGCCTAAAATTCCGCTAATTAAGCCTTGATCATTTTTCCGGACTAATGAGGTAAACCTTGATCATGCTTCTTTGATTCATTCCAGTGTAATGAACGCATCAACGCAACATGTGATTCGATTAAGCTATGGGCTTGTTCCTGCCACTTGTTTTGATCACACTGCTGATTACAAAACTCTAACGCCACAACGGTGAGATGCTGAAGTCGTCTCAAACACCAATCTTTGATCAGAATATCAGTCGAGACTTGGCATGCTGCTTGTTCAAGCTTTGCACTCGTATAAAGCAAGGTTTGATATGCTTTCTGAGGGTCTTGGTACCTTGCATGTTGAAACACGCGTAAACATCCATCCAACCAGCAAGCAATCGCTTTACTTTGAAGATCACTCAATTCGGGTCCAAACACGTCATCAGGCACCTGATATAAGATCGTTTCCAATTTTTCTACTTGATCATGTTTCCGCTGTTCGTACCACATGGCGATTTGATCTTGCCAAGTACTCAAATCCATTACGCTGCCTCAGTCCATTGTTTTACATAGTGATTTGGCCCTATTTGATCAAATTCGTCGACAATTATGCTGCTACGTTGACGAATTTCATCGGCATCTATCGAATAGTTTGGCTCATTTTTCACTAAGTTACCAAAAGGTAAGTCAGGATCAGGAACGGCAGAAATCAACAGCTTAGTATAAGGATGCTGCGGATTCTTAAGTATTGAATGAGTGTCGCCCCATTCAACGATTTGCCCTTTGTACATTACTGCGGTTTCTTCCGCGATGTAGTGCGCAGTCGCCAGATCATGAGTGATGTATAAAAAACCAATTCCCAGTTCTTGCTTCATTCGTTGCATTAAATTCAACACTCCCAAGCGAATAGAAACATCCAGCATAGACGTAGGCTCATCCGCAAGAATGATTTGCGAACCTACCGCTAAAGCCCTTGCTAAGTTTACCCGCTGACGTTGCCCACCACTGAGTTCGTGAGGGAACTTATTCAGTGTCTCTTCTGGTAGTTCCACCAGCTTTAGAAGCTCTTCCAAGCGGGCTGGGATGTCGCGCTCGTTTTTGACTTGTTTATGAATTTTTAAAGGACGTGTTAGGTGATGGCGAATGGTATGAGTTGGATTGAGAGAGCCAAACGGATCTTGAAACACCATTTGTACTTTACTGCGATATTCTTGTAGAGCCGATCGTGACGTGATCTCATTTATGTCAGTGCCATTGAAAAGGATCTCGCCTTCCGTTGCAGGATAGACTTTGGTTATTAAGCGAGCGCAAGTACTCTTACCGCAGCCTGACTCTCCAACCAAAGCCAAGGTTTTTCCTGCGTACAGATCAAAAGTCACTCCTTGAAGCGCACGAAAGGTTTCCTCTGTCGCTAAACCACCGCCCACTTTGAATTCTTTAATCACATTTTTCATTTGGATGATAGGCTGGCTCATGGTTACGCTCCTTGTAACTCTGGTTGTTTGTGGACGTCATGGATGTTTGGGAAAGAAGCCCATAGCTTTTGCGTGTAGGGGTGTTGAGGATGATTGCGTATATCGTATGCTCGATTGACTTCGACGATTTCTCCGTGACGCATGATTGCAATTCGATCACATAGTTGGCTCATGAGTGCCAGGTCATGAGTGATAAAGAGGAATGAAAAACCGAACTCATCTCTAAGCTGATAAATTTGCTGTAAAATTTCTCTCTGTACCACTACATCTAATGCTGTTGTGGGTTCATCCATAATGATCAGTTTTGGATTTAGAGACAAAGCAATGGCTATCACCAAGCGCTGACGCATTCCTCCTGAAAATTGATGAGGATATTCTGCTAAGCGTTCTCGAGGAATATTGACCAAGTCCAACAACTTTTCTGCTCTATCTTTTGCTTGAGCGTTAGTGAGGCCTTGATGATGTCGTAACACATCTGCAAATTGCTCTTGTATCGTTAAGACAGGGTTGAGTGAGTTCATCGCGCTCTGGAACACCATGGCGATTTCACTCCACCTTAGAGCGGTCAGTTCAGAGTCTGAGATACTAAGGATATCCTTGCCATCAAACCATATTTTACCGCCAGAAATGAACGCTGGCGGCTTATGAAGACGATTTATTGAGAATGCGATTGTGCTTTTACCACATCCAGATTCACCGGCAAGACCAAATACTTCGCCTTTGCCGATATCAAAGCTGACGGACTTTACCGCATTAAAATCACCATTATCAGTGATGTAATCGACGCACAAATCTCGGATCTGGATGACCGGGTCATTGTGGTATGCATGACTTAAGTTAATACCATCCATATAAACACCTTACCAATCTAAAAGATAATTATTATCATTATCAGGTGTGGCGGTTTTTAGAAAGTATCAAACTATGAATCAGTGAAGTGACTCGAAAGTTAGGTGAAACAGGAAGTGGTGTAATGCGTCGTTGATAAAACTAAAGAAGAGCAGAATTGAGAGCTAGATCAGCACACTTTTCGTAGGGGGAATTACTCAAATTTAATCGTAAATTTGTCCCTTGGCAAAACTTAAATGATGAATCTATTAAGGAGTTAACGAAAGGGCGGGAGGGGTCACATTTCCCTACAGTTTTTCTTACCACCTTGTTCCGGTTTTGCTATAGATTACGCATCGAAAACATGGTGTGTTCGGAGGAAATATGTCCATTAATTCTATCGACCATGACGAGATGACCAACATCGCTCACAAATGGGAATTACCTGATGAGGAAACCGTTGTGAAGCCAGAGAAAACAGTGAAATCAGCAGAAGCCAGAAGACGCATTGAAGCGTTACGTGAGATCCGTGAAAGTGGGTTGACCATTGAAGAAGCAAGGGAGCTTGGCTTGATACACTGATCGCCTCAGGTTGGTTTAGCAACCCATAGGGTAGTCGACGGACTGCCCTTTTTATTTTTTCACTCTATTACTCTCTTATTCAAACTCTCCATTTATCTGTCTTGCGCCTCAAAAGCACGAGTTTCACACTCACGTCCCGTCCCGAAGAAGTTTGACAATCTGACCTTGTGTTACTAGATATATCAGTAGCGATATGCTTTTTGTTGATTATCGCAACCACAAAGCAAGGAGCGCAAGTATGGTTGATCAAATCCTTTTTTATGAGCCCGATGAGCCCCACGGTTTTCTCTCAAATTTTTGCCATGCCCCAGTCAATATCTCCTCCCAAACTTGGCCCACCAGCGAACATTATTACCAAGCCCAAAAGTTTCTCGATGCTCAGTTGCAAAGTAAAATTCAGCACGCAAGCACCCCTGACGAAGCGTTTGCTTTAAGCCGCAAATACGAACACTTTGTCAGAAGCGATTGGGACGATATAAAGTTGGCTGTTATGGCTTTCATCGTTAGGGAAAAGTTTCTACAAAATCCACCATTAGCGCAGCAATTAATGAGAACGGGTAACGCTTGCCTAACAGAGCATTCTCATAAAGATGCCTTTTGGGGAGACGGGGGAGATGGTAAAGGAGAAAATCATCTAGGAGAGATTCTGATGAATGTGCGGGCAGAGCTGAGACATGTTGAGCCTTACAATCTCGTGAAGTTTATCGATAAAGCCAAATTGCCCACCCAGTGGGGCACATTTATGATGTACGGCTTTATTGAAGCCGCGACAAATAAAGAGCATCTTGCTCTGGTCTATGGTGAGCCAACAAAAAGTGCAGCTCCACTTATTCGGTTGCATTCGGAGTGTCTTACCGGAGATGCTCTATTTAGCACGCGTTGTGACTGTGGTTTTCAGCTTAATAGAGCGCTACAAAACATCGTCAAAGAGGGATGTGGCGTGCTGCTTTATTTACGTCAAGAAGGGCGTGGAATCGGCTTGATTAATAAAATTCGTGCCTATCACTTACAAGATGATGGCGCAGATACCGTGGAAGCAAATGAGCGTTTAGGTTTTGCCGCTGATATGCGTGATTACGCGTTCTGTAAAGGAATGCTAGAGCATTTGGGGATTGACGCTGTGCGTCTAATGACGAATAACCCACGCAAGCTCGCCGCCTTAAAAGCGGTTGATATTAACGTCATTGAACGAGTGCCATTACAAGAAGGGAATAACCCAAGTAATCAACATTACCTGCAAACCAAGGCGAGTAAATTGGGGCACATGTTTGATCCTAAGTTTGTTAACCACATTAAGTAAGTGCTACAGATTTCCCAGAAACAAAAACGCCAACGTATCATCGTTGGCGTTTTTGTTAATGAGTTGATTCATTGATACTTTTGAATGATTTCATCAATTTCCCCTGAGGCTTTTAATTCAACGAGTCGTGTATTGATGTAATTTTGAGTTTCTGGTTGCATTTGAGGTGAAAAAGCCAGGTAGATTGAGTAGTCAGGAATAACCGAGCTGAAAGGCTGTATCTGAAAATTCTCTAACGGCAAATTGAGTCGCTTTAAGTTGTAAAGGACTCGGGATTCCATCTCGACAAAAGCTGTATCTCCAGGGGTTCGGCTTATCACTCGGTATGCGGCGTTGTAGTCTTTCACGCGCATTTCATTGACACTGCCATTTTCAAAGAACGGCGTTAAATTTGGATAATCAAACCCCAGCAGTAATACAATAGAACGACCATGCATCGTATCCATATTTTTGAATTCTAAAGGCTTCTTGCTACTCGACACCAGTACATGTTTTACAGTGTAAATGGGCTCCTCAGATAAATTTTCCGATTGCACCTTGCCCCAGTTCGGGCTGCCATAAGTTAACCAGTTTGGCTCAGCGCCTTCTTCCAATATGGAAATCATACGTTTAAATGGATAAGTATGATAATTCACTTGGTAATCCGACTCCGCGAAGATAGCGCTGACGATATCGGTCACAATTCCGGAGTGCATTTGTCCCTGTTGTTCAATTTGAAATGGTCGAGCTTGTTCAGCAATGACGTAATAGTTCACTTGATTTGCGGTCACATGAGAACTTACAACAATTAAGCTAAAAGCCAATCTAAGTAGAAGTCTTTTCATCGTATCCTCGATTATTATTTGTGCGTAGCTATATTTAGAGTAGCGCAAGTTTATCGGAGCGGTTTCATATGGATGAAAAAGAGCGATCTCAACGTCGTTTTAGTATCGGCAACCAACTTATGTTGGCGGTATTAACGTTGAGTTTAATCTTTACGGTCATCATTTCTACAGTGAGCTTATATCGAGTTTTTCACGAAGATTTAGCCCATTTAGATGTTGAATTAAAGCAGGTTGAGTCTAGCTATTTATCGAGCTTTTCTGCGAGTTTGTGGGTAGAGGATAGGGAGCTGTTGCTGACACAAGCTCAAGGTGCAATGCGTATGCCCTCGGTGGACTACTTACGTATTGCTAGTGAAGACGAAGTTATCATTGAATTAGGTTCGGCGCTTTCTGAGGATGTTGTCGAGAGAAGCTGGCCGATGCAGTATCGGGTCGGCGATAAAACGTATGATCTCGCGATATTAACGGTTCAATCGGATCTTAGCGCGATATATGAAGATCTTTGGCAGCAGTTCTTTTTTCTACTTACGACAGAAGCGATCAAAATTCTTGTCCTCATCATTGGTGTTCTTTGGGTGGCGTTTCGCTTGTTGGTCAATCCGTTACAATTGCTGTCTGGTGCGGTGAGCGATTTTCGTGGCGGTACAGTGCCGAGTAAAGTGACTCTCCCTAAACGATGGTGCTTTGATGAAGTGAGTGTTTTGGCAGAGAAATACAACCGAAGTGTTGAGAAAGTGAAAGAGCACCAGACTGAGTTAGAGGCTGAACGCGATAGGGCAGAAGTCGCTAATCGTAAAAAAAGTGAGTTTCTCGCCACTATGAGTCATGAGATCCGCACACCGATGAATGGCATTATTGGTGTGTCGTCGTTGCTCAATGACACCGACCTCGATCCCCAGCAAAAAGAGTTTGTAGAGATCATTGACAGTTCTTCTCACTCACTAATGACGATCATCGACGACATTTTGGACTTCTCTAAAGTTGAAGCTGGCAAAGTAGAGCTGGAATACACGAGCTATGATCTTCGCGAGCTACTTGACGATGTCATCAGTTTACATAGTGTCAAAGCCAAGCAGAAAAACTTACAGCTGCTCAGCGATATTGATCCTCACTTGCCAATGGAAGTGCAAGGTGATGCCACACGATTGAAACAAGTTCTGAACAATTTGTTGAGCAACGCGATTAAATTTACCGAGCGCGGCCATGTGAAGCTTCTTGTAGCGTTATCTCGACTTGATGGAGAGACCGCTCATATCCGGTTTCGGGTTGTGGATTCTGGTATTGGTATTGCGAAAGAGCACCAACAAGCAATCTTCGAACGCTTCCAACAAGCTGATGGTAGTACCACCAGAAAGTATGGTGGGACAGGGCTTGGTTTGGCGATAGCTGCACAGTTGGTTAACTTGATGGGAGGGGAAATACAACTAACAAGTGAGCTTGGGCTGGGAAGCTGTTTTGAATTTTCGATTCCTGTTGCTGTAATAAATGCGCAATCGACCTATACCGACCAACTTAATGTATTAGATTTCCGGAAAGCGGAAGACAACGAAATCAGCCCTCAAGATAATGATAAACCTTGGGTATTGGTTGTTGAAGATACCATCGTCAATCAGAAGGTAGTTCGCATCATGTTAGAAAAACTGGGTGTGCGAGTGAGTGTCGCCAACCATGGCGAAGAAGCATTGCAGCTGTGTGATCAGCAGCCTTTCGATTTGATTTTTATGGACTGCCAAATGCCTGTGATGGATGGGTTTATTGCTACGGAGCGAATTCGAAAAATGGGAGAGTGGGGGAAACACGTTCCAATTATTGCGCTAAGTGCCAATGTCATTAAAGAGGATCAGCAACATTGCTTCGATGTTGGGATGAACGAGTTCGTGGCTAAACCCGTTACCAAGACTCGATTACAACAAATATTCGAACAGCATTTACCAAAAGCACTGAAAATCAGCGCTGTGCCTAAATAGTTAACTTGAAATCGATCAAGTTAAGTGCGTTTCTATTCTGTAATTGTAACTCTGTGTGATATAGTGCCCGGCTAGTATTTAAAGTACCTTGAGGCTGTGAATGTCGTTTAATCTATCCCTATTGCCGCCTGACGAAAAAAACAAAATCGAACTGGATAAGCAGGCGTCGTTTTTGGTTTGGAAGCTCAGAGAGGCCAAATCTGGTCCTGAAGCAATAGAAGAACAGTTGTCCAAGATTAACGATGCTGATGAAAAGGCGTTTTTCCAGCAATCGGTCGAAAAGTACAAACGAGTAATGGGTGTCGCTTAACGCGAACCGTGGCAATGGTTCAATCCAATGCGACGAATGAGGTAACCTCCCTATTCCTTTGCTAAGCGAAATTGAAAAGGTTTCGCTTTTTGCTAAAATCCTTCGCATTAAATTTGAATTTAGAGAGACATCCCGATGGGAAGAAGTTTTGAAGTGCGCAAAGCCTCTATGGCGAAAACTGCAGGCGCGAAAATTAAAGTTTATTCCAAATACGGTAAAGAAATTTACATGTGCGCGAAAAACGGTGGTGGTGATCCAGACATGAACTTGTCTTTGAAACACCTGATCGCAAAAGCGAAAAAAGACCAAGTTCCTGCGCACGTTATCGATAAAGCGATCGACAAAGCGAACGGTGGCGGTGGTGAAGACTACACTCCAGCACGTTACGAAGGCTTCGGCCCTGGCGGTACTAGCGTTATCGTTGACTGTCTAACAGACAACGGCAACCGTACTTTCCAAGATGTACGCCAATGCTTTGTGAAAGTCGGTGCGAAAATTGGTGTTGAGGGCTCGGTTTCTCACATGTTCGATCACCAAGCGGTATTCCAGTTCAAAGGCGACGATGATGAAATCATCCTAGAAACGCTAATGATGGAAGACGTAGACGTTACTGACGTTGAGCTAGAAGACGGTGTTATCACTGTATTCGCACCTCACACAGAATTCTTCAAAACAAAAACTGCGCTTAACGGTGCATTCCCAGATCTAACGATCGATGTTGAAGAAATCACATTCGTTCCGCAAACTCATACGCCTGTATCGGGTGAAGATGCTGAGAAATTCCAGAAATTCCTAGATCTTCTAGATGACTGTGATGATGTTCAGCAGGTTTACCACAACGCAGAGCTGTAATTAATTCGCTCATATCGTTGTAAAAAGGCTTCCTTAGGGAAGCCTTTTTTGATCGCTTTTTCTCAAGCAACGCTATGCGTTACGATATTTGGAATAACACAGCGACATGATTACACCAAAACAGATACCTTGAGTTAGCATCGCCGTGCCGCCATAGCTAAAGAAGGGAAGTGGGCTACCCATTACTGGCAACAAGCCACTCACCATGCCCGTATTGATAAAAGCATACAGAAAAAAGCTCATCGCTAATGCGCCACTTACCAGCCGACTAAAAAAGTGGTCAGACTGACATGCAAGCAACATAACGCGTGCAGTAATAAACAAGTACAATGCGAGTAAGACTAAACTGCCAACAAAGCCCCATTCTTCCGCATAGGTCGAAAAAATAAAGTCCGTATGACTTTCTGGAATAAAGCCAAGTGTTCCCTGCGTTGCATTCATCCAACCTTTGCCTTTCATACCGCCTGAGCCAATCGCAATCAAAGATTGGATGATTTGGTAGCCCGAACCCAGTGGATCGGACTCAGGGTGCAAGAACTGTGTTACACGGCTCTTTTGATAGGTTTCCATAACGAAGAACCATAAAATAGGTGCTAACGTTAAAATGCTCGCAATAAACCCGCAGATTATTTTCCAGCTCATGCCAGCCAAAAACAAAACGAACAATGCATAAATGATGGTAAAAACTGCACCGTCTAAATCCGGTTGTAGCGCGATTAACCCGGCAGGAATCATTGTAATAAGTAAGCAAAACGCAATTTTCCGACTGTCTGGTCGACCTCCTTCAATATGCAGCATCCAGGCGATCATGATTGGAATGGAAAGTTTGATTAGCTCAGACGGTTGAAAGCGGAAGAAGCCGATATCGAGCCAACGTTGAGAGCCATTGGTGCTATCACCAAATAAAGCGACAGCAAGTAGCAGAGCAACCGCAATAATGTAGAGATATGGAGCTGAGCGCTGATAGCTGGACGCTGGAATCGAGGACATGACCAAGATGCAAACTAATGTCAGTCCGCAGCGCGCCAAATGTTTGAAGAGCATCGCCTCATTAAAGCTACTGGCACTCCAGAGTGTGAGCGAACTTAACAGCATGATCGGAATGATCGCCATGAGCAGTGGCAAATCAACTCTTAGGAAATAACGCTTATTCATTTTCAACGACCTAATAACGCACCTATTTTGAGTGCGAAAACAACTAAAACTCGAAGAGTTCAAACTATTCCGATGCTAAGAATCTCGATTTCGAAACAACAGACACCATGCAAAGGTGTGTAAGAAAGGAGAGTGCGACACTGTCTGTTATGGGTAGCTGTGGGATGGATAAATACACTAGCCTCAGATTTTAAGCCAGTGTTTTTATTGTGACTGCCGTAAAAATGTAGAGTTACGAATGAGCGGAATTGTATTTTCTGTTTAAGTGAATGTCATTCATCCTCTCTCAATACCATTCACTCTGCATAACTGCCATTGGTCGCATGCAAAAGCAGCGTGCGACCTTCTCCCTTAATCTGAAACCATCAAATCACGTTCAACTAAGGACAGTACATGATGGTTTCTCAATCTCGCTCAATCAAAGCTCTTAAACTGGCAAGTACGTTTATCGCCGCATTTGCACTTAGCAGCAATCTGGCTCTGGCTAACCCAAGCGAGCGCACACTCAGTCAATTCAACCAAGCGGCGCAGGGTGACTCTGGCTTAGTTGATACTGTTTATGGCGAACTATCCAAACAACTCGAAGAGCAGGGCGCAACGCCGGTGACCTTGGTTTACTTGGGCAGTGCTGAGACGTTGCAAGGTCGTGAGGCGTTTATGCCTTGGAACAAGATGAAGTTCACCGAGCGCGGTCTTGCCACAATCCAAAAAGGTTTGGATCTAATGGCGAATCAGCCAGTACCACTGCAAGAGCAACAGCGCTTACAAGGCTTGCCGGAATACCAATTAGCCACCGCCATGGCAGCCACTACGTTTACCTCTCTGCCAGACATGTTCAATCACTTTGAGCGTGGCTACGAGCTGTACCTTTCATTGCTCGATGAGCCGAGTTTTAGCCAACAACCTTTCGCGGCTACTTCGTGGATTTATCGCTACGCCATTGAAGCAGCACTACGCGCTGAAGATGTTCAACAAGCCAAAACATGGTTAGCGCAAATGGAGAAGTTGGGTGGCAGCAATTTAGAAACGCAAACCGCGAAAGCGCTGCTAGCGAAATAGTAGGGAGGCGTCATGATCGTTTTTAATCAACTTAGCCGCGATTACGCCCTTGGCAGCCAAACCGTGCGTGCATTGCGAGACGTGTCTGGTGAAGTATTTGCCGGCGAAATGGTGGCATTGTGTGGACCGTCGGGCTCAGGCAAAAGCACCTTACTTAACGTGCTTGGCATGCTGGATACTCAATACCAAGGTCAGGTGACATTTGCAGGCAGCCCATACCCAACCGGACAAATGCATGCGGCGAAAATGCGCCGAGAAAAGCTTGGTTTTGTGTTCCAAAAATTCAATCTTGTCCCCGTGATGACGGCGCTAGAGAACGTGGCTTATCCGCTGCATCTCAACGGCTTTTCAAAAGCAGAACAAACCGAGCTCGCCACACAAATGCTAGAACACGTTGGGTTGGGTGAGTTTATTCATCACATGCCCGATAACTTGTCGGGCGGTCAGCAGCAGCGTGTGGCAATTGCTCGTGCGTTAGTACACAAACCGGCGTTGGTGATTGCCGATGAGCCAACCGCAAGCCTTGATAGCCAAACTGCCAACAAGGTCATCGACATTATGAAAGGGCTCGGACACGAGCTAGGCACCACTTTTATCGTCGCCACTCACGACCCTCGCATGGCATCCCGTTGTGAGCGCACCATTGAATTGGTGGATGGCAAAATTACCCAAACGCACGCAAGTGTGGAGGAGGTTTCATGGGCAAGCTAATTCCTGTTTCGGTTCGCCTTGCTTGGTTGAACCTGCAACGTAATCGCCGCCGCAGTTTGTTGTCGATGCTGATCATCGCTATTGCCGTGTTTGCGTTAACCAGTGCGGGCGGTTTTGGTCTGTACACCTATGACAGTTTGAAAGAATCGACAGCGCGTGACACGGGGCATCTGACGTTAACCACGCCGGGTTATTTCGCCAAAGAAGAAGAGATGCCACTGAGTAACGGTTTAACTCATGCAGACGACATTACCAAGCAATTGATTGGCTTGAATGAAGTGCGAGGCGTGCAGCCACGAGTTGAGTTCAGCGGTTTGATTTCCAACGGCAACAAGTCCTCGATCTTTATCGGCATTGGCGTGAACGAACGCGAATTCGATATGAAAGGACCGTTTTTGGACGTGCGCGAAGGGCAGACGCTGTCCAACATTCATGCATCGCGTTATGACCCTACAGAGCCAGAAGTGATGCTTGGCGTTGATTTAGCGAACAACCTAAGCGTGCATGTTGGTGATTGGATTACCTTGCTGGCGACCACAACCGACGGCGCATTGAACGCGTATGACTTCAAAGTGCGTGGCATCTACTCAACAGGCGTGCCTGAGCTTGATAAACGCCAGCTTTACGTACACATCAACAGCGCGCAATCGCTGCTCGGTTCAGACAAAGTCAGTGCGTTATCGGTCTTCCTGTTCGATACCAGTTTAACGAGCCAAGTCGAGCAACAAGTGGCTTCGGTTTTGAGTAAGCAAAAGCAGAACTTTGGCGAGCAAGATATTGAGATCACGCCTTGGCAAGAACGTGCGTTCTTCTATCTCAAAGTGAAAGATTTGTACGACCGCATCTTCGGCATCATGGGCGCAGTAATGGCGTTGGTAGTCTTTGTCGCCCTGTTCAACACCATGACCATGTCGGTCACCGAGCGTACACGTGAAATCGGCACCTTGTCGGCGCTTGGGAGCTACCCTCGCGAAATCATTGCTGGGTTCTTGCGCGAAGCAGGGTTACTTGCGGTGATTGGCAGCTTAATTGGTGCTTTGTTTACAGGGTTAGTTACCGTCTTACTGATGGTCGTGGATGTGCAAATGCCGCCACCACCAGGACGTACAGAAGGTTATCCATTGACGATTTACTTCTCTTGGGAGCTGGTGGCTATAGCAGGATTTGCAGTAATGATGATTTGTTTGATTGCAGCGTTTTTCTCGGCGCGCAAAGGGGTGAATAAGCCAATTACGGAGGCACTGATTTATGTTTAATTTCAAATCACTATTACCAATTGCACTGCTGATGGTAACTGGCGTTGCAAGCATGAATGTCAGTGCGAATGAAACAGCACTAGATACACAGCAAGTCGCTCAATTGATTGAAAAAGCCGACAGCTACCGCTTGCAAGATGACTCCTCCAAAGTGGTGTCACTGGTGCGCTTATATCAAGACCAAGAATTAGATAAAACTCGCCTTTACCACGTGTACACGCGTCCAAATCGTGAATCGCTGGTGGTGTTCAAATCAGCAGTCGAAGCTGGGCAAAAGATGCTGATGATGGGCGACAACTACTGGCTGCAAATGCCAAAGAGCCGCCGTCCGATTCGCATTACGCCAATGCAGAAGCTGCTTGGTGAAGCGTCTATCGGCGACATCTCAACCCTGACGTGGAGCCAAGATTATCAAGGTGAATGGAAAGCGACAGAAACCGTTTCGGTAAACGGGGAAAGTGTCGCGGCTTATCACCTTGCTTTAACCGCGAAAACCAAAGGGGCGAGTTATCAGAAGATCGACTTATGGTTGTCTGAGCAAGATGCATTTCCAATCAAAGCCGATCTCTACTTGCGCTCTGGCAAACTCGCCAAGCAAGCGCAATACGGACGTGCAACTGACAACGGTGAAGACTACGTCAGTGAGATGACCTTGCTTGATAGCATTCAGCCGAGCAAAAAGACCGTTATCGAGTATCAAGAAATCGTGCCTTGGCAGCTGGATAACAAGTTCTACAACCCAAGTTATTTGCCAAAAGCCAACACGACTCAGCTTTAGTCTGAGCTTCGTAAATAGAACCATAAAAACGAGCAAGGAAGTCACATGAAACCGCACCAGCCTAACCTTAACAAAAGCACCAGTTTGTTGATTGCTGCGTCGTTGTGTGTGGGCACAGCAGCCCCAGTTTTTGCCAATGATGAGCTGAGTTTTGAGTGGGATTGGGCTGTCAGCTACGAAACTGCCAAGCAGCGTGATAGCGCATTTATGCAAGCGCAGGGCAGTTCTCGTGATTCACTTAATGCACTGTTGGATGTACAGGTGAATTATCACAACTTCAGTGGCTTGTTTGCTCTGTACAGCCAAGGTTTGTACCTCAATCAACAAGGAAAGAGAGATTGGTGGAGTGAAGCTGATAACCAATTGCTGATTCGAGAGCTGGCTTGGCTAGGGGAGTGGCAAGTCGGTGACACCACACTTGATGTGAGCTTAGGTAAGCTGCGCGTTGATTGGGGCGTGGGTTATGGCTACCGACCCTTAGATCTGTTTAAGCCTTATCGACAAAACCCGGTTGGCTTAGTCGCAGAAGAGGGGGCGGGTGTGTTTTCACTTTCACACTACGATATGGAAGGCGAGTGGACGGTGATTGCGACGGACTCAAGCTGGGGGCAACAAGACCAAAGTGCACTGGATCAAGCCGCAGAGCAGCAAGGTGTTGGTATTCGTCGTTATGCGCTGGTGGGTGATACCGAGTATCAACTTATTGGTTATTACGATGATGTGCGCCGAGGCTTACTTGGCGCCAGTGCCATCGCCGTGTGGGATGAATCCATCGCCATGCACGGTTCCATGCTGTGGCAAAAGCAAAGTGTCGGCTATCAGTTTCAGCAAGACGATCTTTACCAACCTGTTTCGGTTGAGAAGCAGGGCAGCGCATTCCAAGCCTTGATTGGATTGAACTGGGCAAACCAAGCCGGACACAACGTGATTGCTGAATATTGGTACGACAGCCGAGCATGGTCGAAAAACGAATGGCAACAAGCAATAGAGCGTGGAGAATTTCTCTCTCGGATCCCTGATCCTAACAACTCTCTGTTGGCTAGCAGCGCTCTACTTGCGACAAGCTACGCCCAAGGGTTTCAGCATGCCAATATCGTTCAGCATAACCTAATGCTGCACTGGAGTTGGGATTTGGAAGCGTGGGCTGCATGGAGCGGTAAAGCGGATATGGGCTGGTTAAGTGATGTAACCCCTACGTTGGATGTGATGCTGTCGCCACAAGATGGCGGTGTGATTGTCACGCAGTGGCTTAACTACCAATGGATTGATACTGGCGATCAAAGTGTAGAAGTGGAAGTTGCCGCACGCTTTTTAACCGGAGACGACCAATCTGCTTACGCACAAATCAATGATAAGCATATGATTGTATTTAACATCAAAGGGAAATTCTAAATGTGTTCAGCAAAATCAGTGGTGAAAAGTGGATGGCCGCGTAGCTTATTAGTGACCACGGCATTTTGTTTCTTTATCGCAGCAATGACTCTCTCGGTTTGGGGCGGTCCATTCTACATTCATGTGGCGGTTAGCTTTGGATTTGGCTATTCGGCTATTTTCTTCTCATGGCTTGTCGATCGCCTGTTTCCTACCATTCCTCGTTTGGCGGAAGTGGCTATCTCTTTGACGGCTTGCCTATTGTTTGGCGTGGTGAACGCCCAGCTTTGGCTTGGGGAATACTTCGGTATCTCAAGTATGCTGTCGGTTGGTCTCATGGGATTGTTATTCAGCGCCATGTGCTTTTTCTATTTCTATTCACGCGAGCAACATGCGATCGCTCAGCGAGAGTTGGAAGCCATCAAGCGCGAGAAAGCAGAGCAAGATCGTGCGCTATTGCTGAGTCAGCTTAAGCAGATGCAAAGCCAGATTGAACCGCATTTCTTATTCAATACTTTGGCAAATATCAGTGCGCTCATGTCGCAAGATGTCGATAAAGCCAAGCTGATGCTAGAACAGTTAACCGCGCTACTGCGTGCAACGCTTAAAAGCTCACGCGAAGAACACACCACCATAGACAATGAAACGGCGTTACTTGAGGCTTACTTAGGCATCCAGCAAACCCGTTTAGGTGACCGACTCAGCTACAAGATTGAGGTGGAAGAGGGACTAGGCAGAACCGAGTTACCGCCAATGATGCTCCAACCTTTAATCGAAAACGCCATCATCCATGGTATTGAACCGAAGCGAGAAGGTGGCGAAGTCAGCTTACTCATTAAGCGCGAACAACAGAACTTGAAGATTGAAGTCAGAGACACGGGTGTTGGCTTGAATCACGTGAGTGGGCACATGGGCTCTGGCGTCGGTTTAAGTAATCTCAAGCAGCGAGTTGAAGCTTTGTTCGCAGGGCAAGGAGAGGTTTCTATCAGTGAGTCTGCTCAGGGTGGCGTTTGTGTTCGCTTGACCTGGCCAATGGAATCGTAAGCAAGGAAGAAAGGAATGAATACAGGGTTTACTGCCATTATTGCTGATGATGAACCGCTATTGAGGCGTCATCTTGATAAAAGCCTAGCTGAAGTGTGGCCAGAGCTAGAGGTGATAGCCAAAGTCGCAGATGGTGAACAAGCGTTGCAAGCCATTGAGAAAAACCAACCTGACATTGCGTTTCTTGATATTCGTATGCCAGTTCTGGATGGCATGACACTAGCGCAAAAACTCAATCAACTCGCCAATCCACCTTTGATTGTGTTTGTTACCGCGTACGATGATTACGCCATCAAAGCCTTTGAACAAAATGCCGCCGATTATTTGCTTAAGCCTATCTCGGATGAGCGCCTCCTGACGACGTGTGAAAGAGTGAAAGCACGCCTTGCTAAGCGAGAGCAAGAAAGCAGTAATGTGCAGATGAGCAGCCTGTTAGAACAGTTGCAGCAATTATCCGCGCCACAAACGCCGCAATATCTTCAGTGGATTAAAGCGACGCAAGGGGAAGATATTCATCTGATTGCTACGTCTGATGTGTTGTATTTCAAAGCGGAAGAAAAATACGTTTCTGTGTATGCCCAACAAGGACAAGGCAAAGTACAGGAGTATTTGATTCGCACATCGTTGAAAGAGTTGATAGGGCAGCTTAACCCAGAACAGTTCTGGCAAGTGCACCGTTCAAGCGTGGTGCAAGTGTGCAAAATTAGCAAAGTAAACAAAGACTTTGCTGGCAGAATGTTTGTTCACGTTGGAGAAAACAAGCTCCCTGTGAGCCGTGCATCTCAAAGTTTATTCAAAGGAATGTAATCGCTAGAACTGCTCACTCTTTACACTGTAAACTCGCTGCTCTTAACCCACATTATCAAGGAAGATAAATGAGTTATCGCGTAACCCTGTTAAATGCGACGGGAGAACTGTCTCCAATCTCTGAGTATTTGCATCAGAAACTTGATGATCTGAGCTCACAACTTTCTAGTTACTTTGATTTAAGTAACGTCGACCTAACCGTTAGCCCGTTTGATCGCAATGACGTACCGCAGACGGGGATTGGTGGCTATTGCTTAAGTGCCTATCGTGTAGAGGTTCTGCTTGATACTCAACGTACTGATATTAAAAACGTTATTGAGAAAGAAATAGCTGCGGTGTTAGCGCATGAGTTGCATCACCTGTTCCGTATGCGAGCGGGAGAAAGTGGCGTTGCACTTGGTGATGTACTAATTATGGAAGGGTTAGCTTGTCACTTCGAACGTAAGGTGAATGGCGGCGTCACTCCGAGCTTGTTTGAGCAAATCAAAGATCAAGATTGGCGCCCTTTCTACGCTGAGATGAAAGGCAAGTTGACCAGCTTAGATTACAACTTCGACGCTTACTTTCTTGGCAGCGATGAAAGCCGCTGGCCGAAATACATGGGGTATTGGGTTGGGTACAACCTTGTTGCTGAATATCTGGCTGATTTTCAAGGCTCTGAACTGGATTTGGTTGGAGCCAAAGCTGAGCTTTTCTATCAATAACTTCGGCACAAGCCAAACTATACCCAAGTAACCTCGAGATGCTAGGTTCAGCGAGAATGACTTGGTTTGTAGACGCGGCGGCGATTTAAAGGTTTGGTGGGCCCAATTCGAGAATCGACAACAAAGTATACAATCCAAGACCCTTACTATTTGTAAAGAGGGCCCTTTGGGAGCGTGTCATTGACTCGACTTCTGTGTCAAACAACTTGGAAAGAGCTGGCTATTACGCTGCGTTGTTTTCCTTGACCTCGAATCAATGACAACGCTCTGAATCCTGCATCTTGAAGTCACTTGGGTATAATCGGCTGAGTCATAAAAACAAAAAGCGCCTAGATCATAAGACGTTAGGCGCTTTCTTCGTTTTATAACGACGATTTCTCCGCAGAGGCGAATGGGCTTATTCGTTGACTGTCACTTTCTCGATAATGATTGGATCGCATGGCACATCATCGTGGCCAAACTTAGAGGTAGTTTTCACTTTCGCGATGCGGTTTACGACATCCATACCCGCAGTCACTTTACCAAACACGGCGTAGCCCCAGCCTAGGTTGGTGGTTGCGGAGTGGTCTAGGAAATCATTGTCTTCTAAGTTAATGAAGAATTGTGCTGTTGCAGAGTGCGGTGCATCGGTACGCGCCATTGCGATAGTACCAACAAGGTTCTTTAGACCACGGTTTGCTTCGTTCGCGATCGGTGCGCGTGTTGGCTTTTCTGCCATGTCTTCGGTGTGACCGCCACCTTGAATCATAAAGCCATCGATAACGCGGTGGAAAATGGTGCCGTTGTAGAAGCCATCTTCACAGTATTTTTTGAAGTTCTTTGAGCTAACTGGCGCTCGTTCTAGGTTCAGTTCAATCTCGATATCACCGAAATTGGTGGTCATAATAATCATCTGGTTTGCCCTTATGGGTGCTAAGTTGGCGGCATTATAGCTAAGTCGTATGAGGGTAGCAGAAATAAAAACAGCGACGTTTTGGCGTCGCTGTTTGCATGGAGAATGGGTGAGGAAAGCGTTAAACCGTAAAGCGACCGACCAAGTCGTACAGCTCGTTAGCTTTGTGGTTTAGGTTGCCACTACCTGCGCGGTTTTGATTCGCAAGGTGTGCCGATTGGCTGCTTTGTTGAGAGATGACTTCGATGCGTTGTGAAATCTCTTGGCCAACTTGGCTTTGCTCTTCGGTTGCTGTTGCGATCAGGGTGTTCATGTCCATGATGTTAGCAATTGCGGCTTGGATTTCTTGCAGTGCGGCAGAGGCAGCTCGTGCTTCCTCAACCGTTGCTTCACCACGCGCTTGGCTTGAGCCCATGGCTTTCACTGCCGCATCCGAGCCAGACTTCAATTGCTCAATCATTTGGTGAATTTCGCCTGTGCTGTCTTGAGTGCGACTCGCCAGTTTACGAACCTCATCGGCAACGACTGCGAAGCCGCGACCTTGTTCGCCTGCACGGGCTGCTTCAATGGCTGCGTTCAGTGCCAATAGGTTAGTTTGCTCGGCTATATCCTGAATCACTTCCAGAGAAGAAGAAATGTTTTTTACGTCGCTCTCTAAACGAGAAATCACCGTGCTGGCTTCCGACACCTCTAGCGCGAGTGCTTCGACAGAGTTCGCTGCTGAATCAACAATGTGTTTTGCTTGTTGTGAGTTTTCATCGGCGTCTCTGGCTGATTGCGCTGCTTGGTTAGCGTTGTTTGAAATCTCGTGCGCCGTTGCTGTCATCTCGGTCATTGCCGCAGCGACTTGTTCGGTCTCTTCACGTTGACCAGAAGCTAATTCATCCACTTGCGATGCACGCTGTGACATCTCGTTGGTCTCTGAAACCACTTCTTGTCCTACGTGGCTAACGCTCTTAATGATGCCTTGCAGGCTTTCAACGAAGATATTGAAGTTACGGCTAAGTTGGGTGAACTCCGGCACGCTCGATTCTTCCATGCGCGCGGTTAAATCTGCATCGCCTTGCGCGAAAGAGTGAATTGAAGCATCAAACTGCTCAATAGGCTTCATGATGCTGCGGTTAACAAACACGGCAAAGACTGCAACTATCGCTGTAATCGAGGCACAAAACAGGGCTATCGCAGTTAGTGTGGTGTTGAGATCTTCGTGTGCGGCTTTTTCCATGTCTGCCACAATGGCGTCGATATCGTCCGTGTAGAAACCCGTTCCCAACATCAAGTCCCATTCAGGAATAAAGACTGAGTAGCTCAGTTTCGGTAGTGCTTCACTCTGACCGAGTTTCGGGAAGTAATAAGTCGTGAACTCACCAGTTTTGGCATTTTTTAGCAAATCCTGAATCAGGTAATTGCCTTTCTTGTCCTGCAAGTTATAGAAGTTTTCCCCGATGCCTTTGGTGTTTTTACCCACCACGACGCGAACGCCTTTTGAATCATAACCAAAGATGTAGCCGGATTGACCAAACTCTAGTTGTTTCAAGATAGGCAGAGCCTCTTCCAGTGGGGCATTTTGTGCGAGTAGCGGCTCGACAGCGGAACGCGCCATTTGTACGTAACTTTTGAGTTCGGCTTTTTTCATCTCCATCATTCGACTTCGAGTTTGCTCAATCTCGTGCTCGTTGTAGGCCGTGGTTTGTACGTAGGTGAACCACATCATGCCTATTGCCATAGTTAGAATTGGAATTATTGAAAGGATATATAGTCGTTTTCTGATCGTCAGATTCATAGAGACGTCCTTCTCTCGGCGCAGCGTTACAAGTGACAAGCTGAATAAGCTTGCCTGATAAAAGTGTTAATACTTATTGTTGTAATGCTTAGAGATTAACCGAGTTACTCAATCAGAAGTACTGGAAATTTGTAAATCTAGACGAAGGTCGTAGCATTTTTAAGCGGGATCACAATTAACGTGAACACGACCCACTATTGCAACGAGAAGTCCCCGTTAACCAATATGAGACGCGATACCTATTCTTTGCGAATTTCAGGTAAAGCCAGTCAGCAACAGGTTTAACGAGGCGCCAACGCAGTGGAGCGTAGAGCCAACCGCGACCAACTAATTGCCACGCACGATGAGTCACGTCCAACCCAAGCAGAAGCTCCCCCTTTTCGTTGAGGGCGTGCAAAATGGTGTCGGCTTGTTCAGGATCGATCTGAGGATAATCTGCGAATGCATCACTATAGATATCGACGGTTTTGATTTGCTGCTTGGCATCGCGTTGTTTTAGCGCCTTCATCTCTTTGGCACAAAGCGGGCAGGTTCCGTCATAAAATATGGTGAGTTTTGTCATTGCGGTTTTCTTGTTTGAGATTTTCTAATCGCTTTTACGTGGCGAATTTTCTTTTGGTTCATTGTTTTGCAAATAATGCAGCCAATTGTCGCGAATGTTGCCGTAATTGAATTGGCAGAACTCTTTGCGATCACGCAGGTAGTCTTTTTCTACTTCATCGAGTAAGGCTTTGTATTGCTCAGGATCACTACCGTACACCAGACATAACGTTGAAAAGTAACGCTGCAAATCAAAGCTGTGTTCGTCAATGTACTCGCCAAAATCGTAGTAGTCCGGTCTGTCGTCGGATTCGAATGCGAACATGTCGGCGGCGCTAATGGCCATATCTGCGCCATCTTCTAGGAAGTCAATCATTAAAATAGTGGCAAAATTATCGACCGCATCTTCTTCTTTTCCGAGAACAGGGATGCTTTGATCTTCGATGTAAGCATGTCCAGCTTCATGAAGTAAAGTGTGCAATAACGTATCTAGCGCCCCTGTTTTTGGGGATTTTCCGAAGCGTTCTTCATACTGATTATTGGAGAAGTAATTGAGCGACTCCAAATAAAAAGTGTAAGGAACGTATATTGTGTGTGTATCAGGGTCATACATTGGACCATCTTCTCCGCCGTAAACCAGCGTGAGAGCTTTATCAAATGGAAAGTAGGCCTGAGATAGCTCAGCAAAGATGGTATTTACATCGCTGCTTTGAATCGATTGTTGGGCGATTTTTTCATGAGTTGTCTCTACGGGAGAATATTGAATACGAATGTTTTCAGCTGCTGTAGCTGATGAGACGACGCTGAGTAATAGCGCAGCGCAAAGCGAATGAATGTTCATGTGGGACTCTTGTTATTGAATAACTTGTATAAAAAATTATACATGTTTTTGCCTGATGCATAGTTGGGGTTGTACTCATTAGCCAAAGTCGGGACGTCGGTCTCGAAAAGCAATCATGATAACATCGCATATTTCGGCTGCTTGGTTGTCTAGGGCGTTTATCAAGACCTCTTGGATAAGAACGGCGGTGAAGTTATTAGCTATGCATCGTATTCTAAGAAGCTTACTGAGTAACTGTGCTTCGATCTTTATCTGTAAAAATGATAATAGGCAGTTAATCATTGCAAGGTTTAACCATGGGGTTGGTGAATGTCACTGAATTGAAGAAAATTATCAGCGATATGTTATAATCCTGCTCCGTTGTAACGAAAACGTTTGTTGCAGCCTGAGAGTTTCCTTGGATTCGGCTCGTTTATACACCATGAGCCAGAGTTGAAAAGCTACGACAGGAACAGGCAAACCCAATTGTTTTGAACGCGCTCTCGGCGTTTAGCGGTTACAACGGGAAGGAACTTTGTTTGATAGTAATTGACACATTCTGTTTAAGTAAGGGAGCCCGAAGTGGTTCAGAAAGTGTCACCCAGAATTTACTCACAACACGACACCCCAAGCGATAACGCACAGGTATTGCGAGGGGCCATTTGAAGGAGCTGTATCAGCTCCTTTCACATTTAAGGGCTTGCTAACAGCGTAAAAACTGACACATCGCTTAAGGAGCGCCCCTTAAACTAGCCTAAGGCGCATCTACACCAACTTTTTGAGTATTTTCGAAACAATAAAGCGAGAAAATTTGCTATTGAACGAAGGTTAAACTAACACTCATTCATTACGGAGAATGAAGAGAACAATAATAAGAGGCGATATGAATCATTTAATATCTGTAGGTGCACTGGAGTCCTTCTTGGTCGCAATCAGTGTGCTTTTCCTGGGGCATTTTATTAATGCTAAGCTACCGATTTTAAAGAAATTCAACATACCTGAGCCGATTGTAGGTGGTCTTATTGTGGCCTGCATGATTACTGCTCTTCATTTCAACGGCATCGACTTAGAGTTCGACTTGCCATTACAAAATACGTTTATGTTAATGTTTTTTGCGACGGTTGGTTTGGCCGCAAATTACACTCAGTTGATGAAAGGAGGTGCGAAGGTTTTTATCTTCTTAGCTGTCGCATCGTTTTACATCATCATACAAAACGGCGTTGGCGTTTCACTCGCGGCGGCGCTCGGTTTAGATCCTTTGATGGGGTTAATTGCTGGCTCGATTACTCTGTCAGGTGGTCATGGTACAGGTGCTGCGTGGTCACAAACCTTTCAAGACGTGTATGGATTGGATAACGTCTTAGAAATTGCAATGGCATCAGCGACTTTTGGTTTGATCATCGGCGGTATCATTGGTAGCCCTGTAGCGCAGCGCCTCGTAGAAAAAAACAGCATTGAATCGGAGTATGGTCGTGGTGGTCGAGATGCCAAAACTCACGAAAAATTCCCTGAGTTGGTGACCTACAACGAATATGAAGAAGATAAAGTAACGGCGAAAAAAGTGGTTGAGAAACTCTTCTTCCTACTGATCTGTGTTACTGGGGCGAAGTATGTTGAGCAATGGGTTAGCACGTATGAAATCTCATGGTTGATGATTCCAGACTTTGTATATGCGCTGTTCATTGGTGTGATCATTACGAATTTCTTGGAAGTGACCAAGATTCGTAAGTTAGATGCCGAAACGGTCGATATGTTAGGTACGGTATCGCTATCTCTGTTCCTAGCGATGGCTCTGATGAGCTTGAAGTTATGGAATATCTTTGATCTAGCGATTCCATTCTTGGTTATTTTAGCTGTGCAGTCTGTCGTCTTAGCTATCTTTACGTACTATGTTACGTTCAAAGTGATGGGAAGCAACTACGATGCTGCGGTTATTGCAGGGGGGCACTGCGGTTTTGGCTTGGGTGCAACCCCAACAGCCGTAATGAACATGGGTTCAATCGTTAACCGATTTGGCCCGTCGCCACAAGCATTTATGGTGGTGCCAATTGTGGGCGCTTTCTTTATCGACATCGTCAACTTAATTATCTTGCAAGGCTACATTTCATTCCTTGGTTAAAGTTAAGTGGATGAGCTCCTAGAGGCGAAATAAAAACGGTCACAACACTGGTTGTGACCGTTTTTTTATGACTTGGTTTGGTCGTTTATTGAACGAAGCATTATTGGATAGTTCGGCTGAACTTGAGGCTAGCTGTCCAACCAAGAATACCAATGAAGGCGTAAATGCCAACGTTTAACCAACCCGCTTGAGGAATGGCATTGAATGGGTTTGGTGTAATAATGGCGTGCAGCGGAAGGTAAAGCACTTCGGAGAAAAACTGATCTAGCCCGTAGAAACCAAAAAGTGCGATAGGCATCCAACGCAGCGCATAAATGGCGATAAACAAAATGACCAGTGGTGAGTTCACTTTTTGTGAAATAGCCATCGCAGTTAATGCCAGCGGTAACAGCAGAATACCGGCGAAAAACATTCTGATTAAAAACTCTCCCCAATGCAGCAGCACGTAACCTAACGAGGCTTGGCGGTACAATAAAGCCAATTGGTGATCAGTAGAGATGTTCAGCAACCACAACATTAAATTTGCAGCGAGTACGAGCACCGAGCAGACGAGCGGAATCACCAATAAGCCAAATCCTAGCTTCACTAAATGGGTTTTTATGTCACTGACAGGCATACTGCGCCAAAACATAATGCTGCCTTCCGCCCGTTCTTTGCGTAGCGTTCTTGGGAAGTACTGAACGGCTAACAAGATAGACAGCAGCCCTGCTCCTCCGGTTATCAACGTATTGACATCATCACCAAGCTCTTTGTGAATGTCACTGACATCGCCACCAAAGCTCATTTGGAAAAACATATTGTGTTGTAGAGTGTCGTTACTCATTAAACTCACAAAGAGAATAACTCCACACGCCAACACAAACAGTGGAATACGTAAAACAAGAGGGTTTTCTAACCACTCTTTTTGCAACATCGCGACAACTGAACGCATTACGCTGCCTCCTTCTGCAATGCTAAAAATAAATCCGCTAACTTCACCCCATGGATGGAGCCCATTGTTTCTGCTTGTTGGGCATACTGGGCTTTGAGTAACCATTTCGTTGAACCGAGGCCTTTTTGTGACGAGAGTGGGTTCATCGCTTCAATTTGTGTGCGGTGCTCGTCGTTGGCTTCAAGAATGAAATAGTCTTCACTGATACTGTCCATCGAGGTTTGCAGAACGGGGCGACCATGCTTAAGAATCAGAACATCTGTCAGCAAGTGCTCAATCTCTGATACTTCATGACTGGCGATGATCAACACGCGCTCGCCGTCGTGAAACCATTCCAATAAGTGACGATAAAACGTCTCGCGATACACGAGATCTAACCCGAGTGTCGGTTCATCCAATATGAGGATTTGGGTGTTGGTCGCGATCACAATCGCGAGGTGTAATTGCACCTTCATCCCTTTGGATAAAGATTTGATACGCGCACGAGGTTTGATGTCCGTTTGACGAAGTAGCGTATCTGCTTGGGCGCGATTGAACCCTGGATGCACGCCCTCGGTATAGTTAAGCAGTTGAGCAACGGTCATCCAATCTGGCAGAACGTTGACATCCGAGATGTAGGATAAGCTCTGCATTATCTTGTCGCGTTGCATAATGGGTTCAAATCCGTTGATACGAATAGTGCCCTGATATTCATGTGCACCGAGTAGGGCATTAATAAGCGTTGATTTACCTGCGCCATTATGGCCGAGTAAGCCAAGTACTTGTCCTGCATGTAGGTCGAAACTCACTTCATGCAGTGCTTCTCCTTGTTGCTGATATTGCTTGGATACGTTGTTTACACTGACTAATGCGCTCATTGGTCACCTTTCAAGTGTGGTTTTAGTTGTTGAATGAATTCGTCGAGTGACATATCCAGACGCTGTATTGTGTCGGCTATCTGCGGAATTTGTTGCTGAAGAAAACGTGCCTTCTCGTCTGCGAGTAATTTGAGCTTTGCTCCTGAAGCGACAAACATACCTTGACCGCGTTTTTTCTCCACTAGCCCGTCATCAACAAGCAATTGATAGCCTTTCATAACGGTGAGGTGGTTAATTTTCATATCTGCAGAGATGCTACGGACGGAGGGCAGAGCATCGCCTTCTTGCCAGACACCTTGCAGTATTTGCTGCGTGATCTGGTCTGCCAACTGTCGAAATATCGGTTGGCGATCATGCCAATTAGTCATGAGTGAATCTCTTGGTTGAGATGGTGTTATATATATGTATAACACCTAGTGCGTTAGAGAGAAAGTAATAATTTAAAACCTAGTGTATCCGCCTGTCTCATTCGCTCTAAATATCCACCTATGTGGTCGTTGTTTTGAGGTTTTGTTTTATATGGAAATTAATTGCTTCTCATAAGTTGAGAAGTGTTGTTTTTCTCTTCCCATCAATACACTTATCACCTGTTCTAAATGAATATTCTCACTGAATGATAATTAGCATAATTTTAGGTCTGCCTATTTCTTACTTGATGAGAATTGATGGTCAAAGAGGCCTAGAAAACAAAAGTTTCGAGAGGCAATCTGACTGGCTTAGGCACCTATCTCACGTTGAGCGCGTGCTCAATGAATGAGAAAGAGTAGAGTAAAGAGGTCTCATGAATCAGGTAATATCTATCGGCCCACAGGAGTCGTTCCTCGTCGCAATTTGCGTGTTGTTTTTAGGGCAGTTCATCAATACCAAGTTACCAACCTTAAAAAAATTTAATATTCCAGAGCCAATTGTTGGTGGTCTAGTGGTCGCTTGCGTCATCACGACGATGCACTTAAACGGTGTGGATGTTTCCTTTGATTTACCACTGCAAAACGTCTTTATGCTGATGTTTTTTGCAACCGTTGGCTTAGCGGCAAATTACACCCAACTGATTAAAGGCGGTGCGAAGGTTTTCATCTTCCTAGTTGTGGCATCGGTCTACATTCTTATCCAAAATGCGGTCGGCGTGTCCTTAGCAACAGCGTTGGGGTTAGATCCACTCATGGGGTTGATCGCCGGATCCATTACGCTTTCTGGCGGACATGGAACTGGAGCTGCGTGGTCGCAAACTTTTCAAGAAATGTATGGTTTGCATAATGTTCTAGAGGTGGCAATGGCTTCTGCTACATTTGGCTTGGTGATGGGAGGGATTATTGGCAGCCCTGTTGCACAAAAGCTACTAAACAAACACAACTTGGAATCGGAATACGGACGCACCAATCAAAGTCATCAGAGTTTCCCTGAACTGGTGACGTACAACGAACATGAGGAAGATCGTGTCACAGCGAAAAGAGTCGTTGAAAGCTTGTCCATCATTCTACTTTGCGTGACAGGCGCGAAGTATCTCGAGAGTTGGGTAAGCAGTTTTGACATCAAGTGGTTAATGATTCCCGATTTTGTTTATGCGCTGTTTATTGGTGTTGTTATCACTAACATCATGGAAGTGACGAAGGCGCGCAAGGTTGATTTAGAAACCGTTGATATTCTTGGCACGGTTGCACTATCTCTATTTCTTGCCATGGCCTTGATGAGTTTGAAATTGTGGAATATTTTCGATCTTGCGATCCCATTCCTTATTATTCTTGCTATTCAGTCGGCAGTGTTGGCGATGTTCACTTACTACGTAACATTCCGCATGATGGGAGGCAACTACGATGCGGCGGTGATCGCTAGCGGACACTGCGGTTTTGGGTTAGGTGCTACACCGACTGCAGTCATGAATATGGGCTCCATCGTGAGTCGATATGGTCCATCACCACAAGCATTTATGGTGGTTCCAATTGTCGGTGCATTCTTCATCGACATTGTGAATTTAGTGATTTTGCAAGGATGCATCGCTTTTATTAAATAACATTCGCTTTTTTACCGAAATAACAAAGCCAGCACCTATACGCTGGCTTTGCTATTTGTAACACGAAATCTTGTTTGCCTGACTTCAAGCCGTGAAATCAATGCGTTACTATGACGACATAGTGTTCAATTTTGCAGCAGCATGAGGTACCCACATGTCTGAAAAAATATCGACGTCGGCATTAGCGAAAATGCGCAAGGTAGAAGCTAAGCTGCTGTTTGCCGATCTCAAACGTGCAGGCTACATCGTTCGCCAAGATGAAAAGTGGATTTTGACCGAAGAAGGGGCAAAGTTTGGCGGTGAGTATGTGGATCACCCTAAATTTGGCCAGTTCATCGTCTGGCCGACCAACTTACATATTGAGCTGACTCCCAGCTCAGGGAAAACATTGAGCGCGACACAACTGGGTGAAAAGCTGAAATTGAATGCGAAGCGCATGAACCAGCTTTTGAGTGAACTGGGTTGGTTGACCAAATCCGAAGAGGGATGGAGTGTCACAGAAGCTGGTGTGCGCGCTGGTGGGCAGCAAAGAACCGATAAAGAAACACAAAATACCTTTGTCGTATGGCACGATGTGGTGCTGCGTAACAAGCGTCTTAAGCAGTCTGTCATTGAGTTTTTAGGGCAAGACGCGGAGTCACATTCTACGGATAAATCGTACTCAAGCTTTCGCCAAAAATTTGAAGCCAAGCACCGAACATTAGATGGGCATTACGTACGCTCTAAGGGTGAGTTGCTCATTGACAACTGGCTGTACTTGGCTGGTGTAGTGCACGCTTATGAGCGTCAGCTGCCGATTGACCAAGATGTCACTAGCGATTTTTACTTACCAGGCGGTAAAGTCTATTTGCAATTTTGGGGAAGTGACGATGGGGAGATGGCTCAGGCCGACCGTGAGACCATTCGTACTGTTTATAAGCAGCATCATTTCAACCTTATCGAAGTCGAACCGAGTGAACTAGACAAGTTGGATGAAGTGCTTCCTAAGCGTCTTCGTCAATTTGGTATTAAAGCTTATTAACGACTTAAGCCCCGCTGTTCAGATAAGAAAAAACCCGTGTTCAACACGGGTTTTGTATTTTTAGTGTGTTTCTAGGCTGCCATCCTATGGGTTAAAAGCCTTTGATGTTTTCTGCTTCTAGCTCAGAGAAGTACTTCACTGTCTTCACTTTCAGTTCTTGTTGAGCTGGTTCGTCGCATACGATCACCGCTTTAGGGTGAAGCTGAAGTGCAGAAACTGTCCATAGATGGTTTACACAACCTTCCACGGCTGCTTCAAGTGCCTGAGCTTTGTTATGACCAGTGACCAAGATCATCACTTCTTCTGAGTCTAGAAGCGTACCAACACCGATAGTCAGCGCGTATTTAGGCACTTGGTTGATATCGCCGTCAAAGAAGCGAGAGTTCGCAATGCGAGTGTCTTCAGTGAGGGTCTTGATGCGAGTACGAGAAGAAAGAGATGACGCTGGCTCGTTGAACGCGATGTGACCGTCGTTACCCACGCCGCCCATGAACAGGTTGATCTTGCCGTAAGACTTAATTTTGTCTTCGTAACGCTTACATTCTGCGTCGTGATCGTCTGTGTTACCGTTCAGTAGGTTGATATTTTCTTCTTGAATATCAATGTGATTAAAGAAGTTGTTGTACATGAACGAGCGGTAAGATTCTGGGTGATCCGCAGGGATGCCAATGTACTCATCCATGTTAAAAGTCACGACGTTTTTGAAGCTGACTTCGCCGGCTTGGTAAAGCTCGATTAGGGCTTTGTAGGTTGCTAGAGGAGTGCCACCAGTTGGTAGACCCAGAACGAATGGACGCTCAGCAGTAGGTTTAAAGTCGTTGATACGCTTAGCGATATGCGCAGCTGCCCACTTACCTACTTGTGCTGCTCGAGTTAACGGGATAAGTCTCATTTTGTGCCCCTAGTTATTGGAATTGACGATGTACTGAAACATTAATTCGCATTATAAAATAAGTAATGGCGAACTGCTATTGTTTTAGGTCAAAATTTTGCTTTTTCTTTAACCAATGTTGGTTTTGTCGACGATTTTTATATCTAAATGCTTTTATAAGACGATTTTTTACAAAGAAATTGCATTATGAAACTGACGAATCAATAGATAAAATTTATGATCTAAATTAAGTTCTGCCTTCGTACTTAACCTTGTTTTTTAACAACCTACAGAGTGCGAAATCGCACACGAACTTCAAATATTATGGGTTAGATATGGCATGGCGCTCATTCTTTAACCATAATTGAAATGTGTAAACCAGTGAGGAATTCGGTATGAAAAATGAGTTAGATCCGAGCAAAGTACTACAGGCTTACGAATGTGTGATGAACAACGGTACGCCAACCGAATTTGGTAAAATGTATGAAGGTGTAGAAGCGTTTTCTGACTACGATGGGTACAACGTTTTCTTGAGAGGGAATGGTGTTGAGCTAAAAATTGGCTTCCACAACACCTATCACTTGGAATATGACCAAGAGCATTTGAAAGAGAGCTTTCTGAAAAAGATTGCGACGCTCGCCAAGTAAACGGTCATCACCCAAATATTAAAAAAGCCCTTGGGAGAACGCCCCCTTGGGCTTTAGGAGAAGAAATGAACTTGTCTTGCTCGCTCAGTAAAGTCAAACGAGCTTTCGCCTACTACTAGAAAAAGGCGAGAACTAGGTTATTGGTTATTAATCGTCTTCAACCAAACTCTCTTCAATGTATTCTTCTGTGGCGTCAGGCTTGTTACGACCATTTAGCGTATGGAAGCGCTTGCGACCACGAGCAAGTTGGGTGTACTTTAGCCACGTACGCTCAAGTTTTGTTTTTGCTTTGCCCGGGTTTTCTAACACCTTGATGAAGTGTTTCTCTTCGCTGTTTTCAGGTGTTAATTCGCCTGACTCTAAGCCAAGCATTGTATCCCCATAAATTGTTAGGATTTCCTCTTCTGAAAGAGTAAAATCGCCAGACTTTGCAAAGCCGCGTGGGAATTTTACGTTATCGTAAAAACGTTTTTTGCCATGACGGAATTCAGTGTCAGACATGTCAACAGCCTCTGTAACCGTTATTGATGAATGTAGTGAACTTACGGCGAAAATTAGGCTTAAATCTAACAAAAGAAAAACAAAACTTTTTTGTCGTCATGATTTTAATTAGTTGTTAATCTGGTTTTATATTAACCAGGAGATGGTTTATGGATGTAAAAGTCTTTCGAACATTTTTAGAGCTGGCAAGAGTTCGTCACTTCGGACGTGCTGCTGAGAACCTTTATATTACCCAAGCCGCTGTGAGCGCACGTATCAAACAATTGGAAAGTTACTTCGATACGCAATTGTTTATTCGTGATCGAAATAACATAAAGTTGACCTCTGCAGGTGAGCGCTTAATCAGCTATGCCGAGGTAATGGTCACTACATTGCAACAAGCGAAGCTAGAATTATCGCTTGAAGATGGCAAAGCGCTGCAACTAACGTTAGGTGGCACGCCAAACATTTGGGACGCTTATTTACAGAATTGTTTAAGTGTCGTCACAGATTCGTTTGGTGGTTATGGCTTCATGGCAGAAGTGATGGGACGTGAGATGCTCAGTCGTAGCTTGCTAGAGCGCACGTTAGATATGGCATTTGCGTTCGATCAGATCAAAGCTGATGAGCTTAACTGTAAAAAAGTGGCAGATGTTGTTCTCGTTCTGGTATCAACTGAGAAAGATTCTTTAGATACCGTTTTCGAAAACAAATATGTGTACGTTGACTGGGGGACGCGTTTCTCCTCGGAGCATTCTGAACGTCACCCTAAGATTCCGGCTCCATATTTACGCACTTCAACAGCGCGTATCGCATTGGACTTTATTTTAGAGAAGGGTGGAGCCGCGTACTTACCAATCTCTCTCGTGGAGCCATTTATCGCTAATGGGCAGCTTCACAAGGTGTCTGGAGTAGAAGATTGGTGTCGCCCTATCTATTTGAGCTATCGTAAAGCTAGCTCGTCTGTAGACGCAATTAAGCAAGTGGAAGAAATTGTCAAAGAGATCGATCCACTGACCGCTTACAGTTTTCAGCAAATTGGTTCTGGCACTTCCGACGAATAGCGTTGAATGAAAAGTCAGAAAAACGAAAAAGCCGCCTTGAGAAATCAAGGCGGCTTTGTTTTTATCTCGATGAATCGATAGTTATGGTAAGTCAAACAACAGGGCTGTTGTGCTTTCGTTTGATGTATTGCGCAAAACAACCTTACTCTGGTGTTCAATCTTCGCGCCGTCGCCAGCCGTCAAAGTGGTATTGTCGACACTAAGGCTCCCAGTCACTTGATGGATGAATAGATTTCGGCCCGACTCAATCTCAAAGTTTAGTTCGCTACTTGGCTCAAGAATTAACTGATGCAAAGTCGCATCTTGCTTAATAAGTAGCGTGCCGTTTTCTCCAGTTGGAGTTGCGATAGTCGTTAACCCAGGATTGCGACCAAAATCTTTTTGCTGATAACCTGGTTTGGTTCCAAATGTGTTCGGTTGAATCCAAATCTGTAGAAACCGCAGCGTATCTTGGTTCGATGCATTGTACTCACTGTGGTAAATCCCTTTCCCTGCCGACATGAGTTGGAATTCACCTGCAGGTAGTGTTTTGACGTTACCTTCACTGTCTTTGTGTGCGATAACACCTTCCAACACATAGCTGATGATCTCCATATCACGGTGGCCATGTGTATCAAAACCCGCGCCAGGCTTGACTACATCGTCATTAATGACTCTCAGCTCAGAAAAGCCCATATGTTGAGGATCGTAGTAGCTACCAAAAGAAAACGTATGTTTGCTATCAAGCCAGCCAAAGTTTGCTCGACCTCGGTCTGCAGCATGTCTTACCGTAATCATAAGGCCTCCTTAAGAGAGCTTTTTGTTTAAAAAGTTATCTAACGCTGCTTTACCTGCGCCAGAGAACGCCAGAGAAACGCTTGCTGCCAGTAATGCTAAGCCAAACTCGTAACCGTTGTTTGCCATGAATAGGCCATTTTCAAAGTGGACAGAGAATATCGCTACCACCATCGTGAACGCCAAAGCAACCGCTGCTGGTCGAGTTAGCAGACCAAGTAAAATGAACAAGCCGCCAAAGAACTCTGCGCTGCCCGCAAGTAACGCCATGAGCACGCCAGGACCTAAACCGATAGATGCCATCCACTGACCTGTGCCTTCTAGCCCGTAGCCACCAAACCAGCCAAATAGTTTTTGTGCGCCGTGCGCCATAAAGATAATGCCGATTGGAACGCGAAGTGATAGTGCGCTGTAACCTGCGTTTGACGTGGTAATTTTCTGTAATAGTGCTTTCATGATTCTGTCCTCTGACTCTTTTCAATGAGTGGGAAGCGTGTGCTCCCGTGCTGTTGAGAACAGTTTAGGTAGAGGCGAACATAAAAATAACGGGAGGATTTTGATAAACTCGTTCTAAAAAATTGAATAGTTGGTTTTTATTTATTTAAATCAATGCCTTGATTTTTATATTCGAGTGTTTATTTGCAGATTATTGTCTGTTTTAAATCAAGGTCTGTCATTATTTTCGATAAACATTTTTTCTGTTAAACAAAAAAAGAGCACATGTACTGTGCTCTATTGCTTTCGCTTTTAACAAGGGAGAAAGGTGTGTTAAAGAAAACCGTCAGAGGTTCATTAAGCTCTCTAATGACTCCTCTACATTGTTGTAGTGATAAGTTCGAATATTACGTCCATCCGTCGCATTAATCTGAATTTCTGAGATCTCGTTATCTGAGTCTCGTTCGATAATTCCAATAGAATGATCTACGGATTTACTGGTAATAACCTTTTGGTTTCTTAATACAATTACGCAAGTATGTAAGTCCATGCCAATTCCCTTTAGCCGACGTTGTTGTGATGTTCTGGATCTAACTTTAGTGTACAAAAGCGCTAATGCCAATAAATCTCAATATTGAGTTCCGAAAATGGCTAATTGTGGGCGCTTAAGCAAGCTACAATAACACTATATTGAACGATGCCTATGAACAATAAATGACAAAAGGCATGAGCAAGGAAAGCACTATGTTTATTCACCCCCATACCTCACTGACCTTCGAGCAGTGTCACAAGGCGCGAGTCGCGCGAGACAGTCGTTTTGATGGGCGATTTTATGTGGCGGTAAAAACAACGGGAATCTTTTGTCGTCCGATTTGCCCGGCAAATTTGCCTAAAGAAGAAAATGTTGAGTATTTCGCTGATAAGACGCAAGCCCTTCAAGCAGGGTACCGTCCGTGTTTACGCTGTCGACCTGATAGCGCGCCTGGATCTTGGGCATGGAAAGGTGTCGAGACGACCTTTCAACGAGCGATTTCGTTAATTGATAGAGGGGAGTTGCATCAGCATTCGGTGTCTGAGTTGGCTGAGCGTGTTGGGATTTCTGACCGTTACTTACGTATGTTGTTTGAGCAGTATCTAGGTATGTCACCCAAGCAGTATGCGCAATATCAGCAACTAATGTTCGCCAAACAGTTGCTTCACTCCAGCTCTATGTCGGTCACCGACGTGGGGTTTGCGTCCGGTTTTAACAGTACGCGCCGCTTTAACGATGCTTTTCAAAAGTTTCTCAAACTAACGCCTTCTCAAGTACGCCGTAAAGAGTTTGATGGTGCGGGTTGCAATCGAATTGCCTTACCTTATCGAGGTGAGTTGAATTGGTCGCACATGTTGGACTTCTATCGTTTGCGAGCGGTTGAGGGGGTTGAGCTAGTGAGTGATGAGAGTTATCAGCGCAACGTTTTTTTGGATAACAGCAAAGCCTGGTTTAAAGCGACAAAAGGTGAAGGATACTTAGAACTGGCGTTTGAAATTGAAGACGTAACGAAGCTGCAAAACTTGGTGTCTGACATTCGTCGTATGTTCGATCTTGACGCTGATATTTGTACTGTTGAGCAGCATTTGGAGTATGTCGCGCCTGGGCTCGTGTCGAGTAAAGGTATTCGTATTCCTGGTGTATGGAATGCATGGGAAGCAGGGGTTAGAGCGATTTTAGGCCAGCAGGTGTCGGTTAAAGCTGCGATTGGTCAACTTAACTTATTGGTGGCCACACTTAGTGGAGAGTCAGAAAAACGTTTTTTCCCGACTCCCAGTGATATTGCGAACGCCGACGTGAGCTTTTTGCGCATGCCGCAAAGCCGTAAAGAGACGCTAGTGCGCTTCGCCCAGTTTATGCAGGACAACTCAGAAGCTGACCCCCAGCACTGGCTAGCTTTGAAAGGCATTGGACCTTGGACCGTCAGTTATGCTCAACTGCGAGGGCAATCTCAACCCGATTGCTTTCTAGATAAAGACTTAGTGGTGAAAAAGGCGATGCAGCGTTACCCATCACTGAATACGCACACTGCGGCCCCTTGGGGAAGCTACGCGACGTTTCACTTATGGAATCAATCATGAAAACATTTTATACCGAAATGCCGAGTCCACTAGGAACGGTGACTATCCAATCGAACGCTGAGGGCTTACTTGGCATTTGGTTTGAAACATGCACCACTAAGCCGATTGAGCTGGGGGTGCGAGACGAGCAGCATCCGGTCTTGCGCCAAGCTGTCACCCAACTGGATGAATACTTTGCTGGTCTGCGCAACGAATTCGACTTGCCCCTTGCAGCGACAGGCACTGATTTTCAAAATCAAGTTTGGCAGGCACTAACGACCATTCCATATGGGGAAACGTGGAGCTATCAAGATCTCGCGAATGCGATAGGTAACCCTAAAGCTGTGCGTGCTGTTGGGTTAGCAAATGGGAAGAATCCGATTTCTATCGTGGTGCCTTGTCATCGCGTTATTGGCAAAAGCGGAAAACTGACTGGGTATGCAGGTGGAGTGGAGCGCAAGCAACGTTTGCTCGCGTTGGAGCAAGGTACACCGCTTTAAGTGAGGCGATTCTCATATTGGGATTAAGCGTGCTACACAGGGGGAACGATAGTGTAGAGTTTCATATTCGTTATACGAACAGAAAAAGGACAATAAGGACATGCCTTTCAAAACGGATTTTGATGCCTTCATGAGTGAGTGTTGGCAGCATCACGAGGAAAATCCCGAACAAATTTATGCTCAGTTAGAAACGGCTCTGAGCGAGGTGGAAGATGTTACCCAAATCGAGCGAATATTCGCATTGATGCTGCATACCGCTATTGGGCATCTCCAGTGCCCAGAACAGTTTCTTACTTGTTTAGAGCACTTTGATGAACGCAAGGTTGCCGAGAGTTTGGCATTTCAACGCAGTATTGCCGTTGCGCGCTATTTCGTAGATGGCACTGACAATATGGAATCATTGGAAGAGCAAGAGCAACGCCGAGTTTACGCTTTGATTTCGAATGAACTTTCTGCACTTGTTCAGCTTGAACTGGCGAGTCAATGGTTGGTGAAGGCAGCGTTAGGAATGACGCCGAACGATGCAGAAGGGCCATTAGCGCGCGCTATCGCGATCACTGCAAACAACTTAGCATGTCAGTACGAAGCGCTGACTGAGCGCACGTGCATGGAAAAATCGAAGATGTTAGAAGCAGCAACACTCGCGCTAGACTATTGGAAAGTGGCAGGGGGTTGGATGCAAGAAGAGCGCGCAGAGTATCGCTTAGCGATGAGCTTGCTTAAAGCGGATAAACCGCAAGAAGCCAAAGTGCATGCTGAGCGCTGTGAGGCTATTTGTCAGCAAAATGGTAGCGACGCGTTTGAGCTGTTCCACGCACATGACTTGTTGATGCAAGTACACTTCCATCTTAGCCAGAAATATAAAGCTAAATTGGATGAAGAGATGCAGCAGCACTGCAAAACGAGCTCGTTGACGTGATCTTAGCGTTGAATGAAAAAAGCCCCGAGCGACTGGCTGGGGGCTTTAGGGTTGTTGACTATGCAGCGATGATTATGCTGCTTGCGCTTTTGCTTGGTATCGTCCTGGTTTATGGTTCATCGCCAAAATCAAGTTTGTTGCGATGGCACCTAGAACAGATAGAGCGATAAGGTGCACATCTACAATGAACAGTGACATCACCACGATGGCACAATCTAACGCCATTTGAACTTTACCCGCTCGAACTCCAAAACGTTCCTGAAGGTACAACGCAAGAATGTTAAAGCCACCCAAACTCATTTTGTGACGGAAAATTACCAACATACCGATTCCAATCAGCCCACCACCCAAAAGTGCCGCATAGAAAGGTTCGATTCGTGAAATCTCAATCACATGATGCAGATGATCGACCGCAAAAGAGACAATCGAAACCGCAATAAAGGTATTGATAGTGAAGCGCCAACCCATGCGCATCACAGATAAAATATAAAAAGGGAGGTTAAGAGCGAAAAATATCTGACCAAAACTGAAGTCACTCACTTTGGTTAGGAAGATCGCCAAACCAGCCGTACCACCAGTGAGCAATCCTACTTTGCTAAAAAATATCACCCCAAGTGACACCAACGCACTGCCGAGCGTCAGAGCCAAGAGGTTCTCTCTTAGGCTATGATCTTTGTCCATAAATTAATTTCCTTGGTTTAAAAAACGCGCCGGAGACAACACGTCTCACGGACGCGATAGACAGTCGCCAAAATAGCAACTAACAAATCGGCCAATAAAATGTCGCGAAAAGTGATGGATGTCGAGTTTTTGGACGAGATTATGATGATATTAACCTGTTTAACATAATGTACACAGATAGAAAAACAACAAGGAAAAGTTATGATTAAGAAAGTTGGCAACACCCAAATCAGCACATTACATCGACTGAGTTGTCACTGTGGAAAAGTTGAGCTGGAACTGGCGTTACCCAATGGTATTGAGAAGCCGAGACGGTGTGACTGTTCTATGTGTCGACGTCGTGGCGCGATTGTCGCGTCTGTACCTTTGAACGGTATTCGTATTGTGCAAGGCGAAGAAGTCTTGAAGCAGTATCAATTTAATACACACACTGCGAAGCACTTTTTCTGTGGCGAGTGCGGTATTTATACGCACCATCAGCGTCGTTCTGACCCGAGTGAGTATGGCTATAATGTCGGCTGCTTAGAGGGCGTCAACCCATATGAGTTGGGAGCGATTGAAGTGATGGATGGCGTTAACCATCCATCTGACCGCTAGGTTATATTGCGATTTAAGTGCCTGATTATCGGTGTTTTTAAGTAAATAAGCCGCTATTCATCCACAAGTGTACCGCAATACTGGCGGCATAACCCAAGGCGATGACGGGAGCCCACTTTAGGTGGCCAAAGAAGGTGTATTGTCCACGCGCGGCTCCCATTAAAGCGACGCCTGCCGCGGAGCCAATGGAAAGCAAACTGCCACCGACACCTGCGGTTAATGTGACCAGTAGCCAGTTGCCCATCGACATGCTTGGTTCCATGGTCAGTACAGCAAACATAACCGGAATGTTATCGACGATTGCAGATAGGACACCAACCATTACGTTTGCCCAGACTGGGTTCCATTGCGTGTACATGACGTTTGAAACCAGTTCGAGGTAGCCAAGTAAACTTAAACCGCCAACACACATTACAACACCGTAGAAGAACAACAAGGTGTCCCATTCGGCTCGAGACACACGATGAAACACATCAAACGGAACCACTGAGCCTAAGCGCTTCAATGCCTGATCATCGCCATTGGCAATTGCCATAGCTGCTTTTTTTGCGAGTGAGTGTTTAAGAGTTTGACGCAAAAAATATCCGAAAAACTGTAAGTACGCCAAGCCCATCATCATGCCCATAACGGGTGGGAAGTGCAGCATAGCATGGAAAGAGACTGCGGTGGCAATCGTCAAAATGAACAACGCGACAATACGCCTTGCCCCGCGTTTTAGCTCAACGTGTTGGTGAATCGTATTCGGTTTTGTGTTTGGAACAAACAGTGACATCAAAAACGCGGGAACCAAGTAGTTCACCAATGACGGTACAAACAACGGAATGAACTCAGCAAAGCTGACATGACCGGCTTGCCACACCATCAGGGTTGTAATATCCCCAAATGGGCTGAATGCACCGCCAGCGTTGGCTGCGATAACAATGTTGATGCAAGCAAGATTGACGAACTTAGGATTATCACCAGAGACTTTCATCACTACAGCGCACATCAATAGGGCCGTAGTTAAGTTATCGGCAATCGGTGAAATGACAAAAGCGAGAAACCCCGTCAGCCAGAACAACTTTTTGAATCCAAAACCTTTACCGACCATCCACGCTTGTAAGGCGTCGAAGAGTTTGCGTTCTTCCATTGCGTTGATGTAGGTCATCGCCACGAGCAAAAACAGCAGCAACTCGGCATATTCCAACAAGTTGTGTTCTAGTGCGGATTTGGCGATTTCAGGCTGGTTGTGTTGAGCAAAGGTGTAGCCAATCAGAATCCAAATTAATCCTGCAGCGAGCAGCACTGGCTTGGATTTTCTCATTTTCAGATACTCTTCCAGCATAACCAGTATGTAAGCGATCGAAAAGATAATCAGAGCCGCGTAACCGACACCAGAATTAACAAGGTTCAGTTCATTGGTTGATGCAGCAAAGGTGGCGCTAGAGAACAACAAACAGCAGAAAGCCACAATTGGATAGATTGGCATAGACATTTCTCCTTTGTCTGGTTGGAGAAATATTAGCCACAAATGAATGAGTTAGTTGTGAGAGAGCTCGAATTAACAGTAGGAGTTAGGAAATGATAGTGTGCGCCACTATTTTCTGAGTGACGCAATGCTTGCTGCGCCGAATAAAACCGCAGCGGCATATAAACCGTAAGTTAACCAGTGACTAATCTCTAAAAAAGGAACGAGTCCTTGACCTGCCCACATACAGCCTCCGTTTAATGAGCAATGTTGTAATAGTCGAGCCAATTTAAAGGAAATGAACAATGTTTTTTGTGAGTGAAAGCAAATTCTGAAGGATTAGAAAGTCAAAAATTGGTCAGTGAGAGAGAAATCTCATTTTTAACTGGCTAGCTCTAACCCTTTTGAGTTAAAGCTAGCTATATCTAGAGCTGAATGCATTTAGCGTAGGAGCCATTTTTTCAACGGTGAAGTGTCAATTGCTTTCACAAGCAGTATGGTTGCAACAATCGTTGCAGGATAAATAAACACATCTTTCGCGAGGTGTTGCAGCCCGATAAATCCAGCGACATTCATCATGACAATTATGATAAGCAGATGGCTAACATATATCCCTAACACGCTAGGAGATAGTTTGAAGACCCAAGGCATGTCGCCAAAATGAGGGTGAGCCAAAAGCCACATAAAGACACCTACAGCCCAGATAACGGTACCGAATAGGAAGTCGTGCGAGTTGAAAGCGATGTCATGTTGCATCAGCCAGTAAGCTTCACCAAAATGCAGTGCCATGCCAAGAATAATGCATCGAACCGTATTGTTTCGCGACCACCGCCACTGCGCTTCTCGTGCGAAATAACCCAGAACAACTAGCAACGTGCTGAAAAAAGGCCCATTACGAGTAAAGAAAGGCGCTGGCAGGTCGGTAATGGTCGCGTAACTGCCAGCAAAGACCCCGTATATGTATAGCAATACTGCAGTTGGCAGTATCATTTGCGCCATATTGATATGCACGAGAAAGGCAATTAACGCTACGGCAATGACCAGAGCCGGAATAAACCATAGATGAACGAGTCCGCCTTCGATGAGTGAATTGATCGGGGTTGACATTAAGTACCCCCAATAACCTTGCCTTTCGGCGAGATACCCTGCCTCAGCGATCGTCTGCCATTGGAATGGCATCAGTAAACTGATCATGCTCCAAATGAGCCAAACCTTCATTAACGGTTTGGCGTAGTTCTTAAGAGTATCGATAGGTGAGTGACTCAACTTCGGCTGGATTAGATAACCCGAGATGAGAAAGAACAGCGGAACAGCAAAACGAGCCAGTTGGTTGAGCATATAGCCAACCCATGGTATCCCATTCCACTGCCAGTACGTCAGTGCCATCTGGCAATGCAAACCCACAATCGCAAGCATCGCAATGATACGTGCAAACTCTAAGCTGGCTATTTTTTGTTTCTTTGCCATTACATTGTTTACCTAAATAAAAAACTTAGGTGAAAATAGCAGGTTGTTACTGAAGTAATACGTGAAAAAGTCAACAGACTTGCGCTTACATTGAAGCTGTTTTGAAAATTAAGACTTACTTCAAACTTCTTAATTATTAACCTATTAACGCAATCAATACCTGATTCGTGAGTCGAAAATAGCACTGAATAATGGTTAGACCAGTTAACTCGAGATTGCAAAAAAGAACGATCGTGCTAAAAATAAGACTATGCAAAAAGGAAAAGTGACAAAAGAGTTTATTCTGCAGCGGGCTTTTGAGATCGCCAGCGAAGACGGATTAGAAAGTCTTACGATTGGAGAGTTAGCCAAGCAATGCGGTATGTCGAAAAGTGGTCTGTTTGCCCACTTTAATTCGAAGTTGAATTTACAGCTATCGGTGCTTGATCACGCCAATAAAGTGTTCGCTGATCGGGTTATTGAGCCTGCTCGAGAACTCGGGGATGGCAATATCGAGCGTAAAATTCGAGGGTTGCTCGACTCTTGGATGACTTGGAATCACGCATTCCAAGGCAGTTGTATGTTTCTTGACGCTTGGAATGATACGGCAGATAAAGATTGCCCGCTTCAGGCCGGACTGCGTAAATCCATAGACACTTGGCTGAGTTATTTGGAGATCCAAATAGCGAAAGGCAAAGAGAAGCAAGAATTTGCAGCAGACTTAGATACACGCCAAGCAACGTTTGATTTGTACGGTCTCTATTTGAGTGCGCATGTTTTTTACTCAATTAAAGGTGAGCAAGAAAGCTTGCGTCTGTTTTGGCAAGGGATCGACAACTTATTTTCTCGCTGGAAAGGCTAATATCGGTTATTCGCTTCCCAGATTCGTAGACATAAAATCACAAAGAGCGGCTGAGTTCGCTCTTTCTTATCAGTATAAAAAGCACGACCGTTCTATTTTGTGCAAAGCTGATAGTTAAGGACATGATTATGAGTGAAAAAATTTACTTTAATACATCGCAACGTTTCAGTATTAAGCGCAGTTTGGTGAACATTAGTACTCGGTTACACCATACACTGGCCCCGTCACATGCAAAGAAGACCGCGCGCAAGCTTCTCCTGACACCTGCTCGTACGCAACCTAAAAATATTGAACCTCAAGGGCTTATCAAAGGTGAAATTAAAGGGCATGCAGGCATCATCAAAACCTATACTTTGGGCTCTGGACCTATTTGGGTGCTAACTCATGGTTGGTCTGGAACGGCAAGTCAGTTTTATCCACTGATGGAACATATTGCGTCGAAAGGGTTTACTGCTTTGGCGTACGATCATCCGGCACATGGTGAGAGTGAGGGGCAGTATGGGCACATTCCGGGGTTTGTCAGAGGATTAGAAGATGTGTTGGATACTGTCGAGGATATTGTTGGTCTAGTTGGGCACAGCATGGGCACCGCTTCTGCTCTTGAGTGTAGGCACAGTAAGTTAGAAAACAAGCCTTTGCTGCTTATTGCTCCGGTATTAAATTACGTAGAGAACTTATTCGGTAGCATTGCACGTTCCGGTTACTCGATGAAGCTTTTTAATGCTGTGGTTTCAGAAGTTGAAGACCAATTTGGTTATCCGTTACAGTCCATTGATCCGATGAAGCGGTTGTCTGAGCGTCCGTCTCACACCATTATTATTCATGATGAGCAAGACAAGTTCACCAAATACAGTGTCTCGGCAAAAGCGGCTGAAGAGATTAAAAACGTTGAGTTAGTGACAACACAAGGTCAGGGGCATGGTCGAGTGATGAAGTGTGAGCAAGTCTTCAGTAGTTTTGACCGTTTGCTCGATAGTGCTTGGTAACCCTTACTTTTACTGATTGACTCGCTCCGTTTTGCGCTAATTCGATTTGAAAGTAACACCTCAGATTTTTTCGTCTCTGGTGTTGCTCTCCTCGTTAAGAGGTTAAATCCAAAAAGGACAGCCGAAGCTGTCCTTTGTTTATTTAGCAGAAAGTCTGCAAGGCTGAAATTAGTTACAGTTAGCTACGCCAACTTCTTTCCAAACGCCCCATTCGCCAGATTGGCTAGGATCGTCACCCTGAGTCCACCATTTCGCTTCCCACGTTTTACCTGCGTGAGTCACTTGGTTACCACCTGTGTACACTGCGCTCGCATCCCATGCGTTGTCACAAGTACCAGGGTTCGGATCGGTTGTGTGCTGTGCAACAACCACTGTCGCGCTTGCCGATGAAGACGCTTTACCGTCGCTCACACTTACAGTGAAGCTTAAGCTTGTGTCTTGCGGGTATTCCGCAGCAGTGAACGTGACTTTGGAGCCTTCAACCGTTGCATTCAGACCTTGAGGTAGAGTCCAGTTGAATGTCAGGGTATCGTTGTCTGCATCGCTAGACGCAGATGCATCTACAACCACAACGTCACCAGCGTTTGCTGTTGCTGGAGCAACAACTTGCGCTATTGGTGCGCTGTTCACTGGGTCAACAACACCTGCTGGTTTCACTGTTACTACAACGAGGTCAGATGCCGTTGCACCTTCGTTATCAGACACCGTCAGCTTGAAAGTTAATTGCTCTTCAACAGTAACTTCTGCTGCATCAAAGCTTGCTTTCGCTGAGTTTGCACCTGTTAGTGCCACTGCTGTGCCAGATACTTGTTCCCAAGCGTAGCTTGCGATGGTGCCGTCAGAGTCGTTTGACAGGCTGCCATCTAGAACCACATTTGCAGGACCTGTTACCGATTGATCTGCGCCAGCGGCTGCGGTTGGCTTACGGTTTGGTTGAGGAACTACACCACCAGCCATACCTTCGTGCATCGCGTTTAGAATGTCACCGTTATCCGCGTCAATTTCCCAAGAGAATAGACCAGCAAGACCAAGAGACTTCGCGTAGCTACCTTTTGCTAGCACTGAACGGTGGTCATCAAATGTGATCAACTCGCCCGTAGTACGGTTCCATACCCATGGTGCTTCTGCTTGTGCATCGTAGCCGTACTCGAAGCCGTTAATGCCAGTGTTGTTTGCACCTAACATGAATGACTTAATGCCTTTGTAGTCAATTACGCCATCTTCCCAAACACCTTGTGCTGTGCTGCCCTTCAGTTTACCTGTAGCAGTACCTGTCATTGGGTCGTTTGGATCGGTTAGCGTATCTGGAGTTACGCCTTCCCAGCCACGACCGTACATTGCTGTACCAAGTACTAGCTTGTTCGCAGGAACGCCTTGAGCAAGAAGAAGTTGGATGCCGTTATCTGCTGTGTAAGCAGGACCTTTGTACGGTTCGCCGTTCTCATCAACGCCACTACCGTCACACTGACCAGGACGCATGAATGAACCACAGTAAAGCGCAGTCTGGTGACCAGGAACGTTATTCCAACCGCCGTAGAAGTCGTAAGTCATTGCGAAGATGTAATCCATGTACTGAACTGCATCTGCGTAGTCTACGTCTTCAATCTTGTCGTAACCGACACCGATAGCGGACGTTAGCTCGTAAGTACGGCCTGTCTCAGCTTCTAATTCATCAAGCATTACGCGCAGTTCACGCATCAGTGCGATGTATGCTGGGCCATCGTTTACAGGGTCGCCCTTATTGGCTGCTGCACCGCCGCCGCCAGGGAATTCCCAGTCGATATCAACACCGTCGTAGAATTTCCAAGTTTTCAGGAACTTCTTAACTGATGCGACGAATGTGTCTCGGTTTTTCTTGTCCACGAAATCGAAGAATGGGTCAGACAGTGTCCAACCACCGATCGATGGGATGATTTTTAGATCAGGGTTACGTTGTTTCAATGCCATTAGCATTGCGTAGTTACCCTTGATAGGCGTGCTGTATTCATGACCAGCTTGTGGGAAGCTCTTCTGATAAGCAGCCCAAGGGTCATGGATAACGACTTCATAATCAGGCACACCTGTACAAGCAGTTTGTAGCGCGTTGAAACTGTTGCCGCCAACAGACTTCACAGACTCATTTGGGCCACAAATTGGGATAAAACCGTAAAGGATGTGAGTCAAGTTGTCGACCGGCATATTATCGACGGTGTAGTCACGGCCATAGATGCCCCATTCAACAAAATACGTACCCATCACGACGCTTGGATCGGTATTGTAGGTTTTGTTGTTTGGATCAACATTCATCGTTAGTGGCTTCAGGTGAGAACCATCGGTATCTGCAATTGTGATTTCAGCTGGTGCGCTTTTCGCACAACCTGTCGCATCACATGCTTCGATTTCCATTTGGTATAAGCCACCTTGGCCGTATTCAAACGAAGCTGTTGTTTGGCTACCAGTGATAGGGCCGCTTGCTACTTTTACACCATCAAAATAGACGTTGTAAGTGTCACCAGGTGTGCCACTCCACTGGTTAAATTTAACAGTGATCTTCGCTTGCTCATGGTATTTCACCATGTCGTAGTAGCCTGACGTGGTTTCCATCGCGAGTTCAATTTTAGAAAACTGAAGGTTGTTGGAACCGTACATATCGATACTTGGTGCGGTTGGAGCAGCAACTGCAGCACCTGATAGCGCTAAAGCAACTCCAGCTGCACATAGGTTAAATCGAATCATAACTTCTCTCTCAATCCTTGGATTCATGTTCTACCTAGAACATAGGCTGCTCTTGCACCAGATAAGATGATTGGATTTACTCCACGTGCAAAAGCATCACACTCAGCATTTCAGAGAGTTTTTTTTCGTCAAAAAAAATTAAGACGGTTTTCGAGGCACTTGAGAGAACTTAACTAAAACTCGCACTCTGTTACACAGAAAGTGTCAGACTGAGTCAATAATTTATAAAATCTCAGCAGAAACTAAAATTATTGTTTACTCAGTAACGAGTTAGTTAAATGCGATGAAGGCCTTATTTTGTTGTTTATTAAGGTTTTGTTTCATTGATATAGAAAGAGAATTGAAAGGAAAAATAGCCGTGAAGACGTACTAGTCACGGCTGAAGTGTTCACTCAACGCGGCACGACGTTTAGAGGCTGCGCCGGTTTCTGAGCCCTGAACGGTATGCTCAAATCCTTTACGAATGAATCGCTGATCTGGAATAAGAGGTTCAATACGGCGTATTTGAGGTGAAAGATGAGAGCCTGAGATCTGATACGCTGTCTTTCCTAATCCGGTATTCAACGTGATGACCTTGCCATCGAATTCAAATTCCGTCGTAATGAGTCGATGGTTTCGGTATACCCCATCTTCAGTGAAAACGAGACGTTCTGTTTGGTAGGGTGGCGCGCCAATCTCAATCCATTCGCCGTACACCTTTTCCGGATCAATGTGGTCTTGATAGGAAAGGTGGATTTGATAGCCAAAAAACGTCAACAGACCCATCCCGAAGCAGACAAATGTACTCTTGAGGATTTTGGATTGGTGGCGAGCCAAAAATGAAAGTTTTGGTTCTTGTCGTGCTTTTCGCCTTCGGCGAGTCGAGTCCGTCATAGATCTAATTTTCTCCACTTTTTTAACATGGTGGAAACCTTCCTTTTTAAAAACAAACAATCCCGCCATTGAGACGACGAAACTATGATCTAATGTCCACTTTTACATTCAGATACACATCTTATTGATGGTTTTGTTGTTTGCTCACATTCATTACTTCGCAGTTTTTCTTGATCGGTTTAGGTCGCCTGATTAATCCTCGTGAAAAGAGGTTCTCGCTCAGTAGCAAAGGATGTGCGTTATTACGTTGAGTTTAATGGCTTTCAAAGCTTGAGTAACGGAAAGAAACAAGGTAAAAAAGAGCGGACTTTTGATAAGGAAACCAATAATGAATATTAAGGAAAATAGCTATTTTGCTGGTAGTGTAAAATCACTGGGCTTTAACCAGAAAGATCAGGATGTTAGCGTTGGTGTGATGCTTCCTGGTGAGTACACGTTTGGTACTCAAGCACCAGAGCGTATGACGGTTGTAAAAGGTGCGCTTGTGGTCAAGCGTGTTGGCGAGAGCGATTGGACGACTTATCAAAGTGGTGAGTTTTTTGAAGTGGAAGGTAATTCTTCATTTGAGCTTCAAGTGAAAGAAGCGACTGCGTATTTATGTGAGTACTTCTAGCGTTCATTTGTTGCTCGTCATAAAACCACCTTCGGGTGGTTTTTTCGTCTATGTGCTTCACTTATAACGCATCTTTTTGGTTATTTGGGTATATACTTAATAAAAATGTACCCATCGACCAGGGAGGAAGTGATGGCAGTACAACGCAAGCATTCTGATCTCCCTCCTCGTTACGAGGACAAAGATCTCACCAATGAGCAAAGACAGCGCTTTACCGAAGTTGCCAATGCCGCTCATAAGAGACGTGAATTTTATCGACGTGCTCTAGGAAAGAGCTTAATGGGCAAAATGAAGGGCCGTGCGTTTAAAGATCACCCCACTCGTCAGCAAGACAAGCCGAACAGAACGTTGCAAGTAGTGTGGTTAATCGTATTCCTCGTTGTGGGGCTTTGGGTGATGCATGTGTTCGCTTAGTCATTAGCAAGCTTCTGGTACCGCTGGTGCATCAGATGTTGACTGTTCTTCAGTATTGCAGTGCTCATAAAAGGCGTACTGGTTTTTACCAGTATGTTTAGCTGCGTACATTGCTTTATCTGCACATCGAGTCAATTCAGACAAATCCTTTGCATCTTGCTTATAGATAGCAGCACCTACACTCATCGTTAACTCGTTAATCATATCGTAGCTTCGCTAACCTGTCGGAAACAGATTTACGATCCGTTTTAGGATGCTGTCGAGGTCATCTTTACTTTTTACATCGTAAAGCATGATTACAAACTCGTCGCCCGCAAATCGAGCGATGGAGTAGTCGTGTTTATCTGTTTTTCTGTCTTTGTTGCGAATGTTATTTTTTAATCGAGTGGCGAAGGCTTGAAGTACTTGGTCACCAATATCGTGCCCGTAGGTGTCGTTGATGTGCTTGAAGTTATCGATATCGAGAAAGACCAATGCGGTGATGCTGTCATCAGATGAGTGCTTGATTTCATCGAGCTTTGCGCGCGCCCAAGTTTCAAAGCTCCAGCGATTGGCAAGCCCAGTGAGCTGGTCAAAATATGCTAACTCCTCAATCCCCTCACGATACAGTGTTTGAATGTAATTGAGGACTTTCGTGTAGTAATACGAGAACGTGTGACACACAAACGCGGTCGCTATCAGGGTCAGCATCAATCTCCGCTCTATGATTTCTGTGGCTGTTGGCAGTCGATCTAAAAAAGCGACCCCAAAAAAGATCAGTAAAATGTAGGTGCCACTGAACAACAGACCGACCTTAAACTCATTAATTAATACCAGAGTGGCGACAATAGGATATAGCCATAGCATCTTGCCTGACGGAGCGTCGTTATACAGAAGTAACAATAACCCTTCGAACATTAAGACAGCACTTAGCCATAAGTCGGCGTATTGATGGTGCCGCTGGACTTTTATTACATAACTGATTGCTAAGCATGCCAAGGCACACAAAGCATGGAAAAAGCTTAAACCCCAGTTATTCTCAAGTGATTGAGCAATGGAACCATAAGTTAAACAGGCAGCGGCGATACTGGAGCATAAAAAGACAATTTTCTTTTTTCTTGTTGAGCGGATGTCCGCCATTTCTTCTAAGCGCGCCCCAGCCAATGTCGACATTACGTATCCTTGCTTAATTAACGTGTACGCTTATTCTAGGCGGTATTTTCGCGATAAATAGAACAACAAAGTTTCCAAATGTGATATCAGTCATTTTTAGTGCAAAGCCATCAGTGTGATTTGGTGCGAGTGTTCAAAGAGGAATGGTGGCGCATGCAGGTTTTCATGACGGTTCTTCATGGCTCTATATGGTTGGAATGATAACTCAAAGTAATGTATCTAGTTAGACACATTTCTATTGATTATCCTGATTCTGTTCGGTGCTCGTTGATTGAGAGTATTGTTCACCAATCTCTGTTCTACGTATCGTCAAGGCATATGTCGTTTCGAAAATGCATTAGAAATATTTTTCCGAAACAGGGCGAAATATTGTTGTCGTTATGACCAATATGCGACTAGAATCCGCGCTAAATCACAACCTCATATCGAGCTTCGTTCGAGTCACTATTTTTAAACTGCTTCACAAAAATTGTGAGGCAGTTTTTAGTTGTAGGAAAGGTTACAAGCATGCCTAAAAGCCAAAACATCAACCAACGAATGTCCATCGTGGCATTAGCTTGGCCAATTCTTGTCGAAATTTTGCTACGGACGGCTTTAGGAACCAGTGACGTGTTCATGCTGAGTGGCTACTCAGACAAAGCCGTATCCGCTGTTGGTGTGATCACGCAGATTACCTTCTTTTTAATCATCGTTTCGACGTTTGTCAGTAGCGGTACGGGGATTTTGATTGCCCAATACAATGGCGCTGGACGCGAGCAAGAGTCAGTGAGCGTTGGTGTTGCGAGTATTGCGCTGTCTGTGCTCGTCGGTGTGCTATTGAGTGTGATTGCCGTGCTTGGTGCGATATACCTACTCCCGTATTACGGCTTGGAAGCGCAAGTTGAGCAGTACGCTCATGAATATTTGCTGATAAGCGGTGCGATGACGTTTAACGTTACGATTGGCGTTGTTTTTACAACTATTCTGCGTAGTCATGGTTATTCACGTTCCCCAATGGTGGTGAATTTGATCTCGGGTGTGTTCAACATCATTGGTAACTATATTGCGCTTTACCAGCCATTCGGTTTACCTGTGTATGGTGTGCAAGGTGTAGCAATAGCAACCGTCGTCAGCCAAGTCATCGGTACGTTAATGTTATGGTTTATTCTCGCTCGCAGCAGCATTGAACTACCGATGTCGACCATGAAACAAGTGCCCGCAGAGATTTACAAAAAGATCTTAAAAATCGGCGGCATGAACGCGGGTGAGGTGCTGTCTTACAACGTGGCGCAAATCTGCATTGTATACTTTGTGGTGCAAATGGGGACGGCATCGTTGGCGGCTTTCACTTATGCGCAAAACATTGCCCGTTTCTCGTTTGCTTTCGCGCTGGCAATTGGTCAGGCTGCGCAAATTCAGACTGGTTACTACATCGGTAAAGGTTGGGTGAGTAGCATTTTAAAACGCGTACAAATCTACTTCTTAGTGGGATTTGTGGCATCAACGGCGGCAACCACACTGATTTACCTGTTTAGAGAAGAGATTCTACGCGTATTTACCGATCAACCGGAAATACTCGCATTGGCAAGTTCGTTAGTCATGGGCTCAATTTTGCTCGAAGCTGGACGTGTGTTTAACCTGATTTTTATCGCGGGGCTCAAAGGCGCGGGTGACATCAAGTTCCCAGTGCAAATGGGGATTTTGAGTATGTGGGGACTAGGCGTGCTTTTCTCTTACATCTTTGGCATCCACTTGGGTTATGGCGTTTTAGGGGCTTGGATGGCAATCGCACTCGATGAATGGGTACGTGGTATCATCATGGCAAGACGTTGGCGCTCTCAGGTGTGGACCAAGTTTAAGGTGAGCTAACGGTTTTCGGTATTGCGCATCACGCCTATTCTGTTGTTAGAAACCAAAAAAGGCACTGTTAGTCAGTGCCTTTTTGTTATTTAAAATCGGGAAGACGTTAGAATTCGCACTCAGCTTTGAACACCATGCGCTCTTTGCTGTATGGATGATCCAGCTCTAGCATCTCAGCATGCAGGTGTAAGCGGTTGGCTTTTTCGCCGTATAAACCATCACCAACCATCGGCATGTTTAACCCCATGTGATGAGCACTGTGTACACGTAGTTGGTGAGTACGCCCGGTTTTCGGATACATGTATACCTTGCTGCGCCCATCTTTGACTTCAATCAGTTGCCAGTAGGTTTCTGCATGTTTCCCGTGTTCAAAACACACCAGTTGACGTGGGCGGTCGTCAGGGTCACCACGCATTGGCAGTGAGATTTCCCCTTCAGGCTCGTTTAATACGCCTTCGAGCATTGCCATATAACGTTTTTTTACGCCGCGAGCCATAAACTGTTTTTGCAGACTTTTGTTCGCGCGCTTGGTTAAGGCAAACACCAAAATGCCAGAGGTCGCCATGTCGAGGCGATGAATCACAAACGGCCCTTCCACATCAGGGTACATCGCTTGTAGGCGCGTATAAGCAGAGTCCTTGATAGTTTTACCAGGCACTGAAAGTAAGCCCGAGGGCTTGTTGACGACGACCATAGCGTCGTCTTGGTAGATTATCTCTAGTTCTTTGTCTTCTGCCCAATTCTCCGCCAATGGGTTAGGTTCGACATCCAGCCCTTGCATCATATGGCCCAAAATCGGCTGACATTTGCTGTTGCACGATGGGTAGAATTTTTTGTGTTGGCGAACTTCAGACTTTGGCGACACACCCCACCAAAATTCTGCCAGCGCCAGCGGTTTGAATCCGTATTTAAACGCGTATTGGAGCAGTTTTGGCGCAGCACATTCCCCTGCACCTGCTGGTGGTATTGGGTTTGTGGTGTCCGCAAAAATGTCCACCAAGTCGCGTGCTTCGCCATGGCTGTTTAGAAAGCGGTACTGTTTATGCAGTTTGTGCTGTAAAGCGTTGGAGAGCGTTTTGCGCTGTTCTTTCAGATGAGCAAGTTGCTGCTCTAACTCAGCCAAGCGCGCTTCTTTGATTGCAAGCTTTTCATCCCACGCTTGCTTTAAGTATTTGAGAACGTTTTTCTCGGCGACACTTTGCTTACCCAACTCATCCAATAAGATTTTGAGGTCATCGGCATTGAGTGTTTGCTCGCCCTGTTGACGCTGTCGTTTGCGTGCGGCGCGGCCGTCAATCATCACTTGGCGCTGTGTTTGCTCCTCTTGCTGATAAGCGGCGCGGTCGGCTTGGATTTGCGCTTTAAGATCCGCCAATTCCGGATTCGCGGCACAGGTTTTGTACTCCGTATTGGCGGCGTTGATGGCATCCGTTTCTGCGCGGAAGAAGCCTTCATCGGTCAGCATGTCGTACACAGGAGGGACAAATCCTGGAATCAAGTTTTGGTCAGCAATTTTGCCAGAAAACGCACTTAAAAAGCCGAGCTCGCCTTGAGGGCTTTCTACCAGCAATACGCCAAACATTTTGCCTCGCCCCGTTTCTTCATTAACCAAACCAAAATCGTGTTCGAAGTCGGTTTGCGCTAATAAGTGCTGTTGCAATTGCTTTGCGGCCATAACGCAAAGAGGATGCGGCGTGTAGTAGAACGGAAACGTAAACTGCGTTGGCGATTCATAGCCAGAAATATCAGCAGTAAAACGAGTAAAATAATGTTCAGGCGAGTGCATGGTGGGTATCCGCGAGAGTAAAAAATCGAGCGAGGATTGTACCTGTTTGAGTCAGGATTGCCATGTCGGTGTTGGCACTCGCTCTTGGATTAAGAACAAGAGCGAGTGGGGAAGAGCTTATTGCAGTTTTTGTAATGCAAGCTTCCACTGTGCCGGTTTGTCGTAGTAGGTCGAGTGCGGCAAGGTCAAGTACTCGCCATTTACTTCTGCAATCATGGTTGGATAACCACCAACGTGTAACTGGCGCATCAACTGTCGGCTAGAGTGAATTCTCTCGTTTAGCTCGGCTTCGCTTAACGTCATGTTTTGCTCCCACGCATCACTTGCTAAACCTAGCGATTCTGCAATGGCTTTGAGCGTCGATGCTTCATTCACTTTTAACCCGAGCTGATAATGCGCAGATTGGATGGCCTTTAGCATGTGCCATGGATTCAGCCCCATTTTCTCCGCACTCAAGATCGCTTGTGTTGGTAGATAAGAATCAAGAACAAACGCATCTTCGCTTTTCACGCGTTGCAGATATGCTTCACCAAACGTTGCTCCGGTTTCGGTTGTGATACGAGCGTCACTGTTGATGATGTGCTGACGAAATTCAGATTCAATCGCGCGTTTCTCAATCATGCCGCCGGGATGAAGCTCCACCTTAAATTGAGAGGTGTCCATCAAGGCTTCGATGAGTGGTGAGGCACCGTAGCACCAACCACACATGGGATCGAAGAAGTAATGCACGGTTACCATGACATTTCACCAGTATGCACTTTCGCACCGATTTCTAGCGCGATTGGCAATTGAGCTTCTGGGTATTTCGCTGACATGGTGTCAATGAGTTGAGCGCTGTTATTGCTGTGTTTTTTCGCTTGCTGAAAATCCTGCAAGTATTGTTGCGAGTAGCGAATGGTGTCTGCGTTCAGCTTTGTGCCTGCTTTCATGTGACCAGGAATGACCACTTGAGGTTTAAGCGCAAGCATCTCGCTAAGTTGCTGCTCCCAAGCATTGATGGCGGTTTGGTCTGCGGCATCTGCCATCCACAAATGTACGTTTGAGTACACGGCTACGTTACCTAGAATCGCTTTGTTATCTGGAATCCATAGGTAAGGGCGGTGTGCTGATGTGCCATGGTTACCACGGATTTCAATCTTATGACCTTCTAGCTCTAATGATGCTTTATCGTACGCGACAGGGATCACTGGTTTTACCGGTGCGTTTGCACCAAGCTTTGGTCCCCAGTACGCCAGCTTTCCAGCCAACTTCTCTTTAATAATTTTTTGAACCGCAGGCGTTGTGATGATCTGCGCATCAGGGAACTGTTGGTGTAAGGCCTCTGCGCCAAAGTAGTAATCTGGGTCCGCTTGGCTGATAAAAATGGTTTTAAGTGTTTTGCCTGAGTCCAGCACTTTAGCGGCAATGCGCATCGCGTCAGCTTTGGTGAATCCAGTGTCGATAACCATGGCGTCAGTCTCACCGTATACCAAGGTTGAGTTAACGTGGAAGCTGTTACCGTCGGCGTTGTAAACCTCAAAAGTAAGGGGAGAGTGGTTTGCCGCTAGAACAGGGCTTGCCATTAAAATGGATGCAGTAATCAAAGTGAATTTTTTCATAATAAGCTCCTAAAGAATTTGGGGCCAAGCGACGATGGCTTGGGAACGGGAGCTATATTAGGAAATTGATACGCTCGGAAAAATACACAATAATGTGCATCACTATTTCTTATTTCGAGCAAATGTATGGATAGAGTAACGGCAGCAAGAGTATTTGTAGATGTGGTGTATTCTGGCAGTTTTACCGCGACCGCAGAGCGGTTAGACATGTCTCGGCCAATGGTGACTCGTTACGTAGAGGCGATGGAGAACTGGTTGCAAACTCGTTTGTTGCACCGCACTACGCGCAAGGTGTCGCTCACCACCGCAGGGGAGCGCAGCTTGCCTCAGATTGAGCGCTGGTTAAAACAGGCCGATACATTAACGTCGAACATTGCCGCTGATGGTGAGCTGTCCGGAAAAATCCGTCTTGCGTCTAGCACTTCATTTGGATTCTCACAGTTGATCCCAGCAGTAAACAGTTTTATGCAAAAGCACCCCAAAGTACATATCGACATAGATCTGCAAGATTCAGTGAGTGATCTAACCGAGCAACGCATCGATCTGGCAATCCGAATTGCGTCAGATCCCGATCCTTCTTTGATTGGTAAGCCGATTGCGGTGTGTGAATCGGTGTTGGTGGCATCGCCACAATACTTGCAAACTCACCACGCGATCGCGCATCCGCGAGATTTATCTTCACACGACTGTTTGGGTTACAAAAACTTTGAGCGTCATGTGTGGCATTTGTCTCAGGGCGATCAGTTCGAATCGGTGGGAATTGAGTGTCGCCTAACCAGCAATGAGGCCACGGCGTTATTGCATGGCGCTTTACAAGGCATGGGTATTTCGATGCTGCCAACCTATTTGAGTAATATCTATCTGCAATCGGGTCAGCTTGAGTCGGTGTTGCCGGATTGGAAGCCAAATGATCTCAACATTTACGCGCTGTATTCATCGCGTAAACACTTGTCTCCTGCGGTGAGAGCCTTCATCGATCACAGTGAAGATTACTTTAAACAGCATCATTGGTAATCGCGAAAGGCGTCGTCATCCCGACTTGAGATTCATACAAGATCCTGTACCTTACATGGATATATTTTCGCAGCGTCATTTAGAGTTTTAGTTAATGTCACAAGTTCGCATCAAATTTATTGCTTCCGATATGGATGGCACATTGCTTGACCAATACGGTCGTTTGGATCCGGAGTTTTTCGATCTGTTTTTGCAACTGGAAGAGCAAGGTATTTTGTTCTCCGCTGCGTCTGGTCGTCAGTATTACAGTCTGCGAGACACGTTTGCGCCAATCAAAGACAGACTGTTGTATGTGGCTGAAAACGGCACCTTAGTGATGTACCAAGACAAAGAGCTCTACAGTTGTACCATTCCTAAAGCGGAAGTGTTGGAGATTGTGAAAGCGGCTCGTGAGATTGACGGAGCGAACATCGTATTGTGTGGCAAGCGCTCGGCGTACATCGAAACGCATGATCAGCAATCGCTGGAAGAATTTCAAAAGTACTACCACCGCTGTGAATATGTGCCGGATTTGCTTGAGGTCGAAGACGAGTTCATTAAGGTGGCAATTTGTCACTTTGGCGGTTCGGAAGAGCTCCTGTTCCCGACCATGAATACGAAGTTTGGCGCAACGCATAAAGTCGTGGTGAGTGCAAAAATCTGGCTGGATGTGATGAATGCCGAGGCCTCTAAAGGTGCGGCCATTCAGCATCTTCAAGAGACGATGAATTTTACTCCGGCAGAAACTATGACGTTTGGTGACTACCTCAATGACCTCGAAATGCTGCAAGTCAGTGAGCATTCGTACGCGGTTGCCAACGCGCACGAAGAGATTAAGAAAATTGCTCGTTATTCTGCGCCAAGCAACCAAGAGGCTGGGGTACTCAAAGTGATTAAAGAGAAAGTATTAGCGAAGTAACGCTCATTTTTTCGATGTTATTTTCTTCTTCACGTAAAAAGCCCCGCATACACTGCGGGGCTTTGTTTTTTTGGGGGGAGTAAGGTTCCCGTTTTAGCGTACGTACTTGGCGGTTGCGCTGACTAAAAAGTGTTGCAATTTCCCGTCTGATTTTGGCACCCACAAGGCGTTATGATAATGGTAAATACGGCCATTGATGGTCACAGACAAGGTATTATCACCCGTTTGCTCCATGCGAATAAACTGATCCGAAGTGACCAAAAACGGCTCTTGCTCTTCAATGCTCTGGCCCGTTGCCAATACGAAGTAGCCGAATCGGTTGCCAGCATCCGGATCGGTTGAGTAGATTCGATGTCCAACGAGGCTGTAGTCATCGTTGAGTGCCTGCTCAAGCGTTTTTTGCCCGATGGTTTCGTGCGATGGAATAAATACCCAAGCCAACACACCTGCCGCAATGACTGCCAGTAGAAGCAGTACTTGCATGAACTTTCTCATCATATATACCGTTTAACGTTGAAATTTCATTTTGTACATGCGCTTATCCGCTATGCTGATAAGAAAGTCAACATTGTCACTGTCTTTAGGGTATTGCGCTAAGCCCATGCTTGTTGAAAGTGTTGAGACTTTATCGGAGTTTAATATTTGTGCATCAAAGACGGTATTTATCTGCTCACGTACGTTCTCTTCATTGAGATGTTCACCTTCAAGGATAACCGCGAACTCATCTCCTCCCATGCGATAAACAGTAAAATCATTGAGTGCCATAGAATTAAGCCGCCTAGCGATTTCCCGCAGTACAGTGTCGCCAACTTGGTGTCCGTGTGTGTCGTTGACTTCTTTAAAACCATTTAAATCTAGAATCCAGAGAGAAAAGGGCCTTTTTTCTTGAGTAAATTTGTTTAGGGTTATGAATAGTGCATTGCGGTTCCCTAGGTTCGTCAAAGGGTCGCTTAGCGCCAATTTTCTATGGAAATGGGATTCACGATAAAAGAAATAAGTTAGAGAGATAATCGACAAAACGAACGTCGCAAACAACATATATTGTGCTTGCATTAAGCGCTGGGTTTGACCTTTTTGTGCTTCATAAGCTTTACTGCTTAGACGGAAGTTTTGATTAACGAAGTCTATTAAGCCTAAATATAGTGTTTGAGTTGAACGATAAAATGCAGCAGCAGCTTGGCTATCACCTGTTCTAGCTTCTACTAGTTGTTTTTCTAGCTCTTTGAACTCTTCAAAAAGGTTAATGAAGTAAAGGTGCATGTTGTTCCGAGAAAAGAACTTATTGGCTTTCGTGCTACTGGTCAATAAGTCAAAGCGACTCCACGCTAACTCGTATTGAAGCTCTGCACCATCAATATTCAATACGTTTTCATCTAACCGTCTGGCCTCGCCGACAAGTTCTGATAGTTCTTTGGAGAGTTGGAATAAAAACCAAGTCGCTTGTTTTTGTTCGTTATTAAAATTTTGTGAGAGTGAACGTGTTTGCTGTAAAAGCACGACATTCGCGAGGAGCAAAGAAACGGCAAACACCACCAGCAGCATTTTGCTGGTGGTAGAATATTGCAATATTCTTTGTTTCTTAGAATAGGGTTCTGATAACTTCATTCTTATTATTTTTCTTTTATTTCATTTACTTGCCATACCATTTGCGCATGATATTTATTGTAGTTTAGCTCTGGATAGAGATTGAGTGGATATATCACCCAGAAAGGGCCTTTATTCCTGACTTTTATGTAATTCTGATCTTGTTGATAAGCCAGTATTGGTTGATATCGAAGAATATCTTGTCGGGACAATGTCGAGTGATAGTCGTTTAAGCTGCTGATATCAACCTGCTCTGGTACCTTTCCGTAGACGTGTGTAAGAAGCGTGCTGAGTTTAACGCCTAAAAACTCTGACGAAGCAGGAAGCCAAGGCAATGTCATCGTGTAGCTAGTGGTAGGTAAAGCTTGGATCTCTTCCAGTTCCAGTATGACACTAGGCTGCTGGCTACTACTAAATACGATCGTATTTGCAGACAAGAATGGCGCAACAAAAAACAGACCTAGCGCGACTATCTTTTTCATCATATGCCCTTTTGAGTTTTATTCTTTTTTCTTAGCTAGGACAAAGGTGCTAGCGGTAATTTATTTATAATTATAGAGCCAACCGGATGAGATTTTATAATACGTTATGTTTCAAAAATAACTGTCGGTTTACGTCACGTCAAGGTTATTAAGTTGCTTCTTAATTAAAAGCTCAGAGTATTGGGATGATGGTAGAGTTTCGTAATGATTTCGCGGTATTTAATTGGTTTTTAGTGCAACTTTGTGTCATTTTTAATAAAGATACTGTGTCGGAAATGAGAATTTAATAAGGCGAGAAATGGATGTCGAATTTGCTCTTAAGTTACATTATTTTACATATTTAAATCATCGATATTCAGATATGTATTTGTTAGTACGTAAAGAAAATAAAGTCACCTAGTTTTGGTGACTTTATTTTTTATTTCATGAGCTTACTTAAATTAACTATGCAAACAAATATTTTGCATGGAAGTTGAGGTGCTCTTCAATAAAGCTTGAGATGAAGTAATAGCTATGGTCATAGCCTGGTTGCATTCTCAAGGTTAGGTTTGAATCGTGTATTTTTGCCGCAGCAATCAGCGCTTCCGGTCTAAGCTGCTCATTTAAGAAGCCATCAGCATCACCTTGATCAACCAAAATTGGTAATGGTGATTGTTGTTGTTTTAGAAGTTCACTTGCATCGTATTGCTTCCAGCTTTCAAGCTCCTTGCCTAAGTAAGCAGTAAAGGCTTTTTGTCCCCAAGGGCATTGCATTGGGTTACTGATTGGACTGAACGCTGAAATAGAACGGTACTGGTCTGAATTTTTCAGACCAATGGTGAGCGCTCCGTGGCCGCCCATACTGTGACCGGAAATTGACTTCACGTCAGAGACTGGGAAGTTACTTTCGATGATCGCAGGCAACTCCTCAGTCACATAGTCGTACATACAGTAATGCAGTGACCAAGGTGCTTGCGTCGCATTAAGGTAAAAGCCAGCTCCTTTTCCTAGGTCATAGCTTTCGTCGTCAGCGATACCTTCGCCTCTCGGACTTGTGTCTGGTGCAATGATCGCAATGCCAAGCTCGGCCGCCATACGAAATGCGCCCGCTTTCTGCATAAAGTTCTCATCGGTACACGTTAAACCAGAGAGCCAGTATAGCGCGGGTACGGGATTTGATTTCGTTGCGTTAGGTGGCAAGAATATCGCGAAGCGCATGGTGCAGTTTAGGGCATTGGATTCGTGTGTATATTGCTTGTGCCAACCGCCAAACACTTTGGCTTGGCTTACATTTTCAATGGTCATGAATAAACTCTCTAATTAGCAGAAGGAATTCAGGCTCCCCAAAAGGAGAGCCTGAGGCAGCATTATTGATCCATATGGATAACTGTTCGGATGCTCTTACCTTCATGCATCAGATCAAACGCTTTGTTGACGTCTGCTAATCCCATTGTGTGGGTAATGAACTCCTGTAAGCCGAATTCACCAGCCATGTAACGGTTTACGATTTCTGGAAGCTCAGAGCGACCTTTAACGCCACCGAAAGCGCTGCCACGCCATACACGACCAGTTACCAGTTGGAATGGACGAGTTGAGATCTCTTGACCTGCACCAGCAACACCAATGATGACTGACTCACCCCAACCTTTGTGACAGCACTCAAGTGCTTGGCGCATCACGTTTACGTTACCGATACATTCGAATGAGTAGTCAACACCACCGTCTGTCATTTCAACAATCACTTCTTGAATTGGCTTGTCGAATTTTTGTGGGTTGATGCAATCAGTTGCACCAAGTTGTTTCGCTAGGTCGAATTTGCTTTCGTTGATGTCTACACCGATGATGCGGCTGGCACCAGCCATGCGAGCACCGATGATTGCAGAAAGACCGATACCCCCTAGACCAAAGATTGCCACTGTGTCGCCTTTTTCAACTTTAGCTGTGTTTAATACCGCACCCATACCAGTGGTTACGCCACAACCTAGAAGACAAACTTCTTCAAGTGGTGCTTCTTTGTTTACTTTCGCTAGTGAGATTTCTGGAAGAACCGTGTACTCAGAGAAAGTAGAACAACCCATGTAGTGGAAGATAGTTTCGCCGTTGATAGAGAATCGGCTTGTGCCATCTGGCATTAGGCCTTTACCTTGAGTTTCACGAACGGCCTGACATAGGTTCGTTTTGCCAGATTTACAGAACTTACACTCACCACATTCAGCAGTGTAAAGTGGGATAACGTGGTCGCCAACTTCAACGCTTGTTACGCCTTCGCCAACCATTTCAACGATACCGCCACCTTCGTGACCAAGGATTGAAGGGAAGATACCTTCTGGATCGTCACCTGATAGTGTGAATGCGTCAGTGTGACAAACCCCAGTTGCTACGATGCGTACTAGCACTTCGCCGGCTTTTGGAAGTTGTACATCAACTTCTTCCATTTTAAGCGGCTCACCTGCAGCCCAAGCGACCATTGCTTTTGATTTTATGTGAGTTTGACCAGGTTTGATTTCAAGCGACATTGGATGTTTCCTTTATATTTTCAGTATATGGAGTGACGTAATAAGCGTAGTTAAGGTTTGCTTACCGCGCTTCGTCGTTTTGTTGGTGCTCATTTTAGGTGTTTCAGTAAAAATGATAATCCGTCCATTTTGAAAATGATTTTTACATATGCGTAATAATGATAAGGTGAGCGTGTAAAAAGAGTGCGATGCCTCCTTAAAGCGGAAGGGAAATGGAAAAGGTGATTGACCTGAAGTTAGATAGAGGGGCTAAAGTAGAAAACTGTCAAACCATCAGCTAAGTAAGAGTGATTATGAATAAGACGGATCTGAGTGCCTATTTAACCAAGCTAGGCTTGCCTAGTGAATTGCCCGCCGATTTGGAGTCATTGCACAGAATTCACGTGGCGCAGCATCGTTGCCTGCCGTTTGAGAATTTTGACATCGCATTGCAGCGAGGCGTCTCTGTTGAGATTGAAGATATTATTCAAAAAACCGTGTACCACTCTCGCGGTGGTTACTGCTTTGAATTAAATGGTTTAATGCTTGATGTGCTCAACACTCTTGGGTTTGAAGCGCGAAGTTTGCTAGGGCGTGTACATGTGTCTGGTACACCAACAGGTCGTAGTCATCAAATCACGTTAGTGACGTTAGAGGAACAAACATGGATTGTCGATGTGGGTTTTGGCTCCAATACCCCTCGAGCGCCATTGCCATTTATCCTTGACCAAGTGATTCAGACGGATTTACAAACCTTCCGTTTTGTCAAAGATGCTCAGTTTGGTTATTTCCTCCAAGTGCTTTCAACCGATGGAACGGACACGTGGAACAATCTATACAGCTTTGACCTAGAGTTTGTGTTTGCTGGTGACATTGCATGTAGCAACTTCTTTACCTCGACTTCGCCTAATTCGCGTTTTACTAGCGCAAGAGTCGCTGCTAGAGCGACAGAAAGTGGGTTGGTGACGCTGCTTAACTACACACTCAGATGCGCCAATCATGAAGCGCTAACAGAAATAGAGCTAGAGCCAGGTCAAACCTACCTGGATGCGTTGAAAGAATATTTTGGCATTGAGCTTGATGCGCAATACGACGAACTTCGTCCGTTACCTGACGCGTAAAGTTTTCCCGTTTTCAAAGCGTAGCGCGACGAGAACAATGTAATCACTATTTGTCTAGAAGAGGTCGACAGGAATACAGCATGGCGAATTGGGAAGGAGTCAGCGAGTTTGTTGCCGTAGCGGAAACTAACAGCTTTACAGCTGCCGCGGCTAAACTGAAAACGTCAGTGGCACAAATCAGTCGCCGCGTATCGGCACTTGAAGAGCGCCTTGCGGTTAAGTTACTGCATCGCACGACGCGAAAAGTTTCTCTGTCTGAAGCTGGACAGCTTTATTATCAGCAGTGCAAACACTTGGTCGAAGGGCTAGAACTGGCTGAGCTTGCTGTAACGCAAATGCAAACCGAACCGCGAGGTTTGCTGCGTGTGACAGCGCCTGTGACCTATGGGGAAATGAACCTCGCACCGCTCTTGCATCAGTTTTTGGAGAAGTACCCGCGTGTGGATCTCGATTTAGTTCTGACCAATCAAAAACTGGATTTGATAGAGCAAGGGGTAGACGTGGCGATTCGTCTTGGCCGCCTGCAAGATTCCAGCATGATCGCAAAGCGTCTTTCGTCGCGTCAAAATTACGTGTGTGCTAGCCCTATGTATTTGGAGCGATTTGGCGAGCCTCACACATTATCCGAACTGGCTCGACATCAGTGCCTAGTCGGTTCGGTCGATTATTGGCATTTTAAGGAAAATAAACGCGATAAGTCTTTGCGCGTATCGGGGAGAATTAAATGCAATAGTGGTTTTGCGCTAATGGGCGCCGCAAAACGTGGTTTGGGTTTAGTGCAGTTGCCGGACTATTACGTTCAAGAAGCCCTAGATAACGGTGAGCTAGTCGAGGTGCTGACCGATTACCGAGACGACCGTGAAGGCATTTGGGCACTGTATCCACAAAGCCGAAATTTATCGCCCAAAGTGAGGTTGTTGATCGACTTTTTAGCGCAGGAACTAGCGGATTAGAGTTTTCATGAACTTTAATACAACTGAAGTTGCTAAAACGCCCGGTGATGCCGGGCGTTTTTATTAGGATGAGAGCTGGAATCGAAAAGACATGAATCACTATTGGTTGGATTCCGCGTCTTCACGTTTAATCACTTTGTGCCCATCTTCAGACACGCCTTGCTTCCAATAGCTGCTGATGTAGATATTCTCGCGATCGACTTCTTTTTCGTTGCGGAAATATTGGCGCAGCGTACGCATTGAATCGAACTCACACGCACACCATACCGAAGCGTTACCATCTAACCACTCGAGTTCGCGAACGCTATCAGCCAAGGTTTGCTGTTCAGTTAGCCAAATCAACTCCATACCGGCTGGCGTGTTTAGGGGTTGAATGTCGGCTGGAGACATCACGCTGATCACTGCATAGCCTTTGGCCTCTTCTGGCAGCGTACGAATTTTCGCAGAAAGTGCTGGAAGTGCCGTCATATCGGCAGCCATGAAGAACCAATCCGCCTCAGTATTTAAGTTGGAGATGCTACCTGGCCCAACAATGCTGATCGTGTCGCCTTTTTGCGCGGCCATTGCCCAACGCGCTGCAAATCCGCATTGCAGATCTTGCGTTACGTGTCGGACGAAATCCACTTCGATTGAACTGGTTTCTGGATGAAAGCGTCGAATTGTGTAAGTGCGCATGATTGGTCGGTCGTCTTCTGACAGGATGCTCAGATCCGAGCCACCCATATCGTTAAACAGTAATTTGATGTAACTGCCTTCGCAGTCACGAGGAAAGTGGCTCAGCGCCTCACCTTGCAAGGTAATGCGCTGCATGTTTGGAGTGATGGTTTCTGTGTCTGTGACAACAAGCGTTTTAGGTTGAGGCTTCTTTTTCATTGTTACTTTACTCGATAATTATTCTCTTTCTCATTTAAAGATTATCAAGTTCCCTAACAAGAGGGTAGCGTCTTTAAACAAATTTACACTGTGAATTAACGCCAAAGCCTCAAGAAAAATATTACCTCTATCCTTTCTCTAACCACGTAAAGTGAGTCATTTTTAACCATAAATGGACTTATATCATTGGAATCGTAGACAAAAGCAACAGCGCAGCCATGCTGTAGTTGAACCCCTTAACGCGTTTATCGGTGGTCAACCAACGCTGCAATTGCATACCTGCCGCCGTCCAAAATGTCACCGATGGCAAGTTGGCTAAACAGAAGATACCGGCGATAAAAGTCAGTTCGAGCCAAGAACCGCCACTGCTGTATACCGTAATGGCCGTCAACGCCATCGACCAACCTTTTGGGTTCACCCATTGGAATGCCACTGCCCCTAAAAAAGACATTGGGCGAAAATCGTGTTTTGCTTCGGTTTTGTCGCTGGTGGCGATTTTGTACGTCAAGTACAGCAAATAACTCAAGCTCAACACTTTCAAAATGGAGTGTGTAATTGGATATGCGTGGAACAGGCTCATCAAGCCAATACCCACCAAAATTAGCATGGCACCAAAGCCGAAGGTAATGCCCAACATGTGTGGGATAGTGCGTTTAAAGCCGACATTTGCCCCTGAGGTCATCAACATAATGTTATTGGGACCCGGCGTAAAAGTGGAGACAAAAGCGAACAACGCCAAAGCGCCCAGTTGATGATATTCCATAGATTGTTCCTTGAATCAGTTCTCGATAAGTTGAGAACAACTATAAGTAGAACTGAGGTCAATATTGTGCTTTTATTTGATGATTAGAAACTAAATAAGCAATGAAACATCATGATGGATAGATTTGACGAAAGAATATTGCAAGTGCTCAAACGAGACGGAAGAATCTCCAATGTGGAGCTGTCGGAACGCGTTGGTTTATCTCCGTCTGCAACCTTACGCCGAGTGCAAGATTTAGAGCGTAAAGGCGTGATCAAAGGCTACCGAGCAGTACTGGATAATCAGCAACTTGGCGTGGGTTTTGTCGCTTATGTGTCGATTGGTTTGGCCTCGCACTCTAAGCAGGCACAGCTGGGTTTCGAAGAGCATGTGCGTTTTGTAAACGAGGTGGTGGAATGTCACAACATTACGGGATCTAACGAATATCTCATACGCGTAGAGACGCAAAATCTCGCCGCTTATAAAGCGTTCCATGCTGATGTGTTGGGTGAGTGCGAACACGTCAAGTCGATCACAACCATGGTGGTGATGGACACACCAAAAGACGAGCGATAGCCAAACGAGGGTGACAGTTTTTGTGGCACATGAATTTGAAGTGACTCGAAAGAGTCAGTCGAGTATGAGAATGGTTCACAACAAATGCTGGAAAGCAGATGGCACTCTTACAATTTCCATATTTATTCTCACCTTCTAAATAATCCCATCCTGCTAGTTTTGCTTAAACCGCTTGTGTTTCAGAGCGGCGAGTCAGCAAAATTAAGGATGAACGATGAAATCACATGTAACACTTCCTCTTTTGAGCTTAAGCGCTGTTGCCGCATTGAGCTCATTTAACGTCAACGCCCATGGCTGGGTAGAGTTTCCAAGTGCTCGTCAAAATACGTGTTATTTAGACGGTGGCTTTTGGACCAACGAGATCCCTAACCAAGCGTGTAAAGCGGCTTTTGATGAATCTGGCGCGTATCCGTTTGTGCAGCGTAGCGAAATTGCAGCAAACGTACCAAATTACCGAGATATGGAGCATGTGAAAGCCGTGGTTCGCGACGGTGAGCTATGTTCTGCTGGCGATACAGCTAAGAAAGGCTTGAACATTCCTTCTCCAAACTGGCAGCGCACCAATGTTACGCCAGATGCAAATAACCAGATTGAATTGGTGTTTTACGGCAAAGCGCCGCACAACCCATCGTACTGGGAATTCTATCTCACCAAGCCAACTTATGATGATTCAAAACCTCTTACTTGGAGTGATTTAGAGCTGATCGACACCGCAGGTGATGTGTATGTTGATGCGGAAAAACGCTACCGTATTCAGGTGACTTTCCCTGCTGATCGTTCGGGCGATGCGGTGCTTTATACTCGTTGGCAGCGTATTGATGTTGCCGGTGAAGGTTTCTACAACTGTAGTGACATTACGTTAAACGGAACGGGCACGACGCCACCGACTGACCCTGTTGATCCAACCGAACCGGGCAACAATCTGACATCTCTAGGCTACTTTGTTCAGCAAGGTTTTGGGCCAGTAGAAGCGGGTGATACCATCCGTTTTCGTACGTTTAATGCGACAGGCAATGAAATTGTCGATATTTCACTACCAATCAGTGCAAACAATACGGCGACTTGGGCGGCAGAAATTGCGGATCAATTTAACGCGCAGCAAACGGGCGATTGGTATGTGGGCATTTGGCATCAAGAGATGAACCACTACATGTTCGATAATAAGAACGTGAATGCGAACCAAGTATTAGCGCCAAGCGCAGACTTCAGTTATGCGTTGTCACTGATCAAAGCGGATGTCACGCCACCAGTTGAACCAACCAACTTGTGGGACAAGACGGCCGTTTACAACCAAGGTGATGTGGTGACGCACAACGGTAAAGAATGGACTGCCCAGTGGTGGACGTCTGGTGAGGAACCAGGCACAACGGGTCAGTGGGGTGTATGGCGTTAAGCCATTTATTCGGGCCCTGAACAATAAAACCCTTCTCATGTGAGAAGGGTTTGTTTTTTCAGTCTAAAACGACCACTTTGGTTGAGTGGCTGTCTTGAAAATCAGAGCACATATCGTTATTCGCTTGCTCTCCACTCGCTCCAGTTGAGCATCGCGTAGTCTGCCAGTTTGAGCATCGGAATGTCTTCATGCGTATCTCCGTAGGCATAAACAGACGCAAACTCGTCGAGCGAAAACGCCGCTTTCACGCGTGAGACTTTTCTTTCTAAACTGCAATCACCTTGCTGGTAAAAGCCACTCAGTTTTGGCTGTTCTGAGATCAGTTCACTGCACAGCAAGTGGTAACCGTTCGCCTCACACCAAGGCTTGAGATACGCATTGAGTGATGCCGACACCACTACGATGGTATCGCCTCGGTGTTGATGCCAAGCAAGCCTTTCCATCGCTTCTGGCCGTAAGTACAGCGGGATCACTTCATGGGCAAACTGAGTGCCAATCGCTTCAATTTTCTGCGTTTCTTTCCCTGAAAATGCAATAAAACTGCTGAGAGGGCGCATAACACGAGCGGGTAACACTCCGAGTTTGTACAGCGCATAAAATGGCATGATAGCGACCTTTCCTACTCGTTTGCGCAGGCCATAAGCAGAATAGTGGAGGAAAAGGCTAAACATATCCTCTCGGGTGATGGTGCCATCAAAATCAAACAGTGCCAGTGACGGCTTAGTAGTATCGAGCAAACTCAGCGCCTATTTTTGGGTTTAAGATCATTTTGTGTTTATTGATAAAACACCGCCAACCAGATGGTTTCTTGCGTTGGGTCAGTCCAGCTCACTTTGTGTTTGGTATGAGCTGGAATCGTAACGTGATCGCCTGCCTCAAGTCGTTGCACGACACCTGATTCAAAAGTCAGCTCACCTGCTCCTTTAAGAACCAAGACCCATTCATGTTCTTCTTGATCGTACCAGCCACTTTTGGGCGAGGTTTGCCCCGTTGAGACAATGCGTTCTATACGCAGGTTTTTGTGGGTCAGCAGGTCTTCGAACACTTCCTCGTCGAGGTTATTCGGTAAGTCTTTAAAAAGATTCATGGCCTTTCCTTAGAGAATGATCAGTCCAAAAGGCGCAAGCAATTGCTCTTGTTGCCAATCACAAATTTTAACACCAAACAGAGAAACGCGGCGAACATCCAGCCCGTCCAGTTCGACATGAGTCAGATCACACTGCTCAACGTTAAAGGTTCCCCATTGTTCTGGCGAGAATTCGCAGCGAGATAAATCCGAGCCTTTGAGAGTTGCCCCTGCGAGGTTCGCACCGTTCCAACGGTTTTCAAAGAGGTCACATTTTTCTAGTAACACTCGCTCGAAGTTACAGTAGGTGAGGTTGCAGCCAGTAATAAAAGCAGAACAGAAAAACATGGTGTTACTGACGCGATTAGCAAAGTTCGCACCTTGGAAGTTTGCCCCTTTGAGATCGCACTTACGCAGCTCCAAGCCCATACAATTTGCGCCGTTAAACAGGCTCATCGCCAACATACAGTTCGTGAAGCTGGCATCTTTTAAGTTCGCGAAGCGAAAACTACACCCTTCTAGCGCTTTGGATTCGATAAAGCGACAGTCGATGAACTTAGCATCGCGCAGATCGGCATGGTCGAAACTGCACATATAAAAGTGGCAGTTTTTAAAGGTGGCATTCTGAAAATCGTGATGAGAAAAGTTTTCTCGTTCAAAAATGAGATCGGTTTTTAACATGTCTTCTCCTTAGCTGCGAGCAGACTAGCACTCCAAGTGACTGATTTTCCAGAAAAATAACTTCTTGTATTTCAGTGTTTTACAAACCCCTCAAATCGCGATTTTAAGGGGTCAAACGAGCGTTTTAAGTGGGTTGTTTTTTGAAAATAGAAGACGTAGAGGAAGAAGAAAGTTTTTGCTGGCTACGAGCCTTAACGAGAGGATTCGCATTTATGGGTATGCATGGCAACTCACACGCACAGTTTGCATTACAGAATTGTATCCGATTTGCATAATTTGTTGATCGGTATGGCGTTTCTCCATACAAAAAACCTATATTTTTCACAAATTGATTTCCATCAAAATAGTAGGGTTTCTATGTGCTAGATTGCGCACAGCTCAAAAAGATATAGATACCCGTGTGCTTCAAGGCGCTGAGTTTACTTGAAATCTCAGATCAGTTAGCAGGCACCCCTTTGGGTACGACATAACGAAGCCCTACGAAAGGAAATAAAAATGAAAAAAACAATCTGCAGTCTAGCAGTGGTTGCTGCACTCGTGTCACCAAGTGTTTTCGCTCATAAACAAGGTGACTTCGTTCTTCGTGTTGGTGCGGCGTCTGTCGTTCCAAACGACAGCAGCGATAAGATTCTTGGTTCTCAAGAAGAATTGAAAGTGGATTCAAATACGCAGCTTGGTTTGACGTTTGGCTACATGTTTACAGACAACATCAGTTTAGAGCTTCTAGCAGCAACACCATTCAGCCACGATATTTCAACAGACTTGTTAGGTCTTGGTGATATCGCGGACACCAAACACCTTCCACCAACGCTTATGGTGCAGTACTACTTTGGCGAGCCACAAAGTAAGTTCCGTCCATACGTGGGTGCAGGTCTCAACTACACCATGTTCTTTGATGAGGGCTTCAATAGCACGGGTAAAGGCGCTGGTCTTTCAGATCTTAAGTTGGATGACTCATTCGGTCTAGCAGCGAATATTGGTGTGGACTACATGATCAACGATCAATGGTTCCTCAACGCTGCTGCGTGGTACGCAAACATTGAAACAGAAGCAACTTACAAAGCAGGTGGAGAGAAGCAAAAAACCGACGTCAAAATTAACCCTTGGGTATTTATGATCAGCGGCGGTTACAAGTTCTAAGAAAAACCAGTAGTTACACGCACATTACTATTATTGGCATGACTTTGGGGGCGGTTACGGGGACTGCCCCTCTTTTTTATCCTCGTTTTGATTGCACATCATTTACTCCACTTAGCAACATGCAAAATTGGATCTTTACCTTGCAGATCATTTTATTGTCGGAAGATCGAAAAGTCCTACACTGATCACATAATTGAACAAGTGGACAATATAAATGAGCGACGACATCGCAAAGCATTCCTCCTCCAGATCTAAGCTGGTAAAAACTCTTTTCTTTACTCTCTGTGTTATCGCATTTGGTGCGATGTATTGGTCTTGGCAGTATTCAGACAGTCACCCAAGCACGGAAGATGCCTACGTTAGGGCAAAAATTCTGTCGGTAGCGCCTCAGGTAAAAGGCCAAGTGGTTTCTGTGGATGTTAAAGATTTCCAATCCGTTAACAAAGGTGACCTACTGCTGAAGATAGATTCACGCCCATATTTGTTGGCAGTGAAGCAAGCAAAAGCGGCATACCAATTGGCGGTCCAGCAACATGACGTTGCCGATAAGCAGGTAACTGAAGCAGTTGCGGGCTTAGATGCGGCGCGCTCTAACCTGACAGAAGCGCAAGTAGAGTACAAACGTACGGATTCTCTAGTGAAACGCAAACTGGCGTCAGACCAAGATTTAGATACGGCGAAAAACAAACTAGCCAATGCTCAAGCGAGCCTAGAGCAAGCGCGCGCGACGGTAGAAAAAGCCATTGCGAACCGTGGTGAAGAAGGCGCAGAGGCTGCGGTTGTTCAACAAGCGGCGGCACAGTTAGCGCAAGCGGAGCTGAACTTGAGTTACACCGACATTACGTCACCAGTGGATGGCATTGCCGGTGAAATCAATACGCACGTAGGCTCGGTCGTTAGCGTGGGTCAAACGCTGTTCCCTGTGATTTTAAAAGACAGCTATTGGGTACGCGCGAATTTTAAAGAAACCGATCTTACTCATATTAAACCTGGCATGCATGCGGATGTGGTGATTGATATGTACCCAGACGTGGTGTGGAAAGCAACGGTAGAGCAACTGTCGCCTGCGAGTGGTACATCGTTCTCCTTGATGCCACCAGAAAACGCAACGGGTAACTGGGTTAAAATCAAACAGCGTTTCCCTGTACGTTTGGCATTAGAAGTACCGGCCGATGCGCCGCAACTTCGCGTGGGTGCGAGCTCAGAAGTCACCATTGATTTGCAAAGTAGCGTGCAATGAGCCATCAAATTACGGCAGACAAACGGGGGATTGCCACCGTCGCCGTGATGCTTTCTGCCATCATGGTGTTAATCGATATGACCGTTGCGAACGTGTCGCTATCGCACATGATGGGCGCGTTGGGCGCAACGGCAGACCAAATTACTTGGGTGCTGACGGGTTACAGCATGGCGGAAGCGATCTTCATTCCGATGACCAGTTTCTGGGTGTCGCGCTTTGGTGAACGCAAAGTCATGTTGGTTGCTGTGATCGGTTTTGTGATTGCCAGTGCGCTTTGTGGGCAAGCACAGTCTCTTGAAGAGATGGTGCTATTTCGCATTATCCAAGGCGCTTTCGGCGCGTCGGTGATTCCATTGGCGCAGTCGACGTTAGTGCAGATCTATCCGTATGAGCAAAAAGGCAAAGCGATGGCGATTTTCTCCATCGGCATTTTGCTTGGTCCTATTTTGGGCCCAGTTGTAGGTGGTGTGATCACCGACAACATTAACTGGCGCTGGATTTTTTACATCAACTTGCCATTCGGTTTGATCTGTACCTCTTTGATTTATCGCTATATCCATATCGACAACAAATCCAAACCTAACTTTGACTGGTGGATCATCGGTTACATGGCGTTAGGTGTGGGCGCGTTGCAGTTTGTGTTGGATAAAGGGAATGAAGACGACTGGCTCGACTCACGTATGATTCAGACGGCGATATTGCTCGCAGTCATGGGATTGGTGATGTGGATCTATCGCAGTTGGAAAACCAAAAGTCCAATAGCGCCATTGTGGCTACTGAAAGACCGAAACCTTATGGTCTCGTCATTGATGATTGCCGTGGTGTCGATGGCGATGTTTGGTCTGACGACTCAACAACCAATGCTGTTGGAAAGCTTGCTGGATTATCCGGTCTCAACCACTGGCTTATTAATGGCACCGCGAGGGTTGGCGTCGGCGGCGATGTTGATTTTAGTGATTAAGCTCAATCCGCAATTCGATCCCAGAATCAAAATAGTCTTTGGCTTAAGCTGCATCGGGATTGGTAGTTATTTGATGACGCAATACTCACTGCAGATCGATACATTTTGGATTGTGATGCCGAGTATGATTCAGGGGATGGGGCTTGGTTTAACCTTCTCGACGCTATCCACCTTGGCGTATTTAACGATTCCGAAAGAGCAATCTGTTGCGGCGGCGAGTATTTACAATCTGTTCCGTACCATTGGTAGCTCGTTTGGTATTTCTATCGCCACCACGTTCCAATATCGTGATAGTCAGCAGCAATGGCATGCGCTGGGAGAGGGTATTAATCCTTATAATCCTAACTTGCATGACTGGGCGGCCAATCAGGGGCTTTCTATTACCGATCCGGTTGCGTTAGACCAATACCAACAGATGTTGCAGCAGCAATCGCAAATGGTCGCGTTTGTGCACACCTTCCAGCTTGTGGGAGTGATGTTCGTGATCATGATGCCGATGCTGGTTTTCATCCGGTCGCGAGAATAACATGAAGTTCCGGTGAATAGTGTAAGAGAACGCCTCTCAAGTTGTGTCAGCTTGAGAGGCGTTTTTTATTGGACAGTGCCAGTGAAAGAAGGACGTTTACTCAAACGTCACTTCGTCAAAATGCGGATTGGTTTTGAGCGCGCGCATTGCGACTAATTGTTCAGTCGGGAAGGCGGTGTGCTCACCATCCATATCTAAAAACAAGCACTCTTGTCGCTGCATGTCGTAGCCTGTGTCGAACGCGTTGCCCTGATGAGTTTCACCATTTTTTAGTGTGATCTCGATAGGGAGCTTAAACATACAGGCGATTTCAATAAAATCGTATTGGCTGCAAGTCACCATAGCTTTCTCCTTTCAAACCGACGCAGTATTCAGAAGGTTTGAGAACCGCTTCCTTAATATAGAAAACGTTTGATTGAAACTGAATCTTCATCTTACACCTCATTTTGGTCACGAAATAGACATACACGCACGTTTTAATAAACCTACTGTTGAGCGTTCGCAAGCGAGACAAAACTACGATATGTCTGAGACGATACTTAAGCGCACATACCTAACGAGTGAACAAAAGACACAAAAGCCAAGTTCACTGATTCCGCCTCAAACCTACCATGCGCAGTTGGCGCACCGTGTTCACCACTCGCCTCAATTTGAAAACGGCCGCGTTAAAAACGAGATGCCAAATGTCCCTAGTCCGCAATCATTCTGGCAGGTGTGTTGGAGTTATTTTGGTGGTAGAACGCCGTTGAGTCCTAACGAACATCTGCCACATTTCCCAATTCAACCTACGCAGTTTGCACAGCGAAGTGAATCGATGCGCGTTACTTGGCTGGGCCATTCCACCATGCTGGTGGAGGTCGATGGCATTCGAATTCTGACTGATCCGGTATTTGATTACGCTTCTCCGTTCGTCGCAAAAGCGTGGTTTGAACGCAATATTCCTAATACTTACGCCAGAGATTGTTTGCCGATTCCTGAAATTATCGTGATTTCGCACGATCATTACGACCATTTAGAAGCATCGACCATACGTTTCTACGCCGATAAACCCGTGACGTTTTATGTGCCCTTAGGGGTTGGCAAGCATCTGATAAAGTGGGGCGTTTGCGCAGACAACATCGTGGAATTCGATTGGTGGGATAGCGTGCACTATGCCGGAATTGAACTGATTTGTACGCCTGCTAACCATAATTCGGGTCGTACTTATTTCGATAAAAACGCGACCCTGTGGGCTTCTTGGGTCATCAAAGGCAAAGAAGAGACGCTCTATTTTAGTGGCGATTCAGCTTACGATTCGCATTTTTCCGAGATCGCACTGCGATGTGGACCAATCGACATTGCCTGTTTGGAAGTGGCTGCCGATGTGAAAGGCCAAGGTTATCCGGTCGAAAACTGGGGACACATGCAGGCTCACCATACCGTGCAAGCGTTTCACGATTTAAATGCGAAAAAACTGTTGCCCGTACATTGGGCTACATACGAGCTATTTACTCACCGTTGGGACGAACCGATTTTAGATTTGCTTGCCCATTGTCAAAAAGAACATATAACGCTGCTGACGCCAATGCCGGGGGAGAGTTTTTACGTTCATCAAGAACATATAAATAAACAGTGGTGGCGAGAAAAAGAAATAGGTGAGCCAGCTAGAATTTTGACTTAATAATATGTTCTTACTTCAATAATTATTTGAGAAGTTAACCTTGTTATTTTAAAAATATAACAAGGTTTTTACTCGCTTACTCATCAATCACTTGAGGTTTTAACTCGACGACATTTCCTTCCGGATCATGTATATAGAGTGATCTACCGAACCCTTGTGCGCCATACCGCTTCGCAAACTCTTCGGTTTCAATGCCGCGCGCACGCAGATATTCCAGTAATTCATCCTCGGAAAAAGGCGCCAATTGCAGGCAAAAATGGTCAATATTACGACCATTTTGAACTGGTGGCTTACCGCCGAGTTGGCCCAATTCGCTGTCTACCGTCACTACATCAATCAATGCGTTACCTGCCCTAAGTTGAGTTAAACCAAGTTCCGTTACTTCGCGTTCGACAGGGCAGCCCAAAATGTCTCGATAGAAATGCAACATAGCATCGAGGTTACAGGTCCTTAATACAACATGATCAAGCGCTTTGATGGCGATTGGATTTTTGGTGGGCATGCTTCACTCCTTTTTGCATTGTGTTGAGGTAAGTATAAAGTGACCTTAAAAGTGGTGAGAGAAATGATCAAATTCAAGATGTTTTTTTGCTAGAGCGAGTGCAGAAACACTGCAACTCAAAGCAAACAAAAAAGGCTAGCGTATTGCTAGCCTTTTGGAATATGGATGGGGCTATTACTCGTAATCAGAAGCGTAAGTTTCTTCGTAAGTGTGTGAGTAAAGCTCGAATAGGTTGCCGAATGGGTCTTCTAGGTAAACCATTTTCGCAGGCTTATTATCGTCTTCTGGGTGGTAACGCATGATGTCCATGCGAACTTTGCCACCTAGTGCTTCGGTGCGTTTGATAGCACCTTCAAAATCGTCTGTCTGCAAACAGAAATGGAAGATACCGATGCGAGAAAAATCCACTTCATGGCGCTCTTGACGTTCTTTCATTTCGAATAACTCAAGGCCGATGCCATCACTTGTCACAAGGTGCGCAATGTTGAAGCCTTTAAAGCCTTCCCCAAAGACCGCAATACACATTCTGCCAATTGCCGTTTCGCGTTCTTCAATCACTTTCGTGTTGCCCATAACGACTTTTAGACCTAGCGCTTGCGTGTAAAACTCAACCGCTTTGTCCATATCTCCGACCATAATACCGACATGATTCATTTTCATTTGTTTACTCCCAACATGTGTGTTTGAACGTTGTCTTGTTTCGATGTGGGAGAGTATATGGCGTGATGTTGATTACATGAAATTATCATAAATTATAAAAATGATAATTTTATTTAATGCTGTACATGTTGGGATTGAGTTAGTGAGCTAAGGCCTCAACAGCTTGCCTCACCGAGGTGAAATGAATCTTGATAATGCACCGTTGCGCGAGGCTGAATTCATGCGATTGGATTAATGACGTAACCTCTTCTACGGACAGCGTTCGTTCTTTTAGATGTAAAAGAGTGGTGTTCGAACCATTGTTTTTCAATTCAAACGTGTTGCCATTTGAGTCGATAACGTAATCATCTTGCCCAAAAATGAGGGCTTCGCATTCAGAGTCTAAGTCGGACTGGGAATGCGTATAGATCAGCTCATCGTCGCCGTCTAGTTTTAGCAAGCATGGCCAGCATACTGCGTGGTCTCTCATGGTTAACTCATTATTCATTGTTATTTAGAAACTTGACCCAGGTTGTTGCAAAAACGCTAACTCTTCGGGAGTGCTCTTTCTTCCCAGTATCGCATTGCGATGAGGATAGCGCCCAAACTGGTCGATGATGGCTTTGTGTTTTAGCTCAAAATCGTAGTTATTTTCAAGCCCTGATGCGCGAAACAATTTTTCAGCTTGGACATGAATGAGGCGAGATTCGCTGTGCATAAACGGCATGTACAAAAAGCTTAGCTGCTCAGGCGCTAATTCTTTGTCGTAACCTAACCGAATTGCCTCTTGAGCCAATGCTAATGCGAGTGGGTCTTGTGCAAACGCTTTTGGGGTGTTGCGATACACATTACGTGAAAACTGGTCGAGGACGATGATTTCGGCCAATCGTCCTTGTGCGCTGTTACGCCAATTAAACAGTTCACAACGAGCGGCTTGTTCTAATACCGAGGCAAATCGCGATGCAATACACTTGTCCAGTTCTGGGTTGTTTTCAAACCAATTTTGGGGCGATAGCTCCTCGAACCAAAATTTGATGACTTCTTGGTACATGGATCTTCCTTCTTATTACATTAGTTAAAGAATAAAAAGCCAGAAGGCGAGCTCCTGGCTTTCTGCGTGTTATCGACCGTAAGTCTCTACGATGTAACGTTCAAAATCGTCACACATTTGTTCGTCAGAGATGGCGTTGCTTGCCAGCTCTTTACTGCCGTCGACGACTTTAATCGCGGCGTTCAGTGAAGCGACTGGTACTCGCTCTCGCGTCGCAAGTGAGTCGATTTTCTTCTGCTGCACTTCCCATGCCTGTTCTGGCGACAGGTTACACACGTCTGCAAGGTATTTGGCATTGAAGCCTTCGCCAGTCAGGCTGACAATGGTTTCGTTGTGCGACAAGTGATTGCCTGCGTGCCAGTAGTGTTTTGCCAGCAGTGGGCCAATTTCTGGGTTATCCGTCAGGTAACCAAACTTCTCAAGGAAGTATGCACGGGTCTGGTACACCGCCATGTGCGCGAGTAGGTAACCTTGATACGCGCAAGCCGCTTCGTCGGATAGCAAATGTGGAATCGCCATCAGTGGGCGAGGGCTGCATTCCAAACCAAGGATCTGTTTTTCACAATCGCGAGCCAGCTTAGTGATGCGCTCTGGCGTTAACTCGTCATCGCTCAGTTGATACAACGCGCGCTCAAAATATGGCACAACCAAGATGCTACGTTCTTCATAAGCTTTGAATGGCTGACGGCTGTTGATCATCGCTTGAATGATCTCATCAGGAACCGAATTCCCTTCATCATCCAGTGCGTATTGTTTTAGCCAATCGGCATCGGTTAACAGGCTATCACAGAACATCGACTGAGTTTCTGCATAAGCCATTGACGTTGGCGCAAACTCCTGCGAGAAACAAGGCGCGTTCATTTTTACGTTCGCAAAGTGTGCTGCGTGGCCGCCTTCGTGGAACAGCGTGTTAATGCCATCGTAGCCGCTGCCCACTTGGTCTGGTTTGGCATTACTGGTGAAGTTCACCTGCGCTGCGACCCATTCGCCTTGATTATAGAAAGAAGGGATAGGGCCGTGGCAGAACCCATTCGGGTACTTACCTTTGCGATCTAGTAAATCCAGCGTTAGCGTCGCGCCAGAGTAATCAATATTTAGGCGACCAAATGATTCTACCCAGCGTCTCAGAGATTTTGAGAACGGCACGTATGGGTCAAGGTCACGCATGACGTCACCCGCGAACGAGTAAACAAAGTTGAAGCCGGTGAGTGCGCTTGCGCCTTTCTCTTTCGCCAAGTTTTCTAAGCTGTTGAGGTGCGCATCTCGCGTGCGTTGTTCGAAATCTTCCAAAATCTCGAATAGCTGTTCAGAGCTCATCTTTTCCGTTTTTTGCACGGAGTAATCAAAGAAAGTCGCATAACCGAGTGAGCGAGCGAACTGGTTGCGCAGTTTGATCAGCTCTATAAAGCCGTTTTGCAGTAGCCATTGTTCAAGGTTCAGCAACGCTTGATGAGCCGATTGGCGAACTTCTTCATGATTGCTGGTGCGAATGGTTGAGCTTAATACGGGTAGTGAACCTTCTACTTGCTCGCCGTTCTCATCGGTAAATGTTTGTACGTGGTTCTGTTTTTTCTCGAAGAGCTCAGCTTCAAAGGCAATGAGCTGATTTTTCAACGCTTGTGCTTTTTCGCCCTCGATAGCGTGAGATTCAAACATCGCCAGCCAACCAGATAGACCCGTAATGGTTTGTTGTTTCTCTTGTGGGTCGGTAATTGAGTCCGCGGCTTCAAGCTGTTGTTTGATGGCAGTAATTTGCTCGGCGTTGCTTAAAAAGCTTGTCCATGCCGTTTGTGCTTGCGTCGAGCCATCATGGTCATCGCTGATCCCCATGTAAGTTTCCCAAAAGAAATCTTCTTTGGTGCGGTGAATCGCAAGGTAACGTTGATTGAGGTCGTTGAGGTAATCCGTTGCGGTCATTTTGATCCTTCAAATGGTTTCGTTATGTAGACAGTTGATTATTGCACGCTTGGTCGCGAGAAAGGAACGCTAATCTCATTTGTCGATTTTGCATAGCGTAAAGGTGATTTTACTATTTGTTTACATTTGGGTGAGTTAATAGGAGTTATGAGCTTGCAGTGTTAAGACTGGTATGGAGTTTACAGTTTATTAAGTAATTAATCTGCGGTGCGCTATCGATGATCCTTATCAGGTGTAATAAGATTTCCATACCGTGGCGATACAGTTGGAAACGATATGATAAATAAGACAAAAGTTACGTTATTGGCGGTAGGTACGATTTTAGTTGGATGTTCCACAGTCGCGCCACCAAGAAATGATGCGGTTGAAAGCATTCAACAAAAGTGTTCTGTGATTTTAAGCAATGATGTTGCGGGCGATCAGCGCTGGCAGACGTACAACGGCTTGCTTGTAGAATATGCCGTGCATGGCGTTAAGAGTCAGGCGCAACTGGAACGTTTTGAAGCGTTTGTGCAGAGAGTGCAAGATGATGAGTCTGGACAGTTAGTTACTGAGTTGATTGAGGTCACCGACTGGGGATGCTCAAACGGCAATTATCTTGAAGAGATGAGCTTGTTTATTCAAGAAGTTCAAAAGTAAAAAACCGAGCGTTAAGTCGCTCGGTTTTTCTGTTTGTGGAACGCTTTTGTGCGCTGGCTCGTCAGGACGTTTACTCCTCTGGATACTCGCCCATACCTTGCGTTTTACCTTCCGCTTTCCAATGCTCTCCAGGAGCAAATGCTTCATCGCATAAATCTACGGTGTAGCCCATTTCTGTGATTTCCTTCAAAGTGAGGTTATCAGCAATATTTGCAACTTCCCCCGATTTATTCCGTAACTCCATGTTGATCTCTCCTCTGTAGGTAGACGAGTGGCATCAATGCACAGTGAAGAATGCATTGGTAACCTTTGTTCTAAGTATATAACCCGCTGCTAAAAATGAAGGTTTAATCCACTTTTTAAATATGGGTAATTGGATAATGCTTTGAGCTGCTTCCGTTATTTAGAACCGCAGCATCGCGATAGTTTGCCATTTGTGATTTATTGAGTGATTAAACGGTCAATTTGGAAACTCGAAATGGTGATTCTCGACCACGCTTTAGCACAACAAATTGTTGATCGAACCATGTCCATCATTGGTCACAATGTGAATGTGATGAACTCGGCAGGCATCATCATTGGCAGTGGCGACCCTAAACGTGTTGGGCAAGTGCATGATGGCGCGGTACTGGCGCTGAATCATGGCGATTCGCTAGAGCTTAATGAGCAGCAATGTTTGACGTTGCAGGGTGTAAAACCCGGTATCAATATGTTGTTGAAATTACATGGCGACGTGGTCGGTATTGTTGGCGTCACAGGCGAGCCGGAGAAAATCCGAGATTTTGCAAAACTGGTTAAAATGACCGCTGAACTGACAATCGAGCAAGCCGCGCTGGTGGAAAAATTTCAGTGGGACAGACGTCATCGCGAAGAGTTTATTCTGGCTTGGATCAATGGGAAATTGACCGATGAAGAGCTGAAAGATTGGGCGATGCGTCTTTCTATCGATGTTACTCAACCACGGGTGGCAACGGTGATTGAAGTCTCGACGCCGTCCGCCTCGAAAAGCATGAAGAGTGTGCGCAATATTGTTGAGCTGCTTGAATACCCAGAGCGTAACAACCTAGTTGCGATTGTCTCGGTGAATGAAATTGTGGTGTTGAAACCGTGTCATTCCGCCAAGCAGTGGGATAGCCAAGTTGAAAGTGAGCGCATTGATAAGTTGATGTCGCGTTTAAGCGATCACGATTCGCATACGTTTCACATTGCGCTAGGGCAGCTGTTTAATGAGCCTAAAGATGTCGCGTTGTCATACCAAAGTGCGAAGCAGGTATTAGCCATTGGCAAGCAGTTCTACCCAGAGAAACGTAAGTACCTGTTCGACGAACTTCGTTTGCCTGTGCTGTTAGCGCCGTTGGCGGATATTTGGCAAGGTGAACAAATTATTGATGGCGTGAAACGGTTGAAAGAGAAAGACAAATCCGGGCAATTATTGAAAACCCTAGATGCGTTGTTTGAATGCAATGGCAATGTGACGGAATGCTCTAAAATGCTGTTTATTCACCGGAACACTCTGCGTTATCGGTTAGAAAAAATCACCGAGATAACGGGGCTACCAACCACCAATTTTGTGGGGTTAGCGGAGCTTTATATTGCGACTCGGCTCTCAAAAATGGCGTGACATTGTGCATTTGCACAATACTCGTCATTTTTTGACCACATCATTTGTCACTCCGCCTAAAGGAATTCGAAAGCAAACGATTAATAATTCATGCGTCCCTACATGTTGAGTGAGCCAACACGGACTCGCTCAGCAAAATAAGAATAAATGGAGTTATCATGAACCTTATATTAATCCTGCTTGGGGTGATCGCATTTATTGTGCTCACGACCACCAAATTCAAATTACATCCCTTTTTAGCGCTGATCATCGCGGCGTTCCTTGCGGCATTTGCTTACGGCTTACCGGCAGATAGCATTGCCAAAACCATTGCTTCTGGCTTTGGCGGCATCCTTGGTTACATTGGTTTGGTTATCGTTTTAGGTACGATCATCGGTGTTATTTTGGAGAAAAGTGGTGCGGCGGTCACCATGGCCGATACGGTTATTAAAGTGTTGGGTGAGCGTTTCCCAACATTGACTATGAGCATCATCGGTTACATCGTTTCTGTTCCGGTATTTTGTGATTCAGGCTTTGTCATTCTGAACTCGCTAAAAGAATCACTCGCGAAGCGTTTAAAAACCTCAAGCGTTGCAATGAGTGTGGCGTTGGCTACTGGCCTATACGCGACGCACACGTTTGTGCCGCCAACTCCTGGCCCGATTGCCGCTGCGGGTAACTTAGGCCTGGAATCTAACCTTGGTTTAGTGATTGGTGTGGGTGTGTTTGTTGCAGCGGTTGCGGCGTTAGCGGGTATGTTGTGGGCGAACCGATTCCAACATGTTGAACCAGATGGCATTGAAGCCGCAGATGAAATTCAGCATGATTGGCAAGCACTCAAAGCGTCTTACGGCAAATTGCCAACGGCGAGCCAAGCATTCGCTCCTATTTTTGTTCCAATCTTATTGATCTGTTTTGGCTCTATCGCGAAATTCCCAAGCCTACCGCTGGGCGAAGGTTTTGTGTTTGATGTTCTGACTTTCTTAGGACAGCCACTAACGGCATTGGTGATTGGCCTGTTCCTTTCTGTTCGCCTACTCAAGTCAGACAACAAGATTGAAGAATTTGGCGAGCGAATCAGCCAAGGTATTACGGCTGCTGCGCCTATTCTTTTGATTACCGGTGCGGGTGGTGCTTTTGGCGCGGTATTAAAAGCAACGCCGCTAGGTGAATACTTAGGTACGACGCTATCGGCGCTGGGCGTGGGTATTTTCATGCCATTTATCGTTGCGGCTGCGCTAAAGTCGGCGCAAGGTTCATCAACGGTTGCATTGGTGACCACATCGGCTTTGGTTGCGCCTATGCTTACGCAATTGGGGCTCGATTCAGAAATGGGCCGCGTATTAACGGTGATGGCGATAGGTGCTGGTGCGATGACGGTTTCTCATGCAAACGACAGTTTCTTCTGGGTAGTTTCGCAGTTTAGCCGCATGTCGGTGGGCTTAGCGTACCGCGCGCAAACCATGGCTACGCTCGTTCAAGGTGTCACGACAATGGCATTGGTGTACATTTTGAGCCTCGTTCTCTTATAAGTCTCTGGAAATACGTATGAAAGTGGTAATTGCACCTGATTCATTTAAAGAAAGCTTAACCGCCAAACAAGTGAGCGAGGCGATCAAAACGGGTCTTGCTCGCGTATGGCATGATGCCGAGTTTGTTACGGTTCCGGTCGCAGACGGTGGCGAAGGCACGGTTCAATCTTTGATAGATGCAACTCAAGGTGAACAAGTCTTCACAACAGTGACTGCGCCATTAGGGAATGATGTTAAAGCGTTTTATGGCATCCTCGGCGACGGCGAAACTGCGGTTATTGAAATGGCGGAGGCCAGTGGGCTACACCTTGTGCCGAGTGACGCTCGCGACCCAAAATTGACCAGTAGCATTGGTACCGGACAGCTGATCAAACACGCGCTAGACCGCGGTATTCAACGCTTAATCATTGGTTTGGGCGGCAGCGCTACTAATGATGGTGGCGTGGGCATGTTGACCGCGTTAGGGGTAACGTTTCTTGATGAATCTGGTCATGCAATTACCCCAAATGGAGGCGGGTTAGCGGCGCTTGCCTCCATCGATATTTCTGGTCTTGACCCACGTTTAGCAACTTGTGAAGTGTTGGTAGCATGCGATGTTGACAACCCACTCTGTGGCGACAAAGGCGCGTCGGCTATCTTTGGCCCACAGAAGGGAGCTACCGTATCAGACGTCACTCTGCTCGATAACGCATTGCGCAAGTTTGGCGAGTTGACGGAACAAGCGACGGGTAAGCATGTACTGACTCGTGAAGGGGCGGGTGCTGCTGGTGGTATGGGCGCGGCCTTGCTCGGGTACATGCCAGCACGTTTGCAACCGGGAATTGAGATTGTGCTCGAAACGGTCAAGCTTGCTGAGCATGTTGCGGATGCGGATATTGTATTCACAGGCGAGGGTCGAATCGATCATCAAACAGCACATGGCAAAACGCCGATGGGGGTTGCTCAGGTGGCCAAGCAGTTTAATTTACCAGTCATTGCATTAGCAGGTTGTGTGGGCGACAACTATCAGGCGGTCTATGAATACGGCATTGATGCGGTGTTTGCTTGTGTACCAAGGGCGATGAGCTTATCTGAGGCCATGAAAGAGGCCGACGTCAACGTTGCCAATTTAGCCGAAAACGTCGCGAGAATGTGGCAAATTAAGTCGCACTGAGGGCGATGACGATATGAAAAACTCCACCTTTGCGTGGAGTTTTTTGTTGTTACGTGTTTGCGTGTGTAGGCATAAGTTCATTTAGCAAGAGCGAGTTAACAGGCATGCTTTGCTATCAATTTTGCCAGTGTTTGCATCGCTTGACTCCAATCGGTTTCATGACCAAAGTTTGCCACGCTGAGGCGTACGCAATGCCGATATTGCCCTTGAGTGCCAAATACGGTGCCGGGAAGTAGGCTGATTCTGTGCTTATTGCATGCTTGATACAACGCATAGCTGTCCGTGTCTTCGGGCAGTCGCAACCAAAGTAAGAACGAGCCTTGTACGGCGTTGATCTGGTATCGATTTTTTAGAGGTTCGTATTCATCCAAGTATTGATGAAGCATCTGGATAAATCGTCGCATGTTGTTTTGATAAACCCGACCCATTCGCGCAGTATGCGTTCGATACTTGCCTGACGTTAGAAACGTTGCCACGGCGGATTGCATCAGGTTCAAACTGCCCATGTTCTCACACAGTAGATATTGTTCAATTTGGTCTCGATATCGCCCCGCCAACATCCAACCAATTCTCAAACGCGAATCGAGCGTTTTGGATAACGAATTCACGTAAATTACGCGTTGCTTGTCATCGAGCAATCTCAAGCTTGGCAATGGCTTATCATAACTTAACCCGCCAAACACATCGTCTTCGATAATAGGAATATTGCCGGACGCCAATAGTAATTGTTGACGCTTTTCTAGCGGCATCATGGCACCAGTTGGATTGGTGAAGTTTGGCGTTACGATGATCGCTTTTATGTCCCATGTCGCCATTGCTTTTGCTAAGGCTTCGGGGCACATACCGTCGCGTGGGCAACTCGGAATTTCCACCACTTTGAGGCCGAGTGATTCTAGCATCAATAAGTTGCCAAAATAGCAAGGGGACTCCACCGCGACGATATCGCCTTTTTGTGTCGTTGCGCGCAGCGCTAGGCTAATGGCTTGTTGCGCGCCGTGCGTCACCATGATCTCATCCAACTTGGCTGGCGTGCCCAAATCTTGTGTGATTTTCGCTAGTTGTTTGATTAAGAGGTGATCACCGGGTGGTAATTGGTAATGGCTCGGTACATGCGTTTGCTGGCGGCTGTGGCGGCCGATCTCGGCGTACAAGCTTTTGATCGCGGGGGAGTCAATGTTTGGGTGGGCAGAACCGGTAGGCAAACGCTCTTGGTATTCAGGATAAGTAAGGATTTCTTTGCAGATCGAGAGCAAATCCACGCGAGTCGGATCCGGAATTGAGCGAGAGGTCGGCAAGGCGACTTTAACTCGATAACCCGATTTGGGAACCGAGTAAACCAAGTTTTGTGCTTCCAGCTCTTGATACGCACGAATCACGGTATTTTTACTGACGTTTAATTCTTGGCTCAACGAGCGAATGGAGGGCAGTCGATCATCCGCCTGATAAACGCCACCATTGATGGCTTGTTTGAGGTGTTTTTCCACCACGAGGTACTTATTCCCTTCACCGCTTCCCAATAAATCTGTACCCATAAAAACACTTCCATCTGTCACTTTTTGAAAACACTGTACCTAATTACATTAGCAGTATCTCAAAACATAAAACAAGCGTGAGTGAGGCGATCATGTTAATCCGAGCCATCCCTTTTGTATTTGTCATCCTTTGGGCTTCTGGATTCGTTGGTGCGCGTTTTGGTTTGCAATATGCCGAGCCAGCGACACTACTTTCTATCCGTATGGCATTCAATGTCTTACTGTTTTTGGTTCTTGTGGCGGTATTGCGTAGAAGGTTGCCGACAGGAAAAGATTTTTGGCACAGCTGTGTAGTTGGTGCGTTGATCCACGGTTTCTATCTGGGCGGTACTTATCTCGCTATCGCCTTGGGTATGCCTGCTGGGTTGAGTTCGTTGCTGGTGGGTATTCAACCGATTTTAACCGCGGCTTTGCTGGTGGCGTTTGTTCGTGAGGAATTTAAACCCTCGCAATGGTTGGGTTTGGCTCTTGGTTTTGTCGGTATCGCTATGGTGTTGATGGGCAAAATGGAGTGGCAATCCGAGCAGCATAAAGTGTTGGCCATTGGTTTGTGTTTGTTGGCTTTGGTTGGTATCACGCTAGGGACGCTTTATCAGAAAAAACATTGCCAACAAGTGGATATGGTGGGTGGTGCGACGGTGCAATATTTGGCCGCGCTCGTCATGTTTCTGCCCGTTGCGATGCAGTTTGAAACCATGCAAGTGCAGTGGGAACTGGAGTTTATTTTGACTGTGTTGTGGTTGGTCGTCGTGCTCTCTTGTGTAGCTATTCTACTGCTGCTGTACATGGTTAAGAACGGTGCTGCATCGAGCGTAGCTTCTGTATTCTACCTGGTGCCGCCAACGACGGCGATTCAGGCTTGGCTCGCGTTTGGAGAGTCATTTGATTGGATGGGGATTTCTGGTTTCGTACTGGCAGCTACGGCGGTGTATTTGGTGGTTAAAAAGCCGGATCTGACGATAAAGAAATCGATTCAAACAGAATATACCTAAATTGGGTAGGGACATTTGCGTATCAGTGGGTACAATCTGCTTCATCTTAATCCGTGGAGCAGAATGATGAAGGTAAAGCCAGATCGAATGACCGCCATGCGTAGCATCATCGAGCAAGTAAAAGCGGAACTACCAATTTATGAACCAGAAACGTTTGTATGTGGACCAGAAGGGCAGTGCATTGGCTGTCCGAAGAAATTGTTGGAAATGGTCGATTCAGAAGTCACTTATTGGGAGTCAGCCATGGAGCGCGGCATTGTTCCGCAGTTCGATGAGATTCGTCGTTTTGGCAAAATGTGCACGAATGTTCGTCGTGGTCTGGTGCGAAATAATGTGCCTTTACTCAGTAACTAGAGAGTAAAAACCGTCTAATATCTGACACATAGCGTCGTTTTGTTACACTGCTCTTTGGCTGCTGTTCTCAAGTTTGAGTGGTGTTTGTCTCTTCTTACCCCTTAAGCCTTTAATCGTAAGAAATTGGCGATATATTGGCTCGGTCTCACATGGATGTGGGGCTATTGTCTTGGGATAGTTGAGATAAGAAACGTGAAATCAAAGGGATTTACGCTGATGGAAATCACCATAGTGCTTACCACTTTGGCTTTCATCGCATTAGCTGCTTTACCAGTACTACTCGATATTCATCGCCAAGCATACGCTGCGATGCTGCACAGTTCTCAGTCTTCTTTGGGTACGGCTCTCAAATTCTTCCATGCTCAATCAGTGATTGATAACGCTTACGGCCAAGAGCACGTTCACTACATTGACCGACATGTCAAAACACGCAAAGGCATGCCAGAAGCGAGTGCCGATAGTATTCGAGCTTTGTTAGAAATCGATCTACCAGCCAGAGGTTATTCGAAAATTGACGTGCCGTGCAAAGGCAGTGATTTTTGCATCATCGGTCAGCAGCACCCAAACAGTGCTCATTTTGTCGCTATTCCTGATTATCAGTTCTTAGATAAATCGGGTGTTGATCGCGTGGTGTACATTTGGCCGCAAGGTTACACACTGGCAGAAGAAGCATGCTATTTCTACTACGTGAATCAAGCCTCTAACGATTCAATTGTTCGAGGGCATGTGACGCAAGGGTGTTAACCCCGAATAAGTGTTGCGAACAACGGTTATCGTGACTCTACAAATCTGGGCTTTTCGAACGGCTTTGCGCTTTATACAATATCATTTTTTGACTCATCAAGACTTTACCATTTGGCAAGGTCACTTCCCCAAGTTCTCCCTGATGTTCAAATCCAAACCGTTCATACAAAGCAATCGCTGGTGTGTTGGTTGTGTATACGTAGAGTGCGATTTGGTCGTAACCAAATTCCCAACCACGTGCGATCGCGACTGCCAATAGTTTCCGCCCCAATCCTTTGCCTCGGTAGTTTTTGTCGATGTGAATACCAAGAATACCGACGCGAAGGCGTTGCTCTCTTTCGTAACCGCACATCTCAGCTGGGTAGATTTCAACACTACCGATAAGTTTTTGGCGGTCAAACGCGACAAACTGAGGGATGGACTCGTTTTCCACACGTTGCAGGATTCTGCGAAGCGTTGCGTTATCGGGTGCAGGAGAAATCAAAAATTCCCCTTCGGAGTACACTCGATTCCACAGCGCGGTGAAGCGCGCGATATCGCTCACCTTGATGGATCTGATTTGCATTCATCTTCCTTGATTAGTGCAGGTTAGTAACGGTTAGGGGATAAGCTCAGATAAACAACGAATTTGGTTAGGAATGGCTTCGGCTGGTGCATCAGCGCCCGTTGGGTTAAACCAAATTGTGTTTACGCCCGCTTTCATCGCAGGGTAAATATCTTTGTGAGGTAAATCGCCAACCATGGTTATTCCACTCACGTTAACCCCTAACTGTTTTGCGATGGCGAGATAAAACTCAGGTTGGTTTTTAGCGATGCCGAGGTTGGCAAAACAAAAATAGCCATTTAAGTATTGGTCTAAGTCGACGCGAACAAATGCACGCTGAACCTCTTCCATGTTGGAATCAGATGCACTGGTCGCAATGTAGATGGGATGATTTTGGGAAAGTATTGCCAGTGTTTCTCTGGCTTGAGGAACAGCTTCTACGTGTTCCCAATCGCACATTTTTCCTTGTGCGTGAGGGAAATCTACCATCAAGGTGTTCCCCCAATCGAAAAGATAAATCATGTTCGAATCTCCTTATCCGCACATCATATCGTCTTTTTCTAAAATTAGGGGGTAAATTGCATCGATAAATACGATTTAGGTGGGTTTAGTCGTGAAAAGCGCTTAATTGTCGTTATCGTTACAAATGTTTCAGCATAATGCGTGAGTTAGTTTTAAAACCTTGATTATCGTAAAAGCGCTGTGCTGGCTGATTGAATTCCATCACTTCCAATCGAATTTGTGTGGCATTGGCGTCGCGCGCCCATTGCTCACAGGCTAGGAGCAGTTGGCGGCCGATTCCTTGCTGCTTTTGCGCTTCATCGACAACAATTGTTCCCACGCGACAAATTGGGTCTTTGATCAGAAAACTGACGGTGTCGTTTTGGGTGATCATCGCGGTTAAGAAGCCGAGAATTTGCTGTTCGCGTTCGGCAATCAAAAAGAGTCGCTCTTTGTTCTCTAGTGCTTGTGCAAGAAATTCTCGATCAGCTTCTGATGGCGCAACAAAGGCTTCTGGCGCATTCGCAAAATGCAGTGAATTAATTTGAAAATTAAGCTGAAAAATTTCGTCTAAATCATCGGGAATCGCTTGTCGGATATGGACTTGCATTCTATCTGCCCCCTGCAATATCGATAAATGATCCTGTGATATAAGAAGCTTCGTCACTTAATAGCCAAGCGATCGCATTTGCCACTTCTTCTACCGTGCCACCGCGTTTAAGAGGAATTTGAGGGCTGAGTCTATCTACTCGGTTTGGTTCTCCGCCGTCGGCATGCATATCAGTGTAAATGAAACCAGGTCGAACGCCATTGACGCGAATATTGCGCTCTGCCAACTCTAGCGAGAGCCCTTTAGTTAAGGTATCCATCGCGCCTTTTGATGTGGCGTAATCGACATACTCAAATGGCGCGCCTGAGCGCGACGCTCCAGAGGAGACATTCACAATTGCACCGCCTGCACTGAATCGCTTCGCCGCTTCTCGACAGCAGAGAAAACAGCTATTCACATTGGTGTTCATTACTTTCTGAAAGCGTTCCAAGCTGATTTCTGACAAAGGCGATTGAGTAAATAGGATGCCAACGTTGTTGACCAAGTGCGTCACTGCACCAAATTCACGTTCTGTTTCATCAAACAAGGAGAGCACTTGCTTCTCATCGGCTACGTCTGCGGTGATGGCAATCGCTTTGCCACCGTTTGCTTGTATTTCTGCCACAACTTGGTCGGCGGCCTCTTGCTGAGTGCGGTAATTAACGCAAACGCGATAGCCTTGCTCGGCCAGCTTTTTCGCCGCTGCGGCTCCAATGCCTCGGCTTGCGCCGGTAATGATGACTACTTTATTCAAAATACGTCCTTATTTTTGTAGTGAGTAGATTTTATCGGCGTAGGGTTTGCCACCAATTTGGTATGCGTCTGGAATGACCTCAATGAGTTCGAAACCACATTTTATCAGGACACGCTCTGACGCAATATTGCCTTCAGTGACCGTCGCGGAAAAGTGGTTGATGTTATGTGTCGAGGTTGCCCAGTATAGAAGCGCTTGAAGAGTTTCTGTTCCAAACTGTTGGCCATGAAATTCCGGCAAAAGTAAGTAACCTACCTCTGCCTTACCGTTTTCAATAGCAAAGCCAGTGATGCCGATGGGTTGTTCAGATTGCTTATCGAGTATTACAAGGCAAAGCCAATGCTGGCTATTTGGGGTCCATGGTAATAATCGCGAAGCAAATTTTTCTCTTATTTCTGTTTCGCTGGGACGATCGAAACAGAGCGCAATAACCTCTTGTTCGGAGAGTAATCGTTGAAAGAGTTCCCAGTCACTGGCTTTGATGGGTCTTAATTGGCTTCTGTGCGTCTCGATATAAACTGACATGCGTGTCCTTACTGCATCAATGTGGAGATTCAGTCTCTCATTCTCTTATCTGTTTAATCAAATAGTTGCATTCATAAAAGTGATTTATGTGGTGAATGGTTGGCTAGGTAATGGATTATTGCCATATATTCATCTTTGAGATGTAAATAACAAAATTTCATACTTGAGGCATACAGAGCAACACGGAAATGATGTGGATCAAGAGAGGACTACCCATAAAGTAGTAATTTGCGACCTATAATTACATTTTATTTGGAAGTGTTGCTAATTATGTCAATAAAAAAACGATATGTTGCACTGCTGGTTGCTGCCGGCATTGGTGTGGGCTGGTTAACTTTGGGGGGGAGTGCGGCAGTAATGCATTATACCTCAGATACTGAATTTTGTCTCTCGTGCCACTCTATGGAAACCCCTTACAAAGAGTACCAAGGCTCAGTGCACTTCAGTAATGCGAAAGGCATTCGCGCGGAATGTTCTGACTGTCATATTCCTCAAGAACCAATGGATTACCTGATCACCAAAATTCGCGCGTCGAAAGACATCTACCATGAATTTGTGACAGGTAAGATCGACACGCCAGAGAAATATGAAGCACATCGTAAAGATATGGCTGAAACGGTATGGGCTCAGTTCCGTGAAAATGATTCAGCGACGTGTCGTTCGTGTCATGATTTCGATGCAATGGAAGAGTTTGAGCAATCACGTGATGCGGCGAAGATGCACGCTTACGCGAAAGCAAACGATCAAACGTGTATCGATTGTCATAAAGGTGTGGCGCACTTTGCACCAGAAGCAGAGCTAGACAGCAAGGCATTTGAAACGTTGATGAGCTTCACCACAAAAACATCACCTAATGCCAAGGTTGTTTACCCTGTGACTGAAATCGCAATGGGTGAGATGGGTAAAATTAACCCAACGACGAAGTTGGAAGTAATCAGCTCTGAAGGCGACAACCGCACTGTTAAGTTGAACGCATTCCAAATGAAAGGCGCAGAGCAAGTGCTTTACATGGGAGAAGGTCAACGTGCCATCGTTGCAACGCTAACAGAGCAAGGCCAACAAGCGCTTGAAACTGGTGAATTTGAGGCAGATGTTTACGGCAACGAATGGCGCGCGGTTTCTCTAACTGGCGCTATTGATTCTCCAGTTGTAGACACGCTTGAACCCGTATGGTCATACGCAGAAGAGTTGGACAACGTTTACTGTGCAACTTGTCACGCGAAAATTCCTTCAAATCACTTCACAGTGAATGCATGGGGACCGGTAGCGAAAAGTATGGGTGATCGAACTGATATTTCAGCCGAGAACCTAGAAATTCTAACCAAGTTCTTCCAGCACCACGCAAAAGATGTGGTTGGTCACTAACGATAAATAGAAGGATAAGATTATGACTAATATGACCCGTCGCGGATTTCTAAAAGGCACTGGCATGGCGGCTGGTGCAATGGCATTCACTTCATTTGCACCTATGTCTGTTGCGTCTTCTAATGCTCGCGGCAAAGGCATTCTAACGGCGGGCCGCATGGGCCCAATGTTGTGTGAAGTGCAAGACGGTAAGCTGGTTTCAACCACGAACGCATTGCCACAAACGGTACCAAACAGCCTACAAAGCACCGGTCCTGACCAAGTGCATACTAAAGCGCGTGTTAAGTACCCAATGGTTCGCAAAGGTTACTTGGCAAACCCATTAGCTCCCGAAGGCGTTCGCGGCAGCGATGAGTTTGTACGGGTGTCTTGGGATGAAGCTTACAAGCTAATCCACAAACAGCACATGCGAATTCGTAAAGAATATGGCCCGGCTTCTGTGTTTGCAGGCTCTTACGGCTGGCGTTCAAGTGGCGTGCTGCACAAAGCACAAACCTTGCTGCAACGTTACATGAGCATGGCGGGCGGCTATTCAGGCCACTTGGGTGACTACTCAACGGGTGCTGCGCAGGTCATCATGCCGCACGTTGTGGGCTCTATCGAAGTGTACGAGCAACAAACCACGTACCCAGTGGTACTAGAGCACAGCGATGTGGTTGTGCTTTGGGGCTTAAACCCAATTAACACTCTAAAAATCGCGTGGAGCTCAACAGACTGCGCGGGTCTTGAGTTCTTCCATCAATTGAAAAAATCAGGCAAGACGGTCATTGCGATTGACCCTATTCGTTCTGAAACCATCGAGTTCTTTGGCGAGAATGCGGAGTGGATTGCTCCTCACCCAATGACCGACGTGGCAATGATGATGGGTATCGCACACACCTTAGTGAAACAAGGTAAGCACGAAAAAGCCTTCCTCGATAAATACACCGCAGGTTACGACAAGTTTGAAGCGTACCTGATGGGCGAAGAAGACGGCGTAGAAAAATCAGCAGAATGGGCATCACAAATCTGTGGCGTACCTGCGAAGCAACTTGAGCTATTGGCTGACATCTTCAGTAAAAACCGCACCATGCTGATGGCGGGTTGGGGCATGCAGCGCCAACAATACGGTGAGCAGCGTCACTGGATGCTGGTTACACTGGCAACGATGTTGGGTCAGATCGGTTTACCGGGCGGTGGTTTTGGTTTCTCTTACCACTACTCAAACGGTGGTAACCCTGCTCGTGATGCTGGCGTACTTCCTGCGATTTCGGCATCGCTGGGTGGCGGCTCTTCTGCGGGGAACGACTGGGCGGTGTCTGGCGCGGTGCAAAGCTTCCCTGTGGCGCGTATCGTCGAGGCGTTGGAAAACCCAGGTCAATCCTACCATCATAACGGTCATGAACTGACGTTCCCGGACATCAAGATGATTTGGTGGGCAGGTGGTGCGAACTTTACTCACCACCAAGACACCAACCGTCTGATCAAAGCGTGGCAAAAGCCTGAGCTGATCGTGATTTCAGAGCCTTACTGGACGGCGGCTGCGAAGCACGCGGACATTGTTCTGCCAATCACCACATCGTTCGAGCGTAACGACTTAACGATGACGGGTGACTACAGTAACCAACACTTGGTGCCAATGAAGCAAGTGGTTGAGCCGCAAGGTGAAGCGCGTAATGACTTCGATGTATTCGCGGACATGGCAGAGATGCTAGCTCCGGGTGGCCGTGACGTATACACCGAAGGCAAAACCGAAATGGAATGGCTGTACGGCTTCTACAAGGCGGCGCAACAAGGTGGCCGTGGCTCTCGCGTAGCAATGCCGAACTTCAGCAAGTTCTGGGAAGATAACCAACTGATCGAGATGAAGTGGAACGAGAAGAACGCACAGTTTGTTCGTTACGCAGATTTCCGTGAAGACCCGATCATGAATCCACTCGGTACACCAAGTGGTAAGATCGAAATCTTCTCGAAAACCATTGAAGGTTATCAGTTGGAAGACTGTCCTCCACATCCAACGTGGATGGCACCAACCGAGTACACGGGTACTGCGAAAGATGGCGAGTTGCAGCTAATGACCGCGCACGCAGCGCATCGTCTACACAGCCAGTTTAACTACGCGAAGATTCGCGAAGAGTACGCAATTGCAAACCGTGAACCTATTTGGATTCACCCTGAAGATGCGAAAGCGCGTGGTATTAAAACGGGCGATTTAGTTCGTGCGTTTAACAACCGTGGCCAAGTATTGGTTGGTGCAGAAGTGACTGACCGAATCAAGCAAGGTTCAGTGTGTATTCATGAAGGCGGCTGGCCGGATCTGGACCCGAAAACCGGCATTTGTAAGAACGGCGGTTGTAACGTGTTAACGTTGGATATTCCGACCTCTCGACTTGCAAACGGCTGTGCGGCGAACTCGGCACTGGTTCGTATTGAAAAATACACTGGCCCAGAATTAGAACTAACAGCGTTTGAACCACCAAGAAATGGTTAGAAAAAAGTAGCGTTTTAAAGCAAGAAGCCAGCGAATCGCTGGCTTCTTTTTTATCTAGTAATCGTTCACATTAGCGCGAAGCGAGAGAAACAAATGGCATCTGTTTCTTAATCTGAAATGTCGGGAGTAAAGTAAATACAATCGCGACAAACAAGACTGAGCCTATTAAATCTTCAGGGCGATGCATCCCCAGCCATAAGCGGCTATATGCGACGCTCATTCCCCACATCCATAATGACAGTGCAGAGATATAGCACTTGTTCTGTAAGAACAACCCGCCAAAGAAAGCCAAACAAATCGAAACGAAAATCGTATGGCCGGATGGGAAAGAATAGTCTTTCTCGCCTTGCCAATGGCGCGTTCGCCAATCACTGACGTGTTCAGAAATCTGGTTAATTACGTTGGCTTGCTGCTTTGTATCCAACTGATAAAACGCTTCTGGGTGCTCAATCAATTGCTCTGCAGCAAGCAGTTCGGCGTAGGGACGCGGGCTTTCTGTCATCAACTTTAAGCCTGTTTTGCTAGCAAAACCAATCACCAGTAACAATCCCAGCATGGACAGTTTTTGCATCCAGTCAGATTGGCTCGGCTTGAAGCGATAAAGCGATAACACCAACAGCGTTAGAGTGATCAAAAAGCCTTTACTGCCCGCAGAATCGGTTAGCAGAGTAAAGAGAATGCCAGTGCCGTCAGAAACGTGAGAAGTAAGATCGTGATACGAGGCAAACAGCGAAAGTGGGATGATGCCAAGAATGAACAAGGCGAGCATCATCAAACCGTATTTTTTAGTTTTCATGAAAAGTCATACAGCAGTCGAAAATAGGCGGCTATCTTACGACAATCGATGTGAAAAACTTATCAACGCTCTGTCAATTCGAGCGTGAAAGTGACATCGCAAGTCTTCGTTGTGAAAGGAGGGACTGTTGAAAGTTTTGAGAAGTGAACGCGCTCATCCATAAGCGCTTTGTTCTGGAGTGAGCAAGGTTAGCTCATCAGCCCTAACAGATATTCCGATGCCGCTTTGGGATCTTCCGCGTGGCAAATTGCTGAAACCAAAGCCAAGCCGTGAACACCAGTGGCGCTAAGCTGCGGAATGTTACTTTCGTTAATGCCGCCAATGGCAACAATCGGCAGTGAAGTCGTCTCTAACGCCATTTTCAAACCATCAATACCCCAATGTTTTTTGGTGTTGGTTTTGGTTGGCGTCGCGAAGATTGCGCTCAAACCGATGTAATCAATCGGAAGAGAGTCGGCTTCTGCGAGTTGCTGTTCATTCTCGATGGATAAGCCGAGAATTTTGTTTGCTCCAATCAACTCACGAGCGATATTTGCTGGCATGTCTGATTGCCCGAGGTGAACCCCATCAGCATCGACAGCCAGTGCGACATCTACGCGGTCATTGATGACTAAAGGCACATCGGTATCTTTAAGGATGTCTTTGACGGCTTGAGCACGTTCGATAAACGCACGCACATCGCCGTGTTTTTCGCGAACTTGTACCATAGTCACGCCACCTTCCACGGCTTTTCTCACAACACGCTTTAGTGTGGCTAAATCTTGTTGGTCATCGGTGACCAAATATAAACGATAGGCGTTCATTGGGTTTCCTTTAAGCCTCTCATTGAAAGAGGATTGAGAGGCTAGTGTTAAAAGAGAGAAAAGCTTAGCTCACTTGCAGTTTTAGGCGTTTTGCCAGTGTTTTTTCATCCAGTTGGTAAAGCTCATCCAAAAGATGCATTTGCAAGCTACCTGGCCCTCGCGCTTGCTCAGCCGCAATTTCACCCACAACGCCAAGCACCGCTGCCGCAGCAAGTCCGGTGTTATCACCAACTGCAGCAAAAGCACCCGTCAGTGCCGTTAGTGTACAGCCCATTCCGGTTACGTAAGGCATCATCTCGTGACCGTTGTTTAGCTGCACGGTTTGCCCTTTCGTGACGATGTAATCAGTCTCGCCAGAAATCACTACGCTCGCGCCGTACTCTAAGACTAAGAAGTTCGCTGCGCCAAGTGCTGCGTCGCTGCTGTCTAACGCATCGACGCCTTTGCTTTGTGCTTGCTCGCCAGCGAGTGCAATGATTTCTGAGGCGTTACCACGAATGATCAGCTTGTTTGCAAGGCGTGCGATCTCACGTGATGTCTCGGTACGTAGTGAGCTTGCTCCGCAACCGACAGGGTCGAGTACAACGTTTTTACCATTGGAATTGGCTTGCTCTACGGCATAGCTCATGCGCGGTGTCCAAACGCTGTCTAGGGTACCGATGTTGATAACCAGTGCGCCAGCGAACGACATCATCTCTGCCATCTCTTGTTTGGAGTGCGCCATGATTGGAGAAGCGCCGATCGCTAATAGTGCGTTTGCTGTGTTATTCATCACCACGTAGTTAGTGATGTTGACGACTAACGGCTTTTGCTGGCGCACTGCGGTTAATGCTTGGGTGATTTGTTCAATTAACATGAGACTCTCCAATTAATCTTGCTGAGCGTTCAGACCTTGTTGCCAGAATGCCACTTCCATACGCGTTGCAGTTTTGAATACCTGAATCAGGTTTTGACCGCGTTGGCTGTTGATGTCGATTTCCGCCAATAACTGGTTAAAGTGTTCTGCACCTTTTGCGACACCAGATTGGAACTCTTCACCACCGTAGAGGTTAATCCAACTTGCGTATGGGTTGCCTTCGATTACTGTCTTTTCATCTTCAATCAGCATCTTACCGATTACGGCATAACCGATAGAACATGGTGCCAGTGCCGCGTATAGATCAACAAGATCGCCCGTCATGCCTGCATCCAACACGTAGCGGGTGTAAGCCACAGTGCCGAAATCTTCTGGCTCGTTTTCTAGGTCGGATTCCGTCAGTCCCCATTGCTCACAGTAAGTCACGTGATGGGTGATTTCAGAATCGAGCAATGCATGTACGCTTGGTAGGGCTCGGCGCATGTCATCCAAAGTACGTGCTTTGTAGATCGCTAATGCGTAAGCTCGTGCGTACTGTTTTAGGAAAAGAAAATCCTGCTTTAGGTAATGCAGAAAACAAGGCTGAGCCAGAGTGCCTTTCGCCAATTGCTGCACGAAAGCATGCTCAGTGTATTCTTGCCAATCTTGGCGGCAAGCGTCGATCAAATCTTGGTATTTCATTATGGGTATCTCGTTATCAAAAGACCCTAGGCTTAGATCCTAAGGTCAGTAGAATTAGTCAAAGCTCGGTATGTAATCTTTCGCTTTTGGCAGTGTTTCGATGATTTTTTGTGAATACATGAATTGCGCATAATCATCGTAGCGTTTCAGATCCACTGCAGATGGACGAAGAGCGAAACGAGTTAGCGTGTCGTTCCAAGCGCGTTGGTTAAGCTCGTTGTTGAGTGTGTCTGGTGAATAAGCCACAAACTCTTTCCAAGATTCTTTTGGATGGTTGACGATGTAAGTGGTCGCTTGCTCTAGTGCTTTGTTGAATGCCTTGATGGTTTCTTTGTCATAGGTTTTTGCATTGGCTACGAAGACTAACTCGTCATACGCTGGCACGCCGTGTTCTTCAGGGAAGAAGGCCTTAGCTTTATAACCTTCTAGTGCCAGTTGGTTGGTTTCGAAGTTACGTAGACCGCCCCAAATCGCATCCACCTTGCCAGACGCAAGAGACGAAGACAGCGCCCAACCTACGTTGATGATTTGTACGTCAGAAAACTTCACGTTCTCTTGAGCTAGCATGGTGCCGATTGTTGCTTCTTCGTTGCCTGCGATCGCAATACCGATCTTTTTGCCTTTCAAGTCGCCAAGGCTTTCATTCTTACCGTTGTCTAACACCATCAGCGTGTTGAGTGGCGTAGCAATCAAAGTCGCAGAGCGGATTAGTGGCAAACCAGCCGCGACATCGATGGTCAGGCTGGGTTGGTAAGAAATCGCCATGTCGACTTTACCCGCCGCGACCAACTTAGGTGGCGTGCTTGGATCAGCAGGCTCTTGAATGTTGACCTTCAAACCTTGTTCTTTGAAGTAACCGCGCTCTTTGGCAATCACGATAGGACCATGGTTTGGATTGACGAACCAATCCAACATCAGTGTCATCTCTTTTTCAGCGGCAAGGACGTTGGTTGATACCACTGAAGCGAGTAGAGCAGCAGCGCTCATAAGTTTGTTTTTATTCACGGGGTTCTTCCTTTTCTTTCCCAATTTCCTTTGGTTATTTTTTGCAATTATTTGCTTTCCCAAGGGATGGCTTTTTTCAATAATTTATCGGTGATGAAGTAGAGTGCGATAGACAGCACGGCGAGGATAAACAGCGCCGCAAACATCTCATCAATGATCATGCGAGCGTTAGCTTGGAGCATCAGATAACCCAAGCCTTCACTTGAACCTACCCACTCACCGACCACTGCTCCAATTGGCGCAATAACGACGGCAACACGAATACCTGAGGCTAAAGTTGGTAGTGCGGCTGGCAATTGAATATGACGAAGTAGCTGCCATTTAGACGCGCCCATGGTCTTGGCAAGGTCGAGGTAACCTGTTGGTGTATTGCGTAAGCCGTCGTAGCAACATGTCGTGACGGGGAAAAAGATGATGATCGCCGCCATGACTACTTTCGATGCAATGCCGTAACCCAGCCAAAGCATGAGCACTGGCGCGATGGCGAACACAGGGATCGCTTGGCTAGCAATCAGAATTGGCAGTAACCAACGCTTCAGCGGTTCGAACATCAGCATTTGCAATGCGAACAGCAAACCCATCGATAATCCAAGCGCCAAGCCAAGTAAAATCTCTTGCGCGGTAACCCAAGTATGTTTGAGCAGGACATCGTAACGAGTGACCAATCTATCCAGCACTTCAATTGGTGAAGGTAAGATGAAGCTTGGCATGTCGAATACCACAACAACCAATTGCCATAATCCCAAGATCACCGCTGTGCTGATGACCAAGCGCAGAGCCGGATGGGTCACGCGTTCTTTTTTACTAATGCGTGCCGAAACGGAGTTGTACTGAGCCATATCACTCATAGTCTTTCTCCAATTGATCCAAAATCGCTTGTTGTAGCGCCGCGCATTCTCCATCGAGAACTCGTGGAGGCGTAGAACCCGGAACAACCAAGTGCTGAGCTTGCGCAGGCGTACCTTGCAGTACATAGAGTTGGTGAGCTAATCGCACCGCTTCTTGTGGGTCGTGGGTAATCAGAACAACCGTCTTATCTTTCAATAATTCGGCAGACAAGGTTTGCAACTTATGGCGAGTAACCGCGTCCAGCGCAGAGAAGGGCTCATCCATCAGAACCAGAGGCTTGTCTTGCATCAGAGTACGAGCAAGGGCAACACGTTGTCTCATGCCGCCAGAGAGCTGAGTTGGCTTAGCATCCGCGTAATCGGCGAGTTTTACTTGGTTTAGTAAAGCCAGTGCACGTTGTCTATTTTGCTCTGGTGCTTGCTCTTGAGAAAATCGAGAACTGAGGCAGACGTTGTCTAACACATTCAACCACGGTAGCAATAAATCCTGCTGAGCCATGTAAGCGATACGGTCATGCAGTGCAGCGCCATCCGTTGTGATGAGTTCGCCATGCCAGTCAACTTGGTCATCCAGTAGGCCAGCTAAGTAACGCAATATCGTCGTTTTTCCGCAGCCACTGCGACCAAGTAACACTGTCCATTGATTAGCAGGAATAGTCATACTCAACCCTGCTAGCGTTGGTGTTTGGCTGTCTTTGTATCGCAGACTAGCATCGGAAAGCTGAATGCCAATCGCGTTAGCGAACATAAGTATGACCCGCAAAAAAGTGGTTCACAGGGCCATGGCCTTTACCTACATCCAATTCATCAGCGTGCGCGATAGCTTGGCTGATGTACTGCTTACCCAGGTGCACCGCTTTGTGTAGGTTGTTACCTTGGCCAAGATAAGACGCAATGGCGGAAGAAAGTGTACAGCCTGTGCCATGGGTGTTTTTGGTTGGAAATCGCTTGGCGCTAATTAACTCGGCACTGTCTTGCATGATAAGCAGATCGTTGCTGTTTTCATTTTCTTCAAGGTGACCGCCTTTGAGCAGAATAGCTTTGGCGCCAAGCGCACGAAGGTCGGTAATCATATCGTTCATTTCAGATTCTGATTGAGGCATTGGCTTACCCGTCAATGCTGCGCCTTCGGGTAGGTTAGGGGTAATGATGTCTGCGAGCGGAATCAATTCTTCTTTTAAAGTGCTGATTGCCGACTGTTCCAATAATAGATCGCCGCTAGTGGCCACCATCACAGGGTCAATCACGAGGTGTTTTGGCTGGTATTGTTTAATTTTGTCTGCAACGACTTTGATGATGTTGGAATCTGCCAGCATGCCCACTTTGACTGCAACGATGTTGAGGTCGGTAAATACTGCATCAAGTTGGCTCTCTACATGGTCGAGAGGAATGGGGAAAATCGCAGAAACGCCTTGGGTATTTTGCGAAGTAATCGCCGTGATTACCGAGCAAGCAAAACTGCCGGTTGCGGACATCGCTTTGATGTCGGCTTGAATACCTGCACCGCCACCACTGTCTGAGCCCGCGATGGTCAATACGATAGGGGTAGGCAAGGCTGGCGTGTGATGTGAATGAGGTTGTGATTGCTGCGTCATGGTCGCTCCTACTACAAGACGTATAGGAACTGACTTTGACCGTTGCAGATAGATCGATTTTTCGATCGCTATCGCTTACCTAAGAGGGGCGACGAAAGGCAAAGTGTGCATAGTTCCCTACGTCAGTGCTAACTGAATCAGGTTCAACGGGTCTCGAATTTCGATCTCAGCCAACACTTGTCGTGTGGCCCCCCGACTATTTCGTTCGGATGATAGCAGGACCATTGCGGAAGGGATACGTTTTTTGAGCGTAATTATAATGAGTATTCAATTATGCGAGGTGAGTGATAAAGTAAGCACCTAAATGGTTTGCTGGGTGGAATTTACTAGTGCAACGCTCTGGTGAATGAGCAGAACCTGGAATATTTAATAAATAATCGTGGTCTCGTTAAGCAAGGATTAGCACAAAACAAGGTTAAAAAACTGTTAAAATTTAACGTGTTGCCAATTTAACTTTGTTGAACTTTTTCACAGTTAATTAGGATGGCTAAGACGATCATCGAGCAAGGAGACTTCATGCTTAATTCTGTAACAGCGAAGTCAGTGATCGATCATGCGCTCTTTTTGGGGGCTGATTTCGCTGAACTATTCGTTGAACATCACCAAACCAACACTGTCCAGATCGCATCTGGTGAAGTGGATAAGGTTAACTCGGGTATCGATTTTGGTATCGGTATTCGTCTTTTTTTTGGTCATAAGGTGCTTTACGGTTACACCAACAGCACAGATGAAGCCGAACTAAAGCGCGTAACCTCGCTGCTTGCTGCAAAAGACAAGCGTGAGCAAATCGCGTCAGCGGGTTCTTTGAATTTGAACCGCTACCCAATCCAACATGGTTGCCGCATGCCACTAAGTAAGGATGCTAACCTAGATTCAAAAATCGCGTTTCTATTGAAAGTTGACCAAGCCGCACGTGCTGAGAGTGAGCATATCAGCCAGTTTATTGGCAGCGTGCTTCAGCGCGAACAGCAAGTGTCTATCTTCAACTCAGAAGGCCTACACGTTGACGATACTCGCCACTACATTCGTGTCGCTGGTAACACTGTCGCGCAAAAAGGTAATGAGCAGTCTTCTGGTATGGAAGGTCCTGGCGCTCTTGCTGGTTGGGAATTCAGTGAACAGCTTGATGCCAAAGAGCTAGGTCAAACTATCGCGCAGCAAGCGTTAGTAAAACTTGGCGCGGATGCTTGTCCATCGGGTGAAATGCCGGTGGTGATTGGTAACGGCTTTGGCGGCGTTATCTTCCATGAAGCATGTGGTCACCTGCTAGAAACCACTTCAGTTGCGAAGAAAGCATCAGTCTTCCACGACAAGATGGGCGAAATGGTTGCTCACACCGCAGTGAATGCAGTCGATGATGGCACCATGACCAACGAATGGGGCTCGATTCACATTGATGATGAAGGTATGAAGACTCAGCGCACTCAACTGATCAAAGACGGTAAGCTAACCAGCTTCATGGTCGATAAAATGGGTGGCATGAAGACAGGTTATGAGCCTACGGGTTCTGGTCGTCGTCAAAACTACAAGTTCGCACCAACCTCGCGCATGCGTAACACCTTTATCGAAGAGGGCGAGCATTCACTTGATGACATGCTGGCAGGTATCGAACGTGGTATCTATGCGAAGAAGATGGGCGGCGGCTCGGTTCAACCGGGCACGGGTGAGTTCAACTTTGCCGTTCGTGAAGCTTACCTTATTGAAAATGGCAAAATAACCAAACCTCTGAAAACAGCAACGCTGATCAGCACGGGTCCAAAAGTGTTGAAAGAAATCAGCATGGTCGGCAAAGACATGGCGCTTGCGCCGGGCATGTGTGGTTCCGTAAGTGGTTCAGTACCAACAACAGTCGGTCAGCCAACGCTGAAAGTCGATAACATTCTGGTAGGAGGCGGTAACTAATGAGCCAAGAACAACAACTTCTTAATGCGGTTGATTACGTCCTATCAGAAGCAAAACGCCAAGGTGCAGAAGCGGACGTCATTGTAAATCGTAACAGCAGCTTTTCTTTGAAAGCGAACCAAGGAAAGCTGGATGAGTACAAAGTAAGCTCAAGCCAAGTTCTGGGTGTTCGTGTTGTGAAAGATGCGCGCGTTGCAACAAGTTATTCTGAGTCGTTAGAGCAACCAAGCTTGGATTTGATGCTGACCAACGCACTGCAAAGCGCTCGCTTTTCCAAGCAAGATGAACATCAGACTATTAGTTGCGTGAACAGCGAAATCGCGACTGATGTTGCTGAGATTTCACAAGAAGATACGACTTCGGTTGATGAAAAGATTGAACTGTCTCTCGCTCTTGAGCAAGGTGTAGTCGCTCTGCCTCACGCTTCTAGCGCACCTTACAATGGTTACAGCGATGGCGAAACACAACTGATCATTGCCAATACTCAAGGCACATTGTGTCAACACTTCGAGCGCTCGTTCACTTGTTACGCGTATACCTTGTTTGAAAAAGACGGCAAACAGTCAATGGCGGGTAGAATGTCACTGGGTCGCCGTTTTGATGAGTTGAATCCAGCTTACTGTATCGAAGGTGGCTACAACCTTGCTCGTGATCTTCTGGAAGGCGCTCCGGTTGCGACAGGTAACTACCCTGCTATTTTCCACATCAATGCGCTAGCAAGTTTATTCGGTGCTTTCGGCAGTGCTTTCTCTGGCGTAAGCGCGATGAAAGGCATTACGCCACTGGGTGACAAGCTTGGTCAACGTGTTGCGAGTGATTTGATTACCTTTACTGATACGGCTTACATGCCAAATGGTATGGCAATTGCGAGTTTTGATAGTGAAGGCTTTGCTACTCAAGATAATGTGATGATTGCTAATGGTGAGTTGAAAACCTTACTACACAACAGCCAGACCGCAAGTTACTTGGGCGCAGTCTCGACAGCAAGTGCCGCTCGCGGTGCAAAATCGAGCTTAGACGTATCAGCGAATCACAAAGTGATTGCGACAGGTAACAGCAGTGCGTCAGAAGTAAAAGCGGGTGAGTACCTAGAGTTAGTCGAACTTCAAGGTGTCCATTCTGGTGCGGATGCAGTGAGTGGTGATTTCTCATTTGGTGCGAGTGGTTTCTTGTGCCGTGATGGAGAGCGCGTTCAACCAGTTCGTGGGATCACGGTAGCGGGTAACTTCTACAAGATGCTGCAAGAAGTTGAGGCAGTGGGTGATACTCAGTTAATTAACGATAGCCGAACTTTCTTCTCGCCAGACGTTCGTTTTGCTCGTTTGAGCATTGGTGGTAAGTAAACTTAGCATCCCTATAGAAACAAAAAAGAGGACTCAATGGAGTCCTCTTTCATTACCTAGCAACGTGTGCGCGAATAACTAGAATTCGCGTATGTCCAACTCATTGTGGATCAATACCACACACTGAGAAGCGAAAAGCATCTTAGGACCTAAGCTGATCTTCTCTGTGCCAAGGCGCTTTAAGCTGTTAAAAGACTTTTTCGGCATCGGTATATGGTCAGTTAGCAAGAAACATGGATTTTCACCAATTTCTGCATCACGAACAAATTCGCCTTTCTTATCCAACATATATAGTTGGTGATCTTCTGCCAGCTCTTGTACTAGGCGTTCAAAGCTCACTGTACGAACGGTAATACCAGGTTCGACTTCACGAAGTTGCTCTTTACCCATACCAACCGAAGCATCCAAAGCGCGAGCCACTGCTGCAATCAAGGTTGACTCATGGAAGCCGCCAATGTTGGTGATGTCGTTGGAGCGAATAGTAATGGTGCGTGAGAAGTCTTTTGTGCTTTCTAAAACCAAGTGAACAACCACATCTTCACGGTGTGATTGAGCAACGAACATAGTGTTCATCATGGTATGAGCAAGAATCTCTGTATGCGCTTCATTACCAACACCTTCTAACAGTGCTTTGCTGGTGGTTGGCGCCGCGCGAGCTCGTAAAACAAAAGAGCGCATGAATTTAGCCTCTATATAGGAAGAGTGAATGCGCGGAAGTATATACCCAAGCAGGGAAGGGATGCGAGTTTAATAGCAAATGTGAACTTACTTACAAAGCTTCGATTGTCGTGCGGAGTGCGCTGGTTAAAATAGAGGTGACCTGTTAGGAGCGGTATATGGAAATCAAACAGATAAATAAAGACATTTATAAAAAGAAAGTAAGCCTTGTGATTGGCGGTTTTGTTGCGTTGCTCGCCATCTCCTCTCTTGCCTTTAGTACCTTGTTGATTGTTTTGTTTGGCAACACTGAAGTCGTACCAGAACAATCAACGGGCAATTTCCATTGGAATTTGATTGGTGTCGTTCTCGCAGTTGCCACTTCCCTCTCTTTATTGAATCAAATTAAAACTCGACCATACATGGAAGAAGTGCTGTACGTTTGGAAACTCAAGCAGCTGCACAACAAGATCTTTCGCAAACTGAAAAGCATTAAAGCCGCTTCTGCTGAGCACGATGTAAAAGCGCTGACGATACTTAAGTTCTACTATACGACTCAAAGTCAGGTGTTTGAGTTAGACAACAACACATTGACGATGAGCAGTGTAAATAAAGAATTAGAGGCAATTGAGCAAATAGAAGCAGCGAAGTCATTGGATCTTGATATTACAAGCTTTGAAGAGTCTTGGATTGACACATATTGATTGCCTATTTGCTACTTGAAGTTAACAACTGAGTGCTAAAAATAAGCGTTTGAGTGAGATTTAATCATTCGACGCTTTTTTTTTGATTTTTTTTCTGAAAAGGGGTTGTCAAGAAAAATCATCTCCCTATAATGCGCCTCCGTTGTCAGGGCAAAGCGGAAACGCAAAAGCGGTTGGCAAGAAGGCGAAAGAAAACTTCTAAAAATTAATTTAAAAAAGTGTTTGACACTGAAAATTAATTCCTTAGAATACGCCTCCGCTTCGATAGCAAAGCTTACGAAGCAAGCTCTTTAACAATATAGACCTATCAATCTGTGTGGGCACTCGTTGATGATAATCCAATTAGAAGCTTCGGCTTCAAATTAGGTTTCAATGAAACGAAGTGACCATTGAGTCGAAAGACTCAGCACAGTCAATTCAAACATTACTTATGTAATGTTCAGTATTCATTGAGCCGAACAAAATCTTAAATTGAAGAGTTTGATCATGGCTCAGATTGAACGCTGGCGGC
>NZ_JAWOQR010000200.1:0-1001 GCF_033337445.1 Vibrio sp. YT-15
AATATTGATTGCTGAAGACAATCTAATGAACCAAAAAATCGCAAGCTTTTTCTTAGATAAAGCAGGGTACGACTACTTAATTACGAGTAACGGGCAGGAAGCGCTGGATGCCATCACCAAAGGTGAGCAGTTTGACGCCATTTTGATGGATTGTATGATGCCGGTGATGGACGGCCTAACCGCGACAAAAGAGATTCGCCGTTGGGAAAAGAAAGTGGGCTGCAAGAAAACAACCATCATTGCTTTGACCGCGAGTGTATTGGAAGAGGACATTCACAATTGTTTTGCTGCGGGTATGGATGCGTATTTGCCAAAGCCGTATAAATCTAACCAGTTATTTGAGTTGTTTAATGAACTAAAGCTTGCTTAAATCGCACTGATAAGCCGAATTCATTACGGCTTTTTAGAACGAATATAAAGGAAGTGACATGTTTAAACTCGCTGTTATCGGGACTAACTGGATTTCGCAACAATTTGTTGAAGCGGCAATCCAAACCAAGCAGTTTTGCCTTAAAGCTGTGTATTCGAGAGATATAGAAAAAGCGCGTTTGTTTGGCACGCCTTACGATGCAGATACTTATTACGACAGCCTAGAAGCATTAGGTCAGGATGCAGACATTGATGCGGTGTACATCGCCAGTCCAAATTCGCTTCATGCTCCTCAAGCTATTCAAATGTTAAAAGCGGGCAAACACGTCATTTGTGAAAAGCCAATGGCTTCGAACTACGCATTGGCACAACAGATGTTTGCCTGTGCTGAGGAAAACAACGTTGTGTTGTTTGAAGCGTTTATGTCGCCTTACACACCAAACTTCCAAGTATTGAAAGAGAGCTTACCGTCTATCGCTCCGTTACGACATGCGACGATTAGCTATTGCCAGTATTCATCGAGATACCAAAAATACCTAAATGGAGAAAATCCAAACACATTCAATCCTGCGTTTTCCAATGGCTCCATCATGGACATCGGTTATTACTGCGTGGGTTCTGCGATTGAGTTG
>NZ_JAWOQR010000201.1:0-1001 GCF_033337445.1 Vibrio sp. YT-15
CAGAAAAACCTGCCACCAATGGTCATGGCTTGTGAGTTTGCGCCAGAGCTAGAATTACCAACCGTGCACATTGACAACCTAACGTCTGCTTTTGAAGCGGTCAATTACCTAACTCAACTTGGCCATAAACGCATAGCACAAATTTCAGGGCCAGACACAGCGGTATTGTGCCAGTTCCGCCAGCAAGGTTATCAACAAGCCTTGCGTCGCGCGGGGATCAGTAAAGACCCACAATACAGCGTTATCACTGAGTTTTCTTTTGACGGCGGCGCGAAAGCTGTACGTAAGTTGCTAGAACTTCCAGAGCCACCAACTGCGATTTTCTGCCACTGTGACACCATGGCAATCGGCGCAATCCAAGAAGCGAAACGGCTCGGTCTGCGTGTTCCACAAGATCTGTCGGTGGTTGGTTTCGATGATATCAACTTTGCTCAATACTGCGATCCACCGTTAACGACCATTTCTCAACCTCGTTATGAAATTGGCCGCCAAGCGATGCTTATGATGCTTGAACTCCTTAAAGGCCATGACGTTCATTCAGGTTCACGCTTACTAGAAACTAAGCTTGTTGTCCGTGGTAGCGCAGCGCCACCGCAACGCGCCTAAGCGCTCGGTAGTCCAACGCGACTATCATGTAAACTAATGATAAGCGGTGCCCATTGGCGCCGCTTTTTGTATTCTCTATCTGATACGTAGCTATCAAGATTACATCAATAGGGTGTTTTCTCGACCCGTTCTGGATTACCATATTTGGAAGAATCCTTGATGACCAGAAGTAACCGTGGCAAACAGAGATTATGTGAGACGGGGGCGAGGCGCTCCAAAAAAGTCGACAAAAAAACAACCTCCCAAAAGAAAACCTTGGCGTAGTGGTCTACTTGCAATCTTGCTTGTGGGCGGTTTTGGCTATGGTCTGTATTTATTAAGTAACGATCCAGAACCGAAACCACCCGTGGTGCAACAACCTCCCACGACCGTCAGTAAGCCAAAGCCGAAAAAGG
>NZ_JAWOQR010000202.1:0-1000 GCF_033337445.1 Vibrio sp. YT-15
CATTGGTTTGGGCCATCCGTACAAATTGTATCTGGGCACACCACGCGAGTAATCTTATCTTTAAACTCATTGTGGAAGGCGGTTAATGTCACATCAAGACCAGAATCACCTTGGTAAAGCACACTGATTTCTTTGTTCAGGGAAGTTTCCGGATCCAAATCTGGGTTACCATAAATATTACCGCCACCACTGACTTGCGCCCAACCTGGGGTAATTTCACGTAACTGAGGAGAGCGGAAGCCTGTCGCCACACCGCCTTTGACCGTCCAAGCAGGATCAACACGCCACACACCATACACTCTCGGGCTAAAATGCGCGCCGTAGTTTTCATCGTGATCCAAACGACCACCTAATGTCAGACTAAAAGGTTCTGCGATCTTCCATTCATCTTCGATGAACACAGCCCATTGTGTATTTGATGCTTTCGTTTTAGATGATGCTTTGTTGGACGTAAAATCTTCCAACTCGGCATGCGTCGCATCGACACCAGTTGTCAGAGTATGCGCGCCCAGCCCTTTAACTAGACTGGATTTAACCGTGGTATTTACAATAGTCATTTCGCGAGATTTGTTTTCACTCTCCTCGCGCTGCAAGTAGGTATCAGAGTTACCCAATAACTCCCACTCCCCGGCGTGACTAAGCGTAACGTAGTTGCGACGGTATTCATTTAATGAATCTTCACAGCCTCTACGACAGCCCGTCGTAGGTACAGAAAGACCAACATTACCGCGACGACTTTGTGCCGATGTACCACCCTCTAACTGCACAGAGTGACGATCATTGATTTGATAGATCAGTTTTGAAGAGATGCTCTGCATATCTTTGTCTTCATAACCATAATCAATGTCATCTTCTTCCCTTGCGGTGTATTGACCATAAACCTGTAGCAACAAGTTTTCTGCAAGAGGGCCATTTACAAAGAAGTTCGCACTCTGTTCACCACCAGAACGGCTGTTTTCTTGGATAACCGTCCCCAGCTGCACATTACCTGTCCACTCAA
>NZ_JAWOQR010000020.1:0-54120 GCF_033337445.1 Vibrio sp. YT-15
GGTTGAAAGCACCGGTCTTGAAAACCGGCATACGTTAATAGCGTATCTAGGGTTCAAATCCCTATCTCTCCGCCACTATTAAGAAGCCTCGCTAGAAATAGCGAGGCTTTTTTCATTTCCGTACATCTTTATTACTCTATCTGTGCTTGCCAAAAATCAATTCCATATGCGATCTACTTTTCGACAAAGTAATATTGGTATCGGTATTGGTTGTGACGTTTTGATTTTTGCTAAGAAGTGCAGTTGCCTCTAAAGCTGTTCATCCTCATCACTGCATGCTGTCCCGATAAGGTTGTTGGAGATGCTTTGTTAAGATGTTGAACCATCTATTGCCTTATCGTTCTCTTAAAGCACTACCATTGCTTCTCTAGCCCCTTTTACCGGATAGACCGAACAAATAAGCATACTAAAATAGCCACTGTTTCACTGATGTATCTTTTTGTTTTGCTCAGTCTAGCGATGCGTGTGCTCTATTGCCTAAATCTAGCTACGTCTTAAAACCATACATCAACAGGCTAAAGTTACGTATTCCTGCATCTTTTAAAATTGTTTTTGGATTCTGCTGGAATGACAGGATCAGAGTAGTCAAAAGAGAAGAGTGAAAGTGAAACGATAGTGAGTTGCTAGGAAGTTGGAAATTACTTGGGAACCAATGAATTTGATAAACATATTGATGTAAGGACTAAAGGGTTAATAGCAGGCAATAAAAAAGCCGACAGTGAGCTGCCGGCTTGGTTAGATGACTGCTACTTAGTCGTTCTGGACGAGCGTGAGAGCTTTACGAGAGACTTCGTGAGCAGCTTTGGTTAGATTTTGCTTCTCTAGTGTGTCTGCTAGGAATGCATAGTCAGAGACGTCAGAGCGAAGCTTTAAGGCGATCTCAAAGTGATCTTGGGCTTCTTGCCACTTCTCTTGACGGAAATAGAAGTGCGCTAATGCGCTATGGGCAGCGGCGTTATCCGGTTCTTTCTTCACTACGCCCTCTAAGAAGACCACGACAGGGTGGGTATCTGGCAGATTTAGATCTGGCAGTAGTTGATAAAGCTCTGGGGCAGGTTGTTTTTTTAATGCTTCTTTTAGCACGGTAAAGGCTTCTGCATCAGCTTTTCGTGTGATGAGTTCTCGAGCAAAACAGGCAACGAGGTGTGTGTCTTGTTTCACTTTACGTGAGAGACTATTCCAATGAGAGATAAGCCCTTCGCTACCTTGTTGTTGCGCTACTTCATGGAGTAAGCCGCACTGCGCCTTTTGAATCAGCTCTGCATGTTCTTCTTCCGTGATGAGTTTTGCTTTGGTTAGTTGTGGCAAGAGGTCAATAAGAGGTTGCCACAACTTTAGCTGCATGTACGTTGTTTTCAGCAAGCTCAATACAATAGAGTTACTCGCATACTGACTTTTTAACGATTGCAAGGTATCGAAAGCGGACTCGAACTCGTTGTCGCGGATAAATTGTTTCGCTCGAGTCAGTTCTACTGCGAGATGGGCGTTCTCTTGTTGGCTCGCTAGCTCTAGATAGTGATCTCGTTTTGCTTTATCACCTTGGCCTTGTGCGGCTTCAGACGCAACCAAGTAGCAAAGCAGCGGCATATCGTGATGATTTGCCCAGCGAGTTACTTTCTTCTCAGCACCTTTCCAGTCACCTTCTAGAAGTTTAATAATGCCTTCATTGGTGTATCGGCGGGAATGGCGCATTTTGCGAACACTGAAGTAATTCCATGTTGTAGAACTAGCATAAACTAACTTCTTAATCAGGTACTCAAGCAGAAAAAGACCTGCGAGTGCAGCGATAACGAAAACCACTAATGTCGTTACGCTCATCTCGATCGTTTTCTCGGCAATGGAGATGAGTACATAGCCTTGCTGACCAGAAAACTGGGTGCCAACAAATAGTCCTGCGCCTAGTACAACAAATAGGAAAATAAGACGAAACATTACTTATCCTCCATGCCTGTCATCGTTGTGACTTCACGACGTAGGCGTTCACGGATGACATCTGATAGTTGAGACTGACTTTGCAGTTTTGTTGGGTATTCCACTTGAATATTTTGCTGACTTAGCAGGTTAACCGTTTTGTTGAACTCTTTAACGGAATTATCGTCTTGGTTGAAGAAAGCTAATGCCCATTTGTCGGCTGTTTTTAGAGATGTGGTGTAAATTTCACCTTGTTCTTGGTACACCGCTTTTATTGCCGTTTCCAATTTGGCTTTGATGTTTTCTTTCAGGTAAAAGTGTTGCTCAGGAGAAAGCAGTGGAATGACGTTACCATCGCGCGTGCGGAAGGTAATGAAGTTTTCTGAAAAGTCCTTCAAAGAGGTCATTAAGTTATCTTGCCAGTTTGCGATATCTTCAGACACTTCAGTGTTTTCTACGGCTTCAGCTTCAGGTAGCAGTGCATTGGCGAGAGGGAGCTTGTCTACTTGCTGTTGTAGGGCAGTTAAGCGTAGTACCAATCCATCACGGTCAATTAGCGGGATAGTGCGAAGTTTGGTGATATCGTTCGCCATTGCTTTACGTAGTTTGACGAGGCTAGGGTCATTCAGTGCTGCAATGCGTTGGTCTGCACTTTCCATCAGTTGAGTCGCGCTTTCTACATCGTGCTCTAAGAACAATTTACGACCAGCTAATTTGACAAGGTAATCGGCTTCCGCTAATAGCCAGTCGTTTGGTCGACGACCTTTCACATCGGCAACGGCGAGCTGTAAGCTTTCAATGCTCTTCTGTTGCTGTCCAAGTACCACTTCCGCTTTGTGTGTCACGGTTGTTGCTTTCTCGATGGTTTCTTCTTGTACCCGGCTGAGCTCTTGCTTCATGGAAGCTTGAGTGCTTTCTAGCTGACTTTTTAGTTGGGCGATCTGCGCTTGGTAATCGGCTTGCTGTTGATGCACCTTGTACGCGAGGCCACCGCCAAAAATAATCGATAAGATGATAGCGACCGTGCCTAGTTTGACACCGCGTTTACCTTGTTTTTCTTCAAACTCGACTTTGGTTGGCTCTGCTGTTTTTGGGGGCTCGGCCGCTTGTGGTTGCTCTTTTTTAAGGTCCGCATCCTGCTGCGATGTGGTTTTTTCGACTAGCGGTGCCGATGAGGTTTCTTCGGAAAGGTTTTTATCGTTATTTTTTTGGTCGTTATTTTTACTTGTCATGCCTATATCCTGTGTAGCTAGGGCTGGAGAGCCGCCAGTAATTCTTGGTTGGATGCGCTTCCCGTGCATCTCACGCGAGTGAACCCCCTTTGAATTGCGATGTCAGCGATACGCTGACTGGGGATATACAACTCTTGTTGATTAAGCCAAGTCAATTGCTCCGACGTCAATTGGCTGCACAAATAATCCAGTTGTTCACCACTGGTGACAATAATCTGGTTAATTTGTAGGTTTTTCCATAGTGAGATACAGCTTACTGGATCGAATGGGATGAATTCTCTCTTGTAAGTCTCACTATAGTGAACTTTTGCGCCACGCCTCACCAATGCATCTTTGATCAGCTCTCTTCCGCCGTTACCACGAAGGATAAGAACTTGTTGTTGTGCCACATTGTTGAGCTCTGGCAGTCGCAATAAGTGTTCACTATCACTGACTTGGGGATAGTGTACTTTCTGTTGGGTACATTTGCTTAAATAGTGTGCTGTTTTTTGACCAACGGCAAGGTAAATAGCTTGTTTCGGCCATGACATCCCGTTACTGGCTAAGATTTGCTGTGCACATTGCACGGCATGTCGACTAACAGCGATAACAATTTGAGCTTGATGTAGATGTTTAGAGAGGTGCGTGTCCGTGAGATCGGCGACAATGTCGATCAGAGGATGGTGATATGCGGAAATGCCGTGCCTTTCGAGCAGAGAGCAAAGCGCGTTGCCTTGCTCTCCCGGCCGAGTGACCAACACTGCCATGGTTATTCGTGATCTGCGTACAGCTTAGTTAGGATTTCACGAGCGCCGTTATCTAGCAGCTCATTGGCTAGCTGCACTCCTAATGCTTCGCCATCTTTACGATGGCCACGAATTTCACCACGCACAATTTCGCTGCCATCTGGTTCGCCAACTAATGCGCGTAGCCAAATGTTGTCGCCGTCTAGCAGGGCATAGCTGCCGATAGGTACCTGACAGCCGCCTTCTAGCGTAAGGTTCATTGCGCGCTCACACAAAACGCGGTCTACGGTGTCTTGGTGGTTAAGTGGCTCAAGCAGCTTAAGCAGTCTTTCATCGTCAAGGCGGCACTCAATACCGACAGCACCTTGGCCTACCGCTGGTAGTGATTGCTCTGGTTCGATAAAGCTACGAATGCGTTCTTCAAGCTTCAATCGTTTGAGGCCAGCCGCAGCAAGAATGATTGCATCATACTCACCCGCATCTAACTTACCAAGGCGAGTGCCCACATTACCGCGAAGCTCTTTGATGATGATGTCCGGACGATATTCTTTCAGTTGGCATTGACGGCGCAAACTGCAAGTACCAACCACGGCACCTTGAGGGAGATCATCAATGTGGCTATAGGTATTAGAGACGAAGGCATCACGAGGATCTTCACGCTCACAAATGGTCACGAGGCCAAGGCCTTCTGGGAAATCGACGGGTACGTCTTTCATTGAGTGAACGGCGAGGTCTGCACGTCCTTCTAGCATCGCGATTTCAAGCTCTTTTACGAACAAGCCTTTGCCGCCAACTTTTGCTAGTGGTGTATCTAAAATCACGTCACCTTTGGTCACCATGGTTACTAACTCGACTTCCAAGCCAGGGTGAGCGGCTTGAAGGGCGTCTTTAACAAAGTAAGCTTGCCATAAAGCAAGAGGGCTTTTTCGAGTTGCAATGCGAATCGGTGTGGATTGTGTCATGATCTTCTCAATGCTGTTTGGATTTGGGTTTATCCTACCATTCTCATCAAGAAATGCTTACTGTTAGTTCGTTATCTCTGAAGGCTATGAATGGAATTACATGACGTTATGAAAATAGTGTGACTGGATTCTCAATTAGACTAAGGACTATTATTAGTAATAGGTAATAAGAGCGACACTACCGCGCGATTAATTTTGTGACTAAAGTATGGTTTTGTATCCGGAGTGATACACGGGCGTGAAGCTTTACCCGCACCAATAAAAGTGTTAAATTGATCACGTTTTTAAGCCGTTTTGGTTTAAAACGTCAGCAGATTTTCGTGATTGTTCAACCAAGGAATTCCCCTTGCAGGCTTACACCCAAAAAATCATCCAGCGACTAGATAATTTGAATCAGCAGCGAGTTGATCGCGCGTTGGCGCTTATGGATTCGCAAAGCCAGCAAGTCTTCCACTTGATTCCTGCCTTGTTGAACTACAACCATCCTGTAATTCCTGGCTATTATGATGCCGATGTCCCGTTTGGTGTGCATGGGCTTGAACTAAATAGCATTCAGCAACAATTCATAGATGATATTCAACTTGCCATTGGTCAGCCGCTCAAGACGGTAGAAAAGCCCGCTATATTGGGTTTATACACCATGGGCAGTACCTCCTCGATTGGTCAAAGTACTTCCAGTGATTTGGATATTTGGGTGTGTATCTCGCCCGATATGGATTGTGACGAACGTGAGTTATTGACCAATAAATGCTTACTCATCACGGATTGGGCACAAAGCAAAGGCGTGGAAGCGAACTTTTTCTTAATGGATAAAGAGCGCTTTAGAAGCAATCATTCTGAAGAGATGACGGGTGATAACTGTGGTTCATCTCAGCACTTACTTTTGCTAGATGAATTCTATCGTAGTGCGGTGCGTATTGCCGGACAGCGTTTGTTATGGCAAATCGTGCCGCCAGAAATGGAAGAGTGTTACGACGAGTACGTTTCTCAACTGTGCAGTGATGGTTACATCGACTGTAGTGAATGGATCGACTTTGGTAAATTGAACTGCATTCCTGCTGAAGAATACTTCGGCTCGAACTTGTGGCAGTTATACAAAAGCATCGACTCTCCCTACAAATCGGTATTAAAAGCCATCTTGCTAGAAGCTTACTCGTGGGAATACCCGCATACTCAATTGTTAAGCATCGACACTAAACGTCGTTTCTTTGCCCATGAGCCTGATCTCTATGGCATGGATGCGTACTACTTAATGTTGGAAAAAGTAACCCGTTACTTAGAGCGAATTCAAGACGATACACGTTTGGATTTGGTGCGTCGCTGTTTCTATCTCAAAACCCATGAAAAACTATCTCGTGAGCCGAATGTTGGCTCAGTAGCTTGGCGTCGTGAAGCGCTGAGCGATATGATTGCAAAATGGAATTGGGATGCCAGTGTCGTTGCAGAGCTCGATGACCGCCGTAATTGGAAGGTTGAACAAGTGAAGGTGGTACATCATGCATTGCTGGATGCGTTGATGCAAAGCTACCGTAACTTGATTCAATTTGCGCGTCGTAACGACATCACTTCTGCTATCAGTCCGCAAGACATCAGTATTTTGGCCCGTAAACTTTACGCGGCTTTTGAAGTATTGCCGGGCAAAGTAACGTTACTAAACCCACAGATTTCACCTGATCTGCACGAGCCTGACTTGAGCTTTATCGAAGTGAAAAAAGGGGGAGTGAACAAGTCTGGTTGGTACCTCTATAAACAACCACTTATTGCGCACCGCATTTTGGGGCAACCATATCTAGAGCATCATGAATACTTGAGTAAGTTGGTTGCTTGGGCATTCTTCAATGGCTTGATTACTGAATCGACTCGTTTACATGCCGTGGTACGTGAAGCGCAGCTAGATATTGATAAGTTTTACCAAATGGTGAGCGACTTACGAAATACTTTTGCGTTGCGTAAGCGTCGTCCATCTATGCAGGCGCTAGCGAGTCCTTGTGAAATAAGCCAGCTTGCGATGTTCATCAACTTTGAAAATGATCCGACGTCTGAACTTTCTGGTCGTTCGTTGAAAGTGGATGTTAAGAACACCGATATTTTTAGCTTTGGTCCAGAACATAAAAATTTAGTCGGCAGTGTTGACCTTGTTTACCGTAACTCTTGGCATGAAGTGCGTACGCTGCATTTCAAAGGGGAAACGGCGATGCTGGATGCACTGAAAACCATTTTGGGCAAAATGCACCAAGATGCGTTGCCACCAGAATCAGTGGATGTGTTCTGCTATGCGAAGAACATGCGTGGTGTGATGCGTAATATGGTTTACCAGCTTTTAGCTGAATGTATCGACTTACGCTTGAAACCAGTAGAGCAAGAGAAACGTCGCCGCTTTAAAGCGATGCGTCTTGGTAACCAGACTTATGGGTTGTTCTTTGAACGTCGTGGTGTGTCGGTGCAGAAGCTAGAAAATTCCATCGATTTCTACCGCAGCATTTCTACTAACAAACTCAAAGGCTCGCCGCTGTTAATGCTCGATCGTGAGCAAGAATATCAAATGCCGGAAGCGGTGGATGGGTTTGCCAGTGAAGGTCTGGTGCAGTTCTTCTTTGAAGATAACGAAGATGGCTTCAATATTTATGTGTTGGATGAGTCAAATCAAGTAGAAGTGTATCACCAATTTAGTGGCTCCAAAGATGAAATGATTTCGTCTGTAAACAGTTTCTACACGTCGGTAAAAGACGATAGTCGCGTCGCGTCGAAGTTTATTAATTTTAACCTGCCTCAGTACTATCAAATTATTCACCCTGAAGAGGGGAATGCGTATATCATTCCTTACCGTAATGACGGTTGTTCACCGAGTCGCCCGACCAAAACTGTGAACGCGTAATTAAACCCTTATCAATAAACAAAAAGAGCACTTCGGTGCTCTTTTTGTTTTGGTGACGATTGACCAGTATTATACCCAATCAATGGCTTCGCCCGCGTGCTTTTCACACTCTTGCTTCACCATTTCAAATAGCTCCATACCCGTTTTTGAGCAGGTCCATTTATCTTCAATAAGTTTGAAGTGGAAACCACCAGATTTGGACGCTAGCCAGATCTCATGCATCGGCTCTTGGCGATTAATGATGATTTGGCTGCGGTCTTCAAATTCCAATGTCATTACGTTGCCAGTGACTTCGTAATCAATGTCTGCGCCTGAATCATCGATGGATTCTTCGATGATTTGCATCTGCGCATCCACCAGTTGATGAAATTCAGTATCGTTCATCCGTCTATCCTATTGCTTTTCCTGAGTGTGGTGCGATTATAGGGGGCATTGATTCAATAATCACGATATGCGAAATGAAAAAATTAGTTACTGTGTTGTTTGTGATGGTTGCCGCGACCTTAGCGGGGTGTGGTCAGTCTGGCTCACTATACATTCCAGATGACACTCAACAGAATGAGCAATCACAATAAATAACCGCACCTTAGGGTGAAATTAGGGTTCAGCAGTCGAATAAAATAAGGGAAGCGAATTTTGGATTACTTCAACTATCAGGATGATGGCCAGCTTTGGGCCGAAGACGTCCCACTTCAAGCTCTTGCAGAGCAATATGGCACTCCTCTTTACGTATATTCTCGAGCCACGCTAGAGCGCCATTGGAAGGCGTTTGATAGTGCTGTGGGTCAGCATCCTCACCTGGTTTGCTACGCGGTGAAAGCCAACTCAAACTTAGGCGTATTGAACACGCTAGCGCGTTTGGGATCGGGTTTTGACATCGTGTCGGGTGGTGAACTTGAGCGTGTGATTGCCGCAGGCGGTGATCCGAAAAAAGTCGTTTTCTCTGGTGTTGGTAAAACACCGGCAGAGATGAAGCGCGCTCTTGAGCTAGGTATCAAATGTTTCAACGTTGAATCTGAGCCAGAGCTAGAACGTTTGAACAAGGTTGCGGGTGAGCTTGGTGTGATTGCGCCAATTTCTCTGCGTATCAATCCAGATGTCGACGCGAAAACACACCCTTACATTTCGACTGGTCTTCGCGACAATAAATTCGGCATTGCGTTTGATCGTGCGCCAGATGTTTATAAATTCGCGCAAAGCCTGCCTAACTTGAATGTGCAAGGTATCGACTGCCACATTGGTTCTCAGCTGACCAATATAGACCCATTTATCGACGCGACAGACCGTTTATTAGCTCTGATTGATGATTTAAAAGCGCAAGGCATTAACATTCGCCATCTTGATGTCGGTGGCGGTTTGGGTGTGGTCTATCGTGATGAATTACCACCTCAGCCTTCTGATTACGCCAAAGCGTTACTAGGCCGTCTTGAAAATCACCAAGACTTGGAGCTGATCTTTGAGCCAGGCCGTGCAATTGCTGCGAACGCAGGTATCTTGCTAACGCGTGTTGAGTTTTTAAAACATACTGAGCATAAAAACTTTGCGATTATCGACGCTGCAATGAACGACTTGATGCGTCCTGCGCTATACCAAGCATGGCAAGATATTGTGCCAGTTTCACCGCGAAAGGGTGAAGCACAGACTTACGACTTGGTTGGTCCTATTTGTGAAACCGGCGACTTCTTGGGTAAAGATCGCGCACTCGTTTTGCAAGAAGGTGATCTACTCGCGGTTCGTTCAGCAGGTGCCTATGGTTTTGTGATGTCTTCGAACTACAATACTCGTACCCGAGCGGCAGAAGTGATGGTGGACGGTAAACAAAGCCACTTAGTTCGCCAGCGTGAGGAGCTGACCAGTTTGTGGCAGCTGGAACAGATTCTACCGGAGTAACACACAACAAATGCATTTCCACTTTTCCAAAATGCACGGTTTGGGCAACGACTTCATGGTCGTCGACTGTATTACCCAGAACGTGTTTTTCTCGCAAGACCTGATCCGCCGCTTGGCGGATCGTCATACTGGCGTTGGTTTTGACCAATTGCTTGTGGTAGAGGCCCCTTACGACCCTGAAACCGACTTCCATTATCGGATTTTTAATGCCGATGGTAGTGAAGTTGAACAGTGTGGTAACGGTGCACGCTGTTTTGCCCGCTTTGTTCGCTTGAAGGGGCTGACCAATAAATACAGCATCAGCGTGAGCACCAAGAAAGGAAAGATGATTCTCAACATCGAAGATGATGGGGAAGTGACGGTCAACATGGGCGTGCCAGAGTTTGAACCGAACAAAATTCCTTTCAAAGCGAAGCAAAAAGAGAAAACTTACATCATGCGAGCAGGCGACAATACCTTGTTTTGTGGTGCTGTGAGCATGGGTAACCCGCACGTAGTGACCGTGGTCGACGATGTGGATACGGCAGAAGTGGAAACTCTCGGTCCGCTGCTTGAGTCGCATGAGCGTTTCCCAGAGCGCGTCAACGCTGGCTTTATGCAGGTGATGAGTCGTGACCATATTCGTCTTCGAGTTTACGAGCGAGGCGCAGGAGAGACACAAGCTTGTGGTAGTGGTGCATGCGCGGCAGTCGCGGTTGGGATTCTGCAGGGCTTGTTGGATGAAAACGTTAAGGTTTCTCTACCTGGTGGTGAATTGCGAATTGCATGGCAAGGTCCTGGCAAGCCGTTGTTTATGACCGGTCCTACAACGCATGTATTTGATGGTCAATTATCTTGCTAGTTGAAGAAAAAGGAAACGGTTTGTCTCAAGTAGAAGCAGATGCCTTAACGGCTGAAGTAGTGGCCGAGTACCTCAAAGATCATCCAGACTTTTTTGTGCAACGTCCGGAGCTTGTGGATCGTTTATCTTTCCCACACTCAGACTTAGGCGCGGTATCTTTGGTACACATCCAAATGAATCGCCAACGTCAGCGCATTGAAGAGTTAGAGGAAGAGATCACTACACTAATGTCGCTTGCGGCGAACAATGATCGGACCTTTTACGAATTTATGGATTTGCAGGGGCAGATTCTAAAATGTGGTGACTTTAAACAAGTCATTCATTCTATCGAAGAGAAAGCCAAGGCGCTGGGCTTACGTGCGTTTGTTCGATTGTTTAGTCAATGCGACGCATCGATTCAATTGAGTAAGGAAAGTTATCAACGCTTTGCGACCACTCACTTAAATGGCAAAGATGCGTACTTAGGACGTCTTCGCAAAGTAGATCGTGAAGCTTTGTTTGGCAACATGGAAGTGCCGGAAATGGGGTCCTATGTGGTACTGCCGCTCGTGAAACAGCAAACACTGGGCGTGCTTGCTTTTTCTAGTGAAGATGGCGGCCATTTTCAGCCAGATATGGATACCTTGTTTTTGCGTCACCTATCATTAGTAGTGGCACATCTCGCTCAAACACTGGTATGGCAAAGTTACGATGACGACAACTCCCAACACTCCTCTGCCAAATAGTCTGCAAAAGCCTCTTGAGCGCTTCTATGAATTCTTACGAAGCGAAAAGGGGCTTAGCCTACATACTCAGCGCAATTACAAACAGCAGCTAGAAACAATGGCGCAGCACTTAGCTGAAATGGGACTCAAAGATTGGTCTCAAGTGGATGCTGGTTGGGTGCGCCAATTAGCAGGTAAGGGCATGCGAGAAGGCATGAAAGCCAGCAGTTTGGCAACGCGACTCTCATCGCTGCGTAGCTTTTTCGATTTCCTTATTCTGCGTGGCGAGATGTCGGCTAACCCAGCCAAAGGGGTTTCAGCACCTCGCAAAAAACGCCCGTTGCCCAAAAACCTCGATGTTGACGAAGTGAGCCAATTACTTGAAGTCAACGAGGACGACCCGTTGGCTGTGCGCGATCGTGCCATGATGGAGCTGATGTACGGCGCCGGTTTACGTTTGGCTGAGTTGGTGGGTGTGGATGTACGTGATGTACAACTGCGTAGTGGTGAGCTTCGTGTTATTGGTAAAGGCGATAAAGAACGTAAAGTGCCGTTCTCTGGGATGGCAACCGAGTGGGTCGGGAAGTGGTTACGCGTTCGTGGTGATTTAGCCGCTCCAGGTGAGCCCGCCTTGTTTGTATCTAAGCTCGGAACGCGTATTTCGCATCGTAGCGTGCAAAAGCGCATGGCTGAATGGGGGCAGAAACAGTCTGTCGCAAGCCATATTAGTCCGCATAAATTGCGTCACTCATTTGCGACACATATGCTCGAATCAAGCAATAACTTACGTGCGGTGCAGGAGCTTTTAGGGCACGAGAACATTTCGACGACCCAAATCTACACGCACTTGGATTTCCAACATTTGGCGCAAGCCTACGACCAAGCCCACCCACGCGCACGCAAAAAGAACGGGGAGTGAGCCGAAGTATGAAATTTTATCGCCGTATCGAGCCTATTAAGGCAATGACCTTTGACCTAGATGATACCCTCTATGACAACTATCCTGTGATCGTTCGCATGGAGCGTGAGTTGCTATCTTGGCTCAAGCACCATCATCCAGCGGTTGCTCATATGAACAAAGCGGATTGGTTTGCTCTCAAACAGCGAGTTGTGCAGCAACAACCCGAGCTGAAGAGCGATGTCACTTTATGGCGTTTAGTGCAACTTCAGCAAGCTTTCTCCCAAGTAGGCTACGACGAAGACGCAGCACATGCCGCCGCGAAAGCCGCAGTAGACGTTGCGTTGGACTGGCGTAACCGTTTTGAAGTGCCGCAGCAAAGCCTCGATGTACTGGAGAAACTCGCGCAGCACATCCCGTTGGTGGCAATCACCAACGGTAATGTGGATTTAGACCGCATCGGTCTTACGCCTTATTTCCAACAGGTACTTAAAGCAGGACCAGATGGATTGGCGAAACCCGCAACCGATATGTTTACTAAAGCGAAGCGATTCTTGGATACTCCTGCGGAGAATATTCTGCATGTTGGTGATCATCTAACCACGGATGTGCATGGTGCAAAGTTGGCTGGTTTTGCAGCCTGTTGGTTTAATGATATGAATAAAAATGTCATTAACCATTCAAAAACACGTACTTTACCTGATATTGAAATCAATAGTTTGCAGCCGTTACTCACACTTTTTTAATTGCTTTCGCATTAATCCATTCTAATCTCATTTTGTGTCTAGAAAAGCAGCGCAAAGCCACGTAAATTATTCTCTATTAAATAAAAATAGTAACGCCACACGTCGTGGTGAAGATAGTGTTACGGCAGTGGTAGGTCCATGCGAGCTTTTTCAAAACTGGTTCACGATGTCAGTCAACTGAATGACTTTTTAGTCACTTTTCCGACTTCCTCAGATAAACAATATTTAGTACAAATATTGTCGACGCAATCGCGCGAAATTACGACCACACTTGCAGACGCCGTTTTGTCGTCGCTGCCGAATGCTCATGTTATGGGGCATAGTACGCGTAATGTGATTCTGGAAGGGGAGATATTTACCTCTGGTTGCCTAGTGAGTGTGATTGAATTTGAGCAAACCACGCTGACTTCTGCGGTACAAACATACTCTTACTCCCCTGACATTGATGGCGGGGAGCTCAAGCGCTCTCTTCTAATGCAGCATAATTCACAGGTGATCCTCAGCTTTGCTGTGCAAATTGAACGACGTGACTATCCCTTGTTTCAAACCTTCGCCAGTGAAGAAGTAGTGATTTCTGGAGGGTTGGCGCAGAGTATTGACGATGGCTGCTGGGTGCTATATCAAAACCGAGTTTACGATAACGCTGTGGTTGCCGTAGCTTTGCACAGTGATACTTTGAAGCTATGGACTGATGCGTATTCGGAATGGAACCCGATTGGCATGCCACACAAAGTCACTCATGCAAAAGGAACGCGCTTGTATTGTTTAGGTGAGAAGAAAGCACTGGACGTATACAAGCGTTACTTGGCGGATGGCCATGACGTGACGCTGAGTCAACTGCTCAGCTTTCCTTTATATCGAGAAAGCTTAGGGCGAAAGGAAGTTTGTACGGTAACGGAGCTACACGCTGATGGCAGTATGAGCTTCGACAGGCCCTGGTGTCTTGGTGACGAAGTGCAATTTTGCTATAACCATCCCTCGTTAACGCTCGAGCAAGTGCGGCATGGTGTGGTTGAGTTAGCCATGCACCAACCTGAAGTCGTGATGATTTTTAACTGCGCGTCACGGTTAGACTTTATTGACAGCAGCGACGAAGTCCAAGCCTTCAAAGATATTGCGACGACGTTTGGTAGTTACTGTATGGGGGAACTGCATGGTGGTATTGGTCAGCCCGAAATTCTTCATCACAGCCTGACGTATTTAGCGATGCGAGAGGGAGACGAAGTGCAAACATTGAACTTGCCTAAGTCGCCCGTTAGCTCCTCTATTTCACCGCTGTTTAGCTTGATTCGAAATGCGATCGGCGATCTCAACCATATGAACGCGCATATGGGGTATCAACTCGATCGCCAAACGCGCAAGTTACAAGAAAGCTATCGACGCGACAGTCGCACGGGATTACAAAACCGGGTCGCATTGCAAGAGCGGCTGAGTAACATCGATTTGGATGAGCATTTGTTGACTCTAAAGCTACTTAACTTTAGTCATATCAACGAAAAATACGGCTACCGAGTGGGAGATCAATTACTCAAAGATCTCTCAATGCACTTTACGAATCGACTACGAAAGCGTTTTGGCATGCCAACGGCTTTACAGCTTTATAGTATTGGGGTTGGTGAATGGGCATTCATATTTAAAGCTGACCAAAGCAGCGAAACCATCAAACAGCACTTTACGCGTTTTGCTGACGCGGTAGAACAAACTAATTTTGAGCCAATTGGCCTACGTGAAATAGATTATCTTTCTATCTCGCTATGCGGCGGCTTAGTGAGTCGTCGAGACTTTCCATCCGCTTCAGTAGATGAGCTCTTACTCAAAGGCATCGAAGCGAGGCGCTCCGGTGTACGCAGTAATACTCATATCTGTAATGCGAAAGATATTGAAGTCAGTGAGGATGTGCGTAAAGAGCAACTTGGATGGCTAAGTTGCGTCAGTAGAGCCATTCTCAAACAGAATATCATCACTTATAGCCAACCTATTGTGCATGCGAGTAGCCACAAATTGGCAAGCCAAGAATGTTTGGTTCGTATTCTGGAAGCCGATGGAACGGTGATTGCGCCAGGACGTTTTCTGCCAATTATCTCTGATACGCATCTTTACACTCGACTAAGTCGGCACATGATTCATTCTACGTTGCATTATATGCGAGATAAGCAAGGTGACTTTTCTATAAACTTATCGCCGCAAGATTTGCTCAGTGATAAAACTTTAATGCTTTTAGAGCATGAAATTAGCCAGCTAAATGACCCAAGGCGAATTGGTTTAGAAGTGCTGGAATCTGAGCAGATCAAAGACTACGGCCGAATGATAGAAGTGTGCAGTCATTTTAGAAGCTTAGGGGCGCGTATCATTGTTGATGACTTTGGCTCCGGCTATTCGAATATCGATGAAATCCTAAAGTTGGAGCCAGAAGTCATAAAGCTCGATGGCAGCTTGATTCGTGATATTGATAAAGACTTAAAACAGCGCAAGATCGCTTCCCAGTTGGTGCGTTTGTGCCAAGTGTTTAACGCGGAGACGGTGGCGGAGTTCGTCCACAATCAGGAGGTGTGTACCATTGCACAAGACATGGGGGTGGATTATTTGCAGGGTTACTATCTTGGCGAGCCGACTCGACTGTTTTAATGATGTTTCACGTGAAACTTCTTGTCGTAAAAAACGCAGCGTAGGCTGCGTTTTTTGTTTGGTTCTTCTACTGAGCTTAATGGTTAACGCTTAAGAGCGTGTCCACTCTTTTCAGCTTGGAACAGAGCGAGGTAATGGGCAAAAAAGCGCTGCATTTGTTGTTGGTTGTTTTGTTCTCCAAGTTGCCCGAGCAAATGTGCAGCGACTTCAAACGTACACAAATTACCTTGTTGTTGGTTGCGTCGCAGCTGATATTGTGAGTCCGCCGACGCAGACAACCCCATAGTAGGGATACCTTCTAACCAACGGCTCTTATTGATCATCTTGCGCGCCTCTTGCCAGGTGGCATCTAAAATAATAAACAGCGGAGTTTTGGTTTGTTGCTGGCTTTGGAGTACCACATGTTCGAGTGTGATACTTTCTTCACAGGGGAAGAGCAACACCGGATACCGCGACGGATCAGCTAATAGAGTGAGCAATTCTGCTGGTGGCTGTTTGCGATCCCAGATTACTCGCTCAATGTTGAGTTGGCACTGCTCTAGTAGCTGGCCGGTATTAGTATCACGCTTCAGTTCATTCGGATGCATTAACAGCAGGATGTTGTGCTCACTGGTAAGTTTCGGCATTAGCGAGCACATACAATTGAATTGAAAACCGCAGGTTGGACACGGTTGTGACATTACAGACGAACTCCTTCGCGCACCGGGCTTATCCCATCAGAGAACAGACGCACACCACTGACTTGGTTCGGCGTTGCCGTTGGTGCCATGCTTGGGTTGAGTGGGTAGCTAACCCCAGTGTATTGCATCACGTGTTGAGCCGCTTTAGCTCCGCCACCGCTGACATTAAAAATCAGATCTCGCCAACCATGAGAGGTTTGTTGGCCGAGCATAATCGGGCTTTGCACTAGTGTAATGCGGCTATTAAATCGCCATTCCTTTTCGTGATGTTCAAATATCAGCAATGTACAGCCTCCGGAACCACACCAATCCAACTGTACCAATAGCTCTTCGTTACCATCGCTGTTGAGGTCGTAAGTTAGCCAACGGTATTGGTTATTGTTGGGGGTGGTTTGATGGATAAAGAAGTAGTTGCGCACCGCGGCATCTACTTTTGAATCAAACTCTGCACTAGAAGGGACGTCAGCACTACCGATGGGGTTGTTGGTGCGTTTTTCGGCTGGTTGCATGATGCCTTCATCACGAACGGTGGCAGGATAAAGGACTAAACCACCATCGGCGATTGGGTATACTAAGTTACCGACTTTTTCTTTGGTCGCTTTGAGCTGATTGCCTTCTCGAGTAAACAGTCGCTCTGACATTAGCCTTTGCTGTTGATGATGCGTCATGACAACTTGAACCTGAGACGGACTTAACTGTTGCCAGTAACCACGCTCGATTAATGGTGCTTGTCCATTGGCGTAACGGTATTTTGTTGTGGCGCTATGGTCTGGGTTTAAGGTCATTTGTACTTCAAAGCCTTGTGATTGGGTTGAGGTCGCGACATAGGTATTAGCCCAGCCAAGCGTTGCATCGACGTTTGCAGCCATACCACAACCTTGATACGTCTCGCCATCATGTTTTAGTGTTGCTTTCCAGCCATACAAAGAATCGCTCATTGTGTCTGAGCAGAGGTTTTCTGTTAAGCGAAGCTCACCATCTTGTAGTTGATAAGTGCGCTGGCGAGGTTGAAGCTGACTGCTTTTAATCGCTAATTTTGTGGTTTGTTTGCCGATTTGCTGGAATGTTAGTCCATTAGCCTCAAAGCTTGCCGACCAAGAAGGCTCATTACCAAACACGCGAGTTGGTTTGTTTGGTTGCTGACAACGGTTTGGATTTTCCGTTGTGAGGAAGTTCACTTGTTCCACGACAAAGTTAGCATCGAAATCAGCAGAAAACCCATCGATGCCCGGTGGGTTGAGGTGGCCGATAACCTCGCCATACATAGTCTGGTAAGGCTCGTTATTTAACTGAATTGCTTGTTGCATTTGCTGTGGTGATAGTTGCAACCAATATTGCTTGTCGCTGCCACAAGGCATGATGTATTGGCTCTCGTGACCGACGATCACTTTTCCGCGCAGCATAAAAGTTTGAGGTTGAATGGTTTCAGGCTTATCTAAGGTTGCTGGTGGAGAGGTTGGGTCAGCGGCACCAGATTGTGGCGACTGTGAACTACATGCTTGCAGAACCAGCAGGGTGGCAAGCGCCACTGGGTTTTTCAAAGCCTTCATGTTATATCTTCCTCATTATTGTTACTCAATCGGCATCGGATGGCATTATGGCATATTGGTTATTTAAAACTGAACCAGATACCTTTTCTATTGACACGCTTCGAACCCAAAAGGTTTCATGTTGGGAGGGAGTTCGTAATTATCAGGCGCGCAATATGATGCGTGACCAAGTGAAGGTGGGCGATTTAGTCCTGATTTACCACTCTTCTTGTAAACATGTTGGCGTGGCAGGTATTGCTAAAGTTGTGAGAGAAGCCTATCCCGATCATTTCCAATTCGATCCCGAAAGCGATTATTACGATCCAAAGTCAGACCCAGACAACCCGCGTTGGATTATGGTGGATGTCGAGTTTGTACGTAAAACGGCGCGAGTGATTCCGTTGTCGGTGATGAAAGCGATGCCAGAACTTGAGAACATGCCGTTGGTGAAACGTGGAAATCGCTTGTCGATTATGCCCGTGACAGAAGAAGAATGGGACGCGATTCTTGGCAAAGAGAAGCTGCCAAGTCAGCGATAAAAGAAAAGGGCTGCGAATGTGCAGCCCTTCATAATTTGGAGTATTGAAGCTTACAGCAAGTGTTCTTGTAGGTAGTGTGCAACCGCATCTTCCGCATTGCTGCCAATCACTTCATTATTTGGTAGAGCTTTCATCACTTTTTCGTGTGATGTACCCATAACTAGCCCTTTACCTGCCATCGACAGCATTTCTACGTCATTCATGCCATCACCAAATGCTACGCAGTTTTCTAACGTCAGGTCGAGTTTTTTCGCTACCGCTTCAAGAGCATGGCCTTTAGACACGCCAGCGCTCATTACTTCCAAACACCAAGGCGTTGAAAATGCGATGTTCAGCTTATCACCAAACTGCTCGCGTAGTTTGTTTTCAAATACGACCAAACGTTCGTGGTCTTCTCCTGGATGCGTGAAGAAAACTTTCGCAATACCGTCAGTTGGGGCGTGGTCTTCATCAAATAAGACGTAAGTGAATTCATCGTGGAAGTCACGTAACGTTTCATCATCCTTGTTCATCAACCAGCTATCATTTTGATACATGTGAATAAGTATTTCTTGATCATGTTTGATCGTGTCGATCACGCCTTGTACCAGTTCCGCAGGGACATTCTCGCTGTACATTAGCTGATCTTCCTGGTCATGCACTCGGGCACCATTCGACGTGATCATATAAGCTGGAATGCCAACTTGGCGACGGATGCTCGCAACGTCTACGTGGTGACGGCCGGTTGCAAAGACAAAGGTATAACCCTTTTCATGCAGCGCTTTTAGCGTCTCTTTTGAGTAAGCACTGAGCTGATGGTTTGGTGCGAGTAACGTGCCATCCAGATCAGAGGCAACGATTTTGGTGATCTCTTTGCAAGGTAGCGATGTGCTCATGAAGTCCTCGTAAACGGTTTGGATAGTGTGGAACAGGTGAATTGCAAACGGAGTACAGCAGACTGACTAGATCGTACTGCTCCGAATGCGGGGGAACTTGGGCCCGTAGCACTATGCGGTTAAACACTGTGTCAAAGTAGCCAAGTTCAAGCAGTGTACGCCAAAATGAGGATGAAAAAGAGGGTAAATCGATGTGTAGACATTTCCTCTTTAATCTTAGTCGTGAAATGGTCGCCTAGAGTTCTTATTGTGCTTGTTCGTTTGATGGCGATTTAGGGTCATTCATAAAGCGGAAAATCGCATCGAGCGCTTGATTACGATACTTGTCGGTCTCGAACAAGATTTCATGTTGTGCGCCTTCGATGGAAAGCAGCTCCGCGTGCGGGTTGGTTTTCCGCAATTTATCAATAAAACGCTTTTGCGCGAGGTTGCTAACAATCCGATCGTTTCCGGCTTGGATTAGGATTACTGGTATTTTGACTTGGCGAGTTAATAAAAAGCACTGCTTAGCGGCCATGAGCCCTTGCCAAACCCAGCGAGTGCTTGGCCCACCGACTTGCAGTTCCGGTTTTTCCGTATATAGGTTTCGGAACCATTGGTAGCGGCCGTAACTTTGGCTAAGTGGGTTATCTTCAAAGGGCTTAGGGAAGTAGGCCTGATGTCCTGGTGCATAGCGTGGCAAAGTCGATACCGCTGACATAATTTGTGTGACCGGAATCGCTATTGGTGATAGGTACCATGGCAGGTTAATGCCAAACATGGGCGCACTTAGAATCAAACCAGTAAAAGGGTGTTCTGGGTGAGTTTGCAGGTAACGTGTGGCGATCGCGCCGCCCATAGAGTGCGCGATGATGAAGCATTGTTGATATTCGCTAAGGTCGTGTTTTTTTACGACGATGTCCATATCATCAATATAATCAGTAAAGTCATAGACGTGACCCATATCTGAGTCAGATAATAAACGATCTGATAAACCTTGTCCGCGGTGGTCAAAGGAATAGACATCGAAACCTTGGCGGTAGAGATCGTAAAACAGCTCTTGGTATTTCCAGGAAGACTCAATGCGTCCATTTACGATGAGCACGGCTTTTTTATGCTCTGGGTTGGTTAGCTTGCACCAGTAAATGTTCTTTTTCTCAGTCCCTTTAACAAAGCCCTCTTGGCGAGTTTGCCAAAGTGCTGCGATCGGACCACCAATTGCTTGCTCAAATAATGTCTCTTGAGTATAAGTCAAAGGTGAATGGTTAGTCGCCATTAGTTGATTACCTGAAGATACGTTGTTTACGCGATGTATCATCGAAGAATTAGTGAGGAAATGCAATGGATACCCATGTCTGGTTAGCTTATGTAGTAACAGCAATCGTTTTTAGTTTGGCTCCGGGCTCTGGCACGGTGAACTCAATCAGTAATGGTTTGAGTTACGGTACCCGTAAATCACTGGGTGCCATTATTGGCTTACAAATTGGTTTAGTTATCCACATCGCGCTGGTGGGGGCGGGTATTGGTGCGCTTGTCGCGCAGTCAGCAACCGCATTTTCTGTCATTAAATGGGTTGGTGCCGCTTATCTGGTTTGGTTGGGGATTCAGAAATGGCGCGATACATCAAGCTTAGTCGCAGCTGAAAACCACAACGAGATGTCAGGCACGGCGCTGTTGTACAAGGCAGTGTTGATTAACCTCACCAACCCTAAATCGATTGTTTTTCTGGTGGCGTTGTTCCCGCAGTTTATTGACCCGGCAAAAGACCAAATCACGCAACTGTTGGTGCTTGGCGTCACTACGGTCGTGATTGATGCGTGTGTAATGTTGGGTTACACGAGCTTGGCAGCACAAATGGGACGCTTTATTCGCTCCGATAAAATCATGGGAAAAATAAACAAAGTATTCGGTTCAATGTTCATGGGTTGTGGTGCATTATTAGCAGCTGCAAAGTCATAAGCCATTTATAGGTCCTTCTTTAGCATGAATACAACGTATGTCGCTCGCCAGCCGATCTTTAACCGAAAAAGACAGACGCTGGGTTATGAATTGTTGTTTCGAGACGGGGAGAGTAACGCATACCCTTCACATATTGATTCAAATCGAGCGACATACCGACTGATCGTCGAAAACTTCCTATCACTGGGCACTAACCCAGTGATTGCCTCTTCAAGATGCTTTATTAACTTTCCTCATCAAAGCTTGGTGCGACGTTTGCCGCGCAGTTTGCCGAAAAACAAAATTGTCATCGAAGTGTTGGAAACGTGCCAACCTACGGATGAGCTTCTTGATGCGATTCGTGAGTTTTATCGAGAAGGTTACTTGATCGCTTTGGATGACTTCACCCTAACACCAGAATGGCGTCGTTTTTTGCCATATGTGCATATTGTGAAGCTCGACATTATGGCGATGGGGCTCGAAAAGGCCTGTGAACTGGTCAAAACACACCTTGCCAAACGCGTCAAATACCACTTTTTAGCAGAACGTGTTGAAACCGCAGAAGAGTTTGAGCAAGCGAAAGCGGCTGGCTTTAAATTTTTCCAAGGTTATTTTTTTAGCAAGCCACTCGTCTCGCAGACTAAATACGTCAGTCCTGAGCAAGTGTTGGCATTGCAACTGTTTCGTGAAGTTTGTGCTCCTGAGCCTGACTTTACTCGTATCGAGTCCATCATTACGCAAGATGTCGCGCTTTCGTATAAATTATTGCGTTTTGTAAATACGCAAGCGCCGAATTTGGCTGTCGAAATCAGCTCTTTTCGTCAGGCATTGATTTATCTTGGCCAGGATAACCTTAAGCAGTTTGTCTCTTTGGTTGTGGCATCGTATATCTCCAGTAACAAACCTCGAGAGCTGTATCACCTTTCATTGCAACGAGCTCAATTTTGCCAATTGATGTCGCGCTATCAGCCATTCTCTCATCTCAACGAACAAGGTTTCATGGTTGGTTTGCTGTCGATTCTAGATGCGTTGCTGGATCTTTCGGTGGAATCTTTAGTTAGGCAGTTACCGCTTAGTCATTCAGTACAACAAGCGCTATTACATCGCAAAGGGGTTTATGGTGCACTTATTTCCCTTGAAGAGTGCTACGAGCGTGCCGATTGGTCAGGGGTTGAAAAAATCACGATGCAATTGGGGTTGCCTTTAGAGGAAGTGAAGCTCTCCTTAGGTGAAGCGGTTCGCTGGAGTCAAAGCATCGCGACTGCATAATTTCTGGTCTTATCTTTTATCTCTTTGAATCTCTCTCTTTACAATCAAGCTGTTCGTTAGATGTGAAACTTTTATGACGATGGACGGTTTCCTCTTGACGATATATCTTAATTAAATAAACATATACGCATATCCATATATAGGTATGTTCATTATGCTTCCACATCAGTTTTTTAAGCTGTTATCCGATGAAACACGCGTACGTTGTTTAATGCTCGTGGCCCGTGAAGGTGAAACTTGCGTTGGTGATTTGGCGTTTGCTCTGCAAGAGAGCCAGCCGAAAGTTTCTCGTCATCTTGCTCAGTTACGATCCAGTGGCATCTTGGTGGATAAACGCCAAGGGCAATGGGTGTATTACGAGTTATCACAGCAATTACCAGGTTGGATGCGAAAGTTAATTGAAGACTTAGTGGCATCAAACTGTTTGAAGCAGGAATACCAAGACGACATCACACGCTTACACGATAAAAGTCGTGAGGCTTGCTGTTAACAGCGAATAGAGATTCAAGGTAGAAGGTTAGAGGGTAAAACTATGACAATTAAAGTAGGAATTAATGGCTTTGGCCGAATTGGTCGCTTAGCGCTGCGAGCGGCATTTGATTGGCCAGAATTGGAGTTTGTGTTAATCAACGATGTCGCAGGTGACGCCGCTACGCTTGGTCACTTATTAGAATTCGATTCAGTGCAAGGTCGTTGGCATCATGGAGTTCAGGTCGAAGGCAGTGAGCTCGTCATCAACGGCAAGCGTGTCGCCACGACTCAACAACGCGATATCGATGCGGTGAACTGGTCTGATTGTGATGTTGTGATTGAAGCGACAGGCGTACATCGCAAAACATCATTCCTAAATAAATACCTAGAGCAAGGCGTAAAACGTGTCGTGGTAAGCGCACCTGTGAAAGAAGAAGGTATCGCGAACATTGTGGTGGGCGTGAACGACCATATTTTCGACCCTGAAAAACATCGTATCGTGACAGCGGCTTCGTGTACGACTAACTGTATCGCACCTGTGGTTAAAGTCATTCATGAGAAATTGGGTATCGAACAATCTTCTTTTACGACCATTCACGACCTGACGAATACGCAAACTATTTTAGATGCGCCACACAAAGATCTACGCCGTGCAAGAGCATGCGGCATGAGCCTTATCCCGACCACGACGGGTAGCGCGAAGGCGATTGTCGAAATTTTCCCAGAATTAAAAGACAAAATTAATGGTCATGCGGTTCGCGTACCTCTAGCAAACGCATCGTTAACAGACATCATTTTTGATGTGAAGCGTGATACCACGGCAGAAGAAGTGAATGCACTGTTAAAAGAAGCATCTGAAGGTGATTTGAAAGGCATCCTTGGCTTCGAAGAGCGTCCTTTAGTTTCTATCGATTATAAAGGCGACCAACGTTCAACCATCGTTGATGCGCAATCAACCATGGTTGTGGGTTCTCGTATGGTTAAGATTTACGCTTGGTACGATAACGAAATGGGTTATGCAACGCGCACAGCAGAGCTGGTTCGTAACGTTGGTTTGGCTTAAAAGGGGGTCACAATGTCTCATCCTACATGGCAATTAGATTTGGACTCCGGTGCTTTAATCTTAACACCGTGCCCAGGAACGAAAGGTGTCGATTTGCATGCGTCGTTAGAACAGTTGAAAGAGCAGGGTGTTCAAGCGGTCGTTACTGCATTAGATGATAGTGAATTAGCTGCGAAGAATGTCTCTGCATTGGGTGAAGCCACTCAGCAACTGGGAATGAAATGGTTCCAGATCGAGATTGAAGACGACTGCGCACCAAATGAAGAATTTGCGACGAAGTGGCAACAAGCCAGTCCGGAACTGCACGCGATTCTTGCTCAAGGTGGCAAAGTTGCGATGCATTGCATGGGTGGTTCAGGGCGCACAGGTTTGTTCGCTGCTCACCTACTCCTAGAAAAGGAATGGCAGTTAGAAGATATCGTGCGAGAAGTACAGGCATTGCGCCCTGGTGCATTTACAAAACCTGTGCAAGTTGAGTACATCGAACGCGTGGCTCAAGACGCTTGATCAGCTTAAATAGCTTTTGGTTCATTATGATCCAAAAGCTAAATTCGAGCTTCTTCAGGATACGACTGTTTACAAAAAAAGCCATTAATATTAACTAATACATTGTTTTTAAGGTGTATTTTGCTTTTTATTGATGTTGGGGCATTTTTTGAAAATCACAGCAACATTGTATTGGTCAATGTTGCTGTACAGGTTAGGAAGTATTTAGAACATGATGATCTAAATGCTTCTATCGCTGTACATATGAGGTCAATATGATTTCTCAATTAAGCAAAAGTATTCGTCAGTACATGTTAGTGACGTTTAACTATTGGAACTTTACGGTGACCGATGGCGCACTGCGTATGCTGGTGGTGCTCTATTTTCATGACTTAGGTTATTCCACGTTAGCTATTGCCTCACTGTTTCTTTTCTATGAATTTTTTGGTGTGGTGACAAACCTGGTTGGTGGTTGGTTGGGCGCAAGGTTAGGCCTAAATAAAACCATGAACATTGGTTTAGCGATGCAAGTGTTTGCGTTGTTGATGCTCGCAGTACCAAATGCATGGCTGACCATTCCTTGGGTGATGGCAGCGCAAGCTCTGTCGGGGATTGCCAAAGATCTGAACAAAATGAGTGCTAAGAGCGCGATTAAAACGCTAGTACCAGACGAACAGCAAGGTGCGCTCTACAAATGGGTAGCGATTTTGACTGGCTCGAAGAATGCACTCAAAGGAGCGGGCTTTTTTGTTGGTGGCTTGCTGCTGTCTTGGGTGGGTTTTCAAAACTCGATGTTTATTATGGCGGGTGTACTTACATTAGTGTTTGTTTGCAGCATGATCTGGCTAGAAGCGGACATGGGTAAAGCAAAGAGTAAACCTAAGTTTCGCCAAATATTCTCCAAGTCTGAATCGATAAACATTTTATCCGCAGCACGCATGTTCTTGTTTGGTGCTCGTGATGTGTGGTTTGTCGTTGCTCTGCCTATTTATCTTGGTAGCGTGTTTGGCTGGGATCACTTGTGGGTTGGTAGCTTTCTCGCAGCGTGGGTCATTGCTTATGGGTTTGTGCAAGGCTTTGCGCCGCGTATTACTGGCAAAGCGCAAGGTCGTGTGCCTGATGGTAGTGCAGCATTGGTGTGGGCAGGAATCCTAGCGTTAATTACGGCTGGTATTGCTTATGGTGTGCAAATCGGTTGGCAGCCTGAACTGGTGATTGTGGTAGGTTTGATGATTTTTGGCGCTGTGTTTGCCATTAACTCTTCGCTGCACTCGTACTTGATAGTGAGCTACGCTAAAGGCGATGGCGTCTCGTTGGATGTCGGTTTTTACTACATGGCCAATGCGATGGGACGTTTGATTGGCACGGTATTATCGGGTTGGATCTACCAAGAGGCTGGTCTTGCAGCGTGCTTATGGGTTTCTTTTGCTTTCTTGGCACTGACGACGCTGATTTCAATTAAGTTGCCAAAAGCTAATGTTGCTACTGCGTAACTACCCCCAGTATCGCTATCTGTAGATGGTATAAATGGCTCCAAATCGGAGCCATTTTTGTTTCTTATGCGCCGTTTGCTGTAATCAGATTGTTTCGGTTTGGCATCGAGAGTGAATACTGATGCTTGGTTTTTGGTTCTCGTTAAGTGATTAGAGTGGTGATGAAATCCCCGTTGTAGGTCATTGTTGAGTTAAAAATAAGCAAAAACAGATTGTTAACTATTTCACTGGTTGAGATTTACCCTATGCTATAAACGATAAGCGACTCAAAGTAGGGAAAGGTATGAGAGAAAGGGTTCTGTTTTTTGATTTATTGCGCTGCTTCGCAGCGGTAGCAGTGATCGCCATTCACGTCTTGGCACCGTATCGAAATGAGTTAGGAGTGATTCCATTTGACCAATGGCTGACAGCGGTAGGCGTGAATAGCGTAACCCGCTGGGCAGTGCCAGTTTTTATTTTGATCACCGGAGCGCTAATGCTCAGTGACACTCGACCATTTGACGGTAAGTATTATATCAAAAGGCGTTTGGGCAAAGTTTTAGTTCCATTTCTTATTTGGTCGATGTTTTATGCATACCTTTCAGGTTGGACTTCTCAAGGCTTTGATTTTGAAACCGTAAAAGAGGTATTAAGCAATAGCCCATTCCACGCAACGTATTACCATCTCGGCTTTTTCTATTACTTTATACCACTGTATTTTGTGATTCCGCTGTTTCAATGGATGGTACGCAACGTGGATGACAACGTCTTGTATACCTATCTCGCATTTTGGCTTTTCACCAGCACACTGTTCTTGTTCAAGATTGATGGCCCTTGGAGTAATCAGATGTGGCTTTATATGGGTTACCTTCCACTGGGGTATGTTTTATTTCAAAAGGTACCTTTGAATCGCTCTATGGTGACCCTATTTGTTGGGCTAGGACTCGTGGCGTTGGCAGTGACCTTTACGATGGTTGTGACAAATAGCTTAGAGGCGGAGAAGTATACGGTTGGGCGCTGGCTCTCTTATAAAACACTGAATGTGATTCTAGCAGCTTCGATGATTTTTATGATCGGGCGTTACTTTGGTGAAGGCTTATCACCAAAAGTACAAAAAGTGGTAAGTGTGATCAGTCAGCACAGCTTAGGGATTTACTTACTTCATCCTATTTTCTTATGGCCGATGAAAGAGTTCGGTTGGTACACAGGACATCCTGCGTGGGTGATTCCAGTCTGGATCGTTCTAAGTGGAGCTGGAGCCTTGGCGATGAGCTATCTCTTTTCTCGTTCTGCCAAGACTCGTTGGTTACTGCCTTAACGTTTGATAGCGAAGTGAAGGAACTTGTTGCCGCGATAGGTCAGTGTTCCCTTATCTCCAGGATTGAGTGCATGGTAGTAATGCACTCCAATTTGGAATTCACGCTTTGGACCGATAGAACCACGTTGAACGTAAATCCAATACTCTTGATCGTCTTGACCTGGTGGTGCGTTTGGTATGTCTATCGCTTGTTTATCTAAAACCGTTACCTGCGCGCTTTGCTCTGGAGCGTCTTCGCCCACATAGTGCTTACTATAAAAACGGAAAAACACCCAAGCGCCCAAGGCAATAAGGGCGAATAGGGCGACAATAAGTGAGATTGGCATATTAACCTCCAATGTTTTATCGGGTCCCATTCTACAGAACTCGCTGACGAAACGATGAGTTGAGGTAACTTATTCATAATCTAATGAAAGGGACATGAATTTTATTCGGCGCACTTCACGGTTTATCTCAATGGGGACGCGATGAAATTGTTGCTTCATCTGTAAGCTACGTCACTAAAGCTGAACTAAGCAGATTTCACTTGTCTGGCTATATGAGCTCAAGGGCACAAATTGAAAGTAAAATTGCACTTAACGGCTCGAAAAAGCTCTAAATTTATAGAAGAATAAAAATAATGAACATAGGAAGGGTCTGGTAAGGAGGGTTACGATGTCAGATATTGAAAAAGTAGTCATGCGTACCCGAACGATCGAAAAACTTTTGCGTACTCAGTACCATGCAGAAGGGAAAGGGTTGCACCAACTTATTAATAGTTGTGAAGAACGTTTACCGCATGACGTGATAGCAAAGCTTCGATTCATCGCAACCGTGCGTAACAAAGTGGTGCACGAAGACGATTACAAGCTGGATGATCGTAAAGGCTTTATGGCGGCATGTGATGCTTGTGAAAAAGAGCTGACACCAAGAAGCTCTCGCTTTATTTGGCGTACAGCAATTTTGCTAATGACGTTGATTACGCTGGCCGCTCTTGGTTTCTACTATATGCACTGGGATATTTTGTCTAAGCACATTCAGTAGAGCTATACAGATAAATAAAAAAGGACGCATTTGCGTCCTTTTTTATTTTAAATCATTGGGTTAGTACATCATTGGCAGTGTCATTAAACCCACAACCACTGCAATCATAACCAGCCCTTGTTTTTGAGAAGATGAAATCATAACACTACCCCTTAATCTTTGATGAACTCGATGAATTTAATATAGCACTGTTTTTGGGGTTTGATCAACATATGCTCGTTAATCTTTTCAAAAACCACACTTAACTTGTCTAGTTTTACGTGATTCTGACTAATGAAACTATGTTTTTTGTGCTGTATTTAAAGTGTTCACATTGTTTTATTTCTATCCTTTTTTGTTTTAAGTATATGATTTTATAATGTTAAATGGTTTGTGATGTTGGCTTTGTAATTGTTTTTTGTTTCGAATGGTATGTTGGGTGTTTATTTTGTCTGTATTTCTCAAAAATTGAGAAAATTAAAAAATGTGCTATGAGGTTGCATCGTCAAATCGAAAGCATGGAGTGAGATTTTCTTACCTTATGAGAAAATATGGGCTTCAAAAGTGTTTAGTGATTTTATGGTTTATGAAGTCCGCACTTTTATCTGTTATTGAAATTATGGTTTTATTTATCATTGACTTACTTTTCTTGTCTGATGTTTTTTTTACTGAATTAAGGTCGGTTTTCTTAGTTTTTACCCCTAGTCATCAGTGGTTTCTCCTCTCTTAGAGCGCTACTAAGACTATTTTCTATTTTGTGTCTGTTATTTATTCTTGCTGCCTGCATTACATACATCCTGGTGGTTTAATCGTCAGTTTGTGAAATGGCGGCTTACCTGGAGCACTTATCTGTTTTTCAGTTAAATAGTTTTAGAAAGCGTTGATTATTGTGTCGTGTGATTTGATGGGTTCGGCTGATGAGCAAAGCTTGGCCCCAATGTTTAGTGGCATCATTCAGGCTCATCGGCTTTATTATTACGTAGGCTGAGGGTTACAAAATGTTTCGAATCGCTAGCGAGATCCAACTTTCGTAGATTGTGTCTTTACATCAAAACTGGTCTACCTAGACTAGCGGCGAGTTTAAGTAAAAGGTGTATACTGCATGTGGAGTTGGCTGGCGATAGGGCTATCAGGTGTGTATTCCGTGTTGGGAGCAAAGCAAGCTAACCCGACACAATCCCTCGTGTTTAAAATCTTTACTCTGCTACTTCTTCTTGTGTTGGTGTTAACTCAAGGTGCATCCGCAACATATACCTACTGGATTGCGGGTGGGCTGATGGTGTCTATGGTGGCAGATACGCTGCACTCGTTTAAAACTCGTAAGCTAATCTATTTTACGGCTTATCTGGTTGCCCAGGTATGCTACAGCAAGTCATTTTGGGTGCAGCTTAATGGTGAGATTGTCTGGTGGCTGTTGGCCCTGTTGCTTGCAGCGAGTATCGTGGCGTTCTTTTTGTTGCTACCTCAACTCGACTCTCTGGTATTCCCTGTTGTGATCATGGGGATGATGCTGGTTCAACTTGCTTGGGCAGCCGGTGAAGTTTGGTTACAAGTGCCGAGTTACGCCAATGCTATCGGCTTTAGCGGAACCTTAGTTCTCATCTATTCGGCGCTGGCATACGCGATACACGGTTATCGAAAACCGATGAAACACGCCTATTTGTGGGTGAGTGGCAGTTACTTTTTTGCTCATGCCCTCATTGTTGCCTCAATCATTTACTAATTTAAGTCAAAGCAGCTCTTGAGGATTTCAGTAAACTGAACGCATTATTCTTAATAACTGGAGTCAATAATGAGTGAAATCCATGCTCACGAGCTGCTAAACCTACTTAGAGAAACACCAATGGATCGCGAAGCCCTCACACAGCACTCTGGCGCTAGCGTTCGCTTTCACACCTGTAAACTGAATGATCTAGACTTAGATGCATTACTAGCATTTTTGCTCAAGCGCGACAAAATTCGTGAGCTTGAAGGTAAGTTTGTGGTCAATATGGCGCGAGTTTGCAATCACTAAACGGCGGCTAAGATCGAGGGTGAATATGGTGTTTTCGCCCTCAGTCATATACTCATGTTGTCAGTTTGCTATACACTGGCCGCCATTTTTGAGGTGAGGCCAGAATATGGACATTCTTTCTGCAGCGACCATGCTGTTTCTAATCATGGACCCTCTCGGTAACTTGCCGATTGTGTTGTCTATTCTCAAACATATCGATCCCAAGCGTCGTCGTAAGGTATTGATTCGTGAACTACTGTTTGCCTTACTGATTTTGATGCTGTTTCTGTTTGCAGGACAAAGCATCTTAAGTTTTTTGCATGTCCAGCCAGAAACGCTCAGCATTTCAGGTGGCATTATTCTCTTCATTATTGCGATTAAGATGATTTTCCCGAGTGCTGGCAGCATCACTGGACTGGCAGCAGGCGAGGAGCCCTTTATTGTTCCGATGGCCATTCCTATGATCGCGGGCCCTTCAGTGATTGCTGCCTTGCTTTTACTGTCTTCGCAACATCCAGAGAAAATGTTGGAAATGTCAGCATCAGTTGTAATTGCGTGGGGCGCAACATTTTTTATACTGATGTTTTATGGCTTCTTTAATCGCTTGTTGGGTGAACGTGGCTTGAAGGCGGTAGAACGCTTAATGGGCTTGTTACTGGTGATGATCTCCACTCAAATGTTCTTGGATGGTGTAAAAAGTTACATTGGGTGACGAACGAAACGCAGAAAAAAAGCCGCTCACAAGAGCGGCTTTTTCGTATCTTAGCGATTACATCATGTGTTTACGACGAATATCGAGTAGGGCAAAAATACCAAAAATCAGGATTGAATATTTTTCCCAACTGCTCATTTTTATTTTGTCGCCAAATGCACCAATGAAGATGGCCATTTGTAAACCGTGCATGATGAACAAAAAAGCGGTCATGATGTATAGCGCAATCGCGGCATTGCCGGGAAAGGGCATAAAAATATTTAGGATTAATACTAACCAAACAAAGGCGATAGCCGCTTTGGCCAGCATAATTAGTGCTTTCATTTAAGTATCCTTTTAAATCGAGGCGTTATGCGGAGGTACGTTCGTACAGACGATAGCTCACTTGGCCTGCTGTTTTTTCTCGATGTAATTGCCAGTTTTCTGGTAAGTCGGCAATATTGAGTTCTTTTTCTGTTTCAATATAAATCATCGCATCTTCCGCGAGCCAGCCATTTTGTTCTAGCAGAGCCACGGTCTCATCCAATAGACCTTTGCGAAACGGTGGGTCAATAAACACCACATGGTGAGCAGAACCCGGTTGCTTCAAAAAACTCAGTGCGTCGGTATTTACCACTTGGATGTTGTTCGCGTTAAGAGAGGCAACATTCTTTTGTAACTGTTGGAAAGCTTGTGGGTTTAGCTCAACCATGGTCACTTGCTCTGCTTGGCGCGAAGCTGACTCAAATCCCAAGCCGCCAGAGCCAGCAAACAAGTCGAGACATTTTGCCTGTGGTACATCTTGAGCTAACCAGTTAAACAGCGTTTCTTTGACGCGATCTGTCGTGGGGCGTAAGCCTTCAGCATCGTGTACAGGAAGTTTTCTGCCTCTCCATAAGCCACTAATAATGCGAACAAAGCCCGTTGTTGGCTTTTTTTGTGATGAGTTTTGCTGGCGACGTCTTACCATAGATTTTTTGACCGCTAATAAAGTGATACTATATCTAATCGCCCAAGCAATGAGCTTGGAGCTTGGATACAGCCCAGAATATTCAAGATGACAGAGTGTAACACTAATAAGATTAGAATTACCTAATCGGAAAGTTTTCAGAACTTTGTCATTAGCCTTTTTTAGACAGATAATAATCTTGTCAAAAAAGAGTCATTAATAGATAAAAGAACAATCTAGGATAGCCCCAGATGACGGAAAAAAAGAAGCGCGGATTACTTTCGTGGCTAGGTTTTGGTGACGAAGAACAAAGCCCAAAACCAAAAACTGAAGAAACAGTAAAAGAAGAAGCAGTGGAAGCGCCTTCTGAAGAGCAGCAAACCGAAGCGGTTGCTGAGCAAGCGGAAGCAACACCAGAACTTGAAGAAGAAGAGAAACAATCAGAGGCTGCCCCAGCAGAAGCAGAAGCAGAAGCAGAAGCAGAAGCAGAAGCAGAAGCAGAAGCAGAGGAGCCAGAAGTCGTATCGGCCGCGCCTCGTGTTCAAGAACAAGAAAAGCCAACAGAAAGCTTTTTTGCTCGTCTTAAACGCAGCCTAAGCCGAACAAAAGCAAATATTGGTGCTGGCTTCTTCGGTTTGTTCAGCGGTAAGAAAATCGATGAAGACTTATTTGAAGAGCTAGAAGAGCAACTGCTTATTGCTGATGTGGGCATGAATACCACAACAAAAATTATCAACAACCTGACAGAAAAAGCCACACGTGGCGATCTGAAAGACGGCGAAGCCCTTTATGGTTTGTTGAAAGAAGAAATGGCTGAGATTCTTTCTAAAGTCGAACAGCCACTAGAAATCGATAGCAACAAAACGCCTTACGTCATCTTGATGGTAGGTGTAAATGGCGTGGGTAAAACCACGACCATCGGTAAGCTAGCGAAGCAGTTCCAAACTCAAGGCAAAAAAGTGATGCTTGCAGCGGGCGATACTTTCCGTGCCGCAGCGGTTGAGCAGCTACAAGTGTGGGGTGAACGTAATAATGTTCCTGTGATTGCTCAACATACTGGCGCAGACAGTGCCTCTGTTATCTATGATGCGATTGAAGCGGCAAAAGCACGTGGTGTGGATGTGGTGATTGCTGATACAGCAGGTCGTCTACAGAACAAAGCGAACCTAATGGAAGAGCTGCGTAAGATTGTACGTGTGATGAAGAAAATTGATGACTCTGCACCACATGAGATCATGCTAACGCTTGACGCAGGCACAGGACAAAATGCCATTAGCCAAGCGAAACTTTTCAGTGATGTTGCCCCTCTAACCGGGATTACTTTGACTAAGCTGGATGGTACAGCCAAGGGCGGCGTAATTTTCGCTATTGCTGATCAGTTCGGTATTCCAATTCGTTACATTGGTGTGGGTGAAGGTATCGAAGACTTGCGTCCATTTGAAACTCAAGAGTTTATTGACGCACTGTTTAGTCGTGAAGAATAAAAAGAGTTAGAGGAAATCAACGGTGATCAAATTTCAGCAAGTAAGCAAAGCTTACCGAGGTGGTCGACAAGCACTGCAAAAAGTCGATTTTCACCTGAGGCGCGGTGAAATGGCGTTTTTAGGCGGACATTCCGGGGCTGGTAAAAGTACCTTGCTGAAATTGATCTGCGCGATAGAGCGACCAACCGATGGCAAAATCCATTTTAATGGCCACGACATCACGCGTATTCCAAGCAAAGACATCCCTTTTTTGCGCCGCAATATTGGGATTGTTTTTCAAGATCATCGCCTATTGATGGATCGCAGTGTGTACGACAATGTCGCTCTGCCAATGCGTATCGAATCGATTTCTGAAAACGAAATCAAACGCCGTGTTTCTGCGGCGTTAGATAAAACGGGCTTACTCGATAAAGCTCGTTGTCTACCTAGTCAACTTTCTGGTGGTGAGCAACAGCGCGTCGGTATTGCCCGTGCTGTGGTTAATCGACCAACGTTGCTGGTGGCTGATGAGCCTACGGGTAACCTTGACCCAGAATTATCCAACCGTGTGTTGCGTCTATTCGAAGAATTTAACCGTGCGGGCGTGACTATCCTACTTGCCACGCACGATGTGGGGTTAGTAAACACTCGCCCACAGTATCGTCATTTTGAATTGAACCAAGGCTTCCTAAGTGAGGTAGAAGACTATGGCAGGTAACAAGCACTCCCAAAAGAAGGGGAAAGGCCGCAGTGCCAAGCGTGCGAATACCGATGGTTTTTTCTCTGTCCACGCAAAACAAGCTAAATCCTCTTTTAGCGCCTTATGGCAACGACCACTAGGCAACATTCTGACTCTAGCGGTCATCTCCATGGCACTTGCCATGCCAGCTTGTTTGTATCTATTGGGGAAAAACGTTGCGGGGGCAGCGGAAGATGTCGCTTCTCCTTCACAAGTTAGTGCTTACTTAGTTGAAGGTATGCCGGATGCGCGAGTGATGGTTCTCAAAGATCAAATTGAAACTTGGCCTTTGGTAAAAGAGGTAGAGTATATTTCACCGCAACAAGGTCTATCTGATTTAAGCCAATATGCAGGGTTCGACCAAGCTATCAGTCTTTTAAGTGGCTATGCGCTTCCTGGTGTGTTGGTGATTACGCCAGATTCTGAGCTAAAAAGTGATATTCAGTCATTAGCCAAAGACGTTCGAGAGCAACAAGATGTGACCGACGTGAGACTTGACGAAGACTGGCTGGCGCGTCTTGATGCCATCAAAACTCTCGCGAGTATTATTGTCATTACCCTGACAGTGCTGATGCTCGGTGCGGTATTTTTAATCGTTGGCAATACATTGCGATTTAATGTGCTGGCGAATAAAGAAGAGATTCAAACCATGAAACTGATCGGTGCGACGGACAGTTTCATTCTGCGCCCTTACTTGTACACAGGTATGTGGTTTGGCGTGTTAGGTGCCACTATTGCGTGGTTGGTAACGGCTTTAGTGACCATTGTCATGAATAGTGCGGTGGAAGACCTTGCTGCGTTGTACGATAGCCAGTTCCGCCTGATTGGTCTAAGTTGGGATGAATCTTTGTTACTAATCATCATTGGGAGTCTTTTGGGATGTATTGCGGCGCGCTTTTCTGCGCAACGACATTTAAAAGAAATTGAACCAGTTTAAGTGATGGCGGTCTTATTACTTGGATTTCATTAGCACTAGCTAATTTTGAACCCTTGCTTAGACCAAATGTTTATGGATAATTGCTTCCCCTTCTTGAAACTTGTTCATTTTGAGTTCAAGATATCGAAGCTAAATTGCAATGTAATGCTCCAGATCAGAGATTGATGAGGAATTGAATGACAAAAGAAGCGTATCCGATGGCTCTAGTCACGCAAGATAGCCTTGATAGCTATATTCGCTCAGTAAACAGCTACCCAATGCTGACTGCAGACGAAGAGCGTGAGCTGGCAGAACGATTACACTATAAAGGTGAGATTGAGGCTGCAAAAGGTCTAATTCTTTCGCACCTACGATTCGTTGTTCACGTTGCTCGTGGTTACTCTGGCTACGGTTTGCCAATGGCGGATCTTGTGCAAGAGGGTAACATCGGTCTAATGAAAGCCGTTAAGCGTTTTAACCCAGAAGTAGGGGTTCGCTTGGTTTCTTTTGCTGTCCACTGGATCAAAGCAGAGATCCACGAATACGTGCTACGTAACTGGCGTATCGTGAAAATTGCGACCACTAAAGCGCAACGTAAATTGTTCTTCAACCTGCGTAAGTCGAAAAAGCGCTTGGGTTGGTTTAACAACGGTGAAGTGGAAACCGTTGCGCGCGAGTTAGGTGTTGAGCCTTCTGAAGTTCGCGAGATGGAATCACGCTTAGCGGCGGTGGATTCAACCTTTGATATGCCAACTGATGAAGACGACAGTTCAAACGCTTACACAGCGCCGATGCTATACCTAGAAGACAAATCGTCTGATGTGGCCGACAACATTGAAGCCGCCAACTGGGAAATGCACACCAACAATCGCTTGGGTCATGCATTAGCGAGTTTGGATGAGCGTAGTCAGCGCATCGTGCGTTCTCGTTGGTTAGATGATGAGAAAGCAACATTGCAAGACTTAGCTGATGAGTTCGGTGTTTCCGCCGAGCGTATTCGCCAGCTAGAAAAAAATGCAATGAAGAAACTAAAATTGGCCGTGGGTGAATTTTAATTTCCACTGCTAATTGAAAGTAAGATTTTCATAGAAAGCCGAGATCATGTGATCTCGGCTTTTTTATTGTCGATCGAAAATCGATAGCGTTTGCGATCCGGATTTTATGTGCTACCTGTGTATAACTCTGTGAATTAATTATTTATCAACTGTTCGAAACCCGGACAAAATAAGGGATTCAAGCACTTTTCCATCTGGGGATAGTTATAGATATACACACAGTTAGATCAGGATCATCACTACATATTGTGGATCAAAAGATCCAAATACACTTTATCAACGCAATTCACAGCTTTATCCACAAATGGTTGGAATGTGTACACTTTTGAAAACCCTGATTATCCATGTGTCTAAGTTTGCCGTTGGATAGGTTACAATAGCGGCAGTATACCCAAGCAGCTTCAAATATGGATTTTATGCTGTACCACGGGTGCTGATTAGTACGTTAGGTTCGAGGTTGCTTGGGTATATTAATAAGACAATGAGAAAGTAAATGGATCAGTTTAAGCATATCGATGTACAAGGTGCGCAAGCGCTGCTCGAGCAGGGTGATGCGAAGCTTGTAGATATCCGTGACCCTCAATCGTTTGCCGTTGCGCATGCGGAGTCCGCGTATCACTTAACTAACGATACGATCGTTGCGTTTATGGATGAAGTGGAGTTCGAACAACCTATTCTAGTGATGTGTTACCACGGCATTAGTAGCCAAGGTGCGGCGCAATATTTGGTTAACCAAGGCTTTGAACAGGTGTACAGTGTAGATGGTGGCTTTGAAGCCTGGCATCGAGCAGAACTACCGATAGTGAGAAGTTAATGAAGAGATTGGTAACGTTAAATAATCCACGTATGGCGCAAGCCTTTATTGATTATATGGCCTCTCGCCAAATTGACATCGAAATGATGCCTGAAGGGGATGGGCAATTTGCGCTGTGGCTGACTGATAGCCAGCATGAAATAGAAGCGGAAGCCGAACTTAAGCTGTTCCTTGCTAACCCGTCTGATTCAAAATACAGCGCCGCCTCGTGGGACGTTGCCGATACTCGTAAGAGCACATTTCATTATTCCAGCCCGAGTATCATAAGCATGGTCAAAGCGAAAGCTGGCCCCATGACTTTGCTGATCATGACAGTCTGTATCATCATCTACTTGTTACAAATGTTTGGCTTTGGCAATGGCGTGTTTAAGTTGTTGCACTTCCCGGCTTTTGAGGGGCAACAATGGCAAGTGTGGCGATGGCTAAGTCATGCGTTACTGCACTTTTCAGTAACTCACATCGTGTTTAACTTACTATGGTGGTGGCAGTTGGGTGGCGACATCGAACGTCGTCTCGGTTCCGGTAAGCTATTGCAACTCTTTGTGGTGTCGGCAGCGCTTTCAGGGGCAGGCCAGTTCTATGTTGAAGGGGCTAACTTCGGCGGCTTGTCTGGCGTGGTCTATGCACTGCTTGGTTATTTGTGGATACTGGGTTACCGCTTGCCACATTTAGACCTTACGCTACCCAAGCCAATCATCGTCTTTATGTTGGTATGGTTAGTTCTTGGTTTTGTGCAGCCATTTATGGCGATTGCAAACACCGCTCACTTAGTTGGGCTACTGTCGGGGATGGCGATTGCGCTGTTTGATTCAGGCAAGATGAAATACCAACAGCAAGCCTAAAGCTGATGAAATGAAAAGACCGCTCAAGAGCGGTCTTTTTTTATGTTCAAAACGGATTTGGGTTTATTGATAAAGGTATTTTGTAAACAACAAATCGGCAATGATGGTTTTACCTGTTTCAGGCAAAAGCGTTTCGTTGAGGGTCGTCACTAAAGTTTTGCGCAGATCTTCTCGGCCAGAAAGGGACTTAATCGTATCTTCTGTTTGCTTACCCAATAATTCAATCACTGCATCGCGAATCAAAGGTTGGTGATGCTCAACAACTGATAAATCTTGTTGACTCATTACCATGATGTCGATGCGCACTTGCACATAACCTAACTTTTTGCCTTTGGTGTAAAAGTTAGTAGTGAGGTCAGGCTCTAGGGTAAAGTATGCCAACTTAGGTCCAGCTTCTTCCGTTTCAGCCCAACTTGGTGCGGCGAATAGTATGGTTAACGCAAAAATAATTTGGGCTATATAACGTTTGTACATATTTCTAACTTTTCTTTCTCTGGATCGCGATATTCGAATCGCTTCAGTCTTGATACAATGGGCCGTCTATAACAAATAACGGAACTTACGGTTACATACATTACTATGGACGGTAAGTTGTTGCTTTATTGTACGCATAAAGCCTCCAATTGAATACTAGTATGAATCAGCCAACATCACTCTATCTTGCTTCTTTATTGGAAGTAGAGTGGCAAAACCCCGAAGAATTCGAATTTCCAAATGAATTTGCCAAGCACTGGCTTGAAGAGCAAGGGTCTTTGTCACGTCGTTTAAAACAGCACTGCCAAGCGTTAACGGTAGAATTGCTACAAAATCAGATCGTCACTGCAGCGACATTAAAACAGGACGAAAGCCAGTTATTGTCCGAACAAGATTGCTTACTGAGAGAGGTAATTTTGTGCGGTGACAATAACAACTGGGTTATTGGGCGGACATTGATTCCTCGTTCAACCTTAGTTGATCAGCAGTATGATTTGGCTCAACAAGGGGATATCCCATTAGGACTAACTGTGTTCAGCGCAGATAACGTTGAGCGGGACTCTTTGCAAATGGGATGGGTAGCCGTACCAGAAGGACGTTTGTTAGCGCGACGCTCAAGGTTGTGGATGAATCACAAACCGATGCTAGTCGCCGAGTTATTCTTATCTAATTCACCAGTTTACGCTAAGGAGACAGTGTAAATGTCCGCAGAAAAAGCCAAAGCATGTTGGCAACTGATGCGCATGGATCGCCCGATCGGTTCACTGTTACTGATGTGGCCAACTATTTGGGCGCTAATTATCTCAGCCCAAGGGATGCCGAGTTGGGATGTATTTATCGTGTTTGTATTGGGTGTATTCCTAATGCGTAGTGCGGGGTGCGTGATTAATGATTTTGCAGATCGCAAAGTCGACGGCCATGTAAAGCGTACTAAGCAACGTCCACTGCCATCAGGGAAAGTGACAGCAAAAGAAGCGATTGGATTATTTTTGGTTTTGGGTATCAGCTCGTTTTTGTTAGTGCTGACCATGAACCCGCTGACGATTCAGCTATCCTTCGCTGGTATTGTGTTGGCGTTCATCTATCCATTTATGAAGCGTTACACTCATATTCCACAGCTATTTTTAGGCTTGGCTTTTAGCTGGGCGATTCCAATGGCTTGGGCTGCACAAACTGGGGAATTACCATTGATTGTTTGGTTTTTGTTCCTCATTAACGCTTTGTGGACCATTGCGTACGACACTCAATATGCGATGGTAGACCGAGATGATGATCTAAAGATTGGCATTAAATCGACGGCAATTCTGTTTGGTCGTCATGACAAGCTTATTATTGGTGTGTTGCAACTGATTACACTCGCGATGTTGGTTTGGTTAGGGCAGTTCTATCAATTGGGACAAAGTTACTACTGGACCCTTTTGATTGCAGCGTCGTTGTTTGTTTATCAGCAGCACTTAATTCGTCACCGTGAGCGTGAGTTGTGCTTTAAGGCTTTCCTTAACAACAATTATGTTGGCATGGTGATAGCGATAGGGTTACTGGTCGCATTTTGGTAAGCGAAGAAATAGAAAAAGGCATCCGATTGGATGCCTTTTTCTTATTGAAAGAAGATAAAACGGTTACGACCGAAGTTGGTGAATACTCTCTTCGATCGTCAGTTTCACTTCTGGATAAAGCAGAGTGAACAGTAGCCGTGCAAATTGCTGCGTTTTCTTCGTGTCACAGTTACCATCGTTATCGAGGTATTTTTGCTGTTTGAGCGTATTGAACATCGCGGTAAACACACCTTTATCGAAGAATTCTGGCGCATTAATACCGTGCAGACGCCCTAGGCGCTGAGCAATATCTTGGCTCTTCTGCTCTAGGTCCGATTTACCCAGCTCAGGGTAAGCAACAAGCAAGTTCATCGCGATAGAGTAGCGTTGCAGCGTTTCAGTTATCGTACGACCTAACAGAACCAAAGGCTGGTTGTTCGATTGATTGATTTCCAGCTTATCACCATCAAGACTAATCATTTTCTGATCGGCAAATTCATGCAGTGTTTTAACGACCAATTCATCCAACTCGTCTTCTTGGTAACTTAAGAACAGCTCTTTCTTCAAGAATGGGTAGATTTGCGCGACATTAGCTTGAATCTTGGCTACCGAAAGGTTGCGCTGACGAATGAGCATTTGGGCAATTAATGACGGCAGAGCGAACAAGTGGATGATGTTGTTGCGATAGTAGGTCATCAGGATCGATTGGCTACGGTCCAGCGAAATGATGTCACCCATGCTATCGGTTTCAATCACGAACTTATCAAGCGAAATTGCATGATCGACCAACTCCTCAGCACTTTCGGTAGGGATAGTGGAGGTACTTGAGTACGGATTATTTTTGAGTAGCTTTAAGTAACACTCGATCTGATTGATCAGCGAGTCACGAGAAAGTGCACGTTGACGAGAAGCAAGCAGTGCGGTTGCACACAAGGTCAACGCGTTTGCTGCCGCCGCATCGTTGATGTGCGTCATCATCTTATTAGCAAGGTCGTTGACCACAGGATTCATCCATTGTGGTTTGTTACCACCCATGCTGTCGATGTCTTTCGTCCACTCAGGAGCATGCTCATTCAAGTATTGGTTGAGCTGAATTGGCTCACCGAAGTTCACATAGCCCAAACCAAAGTTACGCAGTTTACGCAGAGTACGCAGTACAAGCCCTGCGTTTTCTTTCTCTTTGCGTTTGCCACGCAGCTCTTTCGCGTAAGTGCCCACTTCCATCACGTGCTCGTAGCCGATGTAGACCGGCACTAGCGTTACTGGGCGGTTTAGACCACGTAGCATTGCTTGGATGGTCATAGCCAGCATACCCGTTTTCGCTTGCAGTAAGCGACCTGTACGTGAACGACCACCCTCACTGAAGTACTCGACTGAATAGCCTTTGGCAAACAGCTCAGCTAGATACTCACGGAAAATGGTTGAGTACAGTTTGTTGCCTTTAAAACTACGACGAATAAAGAACGCCCCACCACGACGGAAAAGCGGACCGGCCGGGAAGAAGTTCAAGTTAATGCCTGCCGCAATGTGCGGAGGCACCATGCCTTCATGGTATAAAACATAAGACAACAGCAGGTAGTCCATGTGACTACGGTGACACGGAACGTACACAATTTCGTGGCCGTCTTGCGCTAAACGACGCACAGTCGAGGCGTTATTGATGTGCAAACCTTGGTATAGTTTTGTCCATAACCAACTCAGGATGCGGTCGCCGTTTTTCACCAGACTGTAGGAGAAGTCGGCGGCGATTTCATCCATGATGTCGTGGGCTTCTTTACGTGCCTTATCAATCGAGATGTTTTTGCTCTTGGCTTCGTCAGCAATCGCCAGTTCAATAGCTGGAGATTTTAGTAAACGAGCAAACAACACTTGGCGTTGTGGCAAGTTTGGGCCTGAAGCAGCCAGTTTCTGGCGTGAGAAGTGGATACGCGCCACGCGAGCCAGTTTGTGCGCAATTGCGCTGTCGGTACCGTGAGAGTCTGCCATATAACGCAGAGATACCACGGGACTAAAGCGAACTAAGCAGTCGCGTCCCGCCGCCATTACCGCTTTGGCTTTTTGCGGACCATTCATCGGTTGAAGGTAAGGCTTTTGGTTCTCTTCTTTACCTGGCTTACGCCCCCAAAGCACGGTTGCAGGGATCATTTGAACATCCAACTCACTATCCAGCTTGTGCAGTTCCAGTAAGTCAGTGAACAGAGAGACAGAATCGGTTGGGACATCATTATCGTTGTTCATCACAGTTGGACGCGCAGCGATAAAGACGAAACGGTTCAGCGTTTTGCCATTGATTTCCAGAGGGCTGAGCGGGTCGGGTAGACCAAGGCTCATGGCTTGTTTTTGCAGTGTCAGCAAATCCACGTTCGAGCGGAACGGCAGGGCATATACAATCGGTTTAGTTAGGTCGATGTTCAGATCTTCAATCGGGTTCGACGGGATTGCGGTGCCCTTTACCAGTACCGATAAAGGTAGTTTTAGTAATGAACGTGAAAATGATTGTCCAGAAGACATAAAGTTCACAGCCTCAATAGGTATTCAAACAGGCCTAACCTTATTTCAGTTTCCGCTTTGCATGTCTTCTCTATAAAAAGAGATGAGTACGGCAATAGAAATAAGCCTAGGCGATAAAATTTAAGCGCTGCAAGGATACCAGAAACTGGTCAAACCTTTTAATTTTATTGGCTGTAAATTAGTCGAACCCCTAAGTTATTGCTTTGACTTGATTAACTGAAAAGTCGGTGTTTTAAACGAATAAAGAATGAACTTAATTGGTAAGCTGAAAGCTCCCCACAAATAAATTAAAAAACAACCAATTGGGTTTTCATTTGAGCATTTACTGGATATACTCACAGTTAACTGTATAAAAAGACAGGTGAGACATGAAGCCGTTAACGCCACGCCAACAACAAGTCTTCGATTTGATTAAAAGTAAAATCGACGACACCGGAATGCCACCAACTCGTGCAGAGATTGCGCGTGAGCTTGGCTTCCGCTCTGCGAATGCCGCAGAGGAACACCTAAAAGCGCTTGCTCGTAAGCAAGCAATTGAAATTATTCCAGGCGCTTCTCGTGGGATTCGTATCCTGCTTGAAGACGCAGCCAATGATGAGCAGGGTTTGCCTTTGATTGGTCAAGTCGCAGCGGGTGAGCCAATTCTGGCTCAAGAGCACGTAGAGGCGCACTACCAAGTCGATCCTGCGATGTTCAAACCGCAAGCGGATTTCTTACTTCGTGTAAATGGCGAGAGTATGAAAGACATCGGGATTATGGATGGCGATTTGCTCGCGGTGCATAAAACCCAAGATGTGAGAGACGGTCAAGTTGTCGTTGCGCGTGTTGATGATGATGTGACTGTGAAGCGTTTGGAGCGCAAAGGTTCAACCATATTACTGCATGCTGAGAATGAAGAGTTTGCCCCAATCCAAGTGGACTTAACGTCTCAGCACCTTACGATTGAAGGCTTAGCCGTTGGTATTATTCGCAATACCGATTGGATGTAAGTGTGTTTAAGCAGCCCAGTTCATCTGGGCTGTTTTGTCTTTTCTCTTTTTCTACTTCCTCCAAAAGCTTGCTCATCATCTTGACCTTGTTTGTTTTGACCAATTTATAAGCTTGATAATGTAATTGATATTCATTATCATCTTTATTAATGTCTATGTTTTCTCTCTGGCGCAGGAAATGCCCATGTCTCAGTCTAAACATCAAGTTCCTAACCATTTATTAAAGCCACTGTTATTGCGTAGCCGTGAAAGCATGGTCGACAATGGCTTGGTGTACGATCCGATAGCTGCTAAAGCGTGTTTGAGCTGTAAGATGGCGCCGGATTGTTTGAGTGGTGATATTGCGCAGAAGCAATTGCTGCACGTGACGCTGACTCAGCTTTGTGACCAGCAGGTTAGTCACTTCTTACAGCAGTATCCCGATGCTTGGATAATCAATGTCGGAGCGGGGTTGGATACCCGCTTTTATCGTTTGGATAATGGACGCTGCCATTGGATAGAGCTGGATGTGACGGAAAATTTGGTATGGCGTCAGCGTTTGTTCCACAAAAATGAACGTTATGAACATCGCTGTGGCAGTGTGGATGAAATGTCGTGGCTAGAGACGTTAGCCATTCCAGAGCAAGCACCGGTACTCATTTTATGTGAAATGGCACTGCTCGATTGCACAGAGCGTCAAGTCGCGAAATTTATTCAAACCTTAGGTCGACATTTTGTTTCTGCTGAACTGTGTATGGTGCTGGCAGGAGATTTAACGGAAACCAAGTGGGGACAAAAGCTTGGCTCTGATCGTTATGCTCATGGCTTTGAAGCGCCTGCAGCACAGATATTGCAATGGTTACCATGGGCACAGTGGGTGAAAGCTTTCTCGCCATTCGATAGATTCTGTTCTCGTTGGAAAGCTTGGCAGCGTTGGCTTAATAAGATTCCAATGTTGAAGCATCGCCTCACGCCAGTACTCGTTCATATCAAGTGGTAATTGGCTAGTCGTTAAGCGCTCAGGTACACTCGTCGATCTTACTGATGAGGTGCCTGTGACAAATTCAATCTTCTCTCCTTTATCTAACCCAAAAGTTCATCGCCAAGTCTTAGCTTTAGCTATACCTATGGTGCTGTCGAATATTACTGTTCCATTGCTCGGTTTGGTCGATGCTGCGGTGATTGGTCATCTAGACCACGCTTGGTATTTGGGTGGTGTTGCGTTGGGCAGCACCATGATCAGCGTGACGTTTTGGCTGCTTGGTTTTTTGCGTATGTCGACTACTGGGTTGGCGGCGCAGTCCTATGGCGGTGAAGACCGAAAGCAACTTGCCTTGGTGTTTATGCAAGGCTCACTTATGGCGCTGCTGTTTGCGTTAGTCTTCCTTATTGCCCATACCCCGATAGCTGATTTGATCTTTGGTTGGAGTGACGCCAGCGCAGAGGTAAAACACTACGGTATGCAATATTTCTCTATCCGTGTGTGGAGTGCCCCCGCTGCGCTAATGAACTTTGTGTTGTTGGGGTGGCTGCTCGGGACGCAAAATTCCAAAGCACCAATGTGGATGGTGATCATCACCAACGTGACTAATATTGCCCTCGATTTGTTGTTTGTGATTGGTTTGGGGTGGAAAGTAGAAGGCGCTGCGCTGGCATCGGTGATTGCTGACTACTCTGGCATGGGTTTTGGTCTCATGTGTGTCTGGAAAACCTGGCGAGAGAGGCAATTACCATCACCTCAAAAGTTGCTAGCCAGCACTCAACACGGTTTAGGGCGCTTCGTGAAATTGAATCGCGATATTTTCTTACGCTCTTTGTGTCTGCAAGCGGCTTTTAGCTTTATGACGTTCCAAGGCGCGAGCTTTGGTGATGAGGTTGTCGCTGCAAATGCGGTTCTGATGAGCTTCCTGATGATTATCTCGTATGGCATGGATGGCTTTGCTTATGCGATGGAGGCCATGGTCGGGAAGGCGATTGGTGCCAAAGATAGGCAACAATTGAGTGCATCGCTTGTCGGCACTTTCTTTTGGAGTTTGGTTATTTGCTTAGGACTGACCGCGCTCTTTGGTTTGGCGGGATCGCAGTTGATCGCCATGATCACTTCAATTGAGGCGGTACAACAGCAAGCAGCGGTGTATCTACCTTGGCTGGTGGTGATGCCACTTGCGTCGATGTGGTGCTTTCTATTGGATGGCATTTTTGTCGGTGCAACCAAAGGCAAAGACATGCGCAATAGTATGTTTGTCGCGACCAGCAGTTTCTTTGTTGTCTTTTACTTGTTCGCCGAGTGGGAAAATCACGCGCTGTGGTTTGCAATGACGAGCTTTATGTTGATGCGGGGTATTGGTTTAGGGGTTATCTTTCTCTACCAATGGCACAAGGATACCTTCCTAACACAATGTTGATATAAAAACAGCAGGTCCAAGCCTGCTGTTTTTCTGTCTGCTATCAAGAAGCATAGATTAGAACAAGCGGTTCAAACCATTCAACGCAGCGACACGATACGCTTCGGCCATTGTTGGATAGTTGAAGGTGGTATTGACGAAATACTCGATGGTATTCGCTGAGCCTTTTTGCTCCATAATGGCTTGACCGATGTGGATAATTTCCGCGGCACGTTCGCCAAAACAGTGAATCCCTAAAATTTCTTTGGTTTCACGATGGAACAATATCTTCAAGCTACCGATGTCTTTTCCTGCGATCTGTGCACGAGCTAGATGCTTGAACGAAGAGCGTCCTACTTCATACGGTACTTTCGCAGCTGTTAGCTCTTGCTCGGTTTTACCCACAGAGCTAATCTCTGGGATGGTGTAGATACCCGTTGGAATATCATCAATCAGATAGTTTTCTGCCTGACCTTTCGTAATGGCTTGTGCGACAAATCGCCCTTGGTCATAAGCGGCGCTTGCAAGGCTAGGGTAACCGATGACATCGCCTACAGCGTAAATGTGTTCAATATCGGTTTGGTAGTTACGGTTTACTTTTAGTTGTCCGCGAGAGTCCGCTTCCAGACCCACTGCACCCAAATTCAACTTATCGGTGTTACCTGTTCGACCATTCGCATACAACAAGCAGTCAGCCTTCATCTTCTTGCCAGATTGTAGGTGAATAATCACACCATCTTCTGTGCCTTCGATTTTTTCATAGGTCTCATCATTACGAATTACCACACCGCTGTTCCAGAAGTGGTAAGACAGCGCATCTGACACTTCGTTATCCAAAAACTCCAACAAGCGGTCGCGGGTATTGATAAGGTCGGTTTTCACTCCAAGGCCGCGGAAGATAGAAGCGTATTCACAACCGATAACGCCCGCACCGTAAATGATGATATGGCGAGGGTCGTGTTTCAGGCTCAAAATGGAATCACTGTCGTAGATGCGCTCATGCAAGAAATCTACGTCGTTAGGCTGATACGGGCGAGAACCCGTCGCGATGACAAACTTATCCGCAGAATAGATTTCTTCTGTACCGTCGCTTTGCATCACTGCAATTGAGTAGTTATCGATAAATCGCGCGGTTCCGAACAAAAGTGTGCATGAGTTACGGTCATAAAAGCCCTGACGAAGTCGAGTTTGCTTATCAATGACCGATTTAGCATGACCTAAAATGTCAGAAAATGTTGCATGAACGCTGGTGTTGTTTCGACAAAATAGCGGGTTGCTATTAAATTCGATGATGCGGCTAACGGCATGACGCAGTGCTTTTGATGGAATGGTACCCCAGTGAGTACAACCGCCGCCGACACTGCTTTCTTTCTCGACAATGGCAACATTCAGTCCCGCTTTGGTTAATCCCATTGCAGCCCCTTCTCCGCCAGGGCCACTACCGATTACGATCACGTCATAGTGATTAACATGCGCCATGATGCCTTCCTTGTTATATTTGCTTAACATTGCTTTAGCGCGATTTTAACTCATTTACTCTATTGGTACACGTAATGCCTGTTAGAGAGTGGAAGTGATCACGCAGAATCGAACAAAAGGATGATTTGGTATGTTGTATGTCTATAAATTGCATCGAGAACATTGCAATTAGATGCATGCCAATAGTAACGTTCTCCGCGCTCAGAGCGAGCGAAGCAACATATCTTTCTCCGTAGGAGCAAATTGCGTTATATTGAGGCTCTTGTACCCTACAGAAAAAGAGCAAGTTAAGAATGAAATCGATGGGAATCCGCGCACAGCAAAAAGAGAAGACACGTCGATCATTGATCGATGCGGCATTTAGTCAATTAAGTGCGGATCGCAGCTTTTCCAGCCTTAGCTTGCGAGAAGTCGCCCGAGAGGCAGGGATTGCACCGACTTCTTTTTACCGTCACTTCAAAGATATGGATGAGCTAGGCTTAACCATGGTTGATGAAGGCGGTTTGCTACTACGTCAACTGATGCGTCAGGCGCGTCAACGTATTGTGAAAGAAGGTAGCGTAATTCGTACCTCGGTCGAAACCTTTATGGAATTCATTGAAAGTAGTCCGAACGTTTTTCGTTTGTTGTTGCGTGAGCGCTCCGGCACTTCTGCTGAATTTCGTACCGCTGTTGCTCGAGAAATCCAGCATTTTGCGGCAGAATTAACCGAGTATTTAATGAGCACCGGCGTGACCAGAGAAGAGGCGTATACTCAAGCAGAAGCGTCTGTGACTTTGGTTTTCAGTTCGGGAGCTGAAGCTTTAGATTTAGATCGACGTGAGCGCGATGAACTCGCCGAGCGATTGATCATGCAATTGCGAATGATAGCCAAAGGGGCCTATTGGTATCGCAAAGAACGTGAACGTAACCGATTAAAAGGCGGGATAGAATAATGTCGAATGGAAATAAATCTGAAAAGAAAACGCTGATTTTGGCACTGGTTGCAGGTATGTGTGGTGATGCTTTGTTGTCATGGTTGACCATGAGTGAAGTATCGTTTTCAATCTTCCCATTGATTGCACTCGTACTGGCTGTACAAGCTCTTTACCAAGAGTACCTAAATAATCCGGTATCAGAAGATATCCCATTAGTTGGCTTGGCGTGTTTCTTCGTAGGTGCGTTTGGTCACTCTGCGTTTATTAAAGCGCAATACCCAGAAGCAGGCTCAAACTTCTTCGCGATCATGGTTTCAATGATCTTACTCGCATGGATTGGTAAGAAGCTAGGTTTTGTCAGCAAGAAGACTTCTGCGGAATAAGCAAAACGAATCAAATTAAAAAGCGAGCCATTGAGCTCGCTTTTTGTATTTGACGCCGTGGGTTACGCTTTGCGTTCCAATAGCACGCCCGCTTCCATATGGTGGGTATAAGGGAATTGGTCAAACAGAGCAAAACGCGTCACGTTGTGTGTTTCGCATAGAATGTCCAAGTTCTCTTTTAGAGTTTCAGGGTTACAAGAGATGTACATGATGCGCTCGTAACCTTGCACCATTTTACAAGTATCGACATCCATCCCAGCACGTGGTGGATCGACAAAAATCGTGTTGCAGTTGTAGCTCTTCAGATCCACACCTGCATCTTGTAGACGACGGAATTCACGCTTACCTTCGATCGCTTGGGTAAATTCCTCTGCTGATAGACGTAAGATTTGTACGTTATCAATCTCGTTTGCTGCAATGTTGTACTGTGCAGATACAACCGATGGTTTAGCTAGCTCAGTTGCCAGTACGCGGTCGAAATTCTGTGCCAACGCCAGCGAGAAGTTACCGTTACCACAGTAAAGTTCTAGTAGGTCGCCAGTGCTTTCTTGGGTGCAGTCGACCGCCCATTCCAGCATCTTCTCTGCGACTTTGCCGTTTGGCTGAGTGAAGCTGTTCTCAACTTGTTGGTAGATGTAGCTCTGACCATTTACATCGAGCTTCTCGATAACGTAGTCTCGGTCTAGGACAATCTTCATCTTACGAGCGCGACCAATGATGTTTAGGTTAAAGCCTTCATCATTTAAACGCTGTTTAAGGGCTTTCGCGTTTTCAATCCACTCTTCATCAAGTTGGCGATGGTAAAGGAGTGAAACCAGAATCTCACCACTTAGCGTCGATAGGAAATCCACTTGGAACAGTTTACGGCGTAGTGAGTCGTTGTCTTTCATCGCTTCAACCAATAGCGGCATCAGGTCGTTGATCAGACGGCTTGCTGCAGGGAATTGGTCAACACGGTATTTCTCACGAGTTTCTTGGTTGAACATGATGTAGTAAAGATCTTCGCCTTCATGCCAAACACGGAACTCAGCACGCATACGGTAGTGCTGCTCTGGTGATTCAAACACTTCCAGTTCTGGCACGTTGTATGGCGCGAACATATCAGTGAGACGTTCGACTTTTTCAGCCAGTTGTTCTTGGTAGCGTTGTGGGTTTACATCAAGAGTAGCCATGATCTTACCTTTTATGGTGCATTCAATTTAAGAGCGCAGATTTTATTCAATCTCAATAGGATGTCCAGTTTTGTACTGGAATTGATTTAAAGATAGTGCGTACAGGCAGAGTAGAAAGCAAAATCAATCAAAACGTTACAACTTCTAAGGGCAATATTGGCTGGACAAATAATCAATAGCTGAATAATATTTGCCTCAAGTTGGTGCTATCTAGCAATCTAGATGGCTGAAATGGGAATCTGGTGTGAATCCAGAACTGACGCGCAGCGGTAAAAGAGAACGAACGCTCATCAGACACTGCATTAGTTTATGTGGGAAGTCGAGCAAGTAGGCGGTACACCCGTGCTCTTGAGTCCGAATACCTGCCAACAACTGAGCCACAGCACTGGACTGTCATGATGACAGGGCTCGGAAGGAATTACGCGATTTAGGACAATACAATGAGAAAATCCGCACTGGCGATCACTTTGGCATCGCTGCTTTCACCTGTCTCTTATCTACAGGCCCAAGAAACCTCCACTGACGAAACCATCGTTGTTACTGCAAACCGTTTTGAGCAAGCCGAAAGCCGTACGTTGGCAGATGTCGAAGTAGTTACTCGACAAGACATCGATCGCATTCAAGCGAAAACCCTACCAGATGTATTGCGTCGCCTTACGGGGATTCAAGTTTCACAAAATGGTGGTCGTGGTCAGTTAGCGTCTTTATTTGTTCGTGGAACCAGTTCCGACCAAGTTTTAGTACTGGTTGATGGCGTACGTTTTGCACGAGCAGCGAAGGGCGCTGTGGACTTTAACCAAATCCCACTTACTTACGTTCAACGTATTGAGTACGTACGTGGTGCGCGTGCGTCACTTTATGGCTCAGAAGCGATTGGTGGCGTGATCAATATCATCACCATTGCGCGTGCTGACGAAGAAGGAACGAAGTTAAGTGCGGGTTTAGGTAGTTTAGATTATCAAGAATTGAGTGTGGCATCTGGTATTAAAGTCACAGAGAGCGGCCAGCTAAATATCGCGCTTGGTAGTGAAAGTGATGATGGTTATAACGTTCGTCCTGTACCGGGAGTTAATGACGGTGATCGCCATGGCTTTGATACAAAGAATGGTCTGCTAGGTTACGTGCATAACTTCAATGACCAGTGGTCTGCATTTGGTAACCTACGTGCTTACGAAAATGTTTATCAATATGACAGCAGCTACGGCAGTCGCGGTTACTACGAAGCAGAAAAAGATGATCTTTCTGTCACTCTGGGCGGTAAGTATCAGTCTGATAATGTGATGTCAGAACTACAAGTAACGGCACAGAAACAGAAGTCTTGGAACTATGAGCAAGCAAAAGGCAAACACTCAGGTACTGAAGATGAACTTGAGCAGCAAAATGTCCAGTGGACCAACAGTTACTTGCTAAACAACAATACGACGTTGGCTGGTGGTATTGATTGGCGCAACGAGTCTTATAAAGACAAGAGTGCGAATAAAACGTTTGATCGTACCAATGGCGCTCTGTTTGGTATGGCAACCACCAGTATTGATAAAGCAATGCTTGAGGGCAGTGCTCGCCTTGATGATAACGAAGAATACGGTAGTGAGTTCACTTACAGCTTAGCGGCTGGTTACCAGTTTGTGCCAGAGTTTGGGGTTAAAGCTTCTTTTGGTACTGCGTTTAAGGCTCCAAACCTATATCAACAGTATGACCCAACATACGGTGAGAAAGATCTTAAGCCGGAAGAGTCAGATGCTTGGGAGCTAGCATTCAGCGGTGATGTCCAAGGCGTTTTTTGGTCCGTAACGGGTTATGACTATAAAATCACGAATCTTATCGATTACCATCCAACCACATACAAATATTTGAATGTCGATGGTGAAACACATATCCAAGGTGTGGAGCTTGTTGCTGAGTTTGATACAGGGATTGTGCAGCACCAGTTGAGTGCAGATTACAAAGATGCTGAAGACGATAAAGGGCATCAGTTGCAGCGCCGCGCTAAAGAAATGTATAAGTGGAATGCTTTAGTGAGCTTCGATAAAGTGGATTGGTCGGTTAGCTATCAGTACGTCGGTAAGCGTCCAGATGTGGATTACAGCACTTGGCCTTCACAAGATATCACGCTTTCTTCTTACTCGTTGGTTGATACGGCAGTGACTTACTATCCGAATGAGTCGACCTCTATTAGCGCTCGTATCGATAATCTACTTGATGAAGAGTATGAGATGGCAAAAGGTTACCCCGCTGCAGAGCGAGCGTACTATATCAACGTTGGCTACGAATTCTAATCGTGAATGAGCACAAACCGCCTTCGGGCGGTTTTTAATATTTTGTGGTGGAAAATCGAATGAAGAAACCCAAGCGAGTGGTGATCAGTTGGTCCAGTGGTAAAGATTCGACATTAACGCTTGAGCGCCTTAACGAGAATCCAAATTATCAAGTTGTCGGTTTGTACACGACTTACGTAGGGAAAGAAGTCCCTTTCCAAGCAACTCCGCTTGAAGTCGTACAAATGCAAGCAGACTTACTTGCGCTTCCGCTCATTACTATCGAGCTACCTGAAATCTTTCCAAGTAACGACATTTATCAATCGACCATCGTTAATGTATTACAAAGTAGTGGTCTGAACATAGAAGCTGTCGCATTTGGTGATATGTTTTGTAATGGCATTGCCGATTACCGACGCAGCTATATTGAACCTGTTGGCTGGGAATGCGTCTTTCCTCTATTAGGGGACAGCAGCGAAAAACTAGCGATGGAAATCATAGAGCGTGGTATTCAAACTATGTTAATCACCATCGACGGAAGAGTTCTCCCTCCAGAATGGTGTGGTCGCTGGTATGACAAAGCCCTAATAGAGTCATTACCAAGTCAAATTGATCCCTGTGGGGAAAATGGTGAATTTCACACATTGGTCACGTCTTCGCCATCTTTTCAAGGACATATCGAGTTGACGAAGCGAGATGTAGAATCTGGAGATAGATTCAGCCATCAAAGATACCATGCTAAAGCATTGCCAAAACAAATCTACGCAGTATGATCGCAACGTTTCTGTTCTTTAGGTAAGGCTCGTGCGAGTAGCAAGTAAGAAAAAAGTCCTAGTTTTTGACTCCGGTGTTGGTGGCCTTTCTGTATTCCAAGAGATACATCGCCTATTGCCCCAGCTAGACTACTTATACTTATTCGATAATCAGGCTTACCCTTATGGTGAACTCGATCAGGCTGTACTCATTTCACGAGTTAACCAACTGGTCTCTTCATTAGTCGAAGAACACCAAGTCGACATTGTCGTCATTGCTTGCAACACGGCGAGCACCATAGTGCTTCCTTCCTTACGCGAAAATTTATCGATTCCCGTTGTTGGTGTTGTCCCTGCGATTAAACCCGCATCGCTTTTAGCATCAAAAGGGGTAGGGCTGATCGCCACTCCGGCGACAGTAACACGCCAATATACTCACGAGTTAATACGGGACTTTGCGCAAGGCAAACCAGTTGAGCTGGTGGGATCAACTCGCTTGGTAGATATGGCCGAAGAGAAGTTGCGAGGCAACAGCGTTTCTCTCGACGAACTGACAAATATCCTGCTTCCCCTTCGCGATAAAGTCGATGTTGCGGTGCTCGGTTGTACTCACTTCCCTTTAATCAAAGAGGAGATTCATCAAGCTTTGGGTGGGGACGTTACTTTAATTGATTCAGGCGCAGCGATTGCACGTCGAGTAAAAGCATTGCTATTAAGTGATGAAATTGAGGATACAGAAGAGGGAAGTAAATCGATTTATGCCAGTGCAACTCCTTGGCAGGAAGATGCACTGAACATTTGTTTAAAGAAGCTAGGTTTTAATCCTGTTCAGGTTTACCACCATCCGGATGTTTAGGATCGTTCGCAATTCTCACTTTTAGCGTTCTCTCCATATATTCCTTTTCATTAAGTTTAGCGATAGCTGGCTTGGCATCTGCCGCAGCCATCACTACAAAACCAAACCCTCTTCTTTTTCCAGTACGCTTATCTTTCATTAAGCGTACCGCATAGACCTGTCCATATTCAGCAAACAAATCGCGAACATGACTCTCATTGGCCTTATAAGGAAGGTTGCCGACATACAGCGTTTTAGTTGAAGGATCAGGATCCGAAGATTGAAGAACAGGTGTTTTGCTAGAAAATGAAAAAAGAAAAGCAGTAGCGATAACACCAATGAGGAAGCTCAAGGCTGGTGGGATGATGAATTGAGAGAAGATGATTCCCCCAACGATGGCCAGCCCAACACATAAAATCAGATTTTTTTTAGACGTCATTTTAATTACTACACATAGTGATAAAGAGATCGATTGTCCATTAACAGAATAGACACATGAATCTTACGTATATGGTTGGTGTTTTTCCAACCAATTGCTGTGATATGTCTCAAATGTGACGAAGAAATATGCAAATATCGCACTTTTGACTAATTTGTGACCGGTTGGTTTTTTATTTGCAAAAAACGCTTGTACTAATTTCTCAACCCCCTATACTGCGCATCCACCGACACGGAGTGAGACGAAAGTCACACAGCGAGTCGAGAAGAGAGAAAAAAGAATTTGAAAAAAATGCTTGACTCTCTCACGGTGTAAAGTAAGATACGCACCCCTAACGACGAGCAACTAAGTTGCTGAAAATGTTAGAAAAGCTCTTTAAAAATAAGAACCTATCAATCTGTGTGGGCACTCGTTGATGATAATCCAATTAGATACTTCGGTATCAAATTAGGTTTCAATGAAACGAAGTGACCATTGAATCGAAAGATTCAGCACAGTCAATTCAAACATTACTTTATGTAATG
>NZ_JAWOQR010000021.1:0-53502 GCF_033337445.1 Vibrio sp. YT-15
GACCAGTATCCCGATCCCGGCTGGCCGTCCTGGCCGCCACATGAGGCATGTTCCGCGTCCTTGCAATACTGTGTTTACATACAGTCTATCGCTTAGCGGAAAGTTCTTTTACCCTCAGCCGAAATGCCTGCCGTTGCTAGACATTGCCAGCCAGTGCCCGTCACTCCCACTCCAAGGTTTTTTCTATTAGACTAAGCACGATACACACTAACCCTACGTTAGTGTGTATCTCAATGCTGACTTGGGCGCATTGAGATACACATTATTTTGAAAACTAAACAGAGTGTTATAGAATCAAAGAAAGTTAGATTTTAGCCGAGAGTCCTATTTGGACTTTCACTAAATGCTCCACTTGGAGCAAAACCAAGTCCTCTTTATGAGGCAAAAAAGTGGTTGCCGGTAACGGTATGATGTCGGACGAGAATCGTCATAGATCGCGCAAGCGGCGAAAGCAGCGACACCACAAAATCTGCTTTTAAAACATAACCTAATAGTTCCGCTTAACGTGGAATCCTATCAAACCTACGGGTGCAACCATCCGTAGGGTAGTTGTACCCATTTTATTTTAATGAGGTACATCATGCTTACTCTTAAACAAAACCTACCGATTACTGTTCCAAACGAACTCATTGAGTTTATTTCTGAACATGTACAACGGGACGGTATATCAATCATTAGCTTCAACGACACAAAGTACCACCCAAGTACAGGTGGCTTCCGTCCTGTTGAAATCATGGTTGAAAAGCTCGGCAACTATGTTGCTTTGCACTACTACACTGAATTTGCTTATGAGGGACAAGGCAGCTATGCCCAACTTTGTAAGTCAAATGACTTCGATTTATCGCTGAATACCTACTATTCAGAGTTCATGGGTCTAATTCCACTGAACGACGAAGTAGGCGAAACGTTTGAGATGTTTGTAAAGAACACTCTCTCATACGCTAGCTTAGGTATGTATGACGAACTTAAAGTTAGCTTTATCGGCGGTCACTTACTGCTGCATAAAGACATGGTGGAGGCGTAATAATGGAACTAAATTTCTTCATTATCGCCAACGTAAATAACATGGTTCGAGATTGGATAGATGAACTCCGTCTATTCAAGTACACCAACGACTCCTGCTCAGATTTTTTGGTCGATGTAATAGCGACAAAAGAAATGAATGGCGAGTTGGACGAACTACTTACACTTATCAATGCAAACTGCACTGAGAGTTACACTTTGAACGAACTGGATAATTGCCAATACGTTCATGTGCATGTAATCAACTAATCCACTTTAAATACTCCCACTAGGGCAAATACTGCCCTTGGGGTCTAGTGTTTGCCCGTAAAGGAAAACACTATGAACAAGCAAAATCAGCTTATACACAATTCCCTACCATTAATCGCAGCCGGACTTGGAGACAAGTTAGGTGTTCGTATAACGGTATCGGGTAATCAGGCGTGGACCGATGGTAAAACCATCAACATTCCAGATTTCAATATCAAATCGAAAGAACACAAAGATGCGGTACTTGGCTTTGTGTCTCATGAAGCTGCACACCTCAAATTTGATTCTTTCAACCTGCAAGGTGACTTCAGTTCCGCAGCGTTGCAAAACTATTGGAATATCTTTGAAGACTTGCGAATTGAGAATGCAATGATTGAAAGCATGGTAGGTACTAAGAACTGGATTAACCAAATCTGGATCAACCGTCAAAATGACGGTAGCCGACCACCAATCCAAACTGACGCAGAACCGGCAAGCTGTATTTGTGAATTATTACTGATGACTTGTCGTGTTAATCATCGGGGGCAAACGCACTTACAGCCTTACTTAGATGCTGCTGAAGACGCATTTTGTCTCAACCTTGGGTTCAAGCTTTATATGCAAGTCAATAACTTGTTAAACAATGAACTTCCTAACCTATCTTCATCTAAAGATGCTTACGACTTAGCGGTAAAGGTAAATACCCTTATCAATGAGTTTGATCCTGATGAAGATGAACCGGATGAGCCAGATGAGCCTAGTCCAGACAGTTCGAGCCAAACACCGGAGGAAAGTAATCCAGGTGACTCGGCATCTCCTGATGAATCAAATGAACCTGACAGTTCAGATGAAACAGATGAGGGCGCAGGGCAAGCTAATGATGCTGAAAGTGAAGAATCCAACTCGCAAGGGTCGGACAATTCACAATCTAGCAGTGTAGATCCTGAACAGTCGATGGAGAGCGAAGGAAATAACTCTAGCTCAAATTCGACAAGTTCTGGTCAGCACGACTTAAATCAACCAACGTCAGATCAAATCAGAGCAGCAATACAAGCAGCAAATGATTCAACTGAAACGTTTGACGATATGAGTAGTTTCGCTCAATCGCTCGAAGTATTGGCAGAAGCCAATCCAGAGCAATCCAGAGTGTCGCTACCAGAAGTCATCAACGTTGATCCCATAAGCGGAATACGTTGGGGGATTGAGTCAAATGTGAATAGCACTTCATCGCAGATTACTGCAAAACTGCAATCCATCGTTGAACATGAAATGAGAGTGCGCTGTAGAACGAAGTCTTCAGGTTTAAAACTGAATTCTAAAACTTTACACCGTTACGCTGTAAATGATGCTCGGCTTTTCAAACAGAAAAGCAAAAAGCTTCAGATCGATACAGTTGTTGAAGTCTGTGTAGATAACTCAGGCTCGATGACATCTCGTAATCTGATGAGCACAGCAAGGGAAGCACAGCTCGCTCTTGCAAAGGCTCTATCTCGAATCAATGGGGTAGGCATCGGTGCATCTGCGTTTCCTGACTCCGATTGCGATAGCAACATACTTAACTTGTTAGATGAAGGTGAAAACGTCAGCAAACTAGCCATGCGTTATCACAGAGTAGATGGTAGGGGGGATTCAACCCCAACAGCTTCTGCATTGTGGCATTGCATACGCAAAGTATGTAGCAGTAGAAAACATCACAAGGTCATCATCATTATCACTGATGGTTATCCGAATGGTGGTCAAAGAGAAGAACTTGCTCGTTTGGTCAGTAAAGCTACCCAAAGTGGCATTACTGTTATAGGCGTTGCCATTGGCAGCATTTCTAGTAACAAACAAGCGTTCTACCAATACTTCCCTAATGCACTGTTCATTCAGGACATTAGAGAACTCAAATCAGAGTTATTCAAAGTAGCTAAAGATATTTTAGTGACTCGATAACTTATTAATATCAAACCCAATCGGGCAATACTGCCCGTAGGGAATGGTGTTGCCCTTTTTTAAGGAACAACATCATGGAACAGCTATTAATTCCACTAGAGGTTAAGAGCCAAACCGAGTTTTATGGTGTATGGACTGAAAGCGAAATCGTTATGATGCAAGAGGGCATGTTAATTCAAGCTCTTAATGAAATTAATGACGGACGCAAATCTAGCACAATGCGGAAAGAAGCAATCGAATGGTTAATGAACGAAAGTGATGAACCATTTAGTGCCGATATCTGCGCATTAAGTTGTGGCTATGACATAAACACCTTACGTGCTTATCTACGCCCAATTGTTCGGAAATACTACTCTTAACAATCCACTTCTAATTTGATACCCGCCCACACCAAACTCAATTTAAGCCTTGTGCTTAAAGGTCATGATTTGGTGATAGGGCATAAATTTGCGTCTAACTATTGGGCACAAATTTATGGGTTATCACTCATACACCCAAACGGGGCTATTTCCCCGTATGGGGATAGTCCCTGTTAATCAGGAGGCTACATGAGCATTTCTATCCCTCTCGCTATTGTTATTGCTATCAAGGTATCTGTTATCGCTTATGCGTTGCAGGTATATGGCACTCCGATACCTGAGAGTTCAGACAAGTAATTCTATCGACTTCTTCTACTTGGGGCTTTTCAAAGCCTTGCCTGTCCCTTGCGGGCTTCGAAAAGCCTCAAGGACTATAGGAGAAGCATCATGATAGGCATTACTACACAACCAACCAATCAAAAACATCATTTACAGGCACAGCAAAATCAAAGCCTTGTAGATGACATTTCAAATCCAACTTGGACTGACCAAATGATTGAAGATCTTCAATACGGCATGATCAAAAGTGCTATTGACGATATTCGGGATGGTCGGAAATCCAAGTTAATGCGGCAAGAAGCAACCAAATGGCTACTAGAAGATGACTATGTTCATCCTCTGTCATTTTGCAATTGTTGCCGTTCATTAGGTTTAGACGCTGAGCTTTTACGTTCAATGCTTAGCCGTCTACTACAAGGGAGATTCCACTATGAATCAATCTAAAGTAGCTGTAGTAAAAGCAGCGGCAAAGGGTCGCTGGTTAGAGGTTCTTGAGGCTGTCGCGCCAAGTCTTTCCGAAGCAACAAAAAACGTTGAGAACCACGTACCTTGTCCAATAAATGGTGGTACTGATGGATTTAGACTTTTTAAAGATGCAAAGGAAACTGGCGGTGGGGTTTCAAACCAACACGGTGTATTTCGCAATGGTTTTGACCTACTTATGTGGGTTTTAGATCGAGATTTTCAGTACGTTCTAAATGAAGTTGCAGACTATCTTGGTCTTAGTGGCAAGGAGTGGAAGGGTGCTAGTATCCAAACACAACAAACACAGCCACAACCAAAAGTGGATGCCAGTCATCTCAAAAAATGTCGGTATTCATTGCGAAAAGCATGGCAAACCGCATATGACTTGACTGCACCGGAAGCCAAGCTAGCTCGGATTTACTTGTCTCGTAGAGGCTTAGACTTAAAAAAGCTAAACCTCTATGGTTTAAGTAAAACTATGCGCTTTAACCCTGCAATGCCCTTGTATGAAACACGTAAAGTCAACGGCATTAAGAAGAACCTTTTCATTGGCAAGTTTCCAGCTCTCGTTTCGCTGGTCACTTATCCCGATGGTAAGGCAGCAACAATTCATCGAACCTTCTTGGATCATCAAGGCAATAAGCTAAAGATGGCTGTGGAAGGTATCGAGGTTAATGCTAAAAAACTGATGTCTCGATGTGAGTCTCGTCCTTTAACGGGAAGCGCAATACACTTGGCAGAAATCAATGGAGAAATCCTGCACGTAACTGAAGGTATAGAAACAGCATTGTCAGTAAAGCAAATGCTTGCTGACAGAGGTTGTCAAAATGAACCCGTATGGGCGTGTATATCATCAACTATCTTGGAAAACTTTCAGCCACCTAAAGGGGTCAAGTACATCTTTGTTTGGGCTGATAAAGACACTAAACGTGTTGTTCATGGCAAAACCGTAGAAGCTGGATTAGATGCTGCTATGGGGCTTGCAGAACGCCTAGAAGATAGCGATGAATGGGTCGTGATTATGTATCCGACCTGGGATATCCCAACCGGAGTTAAATCTATTGATTGGAATGATGTCTTAGTTGAACACGGCACAAGCAAATTTCCTCATCACCATACACAAATATGGAAGGGGGCTTGCTAATGATTCGTTTCATTACAGATATTCAATCTCAGCAAGAGCCTGATATTCTCACGCCGAACCGGTTCAACCGGTTGTTAATTGTGAGCTTAGAGGGTCAACTGTTAGCTAGCTATAATGCGCCAATGAGTGGCTGGACACACGATGTTCTAGTCAGCCTATCGCAGCTATTCCCTCAGCAGTGGGAGTATTGCGGGGCAGATGCTCTACTTGGTGATCAATTTGTTGGTTCAACAGAAATTTAATTGAGATAACCCACACGCCAAAGGCGTGTGGGATGTCTTTAACTTATACCTAAACACACTTACTCCTTTGATACATTTCCCTCTGAACACCTAATACCCGACATCCAACACCAAACGTCTTAACATTGTTAAGTTGTTCGCTTATCACACTGTTCTAATAATACCCGCAACGCAATCTAGCCTCATTTCTCGCTGACTTTGGAAATTCGAAAAGTGTGAGTCAATAAGAGATGAAACACATTCCGTCGAATTAAGACTAAGGGATTATTAAATGAACAAACTCTTACTACCTATAGCTGTAGGTGTAGTCATTTCCAGTTTTGCTCACGCGCAAAACCAACCAACGCAAACCAAGAAACAAACCTTAGCTAACGAAAGTGGCAGCGATAACAAATACTTCGCAGATAGTGAAAGAGGTTGGTATTGGTATGAACAACTACCGCAAGATGAGAAAGAAAAGTTCCTAGAAAAACTAAAGCAAGAACAACCGCAACCTACACCCAAGCCAGCCAAAACCAAGCCAGAAGAACAGCCACTATCAAGCGCATGGTTTAGAGAGAATTTTCAAAAATATGCTGATGCCGCGATGAACAATCCATATGACCAGGAGGCAATGCGAACTTATCTGTATTTAGAAAAGTTTATGCGTGATCGCGCCGTTGCGTTTGGTATGGAACGACAAAAAGCGGTAATGGCTGAACCGTTCCTTGACCAAACCTCATCTCGCCCAATCGCTAACTTTGGGATGAAGACTATGAATGTACAAGCATCTCAAAATAAGCATGCGCTACTAGAGGAAATGGGTAACGAGTCCGGCTTATATTTCTTCTACCGTAGTGAAGATGTATTCAGTGAACAGCAAGCAGAGCTAGTGGCACAGTTACAGTCGGAATTTGGCTTCACTGTATTCCCTGTTTCAATGGATGGCACACCTCCACCAACCGTTCTTGGTGAAGCCTTTGAAGTCAACACAACACAAGCCCAATCACTAGGTATTCAAGTCCTACCCGCTACGTACCTGTTCAACCCAAAAACCAGAGCAATTGAACTAGTAGGTCAGGGGATGCACTCCATAACCGACCTAAAGGATCGCATTTTGTTTGCTGCATTGCGTTCAGGTCTGATTGACGAACAACAGTACCAATTAACCAAACCAAGCGGTCTGTATGTTGATCCAAATGGCTACGTAACCGGTGGACTTCAAGTTCCTGAGAATGCCCCACAAGAATTTCAAAAACTTTATCAACAAAGCTTATCAGCGCAATAAACAAGGAGATTACTGCAATGAAACTAAATCTATTAACGGGCAGCTTGTTTATGGTCAGCTTATTAAATACACCACTTGCTACTGCAAGCTTAGATGACCAAATGCGCGATACCTTCAATATGCTAACCAACACAACAGATCCTAATGCCTATAACACTGCTCGTCGAGGCGTGATATCCGGTGGTAGCTTGTTTATGAAAGCCCCTATCAAACGCTCAAACTTAGTATCTGCAACCGCGCCATCAGTATCCGCAGGGTGTGGTGGGATAAATCTGTATGGCGGTAGCTTCTCGTTCATTAACAAAGATGAATTTATTCAAACATTTCAGGCAATTGGCGCAAATGCTCTTGGATATGGTGTAAAACTGGCTTTGCAATCAGCGTGTCCAACCTGTGAACAGATCATGACTTCTCTGGAAAAAACAGCGCAGTTTGTCAACGACATGAATATTGATAGCTGCCAAGCGGCGCAAGGCATTGTTAATGCGGGAATAGACTTTGCGACAACGGCAAAAGCCGATACATCAGCGAAGACTCTCGGTGTCAACAGCGGTCAATGGGAAGACCTAAACGAAGCATGGGGATGGGCTAATGAAGCTGGTCGCTCTCCATCTAAAGTTTTGGCTACAGCTGATCCTACAACCACGAAAGAAAAAATCACTATCAATGCGACATGGAAAGCGATGAAGGAAAGCGAAGTTCATAGCCTATACGGTGGAGATGACGAGTTCCTAGAGTTACTTATGACCATGATTGGTACAGTAGTAATCAAAAACGGAAGTAGCGATCCAGAATCAGATCCTAAGCCTACGGTGTACCAGGGACGTACCATTAGACTAATCGACTTAATAGACGGTGGCACATTCAAAATTTATGACTGTGATACATCGGATAAAAACGGCTGTCTAAATGCACCGCTTGCACCATCTAAATCTGTCACTATCAAAGGGTTACGTGAGCGTGTATATGATGCCTTGCTTGGAAGCGATGGTGTCATTGTTGCCTACCAAAATGACACTGAGTGGAGTACTAACGCAAAACAAACTCTCAAGTTCCCAACGATGATTGGTCAGCTTTGTAATCAAAAAATCTACCAAGCCGCGGTTAACGGCACTGTGGCTACGGTTGGTACTTACATAGCCAATACCTGTGCGGAGCGTTTGGCTCTTGATCTCGCATACATGCAAGTAACGTCCTACATCCAAGTTACACAAGCTGCTCTTAAAAACCTTTTCACTACTGACAGTCAAGAATCAGCGAAAACGCAAGCTGAAAAGGTGCTCCTAGATAGCTCTAAGTACTATCTGGAAGAATATAACCTTCTATCTAAAGACTCTGATTTCCAAGATATCAAAGCGAAGCTTGATAGTGTCAACTTTGGTGAAGGTGAAACCAATACACTGACAGGTAAGTAATTATGGTTTGGAACATTGTAAGCTTTGGGGATGTGGTAACACTTCAAACCGTTTTTAACGCTGTTGGTGCAATATCGGCTAACTCAACTTACAAAGCAGCAGCGGCGGCTGTTGCTTTGTTAGTGTTCGTTATCGCTATGCTTTCTTCAGTGTCAGATGGAAAGCAGGAGTTACCCATACCACGACTACTAGCGGCGTTTTTCATATACGTGGCTGGATTCAATACATTAGGTACAGTCGGCATTGAGAATAGATATGATGGCACTACCACCACCATAGACAATATTCCTATTGCCATCGCTGTACCAGCTTCGCTAATCAGTAATATTGGGTTAGAGCTGGCTGAACTGACTGAAACCGCATTCGGCAGTACCAACCCGCAGGAACGTGTTACGGAGAGGGGCTATCTAAGCCCCTTAAAAGCATTGGCTGCATATAGAGATATCGCGTATAAGTCCTGTCCGGCAGGGGATGGTAACTCTGTATTATCCGGCTATAGATTTTGTCCTAGTTTCCACAATTACATGCGTGACTGTGCGATGGTTAAAGCAAAGCGAGATGGTTTGACTCGAACCATGAAAGAAGGGGACTTTTTTACCAACATTCAGTTCAATTCATCGTCATTCGCAACATTTCTAGTGCGCTCAAGCGGAGTTATAGAAGAACAATCCTGTAAGGACGCATATTCGAAAATTATCACTATGATCAACTCTGGTGATTTCGTCACCATGTATTCCCACTTCAACGAGAGAATGGGGGTACGTACTGGCGAGGACGTAGAGAGTGTGACTAGTGATGTCCTCGCTTCAATTGGCGCTGATGCTGCTATGAATCGTAATCTGATGAAAACGATGATGGCAAGCAAACTCGCTGAAGAAGGTGAGCTATCGTTCTACTACAAAAACAACGCTTCCGACTACGCAGAAAACCTACAAAGCTCCGTAGAACAGAGAAACTACGGCTGGATCATCCAAGGAGAGATGTGGGTACAAATCGTAAACAAGTTCATTGCCATAATGGAATGTTTGCTATACGCCCTCACACCGTTCATTGGATTGATGGCGCTATGTGGCTCTGTAGGCTCCAAGACGCTACTTCTATTCCTACAGATGCTTGCGGTCATTCAATTAATCCCGATGCTACTGGTTGTCGCTCAGAGTGTTGTTATGGGACAGATGGCTAGAGCAGTGACAGAGATAGGATTGCAATATGAAACTGGCTCAATTGAATGGATACAAGCAATATTTGAGCAAGCAAAAGATCTCTTAGGTTTAGGGGGAATGATTGCGGCTACTATCGTACCGGCTATGGCTATGTCGCTCGTTACCGGCTCTGGCATGGCGATGATGGGAGCAATGAAAGGTGCAGCAGCAACCGCTAAAGACACAGATGCCACACCAGAAATATCGAAACAGGGCGGCGCTATTGAAGATTGGGGATCATTAAACAGCGGTACTCGTGATGCGTATGGAAACACCATGACTCAGAGCGCGGAATCGCGTGTCGGCAACATTTCAAGAAATTTGGCGAACTCAAGTTCTGTATCAGATGCCCAAACTAGGATGCAAACAGCACAAGCGAATTACCAGCAAGCAGTCGAGAATGCCCTAACCAATTCGAACGGTAATGCTTTCAGCACTAACGAGATACTAAAGGCAGGTCAGTCTATTAATTCCGGCTCAAGCACCATGCAAAACTTCGCTGAGAAACACCTCACATCTCTTGCTGACTCATATGGTCTACAAGGACAAGAAAAGAATGACTTCATTCAGGCTATGTCTGCCGGACTCCAACTAGTTGGCACTGGTGGGAAAGCGGCTGAGCAATTTGCAGAATCTCTATCGTCAAATGTAGCCAAAGCATATCAAGACGCGACATCAGGTGAAAAGGGTATTGCCCTACAAGCTAAGTTCGATGAAGCGAAAAATGCAGCCTACGAAAATGGCGAGTCTGTTACCACAAATAACAGTGAAATGGACTCACGAGCAGAGAGAGTATCGCAAGCTAGACAAGAGGTAGAAGCCAGCACTGACCAATACCAAAATGCAGTGAGTGCTACAGATACAGCGTCAATCATGAACGACGACGTAAGAATGGGACTAGCCATGATTGGACAAGACGAGAATGTTCAACGTAGCCTCGATAAACAGATCAACGAAAACAGAGATAACCCTGAGTGGTTAAGAAGATTTTCTCAGAACTATCAGGAAATGGATGGTGGCGTAAATGGTACAGATTTAGACTCTGACAGCGCCAAACTAGCAGCGTTTATGGTAACGAATAACGAACTAGGAAATATGGAAGATAACCAAGCTGTTCTTAGTCAATATCACGGACAACAACCATCTACACCAGAAGAAATCAGAACTAATGGAGTCAATCCAAATATATCTGAAGGACTACCGAATAACCCAAAATATGGTGATTTGGATAGGCAACCAATTGTTGCTCCAACGCAAGGTGTAGTACCAGATAGTCTTAATGTCGATGAAAATGATCCGCTATCAGGAAATAGAGCTAACTTGATGGGTAATTTCACCAAGAATGCTAATGACGTTGAACAATTTGGGGATGACTTTTTCAACAGTGACCAATTTAAACAGTATCAAGGCAAAGTCGATGATATGAAGCAAAGGCTAGGAATTGACGATGATACCAATATTGTTCCTCTAGAACATACACAAGAGAATATAAAGGACTCAATTGCTAGCATGCTATCTGACGGTTTATTTGACGATATTTCACAGAAAGTTGGACGCGTTGCAAACCCAATATCTGAACAGGTAGATAATGCAAAAGAAGCCGTATCGAATGCATATAACACAATGAGAGCTGCCTTTTATGAATCACCAGTAGGACAAGCAGAGACAGAAGCGACTGAGGTTATTTCTGAAAAGTTCAATGCACTAAATGAATATTTGGACAGCAGTGAAGCGTTAGATAACCCACAGCAATTAAATGAAACAGTTAGTGGGTTTATTGATGATGTTAGTGGAGAAATGGCTAATCTATTCACATACGAAAATGAATCTAATACGCCAATTGTACCTAAAGAACCTGAACAATCTGAAGATGATAATCACACCTCAACATCACAGACTAGCGATAACGAAATTATTTCCCCTCTAGTTGATGAGAATGGAAACCAATCGGAGGAAAGTACTATAGGCGAAAATAGTTCACCTATAGTGAGTGATAATTTAAACTCAAACAACGAACCGTTTAGACAGGGCAATGATAGTGCGCCTGAATACAGTACCAATTATCCCCACTACGAAAAAATAGCAAATGACAGACAGGAAGAAATAGAAAAAGAAGAAAGGAGAGATGAAAATAGTAGAAATGAACTTGAAAGATTACAGTCAATAGATGACAACTATAATCCAGTAGGGGTCGATGACATACCTCGATAGAAAAGAAAAAACCTCGGATATTTCCGAGGTTTTTTTATAAGCTTTCATCATATTTGTTTTTAATAGTGTTAAAACCATCCTTATCTATAGTTGCATCACCTTTGAATTTCACATCAGGATAACTAGGACTAGAATTACCTAAGACTGAACCATAAACACATTGAATATCACCTTTAATGAGCTTATATATAATGTAGACAAAAAACGATATAGCAATACACGAAAACATAAACTAACTCCTAACGTCGAATTTTAATTGGCGCATCATCATAAGTGCCAACACTCTTATTAACAACCACACTCTTATCTACTTCAACAAAATATGCTCTATAAACAAGGTAACAACAAATACCTATAAAAGCGTCAAACAAACCAAATCCATAATTTATATATCCAAAAGAAAGAATTGCGAATATAATTATGAAAACGGTAATGTCCCCAATTTTCCATAATATGTTGATTGACCTGTCTTTCATAACCACCTCCATTTACTGATATAGTAACAAATAAATATAACTTCCAAAACATAGAGCGCATAAGAAAAAATAGAACAGCACCATAGTACAGTATTCATAATTAGAAATCACAAGATCGTTCACATAGAGCCAAAAACCTCCATAAAAGTCTTCACTTTGGCAAGCGATTTACCCTAGAGCCAAAAACCAGCTTTTTTGGCTCTGTATCTTATAGTGCCAAAAACCTACCTTTTTGGTTACTATATTTGTTATGGTATGATTTGATGAAATCAACTTATATCATAATCACTGGTATTGGAGATTACATGCAAGCGATAGTCGATGCTATCTACGAAGAAATAGATGGCTTGTATAAAAAGACAGAAGCGATTCAAGGTGTTTGGCGAAGGGCTATAGCAGAGAGAGAGTTCAATAGGGACTATTCAGATAAGAGAAACATTGAGTCAACAAATTATGAAATGCGAGTCGAGTTTGTAGGGTTTAGTTTCCGTGTTCGTTGGCATGAAGTTCGGTTTGTTAAGAATGGAAATAAAACTGTACGGTTAATAAAGTCTATTGCTGTACCTGAAAGCGGTAAATATAAGGCATCACAATTTGGTAAGGCTCAAGAATGGGAGCTTCTTCTTATAACAAGAATGGAAGATGCTCTATCAGAAATCCGTTACCAATTAAAGCATTTAGGCAAAGCTCATAATGCAGTCGTTTGGGCTTCCAAACGTTCTAAGCAAAAAATCAAGACAATAGAAATTAAACATCGTGTTGAGAAAACAAATCGTTCTATCAAAGCGATTAAAGAGTCATTGAAAAAATAGGATGTAGTTGATGGAAATAAAAGTGAGAACAATTGGCGAACATGATTTAACAGATGAAATGAATGCTTTAATGGATGCAATTGAAGCGAAAGAAGATGTTAAGGGATTCGCTTATGCTGGCTCAGGGAAAAGTACATTCCTAAGAGCTGTCGAGAAATATCAAAAAAATAAGATGGGCATTTACCTTTGCTATAACAAATCTCTTGAGCGTGAAGCTAGAAGTTTGTTTGTTGGCACTCATGTTCACATATATACATCTCACTCTTATGCTTTATCAACGTTCAGTAAGGAAGTAAAAACAGGCTTTTTAAGAAAAGTTAATTTGAAACCTAACATGAAAATGGTACTAGACCATTCAGAGTTCAATTTGGACAATCCATTATTCAATGCACTCGACATGAAAAAGAATTGGCGTGTATTAATTGATATCTGCGATTGTTTTATTCAGACCGCATCACTTGAACTAACAGAACTACATCTTACTGAGAAAGCTAAAAAACTAATCACCAGTAAAGTTAACAGCAAGGCAATAAAATCGAACCAAAAGCAAGTAGCTTTATTGTACTTGGTTAATCACGCTAACTTATTGCTAAAGTCAATGTTTGATACGAGCAATGAGTGTTATTGCTCACATGATGGATACGTTAAATATTGGCAGCTTTCAAAGCCAGTTATTAACTATGACTATGTTATGTTTGATGAGACACAGGATGCACCGCCAGTTCTTGTTAACGTAATAATGTCTCAAAAGATTCAGAAAATATTTGTCGGTGATAAATACCAAAATATCTATCAGTTCAAAGGCGGCGTTAATGCAATGACTGTGGTTCCGTGTGAGTCATTTCCATTATCTGTTTCATTTCGATATGGACAAGATTTAGCAGACTTAGCCAGCAAGATATTAAAACACTACGATACTAGCGTAAAAATTACGGGTCGAGGGTTTGACACGGAGATTATAAAAGGCTCCGACTATGATGACTCTGACAATATGTTGTACATTGCACACACCAATATTCACTTATTGGATATTCTGATTGATTGCTATAAATCTAAGATTCCAACGGTGTTTGTTACGGACAACAAAGCCAGCTTTACATTAATGAAAGCAGAGTCCATTTTGAACATTTCACAAAATGGTGAAGGTATAGGCTTTTATAAAAAGTACGACAACATTGACAAGCTAATTGCCGAACAGCGCGATTTGGAAACAAAGGTAATTATCGAGTGGTTTAAAGAAGACCGTGAAAAGTTCATGGATCTAATAATGGCATTAAGATGGACGCTAGATATTATTCCTGACAAAGCGTTTGTGAAATTATGCACCGCACATGGAAGTAAAGGCTTGGAATCTGATGTGGTGATGTTGGCTGATGACTTTAGTGCCGTTGAAGCTGCGTTCGGTGATGGACAGCCACTTGCTGAAGATGAATTGAATCTGATTTATGTTGCTGTGACCAGGGCGAAGAAGAAGCTCATTTTGTCTGATACGCTTTACGATGCTTTGAATAAGAACCTAGCATTCACACTCAAGCGCCATAAACCCGCGAAGTGTATGTCTGACAACCTCATTCCAGAGTCTTACCAAGTGAAGGGCAAAAAAGCCAAATCAAAACCTAAGCAGCCAGTCAAACCGGCACAGTCAGCAGAAAGTAACCTCGCTGCAGAAACTCACAGCGTCCAACCGGAACAATCAAATTCAAACCTCGCAGCTTCTAACAATCCAGCTTCGGATAGCGAGAACCAGGCTAAGAGCACTAAGCCTGAAAAGTCCTCTCCTTTGGTCAGCTCATCAAAGAGTGCGCCGAGCAAGGAAATGGCTATCGTGGTGGGGCAATCAAAGGAAACTGGTGAAGATATGCTTTGGTGTCCAACGGATACCAGTTTGTACTTAAACCCTAACCTTGCTGTCGCCGGTACAATGGGAACCGGTAAGACGCAGACGGTGAAAAGTATCGTCACACAGCTTCGAAGACAGAAAGAGCTCAACACCGGTGGCGAGTCACTTGGCATCCTTATCTTTGATTACAAGTCTGACTACGTTGATGATGAGTTCGTTAACGCAACAGGTGCAACCGTGTTAGAGGCGAACAATCTACCGATTAACCCGTTTGCTTTACACTCAGACCACCGCTTGGCGTTAATGAACAATGCGAAGGTCTTCATCTCCACATTGAGCAAAGTTTTCCGTTTGGGAGTAAAGCAGGAGCAAATGCTAAAGAACTGCATCCTCGCTGCCTACGAGAACAAAAACATAGACAATGGTGATGTAAGTACCTATAGCCACACTCCACCGACTCTGAGGGACGTCATCGCAGTCTATAATGGTCAGCGTAAGATTCCTCAAGACTCCCTTACCTCTGCGCTTTCTGACTTGTATGACTTCGAGATATTTGAGAGCAACGGAAGAAAGTGTAAAACGCTCTATGATCTCCTTGATGGGAATGTTGTGGTCGTGACATTGGGTGGTATTGATCCAAACTTACAAAATCTCATCGTTGCGGTACTTTTAGACCAGTTCTACACACAAATGCATCTAGCCCCAAAACCAAGCCCAATTGGTCAGAATCGAGCGTTGAAAAAACTAGTGCTCGTAGACGAGGCGGACAACTTCATGGCGAATAATTTTCCGAGCTTGCGAAAAATACTCAAAGAAGGGCGTGAGTTTGGGGTAGGGTGCCTATTGTCAACTCAGGGACTGGACCACTTCCAAACTAGTGAGAATAGCTATAGCGATTACATGACAGCGTGGATAGCTCACCGCCTCAACAACCCAAAGAGCAAAGATGTTGAGCAACTTCTAAACACCAAAACGAAACAGGAGCTTGAAAACCAGTTAAACATGGTTCGAGAGTTAGAGAAACACCACTCTCTTTTCGTTGATGGCAAAAAACATGTTACTCATCAACGTTCAACAATGTTTTGGAAATTGATTCAAAATTGTTAAGCTTATCAACGAGGAGTATCCAATCAGGGACACTCCTCTTTTTTAAAAGGAATAAAAATTTGAAGAAAGTAAAACTTTCCGTAGCTGCTAGCATTCTAGCAGTGAGCCTATCAGGTTGCAGTACGCAACTGCCCGTAAAACCAGTCACACAGCACTATTCATTTGGTCCCGAGCAAAGTGCAAAGCACACTGTGACGTTTGAGTATCAAAACCTCGCTAGTGCTCCAGAATACCAGAACTACGAGATCACGCTAAATCTTGACTCTCTGCCACAGCAAGTTGAGTTTGACTTGTGCCAATTCGTCGAAGCATCAAACAACTGCAAGAGCACTATCAAGGTTTGGGAAGAGAGCGATAGTAGAGTGTGGATTGACTATCAGATGATCGTTCCTACGGAACTCAAACAACTAAAAGGAACTGATATTTTAGCGGTTGATACCAAAGGACTCGTTGGACGTAGTGCCGGAGAGTGGGGTGAGGAATTACCATCTGGTAAAACAACGGTTTATCAAGATGGTGAGCAAAATGTTACTTATCACCTGACTATTCTAACGAACTAACCTGGTAATAAAAACGAAGGGAGCTGATTGGCTCCCTTTTTTAATGCCAGTTATTGGCTAACCTATATCACTCCGATTCAGTTAGTCTCTGAAGCACTCAAATAGGTATATTAAGCCTTTGATAACAAAGGATGGGTTCAATTTAAAAACTAAGACCACGTTTTTTAACACCTTGCCGAGCAAGGCTTTTACATTGTCAAAATCCATCGAATATTCCTTCTAAATTTCGATTTTCGATTTGCCAATCCGGTCACTGGTGATCTATAGTCTCGATTGTTCGGTGTCGAGATATGATACCAGTAGTTAGTTTCGAGTAGCTCCAACTACTCTAGATTGACTCCTATTATAAACCCTGCTTTTTTGCGGGGTTTATTCGTTTTAGGCTCAAATATACAGTGCAACCAAAACCCGTAATTGGTGTTTCTATTGCCACTACATCTAGTAGCCCTTAACCTTGCGATTTACAAGATAGTGCGATTGAAAAGATTGTTCAAGGTACATATTTGGGTTGACTTGTGGATAAGTAACCAAATGAAAAATATCAGTAAGTGACTACTTACTGATTGCGAAAGGACGGACTTGACTAGGTAAAATCACAGGTTTGAGTTCGGTTTAGAAATAACCGTACAGAAAAAAATTTTCCTTGATCTTTGGGCATTTTCCTTTGCGAACAAATGGATTTGCCAAAATGTCACTCAGACCACGAAAAATAACGCATTAGGTACTTTACACGACAGACTTGTTATTCAAGAGAATTGGGGGGAAGTACACAGGGATTCTATATTTTGTTTCGGTAACACACTTCCCATGAGCGATTTAGCTTAAGAAATTACAATGCTCAAGTAATGTGAAGCTCTTGCCAATGACAAAGCCACAAACAAAGTCATAGGACCAGAAATGCCTGCTAGTTCGAACTGAACAATATCGGGTGTCCATCCTTTAACAGAACATAAATTCCTCCGTTCAACCATGCGCCCACAACATAATGGTCGCTAGGAATTTGATTCCAGTCTCGCAGACCGTCTTCATCAAATGTATAGCCTGTCAAGTTAACTATTTTAACTCGTTTCAAATTACCAATTGGGACAATATTGGCAGCACCTAAATAGGGATAGTAAGCAAGCTCCCCATTCTTGAGCTTTACGGCAACATTGTTACCAATAACTGATTGTCCAAAGAGAACGCCATGCTCACTAAGCACTATCGAACCATAGTGGTATCGGTGTCGGATAACTAACATTTCCATCATAAAAAACTGTACAAAAATACAGTATATAGATTAGCCAATAGGCTGTGCAACCTCAGTATGCCTACGAAACAAGGAGCTTTTATCACAAACACTCATTTAGGAAACCAAGAGCACAACCGTATTCTTCTAGTGATTGGGACAATAAGCCCATACCGAAAAAACAGAACTCCATCACAAGGAATCCAACATGTTAGAAACGCTAATCATTGGTCAGCCCTATCCAAATACGATACCGGTTTATGACGGAGCCATAGCTGAGTTCCTGCGTCCAACCTACAACAGATTGTTCATAGGTCTACCATCTATGACGAATGAAGAATGGGTAACTCTGTCTGAAGGGCGTGTGAGCGCCAAAATATATGTAGATAGAGACTCATCTGCGATGATGCTCGTATTCTCATTTGAGCGCGGCGGCTTTCAATTAAATTTCGACTGTCCGTATGACGCATCAATAGTTGGTGACATACAACTGCCTGAAGTCCTTAACAACTCAAAACGACTTGCCATTGAAATTGTGATAGTTGATACCGAAACACTTGTCCTTAAAAGTCTGAGGTTCATCACAATGTCTGAAGAACTTACCTCAGCGTTTCTTGGTCAAGTAGAAAAGCAATTATCTAGGGAATTTAATGCTTCAGAAGCAAATCATTGGATTGATAAACAACGTATGTTGTTTTCAGCGAATGAACTCGCAGCGTTACCCTTTCCCAAGTTTAGGTTAGCCTGAAACCTAGTTAAACCGGCTAACGCTCAAATGAAAATCTAGACAATATGAGAACCAAAAAGACATTAAAACTTGCCAGCTATTTAGTTGGAGCTTGCTGCTGTCTAACCATCAGTGCAGGGCTAACATTTGATATTGTGTGTGTTCCATACGCTTCGCTTGATGAATCATTAATGATATTTTTTGTATTCGTAGTTTCGTTGATACTCATGGTGAAACAAAAACAATAGTGAACCCAAAAAAAGGTGCAGTGATGGATGAGTATGACTTGTTTGATGTAACAGGCGAGACAAGGTTCTGAGTCCCCATTAAAGTCGGGAGACATTGACCAAAACAGAAATGATATCCGTATCCCCTTCAAACACCACCTGATAGTTTGGAAAGCGAGAATGGCTGATATCGTTTAAGTATCTAAATTAGTCAGTGGTAAAACAACATGAATTACGACAACGATGAGAACATATTTGGAAAAGCTTTGACGGTATATCCTGGCAAAGAGTCAACGCAAGATGCTCTCCAAGAACTGCATAGCAAGCTTGTTAAATCTGGTTTGACAAATACTGAGGCTGACCAAAAAGTTAAGGTAGTATCCACGGCATTGAAAGACAACGCGATTATAGCTCAGCTTCTAGCAATATCCGTAGATTCGAAATCAGTGTCACCGCTTGGTGACTTAACACAGCTAGCATTCGAGTTAGCTCATCAAATACGAAACCGTTTACCGTTAGAGAAACAAGAAGAACTCGACTCACACTTGAATACACTCAAAAGCTCATAACGGCAGTTATTATAAAAAAAGCGTCCATTGGACGCTTTTTTTATGCCGCTAGCAGCTCTAATTGACAGACTACTACACCAAGTTCATTTTTAATCAGCCAACTCTTGTTGCTCAGCAGAGAAACATAAACACTCGAACATGCCCACGTTCTATCACTACTTCTTCTTTCGTAATACTCCATTGCAAGCTCACACCTATAAAGCTCAGTAAGCTCAAAGCTGTCAAACTTCAATGTAACGTCTTCCGATTTCAACAATCTATGACCGTCAACATCCTCAATCAAAATTGCCCAAAACTCTCTCACTTATAACTAATAAGCTAACTGCTTATTCCCAATGAATTAATATAGATCCCAAACAACATCGTTGCAGATTCAGTGGTAGTGTCACTTAAACTCAAGTACATAACTGTAATCACTGCAATTGATGTAGTTATACCGCAATGATTCAATCATACCTCGCTCACTTTCCTAAACGGACATTAGGTACACTTAACATTGTTAAGTTAAGAAAAATAGAAAAGTATTTTATTGTTTATTTTATAACCCTATGATCTTACCTTTGTTTACCTTTAGAGACTTATGATCACCTCTAAGATCTTCTATATACCTATAAGGCACGAAAAATAAGCGCAAGATTATGATTATCAATGGTTTTTTCGGTTGTTCGTGTATTTCTTTTTGGTGTTTTTGTATTTGATTTTGTGCGGAATGATCATTTTTTTGTGTTGAACGATCATTTTTTTGTGATAGGTAGATTTAATTTTGTGATCTTTCGACTTTTTTTTGTGGCTACTTGAATTTATTTTTGTGGCAAATCACAGGTTAATAACAATTTATACACAGGTTATTGTATATGGTCATGAGGTACAAGCTTCACTAAAAGCATACATATATTTGTACAGCTTAACTTTTTTTTGTGTTTGAGTGCTTAAAATTTGTGAAGCTATGCTGGTTTTTAGGTGGTTTTAACTTATTTTTGTGCTGTTTGTATTTAATTTTGTGGTGATTGAACTGAGTTTTGTGGTCGTGTACTTTGTTTTGTGGTCATGTACTTTATTTTGTGGCGGGTCTATTCGGAGAGTTCATTTACAACTTGAGGTTTAGGAAATCCAAAGGCAAATGGTATAATGCATTAAAATGTTTAAAATCAACACTTTATATTACTTGTTGCATAGAAGGGTATGTTCTTTACGAGAATGCTGCTACTAACAACTCGTGATATGCCCCCCATTGTAAACTGAGTTTTGTGCTAGTTTTTACTTAGCCTTGTGCTAGTATGAACTGAGTTTTGTGTCTATTGGACCGAGTGTTGTGGTGAAACAACAAATTTAAGTACACGTATGACGGAAATGAATATAGAGCTGGTTACTGAAGACCACTTAGATTATCACTTTAAAACGCATGGGTTAATTTATGCGTCAACTAGTCTTACATGCCGAATGATGGACATGTTCGCTTTAATGCTAACCCATATGAAAGAAAGTGACTGGAACAAGAATAACGACCAACATTTTGTTCCTGAATACAGGTTCAACACGAGTCAGTTAACTCAATGGTTTGATATTGATGTTAAGTACCTGGCTACTGCCCTGAAGAACCCCGCGAAGTCTCTTGGCGAGAAACAAATAGGGATTGAAGATGACAAGGGTTCGTTCGCGTACTATCCGCTTTTAGCTAAAGTCACTTATGCTGATGGAACGCTTACAATTAAACCTAACGGCGAACTTAGACAGCTATACATCATCAACTCTCACAAAAACGGTCACGCCAAAATTGATAACAAGATATTTAAGAAGCTTACAAACCCTAACACCAAAAGAGTTTTTGAGTTTTTGTGCCGTTACCGTTCCAATCAGACTGAAATGTATTTCATTTCGGTGGATAAGCTTCAGGTACTATTTGGTGTTAAAACCGACAAGGGCAAAGTGCTCAAGAAAACATACATGAGGCATAGTGCCTTTATTAGTCGGATTATTGCCCCTGCACTTGCGGATATTGCTACGAATCCAATCGCTAAAGATAAGTTAGAAATCATCACTAAGGACGGACTACAAGGGTATGAGGTTGAGCCAACCAGTGATGGCGGTTGTAAAATTCGATTTTTGGTCAAGTGGAAGAACCAACTCAGCATTAAGGAAGCTGAAGCTTGTTACAGCAAAATATCTTCTTTGATGAAACAGAAGCAAGATATTGAATCTGAAGGTGGTGATGTTTTACCAACACTGCGTGAGATTCATAGTTTGTTTTTACGACTTGGCAATGAAGGACATGCTGAAGTTCTGGAAGATGAAATAAATAAACTTGTTGAGAGCAATAGGATTCCAGATGAACCTAATGAAGAAGAACTGAAGCTAGCTGAAAAACGCCGTGAGGTAGACAACCTGTTTGAACAAATGTTCTTAAAGAAATAACTTAGCCAAACCAAGCAAGGCTCCCCTACCTTGCTTGGTTGATAAACTTTTCATAGTCACTATGCTGGCTGAAGATATGTATGCTTTCACCGGTCTTTACCAACCTTTCGTACTTGCCCAAGCTCAGAGTTTTATAGCCGTACCGACTTGATACACGAAACCTTACTGCTCCTTCGCTAAGCATTCTTAGTGCTTTCTCTGTCTTCTTTCTCAGTTTGTCGGGTGCGTTCTTAGGATAAATAATGTTCATGCCGGTCAAATCCTCTGTTTAATTCATAACCTTATAGTTTCAAAGTATCACCCCATTAGATCTTTCCTAAACTCATAATTTTTATTCAATAAGAAAATAGCTTATTACATATTGTTTTTGATTCTTGTAGGAAAATGAACCAAAAAATGCAAAATGAACTTGTTAAAGGTTCAATTTGCATGTAGTCTGGTTTTAACTTAAAGGACATACTCAACAGGATTAATAACGAATGAACTTCAAAGAAAAAGCTACCGACCTGGGAACCAGAATGTTTCATGAAAACGTATCGCTTAAAGAAGAACTGTTAGAACAGTCAGCGATTCGTTTTAAAGATGACCTTTTGGAAAATGGTGTAACGCGCCTAGTCCATAACCATGCTGTCAACAAAACTACTCTAGGTGTCGATATTCTTGGTTTATCGAAAAACACGTATAACAAACGAATTGCACAGTTGATTGAAGAAGGTGTTATTGATGAACCCTACTTCTACAATAGAAGCCACATGTTTACACTAGAGCAAGTGCATGCCGTAATGAACCACTTTGGCTTTGAAAAGTTCTCTGATAATCATGATTCAACAGTTGTGTTAGTCAGCAACTACAAAGGTGGTACGGGTAAAACCACGACGAACACATCACTTGCTGTTAAAACGGCGCTAGACCTTAATCTGAATGCTCGTGTTCTTATTATTGACCTCGATCCTCAAGGCAGTGCGCGAGGTATCATTAACGTAGAGGATGAGAGTGAGGAAGTTTTCATCACACTATCTGACTTGCTTCGCTCACTATTTAAAGAGTTTGATTCTCAAGAGTTTGTAAATGAAGCAACTGAATTCCAAGAAGCAGGACATAGCTTTGAGGATGTGGTTCTAGCGGCACCATTCTCGACACATTTACCAAACCTCGATGTCATGACAGCTTTCCCAACAGACGAGCAGTTTACAAAACTTTACTGGTCACTGGACAAAGAAAAGCGTGTTGAATTGCTAACAGCGTTTGCCAACAAAGTTGTGCCAATTCTGAAATCACAATACGACATCATTTATTTAGACCTACCACCTCAAAATAGCCCTATTACTTGGTCAGCTATTGAAGCTGCCGATATGATCCTGTCTCCTGTAACGCCAAGAACTTACGACTACGTTAGTACAATGTCTTACCTTCTAACTATGTCTGAGCAATTAGAGGATTTGCCATCTCAAGGTGACAACGTGAAGTGGTTCAAAATCTTGCCGGTAAACTACAATGAGGCGAATAAGCAAGAGCGTAAGACTTATGACCGACTTCTAAGAACGGTGGGAAGCGATATGATCACAAAGGCGATTAAGCATAGCCCGTTCTTCCATGAAGCTGCTGACAAGAATCGTACTATCTATGACATCATTCGTTCTGAAAGTACATGTACTGATATTCAATACTATGATGCAATCAATTCTGTGAACGAGGTATACAATACGTTTATCTCTGATTTGAAAGCGTTAACAAGTAAGAACAATAAGTAGGTAAATCAATGATGAAAAAAGGCAAGAGCTTGTTGACTGGCAGCGCCAAGTCACGCACTAGTAGCCTAACCAGCTCTCAGACTCGAACATATTTAAATGGGGCGGTAACGGCTAAGCGTGTTGTCATCCCTGCATCTGAAGTTGAGTCCAAAACAGATATTCACCCTCTCAACCCACGTAACCAGGAAGCACTTACGTTAGACGCTGTCAGAGACATTTTTCCGTCTATCTGTGAGAACGGCGTTAACCAGGAGGGTGTTGCTGTTAGATGCCCTACCACTGGCAAGCTATTGCTTCTAGATGCAAGTCGTCGTCGTTTTTCGTGTATCAATGGTGGTGTTGATTTACCACTGTGGGAGTTACAGGAAGATGTTAGGGACGATCAAATGCTTGGTATCATCAATGATAGCCAAGAGGTTAAGCGTTGGTCTTACCCTGAACATGCAAGGTATCTTTTGACCATAGCGGAACGTAAAGGTATTGATGTTGAAAATACTAAGGTTGAAGACTTAGCAGCAGCACTTTCAATCGGTAGGGAGTCACTACGTAAGCGACTCGAAGCGAATAATGTTGAGCTTTCAATGCGCAAAGTATTTGTGGATTTTGAGGGTATACCAAATAGTTTCTACAGCAAGCTTGCTAAATACCAAAGAGCACTAATTAAAGCGGGTAAAGAAATTGACAAATCAATGGCAGAGTTCAAAAAGAACCTGACTGATTTAAGCTATGACGTTTCTGAAAGCCAAAGGGAAACCTTAGATCTACTAGAATCGTTCGTCGTAGAAAATACTACCGGTAAGCCTAAAAAAGCTACATGGGAGACAAATAAGCTGGCTGAGTTTGAGGACAAAAACGCTTACGCAAAAGTAAGTCGCAGTGCTGATAGAAACATGGTGAAATTCGAGTTCTCTCGCATTGGTTCTGAAAAGATGAACAAGATTGATGCATACATCAAACGTGTTTTATCTGGTGATGAGTAAAAACAACCTTTCATCACAGTGATACTTGAGGCTATATATAACAAGGGGTTGGGCGATTATTTTAAGTAAAACAATGGGGGTTGTCACAGCAAAACAATGGGGGTTGTCACAGCAATAGTGTTGACGGATAGGTGATTAGCTTAGAGCAAGTGAAAGACCAAATCCCGTAACAACAAACGCGACAATAATCCCTACCTCCAACATTATGCTATTGATAATCGCTGACCAAGTAATCGCTTGTTTAAATACTCTGTTCAGCATCAGTTTATAAAGGAATAGGTAGAGCCAAGCTAATAGCAGATATATTGAGAGTGAAAGTAGCACCCAATGAATTGCATTCGTAATAACACCCACTCTGAATATTTCTATGAGCAGTATGGCAAGGAAGCCAAAGATTAAGCCAAATGGAAATTTCAACAATCCCCGACTCGCAACTACTTTGATTCGGGTTGTCCATGACGCTTTAGGTAGCAGGTAGCAAACGGAAGCGAAAGCGGGTATGGCTCCGAAAAAAATAAAGTAGAAAAACCACTCCATCCTATGCCTTTTTCTTTGGAACTAAAACGTTAATGATAGTCTGGATATAGTTAGCAACCAAATCAATGCGAACACTATGAGAGCAACGTTATACAAAAACTCAGGCTTGGAGCAGCAAGTAGAACGATTTACAGATGAGTGTGACCTTGAGCTTGCACTTGAAAATGTTATGGGGCGATTTCCAAAAGCAAAATTGATTGTCGATGGGAATCATTTTAAATGGGTTCAGGTGGGAGATAACCGCATTTTGATTAGTCGGTAACAATTGAAATGAAAAGGCTCTTGAAGGTGCGAACTTCAAGAGCCGGATGGTTAAACCATCGAGCCAGAACTATTAATGGGATTAGTAATAATGGCTGAGAAAATAATAACAGCTTTTCAAACCGGAAAGCCAGTCAAAATTGAGAGCATGAGTTGGGCTGACTTTCTTTCTATGCTTGACCAAATAGGAAGTTCACATCAAACAACACTACGGGAGCAATAAGCCGATGCAAGAAAGAATCACTAAGTTTCTAAGTGTCTATGCGATGACTGGTTTAATTGGGGTTGCCTTCTTTGAACCGACACTCAAACACTATGCATCAATTATACTCAACATTACTGGCTAGACGTACTGGTAAAAACAATAAGGGCAAGCTGAAATTGGCTTGCCCTTTCTTTATCTTAACTTTGTTAAGGTGACTTCCCTACTCCACCTCTCCGATAATCTCTGACATTGCATCATGAGGAATAATGTCAACTGCTTCATAGTGAACCTGATTTCCATAGCATGAGCGAACAAACGCAGCAGGAGCCATTCTGTACCCCAATCGGGACAGAATGAAAGAATAAAAGCTTAACTGCAATTGATCTGAAAATGTTGGGGATGCATGGGACTTGGTATCTACGAGAAAGTACGTTCCATCGTACTGATACATCTGGTCTATGCGTCCATATAGATTTAAGTCTCTGAACAAGCACGCAATGTTTTCTTCTGACTTTGCCAAGGTAGCCAAGCGCACAACAGAGGGCATGTTTTCATTGGTTAGCCAAGAATCTACGTTTTGTGGTTGTGGAACTGACTGAAGTTGATATTTGCTTACGGCAATATGGTGAGCGTAATGCTCAATAATGCCCTTAATTCGTGGTGAGATAGAACGGTGCGTACCCCAAGTTACGAATTGACTAGCAGAAAATGGATAAGTCGTTGTTGCAGTACGCATATCACTCTCTTGGATTTAGGAAACTTATACCGCCAATGTACCATTTAGAAGTGATTTCCAAAGTTTAGAGGTCTATGAAAATATGGTTGTTCTAAGAAAAATAGGTGGTATCTCGCCTTGCTTTTGGAGTGTATGAAAACATGCTTAAACGTTGGTTCAAGAAGCTAGTTTGGCAAGCTGATAAGCAAGCATTTGTAGACTCAAAGCGCGAGATGTATGGTTTAAGTAACCTCGATGACGATGCCATAGGATATCCTCCAAATCCAATAGGCATTCCGGTGGTTCAGCCTCATGTGTTACTTGAGCGTATGCAGGGGCAAATTAACGCGATCAGAAACGAAATCGGCGTTAGTAAAGAAGTCTTTAACGAATATATCTATCCGGTATTTGAAAGCTTCATTCGTTATGCAGACTTACTTCCCGCTTCGGAGTACAAACATCACGCCACTGGCGGCGGTTTAGTCTCGCATTCACTAGACGTTGCGCACCGTTCTATGAGAGCTGCGCAGATGACACATTTTCCAGTTACCGTTGGTAGTTTGACTGAAACACAGCAAAGTAATATCCAGTGGCGCACAGGGACAATACTTGCGGGGCTTTTGCATGATGCCGGTAAGATACTAGCAGATGTACAAGTTCACGATGGTAATGCGAAAACTTCAGAACGAGTTATTTGGGATGCTCAAAGCGGTACGACGATCCATGCTTGGGCTGCTGAACATCAGATAGAACGGTACTTCATTACATGGAACCGCGATAGGCATATGAAGCATCAAAATGCTTCATTGGTGATGATGGAGCGTTTGATTCCTGCCAAAACGTGGTCATGGTTAGAGAAGTGCTATGACGGTAAGCATATTCACTCAATGATGTTGGCAAGTGTCGGCAAAACAAACATGTCTCATCCGATGCCGCAAATTATTGCCGAAGCGGATAGCGCCTCCACGAAAGCTGATATGTTCTCTCGCAACTCTCACATTACAAAAGAGATCAAGCGAGTCCCGCTTTCAGAATTACTTTGCGACCTGATTCGTCATTACATCCTCATTGGAAAATGGAAGGTAAATGAGAAGTCGGCGTACCTGTGGTTTGTTGAAGAACAATTGTATGTAATTTGGAATAACGCTGTCCCTGAATTGGTCGAAGAAATGGTAAATGCAGGGTATAACATTCCGTCCGTCCCTGAAGTTCTAGCCCGAATCATGGTTGAAGAAGGACAAGTTACGAGTAATGGTGATGAACTGTATTTTGACATCTACCCTGAAATACTCGGTGATGCTAAGAAACCGGTGAAGGTTAAGGGTCTGAAGTTTCGTAATGTCCAACGTTTAGTTCTTGAGCCGGAAAAGCTCTACTCACTCAAGGAACACTCAAAGCGCCCGAAAGTAGCGAAGCCTGTACAAGAAAAGGTTGATGAGCCACAACCAAAAGAGCAAGTTGTACCGGATAGCGAGATTATTGAAGAAATATTTGATGAGCCAACTGATTACACTGTTAGTGGCAATATGCATAAACAAAAGACGCATGAAACCAGTAAAGAAACATTGGGGCGTGTGCTCAAAAATATTAGTAAATCTCTCACTCTAAAGGCTGTTGAAAGAAAACCGTCAGCACCGGTATCGAAACAGAAGCATGATGCACCAAAGGAAATTGAAGTTCCGAGTTATACCAAACAACACGAATCTGAATTTGTAGATGCAGATAGTTCAAGTAATACACCGGATGAAGCGACCGATAATGTGTCAACTGAACACTCCGAGTTAAACGAACAACCTGAACTATCCACTAACGAGAGTCCATCTATCGTTAGTTTTACTACTCCAATAGCCCAATTCATTGCCAAGCACTACGACTATGAAGTTCAAGAACAGCGTATTCAAGTTCCAAATGACGCAGTGATGGATATTGTCATGAAAGCAGAGTTAGAGCTTAAAAATGTCTCGATGCTTGATCTGTTTGATTCACCGGAGATTGTAATCAATGACTGATAGTACGAACCCGACCAAATACAACTTCCCTTACAGAACGAACTACGAAGCTTACTTGATCGCTACGTGGCTGATTGCCGCAATGGTTCTATTTTGTCTGCCTTATGTTTTTGAAGTACCCAAGCAAACGTATTGGTATGCGGCACTTGCTTGTATTGTCATTGGTGTTGTCACCGGTCATAAAGCTTTCGAAATTCATATTAGAAAGAAAAGACTAAAAGGGTATCCATTGGAGTTTATAGATCCAAGTAGCACTAAAACACTGAAGATGTTTGGTATAGATGGAGAGGTGATCGAGCGTGTCCAACGAAACAGTAAAAAATAGCTTATTCCTGGGGTGGGGATCTTCTGTAGGTTACAACGAGGCTCAATTAATCTACGACATTACCAAACGTGAAATGGATGACATCATTGGTAAGCAAAATGTCACGGAAGGAAGTGGATATATACATGGTATCTTGGAAAAAGAAGAAGATATCCGATTTATGTTCAAGTGGGCTGATTTACACACTCTTATCACGGGAGCTTCTGGCTCTGGTAAAACCCGCTTCTTCGATCTTGTCCTTACTCAGCTTATCTTGAGGAAAGAATGCTGTATTTTTCTAGATCCGAAGGGTGATAAGGACATTAGAGCTATTGCTGAACGAACATGTGCAGCGATGGGGGAGCCTGATAGATACCTCATGTGGCATCCTGCCTATCCAAGAGACACAATTAGGCTTAACCCTCTAAAGAATTTTTCTCGTTCTTCTGAGTTGGCTGCAAGGGTAACAGCACTTATACCGGAAGATGGAGACTCATTCTATCGAGATATTGCCAACACCGTATTGCAGTATTTGATCGACGCCATGCACTTAATTAACGAACAAGTTACGCTCACGGCAATTCGTTACTACTACGAACACTTTGGCTTACTTATTGAAAAGGCGGTAGTTGCGTGGTGTGAAGCTAATCGAGTCGATTGGAAAGATAAGCTTTACTCGAAATTGGAATCGTCAACGAACGAAGAAGTGAGAGCGTTACTTTGTGTTGATTACTACCGAAACAGAGTTGCTTCCAAGTTCACAAATGCAACCATTGAATCAATGGCGAGTATGTACATCGACAAGCGAAGAACGTTGGAGCAATCAACGGGCAACCTGTTGGCTAACCTTTCTAAAGTCACTAATGGTGAGCTGGCAGAAATGCTATCTCCAACCAACCTAGATGATTCTCGCGGAGTATTCGACATGAAAAATATCATCGCTGACAACAAGGTGCTGATCATTGGTACGGATTCACTTTCGGATAGATTGGTTTCGAGCGCAATAGGGAAAATGATTCTTGCTGATGCGGCTGCTGTAGCTTCGGATCGCTACAACTACGGTGATGAAGATGACAAAGTCATTAATCTATTTGTAGATGAAGCGAGTGAAATGCTGTGTGAACCGTTAATACAAATGGTCAACAAAGCTCGTGGCGCAAGGTTCCGTTTATGGATAGCGACACAGACTGTCTCTGATTTTGAAGCTGAATTGGGTAGTAAGGCAAAGGCTGATCAAATAATTGCATCAACGAATAATTTCATAAGCTTTCGATGTGCTGACGTTCCTACTCAAGAGCGAGTCTTAGCACAGGTTCCAAAAACAAGAGTTCGATATGTGATGCGAACACAGGGCTTTAATGCTTCCAACGATGAGTTGGATGGGTTAGGAGCGAACATTGGTGAGCGTTTAATGGAAGAAGAAGCTGACATGTTTCCAATGCAACTAATGGGACAGCTCCCTAACTTGGAGTATGTTGCCTCGTTTGTTGGGGGGAACCTCAAAAAAGGTCGTGTACCTATTCTAGCGAAACCAAGGAAGTAATATGGCAAAGGACAAGAAAGATACAGGGCTTATTATTACGCTAATTTTTACTCTGGTAATGCCGATATTATTAATTGCGACACTCTTTTTACCTTCTGTTGTTGAGTCCAGTATGCAGCAAGAGTTGGAAAATATGTCTCTTTTTGTCGGTACTGATGAGGCAATTGAAATTTATGAATCTGTGTCATATCTGTCGGACTCGCTACTAGTGGATTCGGGCTTTATACAATGGTGCCGAGAAGTGCTGCTGCCAGTCGAGTATTTGAAAGGACAAGATATCAATGACAGGCTGTTCTTCAATACTGGATTTTGGAAAAGTGTAGATCAGGCTATTTGGGGCTTGGCGCTCAACTTGGATTTCGTTCTACTCAGACTGTGGGGGTTGAAAATCTGGATCGCGGCAATGATTGTCTTTACCGTTGCATCAATGATGAGTGGATATTGGATACGAGAGATTAAGAAGCATGGCTTTGAATACTCATCACCAATGAGGCATGGCATTAGTAGGCGAGTTCTGTACTCATTACCGCTGGTTGCACTGTTCTACATTACAGTTCCCCTGGCACTTCCAGTTTATTTTGTACCGATAGCTTGCGCTGTCTACTCAATGTCGGTCATGACAATTGTAGCGAACACAATCAAGCGAGTGTAGCAGTAGTTAATTAAGGGGTCGGAGAGTGTAAGTTTGATGCCTCCGATCCCCTGTTTTCCCTATGCTTTATTCAATATTCAACTCTTAGTCTATTCTTGATCTGTAGAGTACCGCTTTTCGAAGTGTAGATGGCGTGGAAATGAAGTGACTAGCTCTACTCACTCCACACATGAGGGGCATACTCTTACAATGTGCAATTCCGCCGAATAGGCGGCGTGTGGCTTCATGGCTTAGTTGCTTGCAGCGCTAGGAGTCACATTATGTGATCTGTCAGAACCTCCGCCGAATAGGCGGCTAAACCACTGCCGAATAGGTAGCTGACAATAGTAAAACACGATCACATGTTCCAACTACTGCCGAATAGGCAGAGAAACAATAGAAGCCCGTCTATTATTGGCGGGCTTTCTATATCTAAATCTACTTTTTCGCTTTCCCATAAAGCTAACAACACCAATATCCTGATCACTGATTTCTTTCCTTATTGCTGTTAGCGTGTGTGTTTAATCTATTCAGAGGCAAAAATACATGAGTTGTCGGTGGACAACAAAGATCGAAACTCTGACGATAAAGTTCGCCACTTTTACATTAAAGATTGAAACTTTATAAGGAGCAGTGCTTACAGGATAAGCACGGCTTTGATGTGATGGACGCACCTCCCTTCTAGCGTCGTTGTACCAAACTAATAGTACAACCATTAAGAGCAGGAGTAACAAGTATGTCTATTAAAGTTGTCGGTATTGATATAGCGAAAAATCTCTTCCAAGTGTGTGTTCTGGGTACAAATGGACAAATTTTATCAAACAAAAAGGTAAAGCGAGATAAGCTTCTAGATACTGTCCGCCAACTACCTGAGCAAACTGCTCTAGCAATGGAGTCATGTGCAACTTCTCATCATTGGGGCAGAATATTTCAAGAGCTAGGATATACAGTGGCTCTTATTCCAGCTCAGCATGTAAAACCATTTGTTGGGCGGCAAAAGAACGATGCTAATGATGCAAGAGCCATTTGCGAAGCCTATTCTAGACCTAATCTTCACTTCGTTCCTGTTAAGTCTGTTGAACAACAAGACCTTAAAGCGATACGCAGTGTCCGTAAACGTTTGGTAGAAAACAGAACTGCCTTGGCGAACCAGATCAGAGGATTGGCTGCTGAATACGGGGTAGTATTTCCTCTCTCTATTAAAGCTTTACGAAGTCATTTACCGCTAGCTCTTGAAGACGCAGAGAATGCCCTTTCCCCAGTAATGAGGAACTTACTGCAAACTTTATACTGTGACTTTGTCAGTCTTAGCGAAGAGATAGATGAAATGACCCAAAGTGTCACCATGTTGAGTCAGCAAAATCCAAAATATGAGGCTATTCGGAATATTCCTGGGTTTGGCCCGATTTTGACAGCGGCACTGATTAGTGAGGTAGGTGTTGGAAACCAATTCCAAAATGGTCGCCAGTTCTCAGCATGGTGTGGCCTAGTTCCAAAACAAAATAGTACAGGCGGAAAAAGTAGTCTTGGCTCTCTATCGAAGTATGGCAATCGTGAATTGAGAGCATTACTTATTCACGGTGCTCGCGCAGTGGTTCGGTGCGGAGCTAACAAAGCGGATGCTATGGGAGCATGGTTGAGAGGACTCATTGCACGCCGAGGAAAAGCAAAAGCGATTGTCGCTCTTGCAAACAAGCTCGGTCGGGTAGCATGGCACATCTTGGCGAAAAATAGTGAATACGATATTAATCAGGCATTTAAGCCTGTTTGACTAAAAATACTAAGTTCTAAGGAGATATCCTCAAGAAGCCACTGAGTTTGCAATAGCTGATGAATAAACGGTGAACCATCCTTACTACACTCTGATAACGCAACGAGGTTATTGAAACCGAGGCTTTGAAAAGACAGTGAGGAGCGGATTACATCATGGCGCAGGTCACATAGTAGACCTAGAAAGACGTCGGATATATGTTAGCGACCGTATCATTGAATCAGTCATTGCATCCTGAGGTGCGTCCATATATGTTGCTTAAATCGATGGAACTAAATCAAGAAGCTACGATCTGATCGGCTACACCCATTAATCGTCGTAGCCTCATGCCTAAACCTCGTTACAAAACAACTAACTGGACGCAGTACAACAAAGCCTTAATAAACCGTGGTTCTCTGACCTTTTGGATTGATGAGGAAGCGATAGCCGAGTGGAAGCAAAACAAACAAGGCAAGCGCGGCAGACCTCGCCAATTCAGCGACTTAGCCATTACTACTGCACTGATGGTGAAACGCATATTCTCTATGCCGTTGAGAGCACTGCAAGGATTTCTAGACTCGGTATTTAAGCTGGCTAACATCCCGCTAGTTTGTCCCCACTACACCTGTATAAGCCGTCGAGCTAAGGAAGTTGAGGTTTCATTTAAAACTAAAACCAGAGGTGCGATACAACACCTAGCCATTGATGCCACTGGCCTCAAGGTTTATGGCGAAGGCGAATGGAAGGTCAAGAAGCATGGTACTGACGGGAAGCGTAGGGTTTGGCGTAAGCTGCATATCGCAGTAGATACTAGCACCCACGAAATAGTCGCAGCAGAGCTGAGCTTATCTAACGTAACCGATGCCGAAGTACTTCCCAACTTGCTTAAGCAGACACGCCGTAAAATCATTGAGATATCAGGCGATGGTGCTTATGACACAAGGAATTGCCATGATGCCATACGGCTCAAGCGAGCTGTTCCGCTCATTCCGCCACGAGAAGGGGCAGCCTTCTGGGAACGAGGACATCCTCGCAACTTAGCAGTGGGTTGCCAGAAGCTCTACGGCTCTAACAAGAAATGGAAAAAGCGGTATGGTTATCATAAGCGCTCGCTCTCAGAGACAGCAATGTATCGGGTAAAACAGTTGTTAGGTGGGAAATTAAGCCTGAGGGACTACAACGCTCAAGTTGGTGAGACTTACGCTATGATCAAAGCGCTGAACAAGCTTACAGGGCTAGGTATGCCTGAAACTCAGTATGTTGTTTAAGAACTGAACAACATGGGGCTACCATGTCTTCTCATCGAATTAAGCAACAAAGCCCCCTAGAGGTACAAGAAATGGTTACTGTAGTCATACTTGTGAATTCAAGGACAAGCAAGAAAAAGACGTAGAGAGGAACAAAGCCTGATTTTGCTTTTCCTTAAGTGATGCTTAAAATGATATTTTTATAAACTGATAAAGAGGTTAGTATATGATAAGTTGGCTATTCGAAAAACTGGGAAGGAATTCAAGTAAGATTCAGGATAAAAGAATTTCAAGCTATCTTAATCAAGATATAATTAACAAGAAAAAAATTAATTCTTCTGACCCTACTATAGATACATCAGCATCTATACTAAAGAACGATCTTAAATCACAACTAGAAATTATTGAAAAATTAGATTCGGCTTTCGCGATTAATCACAATACGCTAGCCTACATCATGGCTCATGGTGCAATGATAATGAAAAGAGACTTAACAAAAGATGAGTGTGAAAGGATATGCTATCTAGTTTTGCCTCGTGTCCACGAATCTCATATCCAATCACTATTTATGATGGCTCGACATTCGTTAGCAAAAGCTTCAGAAGGTAATGATCTATTTAGTAATGCAAATAAAAATGTAATACCAGTAGTAATTGATGAGATGAGAAATTCATATAAATCAAACTTTCTACTTGATGAAATCGAGAGAATGAAATCAGCTATTGATGGCATGTTTAATCCTACAGCTTAGATTCTGACTCTTATACAACGTTTGACATTACAATGAAACTGACTTTGCATAAGCATCCAACATTAGAAATTGTTGGTCAATATATTCATTTTTGTTTGATAAAGAGTAACGACTCTAAGCAGGAAAGGGGCAAAAGCTTGCTACAGCAAAAGACAAACTATGACAAAAAGCGTCGAAAAGTTTCGAACTTTATTGTTACTTCTTGCTTTGAGTTGGCCTATTGAGTGAAATTGAGTTTTGATCTTTATTGTCAGTTCTTTGCTATAGTGTCACGTAGCAATCTGCCCCGCGTAACAGAAAAGTTTCAATCTTTGTTGTTCAGCGACATGAGTAATAAGGCTATTAAGCTTAATGAAGCCAATCAAAGGTTGACAGAGCTAATTAATGAGTTGCAGGAGCGTGAGCGTGAATATGACAAAGCTCTTGAGCATTCTGCAAACTATTTAGGTAACGATGAGCGTATAGAGCAGGGTAGGGACGCAAGGGCTCAGGCTTTATTAGAGAGCGTTTCAAGCGTTAAGAAAGAGATAGCGAGTCAAACTCAGGTAGTGAAAGAATTGGCAGCTAACTATTAGGTGGGGTTAATTCATGGCAGAAAAATGTCCTTTCTGTGGTGCTCTTTTTACAGTAACCGAAGTTGGAGGCGGTGGGATTTGTGGGGCTTGTCGTGAGCCTATTGATTGTCCTTATTGCAACGAAACGGTTCGAGAAGAGCGTACTACAGGATTTTTTAAAGAATCGCTTGTAAAAAAACCAGAAAGTCGTCTTTCTCAACATCTGGGGATTACTGATGAAGAATGGGATGAAATGGACGTTGAACTTAATGCAGATACCGGTAGTCATGACGAAATGACTTATTGTTATTGGTTTGAAGTTCCAGAAGGTACACTGCAAGAAATCCTAGATAAAACGGGGTGGAAAGTTGGAGATGTTATCAATGGCATTCCAATTTCGGTTGTTGATACTGAATAGAGGAAAGTTCGTTGAAGTTAGATGACTATTTATTTCATACGATTGAAAATTCGGACTTTCTTTCAGGCTTTGTTGTCGGTCATTTGGTGCTTGAGTCATTAATGAAAAAAGCAGTAGCTAAGTATGACCAAGGGTTAGGTAATTACGCAGATAAGCTAAAGTTCTCTGGTCTTGTTGGGCTGTGTTTCGAAGTAGGTATATTTACGAAACCACAGCAAACCACAATGAATGCAATCAATAAGATGAGAAATAAGTTAGCACACAATCTGGAATATACTCCTTCAAGACAGGAACTGAAGGCGGTTTTTGAGCTAGCAAGCGACTCTTTCTCTGATATCTCAGATGGAATATCACAAGGCATAGATACTTTAAGTGATCCTAGCTGGAAGCATGAAAAAGGTGATTACACTTTGTCGGACTTGTTTATACAAATCGCATATGACTTAGACCTTTTCGATGAACACTCATAGAAAAAGTTGTTCATGCCTTTATGCTCTTTTAACCAAACCTTAAAATCTACCAAATACATAAAACGTACAATCAATTCATTTAGATAGAGCGATAGCTTAACTTTGTTAAGTTGTCGCTTTTTTTTACCCCTTAGATAATTGCGCCCACTGTGAAGTCTTTCTTTCTCCGTCGATTTTGGAAATTTAAAAGCATCATTAACATATGAGAAAGGCAATAAATACGAGGCGTTTAAATGTCGGATGAAAAACCTATCTCAATGCCGGATCTAGTTGATGAACCCGTCCATTTTCTAATCTGGCAGTACGATGAAATTGCAACAGTAGCTATTGGGCTAGTCGTGGGCATCATTATTAACTCTCCCATGCTTGGGCTGCTGGCAGGTTATTTTGCCAAGGTCACTTATATCAGGATTCGAGATGGTAAGCCGAGGGGCTACTTCATTCATCGTTTCCGTGAAATGGGGTTTGCATTTGAGAAGGTAGAACAGCGTAGTTCTATGCAGCCTCCGTTAGTAGATGAGTGGCATTCGTAGCAAACGACTTAGGGATAAACCATGAATTTCCAAAATTTGAAAAAAAGCTTTTCTGAAATGAGAGGTCAGAGTGCGGCAATAAGCTACGCCAATGCGGGGTTAGTAGTCATGCTCGGCGTGTCACTTTGGGGGAACTTCCAGAAAGATACCGTTGTTATAAACAACTTAAATGAGTCGTGTCAGGAGTCAGAGATTTCGTCTAGTTCAATGAATGAAGCGAATCATCGACGCTTAGGTTTCTACTTGGCAGGAATGTTAGGAAACATTACACCGGCTTCAGCTTCATACGTAGAGTCAGCCGTGGCACCTTTCGCTTCTCCTGAAATCTATCACAAGGTTAATGACCTTATCGCTTACCAAATAGCTAGCCTAGTTGAAGAAGAAGTGACCATGAAGTTTTCAGCGGAACGTGCGTTTGTTGAGGACGGTAAAACCTTTGTTACCGGTAAAGGTTCAATGCAGGGGATGACAGGAAAGGCGGATAAGTATGTTCGTACCTATGAGTTCATTTTCGATGTCCAGAATTACACACCTACTTTTGATTACATAGATGTGTACGACGACGTTCCACATGACAGTGAATGGAAGCAAAAAAACCGTAAGAAGTTGGAGGCAGATAAATGATGACCCCGATTAAAAAAGTGTCCTTACTCTTGGCAGTTTGTGGAGCATCATCTCTGGCAAGTGCAACGGATATGGCTAAGTTCAATTCGAACAGTACAGCGGCGCAGCAAGCGACAAGCTCAGAAAATAAAGAGCAAGGTTTGTATGTTATTTCGAATCGTCATCCTAACCGTATAGTCACACCATTTAAGAAACCTTCGCTGAAGATTGATAAGAGTGAAGGAATAACGCATAGCGTTCGAGGAAATGTCGTGTACTTGGCAACGAAGCTCAACACCAATATCGGGGGATTTATAACTGAATCGGGTGATCAGTCAGCAGCGATTGATGTTGTGTTTAAGCCAATGCCTGTGCCACCACAAGAAGTTGTGTTGAAAGGTGGAATCAAAGGAGGATCTGAGATTGCTCGAAGGTTTGAGCGTTCGTCGCCTCGCACTGAATCCATTGTGTCGATCATGTCTGGTATTGCTACCGGAAATCTACCTGCCGGTTATCAAGTTGAAAATGTAAACGCTAGCTATCTGCCGAAGTGTCAGCAGTTAGAGTTGAGCTTTGATTTTTATAATGGTCAGTTTGTCTCTGGTGGTGATTATGTTGTGTCGATTGGTACAGTCGTAAATAAGTCGTCGCGTCCCGTAAAGTTCAAAGAAAACCTCTGTTATGAAGAAGGTGTCGTAGCGGTAGTTGCTTATCCAACGTATCAGCTAATGCCAAAACAAAAGTCTGAAGTTTTGGTTATGTATCATCGAGTGAAAGTTCCAGCTAAAGCCGAGCGAAAACGCCAGTCTCTATTGGGAGGTTCACAATGAAGCTCAAGTTCATGAACAAATACTTCTCTCCATCACAGCAAGGTCGTGTCTACGTTGTCCTAGCTGTAGTAGGTGTCTTTGTTGCAGCGGTAGCGATCATGACCATCCTAGAACCTGAGAGGTCTAGACCGAGAGCTAAACCAGAAGTAGAAAACATCATCACTGATCGCAATTCTAGAGAGTTCGGTATCGAAGCTATCAACGATAAGTTGGTGCAGCAGAAACGAAAGATGGATGACTATGAAAAGGAAGTGGAAATTCTCAACAAGAAAAATGAATCCTTAGAAAACAAGGTTCAAGACACAAAGAGGTTGAACAATGATGTTCGCAACGCACAACGAACAATAGCTCAGCTAAATGATCAACTCGAAAAATTGCGTCAAGAACAAGCTGCTTTTAAAGATAAGCAATTAACTTATTCCAATGAACTTGATGCAGTAAGAGAACAGGGAAGTGGTGAGATCAAGCATCCAGATTTACAAGTGAACCCTGAAAGGCGAAAGGTATCGAGTACTTCATTTTCATATGGTGGTAGACAGGAGCCGAGCTTCGGGGAGTCATCAAGTTACCAGGGAGATCGCAATGTAGTGGTTTCACCTAGACATGTAGCTGAGACAGACACTAGATCAGAAGGACTATTTACGATTGTCGAGGACACTACCCCTGAGAAAGATGACTCCGAGCCTGAAATTTATTTGCCGAGAGGTTCTATTCTCACTGGCGTTTTGATTACAGGTCTTGATGCTCCGACTAGTGCTAAAGCTGCCGATGAGCCTATTCCTGTTTTGGTTCGCATAAAGAAGGAAGCCATCTTACCTAACTTTGCTGTGCTTGATGAGGTAAACGAATGCTTTGCTCTAATGGCTGGCTATGGTGACTTGAGTTCAGAACGTGCCATGTTGCGTGGCGAGTCAATTACTTGTGTGAAAGTTAATGGGGAAGTTATCGAGGCTGACTTCAGGAGCTTTGCTGTTGGCGAAGATGGCAAAAATGGTCTGAAAGGGACGTTAGTTACTCGTAATTCAAAGATTCTTGCCAACTCGATGATGGCAGGATTTGCTGCCGGTTTATCCAGCATGTTTGATGTGAACCCTGTCCCTGTTTTGTCCACAACGTCGAATGGGCAAACACAGTATCAAGATGTCTTTAGTACCGATGCATTACAAGGTGGTGCGGCAAAAGGTGCGTCAGACGCAATGAATAGACTCGCTGACTACTACATGGAACTAGCCGATGCGATGCATCCGGTTATTGAAGTCGGTGCGGGTCGAGTAGTGGACATGATTGTGACAAATGGGACTGGGTTATGAATTTAGTTAAAGCTATTGGTGTGCTGCTATCTGCGGCGTTATTGGGTGGCTGTGCAGTTGGTCAGAGTGAATTTAATTGTTCTGCTGGCGATGAAAACGCTCTTTGTGGTTCATCTAGAACTATCTATAAGGCGACTGATGGCACGTTAGTAACGAATGACACTCTGACTTATATCGAAGATGGTGAACCAAGACAAATTACACTTGATGAGCTTAAAGATATTGAAAATAAACAAAAAAATAAAAAAGTTGCTTCAGGGATTTCGGAAATTTCCACCTATGGGGCAAAATTTAATTACGTACCTCAATCATTCAGTTTCGATGGGGATGTACTGCGAAAAGATGTGAAAGTCTTACGTGTTTGGGTTGCACCTTTTGTCGATACAAATGATGACCTTCATTTGTCTTCGATGGTGTACACCGATATCGAACAACGCAGTTGGGAGCTTGGCACTGTCAATCCCAATTTAAAAACGAGAATTGCTCCACCGGTGACAAAGTCCTTGGTAAACCCTTCCAAATCAGAACAGCGAAGTGTGAAGGAATATCGAGTACCAAAAACCGAGAAAGCAAAACTACAAACAACTTTTGATAACAACTAATCATTTAAACCACACGGAGAAAAAAATGATCGCAACTAACAACAACGTAAGTTTTACGGCTACAGAAAATAACTTGATGAAGATGAAGTTCGCTTTGTCATTAGTTGTTCTGGCAGTGGTATTCAGTGCGTTCGCATCTGCGGGTACGGACACAACATTTGATTCATGGGTGAATCAAATGACTGATTGGCTAGAAGGTTCTCTAGGTAAAGGTGTGTCTATCGCATTCGTTATTGTCGGTATCGTCATCGGTATTATGCGTCAAAGTCTAATGGCATTTGCTGTTGGTGTTGGTGCTGCTCTAGGTATGAACTACACACCAGACATCATTAACAGCATGTTCTCAGCAGTACTTTAATATTTAGGGGGATGTAATGAAATTCACTAAACTAATTCCTGCAACTCTTTGTTTAACTTTGATTGCATCCCCTGCCTTAGCTACCAACGGTGCTCAAGAACAGCTAAAAGCATCCTTAACTCAGGCGAGTAAAGCCGAAAAACTACCCAATGCAAAATCTGTTGTTGTCTTTGGTGGTAGTGAGTCCGTAGTACTAACCGATAACCCTCGATGGGTTATCAAAGGGCAGCTATATGATATGTGGCAAAACACTGAGATTAACAGCAAATCACAGCTACATGACGCCGCAAAGAAGATCCCAATTCAAATCATTAATGTAAACACAACCGATGTTGTAGACATAAGAGTGAATCCAGAAAAATCGGAGGTACTGACGGTTTTTCTTGATCCATTTTTGGAGCATTCAGCCAACGAAATGTACTTGTTAAACAAGTATGCGGCTGACTACCAGATTCGTTACATATTTACCGCAATGTCCCAATCGAACATTAAGCCGTTCTTCTCTTTTGCATGTGAGACACAAACCCTTTCAACTGACCAAGTAATAGAAAAGGTTGTTGATAAGCAGTTTGCTTATGGCAAACGCAAATGTAGGGAAGTGCAAGTAATGAATAGCTTTGGCTTAACACAGTTTCTACATATCAAAGAGTCACCAACGCTTATTGCCCCCAATGACGTTTTCCATGTGGGAATGCCTACCGAGTTATTGGGCTGGTTACGAAAGAATACTAAATAGGGAGATAAACGATGTTTGATTATAAGTTTAATGAGAATGAAGCAAGTCGTTTATTTCGACCTCTAGCGTTTGATGCTGATACTGACCTGTTTTTGTGCGATGACAACATGCTGGCGTTCAGCTTCGTTTGTCAGCCAACTAGTGGTTGGGACACACAAATGCTATCAACAATCGAATTGTTACTATCTCAAGATCCGTACCCTACTAAATCTTTGCTTAGCTTTTCTTTGTGGGCTAGCCCTGATGTTAGGGAGTTCCTGAAAGGCTCTGACTATCTGAGAAGTTCTTGCCGAGAGGTTTTGCATCGAGAGGTTCATGACAATGCGTTAGGCTATCTATGGTCAGCTACACGCGATTCGGCAGAGGTTGTTCAGAATACGAAAGTCCGTAATTTCCAGCTTCTTGTGACATTCAAACTGCCTGTAGAGTCATTGGATGTGAATCCCGAAGAAATTCAGGAGATTCAGTCCATTCAGAGAACGATGGAACAGCGTTTGATTAAAGCGCAGCTTGCACCACGACGAATGAACAGCGTAATGCTGGTCAATATTATGAATACGGTCATGAACTGGCAGGAAGACGCTGAGTGGCGAACTACGCAACAACTACCTGTTGATGAGTTTAGTACGCTTAATGAACAGTTTGTTCAATATAATACTGGCGTGTTCAAAACACAGGATGGGGTTGTACTTGGTACTAAAAAGAACCCAACATTTGTGAAAATGCTCACGGTTCGTCGTTTTCCCCGTAAAGCTTATACCGGTCAAGCATTTAAGTGGTTTGGTGATCCATTCGATGGACAAGGCTGTGTAAACCAGAATTTCATGATCACCGTGAATATTCATTACGCTGACCATGCAAAAGAGAAAGGACAAGTAGAGACTAAGAAAAGTCATTACATCAAACAGTCGTTCAGTTCACTGACTAACTTTGCCCCGAAAATCAAGGATATGAAAGCTGACTTAGAAGAACTTTCATTATCTTTACAGGACAAGGGTAAAGCGATCAAAGTGACGCTTTCGGCTGCTGTCTTTGGTCGAACTGAAGAAGATGCTGAAGCCGGTATCACTGGTTTACAGTCTTACATGAAGCAATCAGGGGTAACGATGGTGTCAGAGGATTCATTCTCTGTACCGTCATTCATCCAATTGATGCCGTTCGGGGCTTGTAACCATGCTGTAGCACACTCTCGTCGCTACTTCACGATGGCTTCTAACCATGCACTACCGATACTTCCTCTCTTTGCTGAGTGGAAAGGTACTGGAACCCCAATGTTACAGTTTGTGAGTCGAACAGGGCAGTTGATGAATATTGACCTCTATGATTCAAAAACCAACTTTAACTGTGTGATTTTTGCAGAGTCGGGAGCTGGTAAGTCATTTCTAACTAACGAAATTATTCGCTCCTACCTCAATACAGGTAATAAGGTTTGGACGATTGATGCAGGTGAATCCTACAAGAAACTTTCAAGTAGCCTTGGAGGGAGTTTTACTGCATTTGACTCTGGCTCAGACCTAAGCCTTAACCCTTTCACAATGATCGATGACTCCGATCCTGAAGCATTTCTCGATTCTTTGGAAATGCTGTCTGGTTGTTTGATTGCTATGGCATTCACGAAAGAGTCTCCGACCGATCTACAGTCTTCCGAAATGGAGCGAATCTTAACTCAGGTTTGGAATGAGAAACGTCAGTCAGCCAAGATTGACGATATTCGCGCTAAATGCTTAGAAGACGAGGATATTCGTGTTCGTGACATGGGCAAACAGCTAAGTGCGTTTTGTTCTGATGGGCAGTTTGGTAAGTATTTCGATAAACCACACAACGTAGAGTTCAATGGGAACTTCAACGTGCTCGAATTGGATGGTTTGAGTGAGCGTCCTCGCCTTCAAGCGGTAGTTCTTTTCCTATTGATGGTTCAAATCTCGCACTCGATGTACCACGAGTTCAAAGAAAACCGTGACGTAAAACGTTTGGTTATCATTGACGAAGCTTGGGACTTGCTTGGTAACTCGAAAGCTGTTGAAGCATTCGTTGAAAAAGGTTTTCGACGCTTCCGTAAGTATGGTGGGTGCGGCATTGTCGTTACACAGTCAATTATGGACTTGCAAAAATCATCATCAGGTAAAGCGATTGCCGAGAACGCTGCAAACACCTTTATCCTGAAGCAAAAAGATTCAACCATTGCTAATGCTAAAAAAGACGATTTGATGGCATTGCCACCGGCTGGTTATCAGTTGTTGAAGAAGGTAACTACTGAAATTGGGCATTACTCAGAAATTTTCTTCAATACCAATGCTGGCATGGGTATCGGAAGGCTTATTGTAGATCCGGTTCGTATCATGATGTACTCAACACGAGCGCAAGATAACCAAGCGATTGAATCGTACACCAAAAATAACGTTCCACTATCACAAGCCATGAAGCAGGTCGCACAGGATAGGCAGATGATCCGCTTTCCTGTAGAACGCCCTGAATTTCTAGATGAGCCTGTGACTCAAACTATTTCCATGATGGATGCACAAGTCCTTGAGATGCCGAGTAAGAGTAAACCAACGCTTCACTTGGTAGAAGATGATGGGGTGGTCAATGAGTAGTGAGGGTGTGATGACAGGAACAGAGACTAAACGTGCTCATCCATTGAATTTCCCGATAAAAATGGTTTGGGTTGCAATTGCTATGATTTTTACGTTCCACCTAGCAGTTACAACACTAACTAAGCACTATTTGTTGGTGGTTGATGGCAAGGACGCTAGTGAGAGATGTATCCCTGAGTTTTCCGTGTATTTACTAAAGAGAAACTACGGTCAAATTGAGCATGGAAAAATCTATACGTTTAAAGCAAAGGGTATGACACCGTTCTATCAGGACAACATGCTTATAACGAAATATGCAGTAGGGTTGCCAGGTGATGAGGTCATTCAGAATGCGAAAGGAGTTTTCATTAATAATGAGCGCATTACTGATGACTACCCATTGATAGATAAGCTTGGCGTGGATCAGGAAGCTCTATATAAGAGCTACCACCTTAAAGATAACGAAGTGTTTTTCACTGCACCGGCTGAGCGTAGTTTTGACTCCCGCTATTGGGGAACGGCAGATATCAATGAAATCGTTGGTGAGGCGATTCCGTTATGGTAGTTGCTAAGCAAACACTCTTGAGCCTTATTTTGTTTTCCGGCACCGCATTCGCTGATAGCAGTGCCGAATATTCGAGCATGCCTGATAGCATTGTTCAGTCCAAACAAACTGCATTAACCCAAGGACAGAACGCTTTGGGTGATGAGTACATGAACAAATTGCTGCGCAAAAATGAAGCAATACACTCGGCAACCTTTTCAACTAAAGTGGCAACCGAACATCAAGATGGTGTTGAGCCTCAAACCGATATCCACTATGTGATTTTAGTTAGTGATGCTATGGGCAAACGTGAGCTTAAACACTTATTCAAATCGTTGTCTCACCGCAACGATGTGTCTTTTGTTGTAAGAGGTATCTTGCCAACAGAAAAGACAATTACCGATGTTGGTAAGCGAATTATTGGGCTTATTAAAGACCTCCCTGAAGTTCCTAACGTGAATCTAGATCCGCGACCATTCCAAAATATTAACGCTGAATATGCACCTCAAATCCTTATGTACAAAGGGGACTCGGTTGTTCTCTCTGCTGCTGGGTTGGTTAACCCTAACTACCTAAAAACTGAGTTTGAAAAGGGAAAACGAGGTGATTTAGGAAATTTTGGGAGCATGGTTAAGATATCTGAAAGAGATCTAACTGAGGTTCTAAAAGAACGTGCAGCGTTGCTCGATAAGGAAGCGTTGATTGCTGATGCAAAGGATAGGTTTTGGGATAACGTAGCGTTTACTGCATTACCGAACGCTACTGAAACACTAGTACGCAGCTTTGTGCCGGAAGTAGTTGTCCGTGAAGATATTGTCACTCCGAACGGTGATGTTATTGCGTTCGCAGGAGAGAGAATTAATCGCCTGAATACCCTCCCATTTACTCAACGACTAGTCGTGTTCGATCCAACTGACCGTAAGCAAATGGAATTTGTTCAGTCATTACCGGAATCACCGCTACGAACCAAATTTATCGCAACACGTTTTGATAGAAGCCTTAAATGGGATGCTGTTAAGTCGGTAGAAAGACAACTCAATGCATCTGTGTATCAGCTAAAACCAGAGCTAGTCACAGCGTTTGATTTGCAAGTCGTACCAAGCATCGTAACTGCTGATCATCAAAGAAAAGTCTTTGTTATCAGTGAAACCAAAATGGAAGACTGAGACTTTTTACATGCTCAAGAAAGTAGCGTTAGCTGTTGCTCTAGGAGCAATCACGTTTAGTGAAATGACACTAGCAGACGATGTAGCACAACTCGGTGAATGTCGTGATGGTGGGGTATTAGATGGGTCTATGTTTACTGACGTTCCGTGGAATGCCATGTATCCAATCCGATTAGCAGGAGTCAACCTTAGCCCAAGTGGAAATGGTGCGCCTAGTGACGCTACAAAAAAAGCATTCTGTGCATGTGAAGATGACTTGGGGATAGCAGTACCAGGATTTACACAATCAATGTATGAACCGGCTAGGCTCATTGAGCTGGTACGTGAACCCGACTGCATGATGTCATTAGGTGGTGCTGAAATGGGTATGACTAATGGACGCATGAGGGGATCTACTGGACAAAATGAGCAAGAGGGTGGTCAAGGCGCTCAGAACGCTTTTTGGCACTATCACTACTTTGCTTACCCCTTGCTATTAATGCTTGAAATGGTTGTCGCTAACCGTTGTGGTGATGGGTTCATGTCTATGGATTTACTTTATGTTAGCGAACTCGATCCAACATGGAATGATGCTGAATTGGCGGCATTTTCTAATCCTGAAGCTGCGCTGTTTGGTAATCCTATCGCGTTAGCGTCATGTCTTGCTGATGGGGCTGCTGCTGCTGTTGGTAAGTCAATGGATGAGCTGTTTTGGTGCGCAGGGGCATGGGGTGGTATCTATCCGCTTTCTGGCTTTGTATCGACTAAAAGTTCTATTGCCACAAAAACAAGCTTGTTAGCAACGCGCTCAGTTGCAGCTCTACACCGAAGACTACTAGCGAGAAAAACCACTGGTGATGATGCCCTGTGTGATGCTCCCCTTTTTCCAACTATTCCAAAATCACAATACAAAATGAACATGATGTATCCCGTAGCCGAAAGGAACGAGGCGCACGAGATAGGCGAACCATCATTGCTGTGGGGAGAATGGCGAAACATACCATCCCAAGAAGATGCGATTTACATGCTGTGGCGATACAACGATTGCTGCACCACCTACTACTAATGTGAGGTGCGAACAATGTTACTTAGAAGTGCTTTGGTTGCTTGTTGCACGATTTCTTTTTCAGCGTGGTCTTTCTGCTTTGATGAAGCGGGTAGGCGCTTTGATGTAAGCGTTCCTTTGCTAAAAGCGGTTTGCTTTACAGAATCGAGCATGAGAGCCAATGCCATCAATGGAAAAAACTCTAACGGGACTGTCGATTACGGTCTATGTCAAATCAATTCGTGGTGGTTTCCCAAACTAAAAAAATACGGGATCACGAGAGAAAGCTTGCTGAATGATCCATGCGAAAACACGCTGGTTTCGGCGTGGATATTAGCCGGAAACTTTGAAATTACATCGGATGGATGGAAAGCGGTGGGAGCTTACAACGCAGGTTGGGAGAACACACCTGAGAAGGAAGCAGCAAGGCAAGAGTACATTGCCCTGGTTAAACAGAACTTGGAGAAAATGACACATGAGTAAAGTGTGGCTTTTAAACGCGATGATATTGGTCAGCTTGGTTGGGTGCACCTCAACAATTAAGTGTGGTCAGCCATTCACGATCATTGACGGAATGAAGCAGCTCCAAATAGAAAATAATTCAAGTCAATCAACGGAGAAATAGATATGGCTACTAACGAAAAACGCGCGTATTCACGCCCTGCAATAAAGAAGATGCTAAGTGTGAAATCAGAATCAGCTATCAATGCTGTTGAAACGTACATGAATAAAACGCTGAGTGCTATCTATGCACTTGATGTGATCCTGTTTTACATCAGCGATGAAGCGACTAGCGAAGCTGCTAACCAAAAAGTAGCTGATTTGTTCGATGAAAAAATGAAGTTCTTCAACAAGAAGATTAACCACTACAACAACATTGTTGAAGACAGTGGGATGGTCGATATCGTTTGGACACAAGAGTTTTCTGAAGAATACCTAATCTTCTCGCCACTGTGCGGTCAGTACATTCAGCTCATCAAAAAGTTCGACATTTTAACTAGCTTGATTGAACAGGCATGGTTAAACGGACACATTCCTTCAAGTGAACGTAAAGACCGACAAAAGGCACTTCAGAGTCATATGCGTAACGTTTCTCGCTATGTGATCAATGCATCTCAAACCGCGATGCGTTTAGCCAAATCTGCGGGTAAAGAAAAAGAGGTCATTGAATCTGTTGAGAAGATTGGCGTTACCCATGAGATCGCAAAAGAAGTCTTGGATACCACAAAAGCTGTGCAATCAGCGGAGATGGAAAAGACTGAAGACGGTGAAGATGAGCCTGTTGCTCATACCGCCTAAGCAACATAAATAGACGAAAGAATAGGGTTTGCTTGATGTTAAGAGATAGGTTTGATGGGTTTGTAGGGCAACTAATTAGCTATGTGGTGATGATTACAACCACTCTATTGCCGCTACGCATGGCATATGCTCAGCAGGAGTTTGATCAGGCGGTAGTTAATGCGAACTCATTTGCTCAATCTATGCTCAATCAACGAGCAAACCCTACCTATGATGCTGAAGGGAATCTTCTGGTCGATGGGCAAGTGTACATGAGCCAGAAGCAAATAACGGGGCAACGTGATAACGACTACCTACCAGCAGGGGTAGATGTGTATGGGTCTGATGCTCAGACCATCATGCAGGGACAAGCAGCACAAAAAAAGTATGAGGAAAAAACTCTAGCCACGGCTGAAACATCTGGCGAACGCGCTTACCACATTCTAAAGAAATCAATCTCAAACCAAAAACCAGACTTAGCTAATGATCCTATTTGGGCAGCTACAGACGATGTGTTCAATAACTTAGAAGAAATTGCTCAAGACTTTGCTAATTGCACTATTGATAAAGAATTGGTGTATAGCGGTGATTCTTACCACGTTCCTGTGTACAAAACCTGTGAAAAGCTTCCAGCTATCGAAGAGAGCTATAGCGTTTTTCATGAGTACAAAGTCGGTGTTATCAAGCACAGTTCAGGAGCAACCAATATAAGTTCCTGTGGTGATGGCTGCACTACTCTATGGTTAGGAACAATTGGGAACAACTACTGGAAGGGGAGTTGTAAGATTTTTGAAGAAAGTATGGCTGTTGAAGTTATTCAACCGTCAGCTATTCAATCGGCAATTATCGACTACGCGAAATTCGATGACTGGTTCCAAATCTATTTAAATAGCAGCAAAGTCTACAATGCACCATATCCTGACCAATTCCCGCCTGAAACGGCCGGAAGTTGTGAGCTTAGCACGAGTTGGGTTAAAAATCCGAATATCAATGTGGTCAATTCTTTTCGTAACGTTCCTGAAAATACCATTGTTGAATTCAAAAATCGCACTTCAGTGAGTGGTAGTGGGGAGGGCTATGCCAAGATAACCATTAATTATGATGTCGAAGACTTGGTGTATGAAGAAACTTGGTCAGACCAAGATTTGATAGATAAAGCCTACCAAATAAAGCAGCAAGCCGATGATAGGTTTTGTGAGGCTTCCTTTACGTGTGCCAATATGCCAACCACTGTCGATGAAAATGGTTGTGGTGTGATCAATGGCGTCAAAGTGTGTGAAGAGAACTTTGGAGATAACCCACTGGCGGGATTAGGTATTAGTCCATTTTGTCAGCGTGTTGATATTCAGAGTAACTGTGCTTTCAACGAAGGGGAAATATGTACAACAAACACTGAAGGTGTAAAAACGTGCTTCGACAATGATACTGTCGATAACAACCAGTGCGCTAAATACGAGAATGACGAAACATGTAGCTACATAAAGACAGAGTGCGTGGAAGGAGCTGAAGGTGCTAGCGGTGAGTGCTATGTACAGTTAGATACCTATGACTGTGGTTTTGATGCCTCTACGGGAACCGCTCACGAAGAAGAAGTCTTACGCTGTGATGGACAAATACAATGTATCGGAGAGTCCTGTTATAACCCTGAAAGAGATTTAGCCAATAATGATTTTGGCGAAGTTAACGCCTACCTTGAGATGCTTAGGTATGCCCAAGCGGATATGACTTGCGAGGGTATACCGGAGCGACCATTCGATCCAACAAATCCACCGGATAGGTATGAACCAGTTCCAACTTGTCCTACCGGAGCCGTGTACGATAAGACTACAAACAAATGTCTGAAGCAAACAGCTTGTGAGTATTCCGACAACGATTTTTATGCGGTAAGTCGTCGTGACGGTATTCAAGTGCTTATGAATAACACTGTTGTTGCAAACGAACCTAGCGTTCTGACTTGTACAACTCTCATAAAAAACGGCACTGCCTACACTTGTGGCGAAGCTCGTAAGAATGTGGGTACTGATACGTTCTATGAGGTGTGTACTAATACCGTTAGTGAACCTACGCCAAATACTTGTCCGTCAGATGAGCATGAGTTGAATGAGAATACGGGGTATTGTGAAGTACCTCCTATCGTGACCTGCCCTGATGGATTTGTGCTAGTTCAGGGTTCGGATATGTGGAGTTCCGAAGACGATGTTTGCCGCCTTGAGACTCCGGTAACGTATAACTGCGACAAGTCTCATGAATACTACAATCCCGAAACCGGTGTTTGTGACGGTTTGTTGTATGACGTTGCTACCTGTGACGATCCGATGAACTTGGAAAATGATATTTGTACGGCAACATTAACTGATGATGTTCAATGCCCTTCTGGTCAGTCATTTATCTCAAGTCAAGAAGTGTGCAGCCAAACATTAGTGAACAACGCAACGTGTCCTAGCGGCTCATCTTTAGAAAATGATCGATGTAATGGGTTGCTTGTTGAGCAAGCTGAGTGTCCATCGGGACAGGCGCTTAAAAATGGTGTGTGTACCGTGACTTTATCTCAGCCAGCAGGGTGTCCATCGGGTTACACGCTAGAAGATGATATCTGTTCTATTACTTTAACAACTGATCCAAGTTGCAAAACAGGGCAAAGCTTTGATTCAAAAGCCGGAATGTGTAGCCAAACTTTAACTAGCAATGCAACGTGTCCTAGCGGTTCATCTTTAGAAAATGATCGTTGTAATGGATTGCTTGTTGAGCAAGCTGAGTGTCCATCAGGTCAAACACTTGAAAATGGTGTGTGTAGTGTAACTTTAGCAAGCAACGCTACATGCCCATCTGGTTCCACATTAGTTAATGATCAATGTAAAGGCACAGCAACATCAGCTCCTAACTGCCCAAGCGGATATGCTTTGAATAATGGGCAATGTGAGAGAGTGTTAACTACATCGCCTGAGTATTCATGTGCTAACGGTGGCGTTTTTGGATCAACAAACGTATGTATAGATGAATACACAGAATGTAGGTATGACGATAACAACTTTGTTCATATCGCCTTGCACCCTACGTTTGGTATTCCTGTTGCTATGCATGGGTATTGGGATGGAAGTTTAGTCAACTCTGAATCTGCTGATTTAACTGGTGATGGCATTATCGGAGATGATGGGACGGAATACAGTCTAGGTGAGCAAAAAGCAGGAGGTTCAGGTCATTCGAATATACGTTATGAGATCTGCTCACTACAATCCAAAGAAACGGAGGCTATCGCTACCTGTCCAGATGGTTACAGTTTGCAGGGGGATGTTTGTGAGTTTTATAGTGCACAGCCCGTTAGTTGTTCAAGCGGATATAGCTATAACTCCACATCAGGAATGTGTGAAAAAACCACTGTATCAAGTCCATTGTGTCAAAGTGGGTACGGATATAACACTCAAACTAATCAGTGTGAAAAGACAGTAAACAGTAGCCCTACCTGTGACACTGGATATGGCTTTAACCTGTCAACGAATCAGTGTGAAAAAGAGATCGATATGGCTCCTATTTGCTCAAGTGGGTACAGCTATGATCCAGTGTCGAATAAGTGTAAGAAGACCGTTGAATCAACACCGTTCTGTCAATCAGGATATCAATACAACGACGATTTACAGCTTTGTACAAAACACCAAACATCTTCACCGCTATGTCAAAGCGGCTATGGATATAACACTCAAACTAATCAGTGTGAAAAAACAGTAAACAGTAACCCAATTTGTGAGACAGGGTATAGCTTCAACTTATCTACTAATAAGTGTGAAAAAGAGATCGATACGGCTCCTATTTGTACAAGTGGATACAGTTATGATCCAGTGTCGAATAAGTGTAAGAAAATTGTTGAAAGTGAGCCTCAGTGCCAAACTGGGTACGAATATTATGATGGGCTTTGCTACAAAGAGATTTCATCTGCCCCTAATTGTCCTGATGGATATGCATATAGCACAATTACAGGTCAGTGTGAGTTGAAAACAAGCTCTCAACCGCGATTAAGTTGTGACACCGAAGGGACTAGTTACTATGCGCCAACAAATACATGTCGCTTAGATATTGAGGCAGAGCAATCATGTCCAAGTAGTTTTCCTGTATGGAGTGACGACGAAAACCGTTGTATGTCGGGTTCTCTTAGCCCGTTAGCAAAAGTTCGAACCAAGTTGGAGTTGAACGCCGACATTGACGCCAACAATCCTAATGAGGCTCAGGCTTTAATAGCGTATGCCGTGGCTCCTTTCTCTCATCTTGCTTCGGCACTTATGCCGACAGCTTATGCAGAAGAAGTTGCAGAGCCGGAAGATAGTGTCACTCAAGATACTATGAATGCATACATTGGTGAGAAGTTCGAATATGCAGCTCAAACATTTGACTACCAAAAGGCGATGTTTGCTCAAGGTCAAAGCCAGCTATTAGGGATGATGTCTAGTAGCGCACCGTCTGATGGTCAAGGCACAACGAATGTTCAATGTGAACTGTTTAAAGGTGAGGCAATGGAATGCAAGCAAGCGGTTGGTGGCATGCAGGACTGTTGTGAATCGCCAGTCACCGTTTCGCTTGGTGATTACATCACTTTGACAAGACACATGATGAGTATGGACTCCCTCACAGGGCAGGTGTTTGGCTTAGACGGCTATACGGGAGTTTGGGATATCGCTTCAAATTGGACTAGCGAAGCCGCTAGTACAGCTTTTGATGCAGTACAGAGCACATTTACGTCTGGTGCTGATGTGGTTGCTCAACAAGGTACAGAAGCTGTTGGTGAAGGTGCAGTGAATGCAATGGCTCAATCTATGATGACCTATACGAACGCATTCTTGACCGAAGCATTTGGTCCTGAAGTCGCGGGGATGTTCTTTCAACAGGCAGGGACCGATGCTGCCGGTAATGCAGTACTTGGAGCATCACCACAAATGGCTGCTGCGGGACAGGCTCTTATGTATTGCTATTACGCTTATTTAGCATATGTAGTCTTCAATTTGCTCGTAAACATCGTTTTCGCCTGTGAAGAAGAAGAACTCGATTTGGCTATGAAAGTGGAGCTACTTTCAGCCCATTATCTTGGTTCGTACTGTAAGACCGAAGTTTTAGGAGCGTGTATTGAAAAGAGAAAATCATACTGTGCCTATGACTCCCCGCTTTCCCGTATTTTGATGGAGCAAATATATCAGCAACCTCAAATGGGTTTGTCCTGGGGCAGTGCAAAGAATCCAAACTGTTCGGGATTAAGCATAGAAGACATTGGCAACGTAGATTGGGATCAAGTGAATCTAGATGAATGGGTAGGAATACTCATTGAAACGGATAACTTTATCCAAAACGATGTTATTGATATTGAGCGTTTAACCGGTAGTGGTTCGCTACTTAACTATGGTGACACCACTGAGACAGAGCGCCAGAATGTATTAGAGAAAAACACGGATAGATTTGACGACATTGATGTGGATGAAGTTCGCAGAGATGCTTATGAAGATGCATGGAACGAGCAACAGAATTGATAGGTGAGTAATGAGTAATAACAGTGTCGCGTTCGCAAGTTGTGCAGGAACCCTAGAAGACTACTTTAAGTCTGATATCTGTGCGAACAGAACAATATATTGTCAGTTTAGGCTAGAGAGTTTAGGGGTTTTGGGCGAACACTTGGTGCAAGAGGCAGTAAATAGAAACAAAATAAAGTATGTCATTTTCTGTGATGGGAAAGTGATTAAAAGGAGTTAGGAAAGCAAGCTTAGATAGTAGAATAAGAGTAATTAAATTATTAGTGGTGCAGGGAATTATGTCTTTAAAAACGTTAGCAATATTGGTCAGTGCAGTTTCTCTTACAGCGTGTGTGAGTGCACCTAAGCAGGACTATACACATTTGCCATATGACAACGCTCAGAGCGAAGCGTACAACATAGCTAAACAGACAAGTCTTTTAAAGGACTACTGGCATGGCTCGACTATAGCGAGTCCATTGAAGGACTTTTCAACATCAGAAATAGATGCAACAGAAACCAGTTTGCTGTCGGTGGACAACAAAGTTTGAAACTCGAACAATAAAGATTAGAACTATGACAATAAAGTACGAAACTTTTCGGTG
>NZ_JAWOQR010000022.1:0-51712 GCF_033337445.1 Vibrio sp. YT-15
ATGCCAGGCGACAACGTACAGATGACTGTAGAGCTAATCGCACCAATCGCAATGGACGAAGGTCTACGTTTCGCGATCCGTGAAGGTGGCCGTACAGTAGGTGCTGGTGTTGTTGCTAAGATCTTCGACTAATTCATAACGAATTAAACGAAATCTTGCACTGTTCTTCTTTTTGAAGAAAGTGCATCGAAAAGGGAAGCTTAGGCTTCCCTTTTTCATTTCTAGATTACATTTAGTTATAAGTGTTGAAAGAAAAGACGTCACTTTTTCGATTTAAAAACAGAGTTTTACCGACTTTATTTCTTAACGCTTTTACTCACCCCTCTTAACCCTTTGATCTTTTCCTGCAGCGGTAAAATCGTTATAACCAAATATTCTGAGCGGACACCATAATGCGACTGGTAACAAGAACTATTCTTGTTTATATTGTTTGTCACAGATTAGTTTTATAGGTTTTTTGAGTATGTACGTTTGTCTTTGCCATGGTGTCTCCGACAAAAAAATTAGGAAGTTGGCGATAGATGAAGGCGTAACAGATATTAAAGGAATCAAAAAGTGCACGGCATTGGGCAGCCAATGTGGTAAGTGCATCAGACAGGCCAAGGAAATTTTAGCGGAAACTAGTTACACGGAATTTAAACAAGCCAGCTAATTGCTGTAAGTATGCAGTAATTATTTGCCTTACATTTTGACACCTTCTCATTTGCTTCTACATTTAAATGAAGCCAAAGAGGAGGGTTTTGTCATGAAAGGCGATCCAATCATCATTCAACATCTCAATAAAGTGCTCGGTAACGAGCTCGTCGCTATTAATCAGTATTTTCTTCACGCCCGAATGTATAAAGACTGGGGCTTAAAGCACCTAGCAGACAAGGAATATCACGAATCTATCGATGAGATGAAGCATGCCGATCATCTAATTGAGCGTATTTTGTTCCTTGAAGGCCTACCGAACCTACAAGATTTAGGTAAGTTGATGATTGGTGAAGATACCAAGGAAATGCTCGAGTGTGACTTAAAGCTTGAAATGGCGGCTATTCCAGATTTAAAAGATGCGATTGCCTACGCTGAAGACATTCGAGATTATGTGTCTCGAGATCTCTTCCAAGATATTCTTGAAGATGAAGAAGAACATGTTGATTGGCTAGAGACGCAACTTGGCTTGATTGAAATGTCTGGTATTGAGAATTATCTCCAAGCGCAATACGTGGACGAAGAGTAACGATACTTTCTGAGTTTGCATACTCCAATAATAGTAAGAAGAAAGAGCACCTGACTCGAAAATCAGGTGCTTAACCCCGTTATCTGGTCTAATCTCTTTTATTATCGGCTTTTTAAGGATATTGCTCGCAATCTTGCCTATGAAGTTTGATTTCTATCCGATAGAATTTATGCCCCCTTACCTAAAAATAAAAAAGAGAAACGTCCATGTCTGAAGACAACCACCAAGCAGCCACTCCAGAAGAAGAACATCGCCAAAAAGCATTGGATTACCATGCTTATCCAACTCCAGGAAAGATTGCTGTCGAACTGACAAAGCCTGCGGAAACGGCGGGTGATCTTGCCCTTGCATACAGCCCAGGAGTTGCAGAGCCAGTGCGTGAAATCGCACAAAACCCGGATAACGTGTACAAGTACACTGCAAAAGGGAACATGGTTGCTGTTATTTCTAACGGTACCGCTATTCTAGGTCTAGGTAACCTAGGTCCACTTGCATCTAAGCCAGTGATGGAAGGTAAAGCGTTACTGTTTAAGCGTTTTGCAGGTCTTGACTCTATTGATATTGAAGTTAAGCACCGCACGATCGATGAATTTGTTGATACTGTTGCGAGCATTGCAGACACTTTTGGCGGTATTAACCTTGAAGATATTAAAGCACCAGACTGTTTTGAGATTGAAAAGCGTCTGATTGAACGTTGTGATGTACCAGTATTCCACGATGATCAACATGGTACTGCTATTGTAACGGCAGCGGGTATGCTGAATGCAATCGAACTTCAAGGTAAGAAACTTGAAGATTCAACAATTGTTTGTCTTGGCGCTGGCGCTGCCGCTGTAGCGTGTATGGAGCTTCTGATCAAATGCGGCGCAATGCGCGAAAAAATCTACATGCTAGATCGCAAAGGTGTGATTCACACTCGTCGTGATGATCTTAATGAATATAAGCAGCTATTTGCGAACAATACAGATAAGCGCACACTAGAAGACGTGATTGAAGGTGCAGATCTGTTCCTAGGTGTATCTGGTCCAAACCTATTGCCAGCGGAAGCGTTGAAGTTGATGGCTGATAAGCCAATCGTATTCGCATGTTCTAACCCGGATCCTGAAATCAAGCCGGAACTTGCTCACGCAGTTCGTGATGACTTGATCATGGGTACTGGCCGTAGTGATTATCCTAACCAAGTTAACAACGTATTGTGTTTCCCATTCATTTTCCGTGGTGCTCTTGATGTGCGTGCAAGTGAAATCAATGATGAAATGAAACTTGCAGCCGTTGAGGCGATTCGCGAGCTAGCAAAAGAGCCTGTACCTGAAGCCGTATTGAAGGCTGCCGGTGTTGATAAGCTAGAGTTTGGTGCGGACTATATTATTCCAAAACCAATGGATTCACGTTTGCTACCACGTGTTGCAAAAGCGGTTGCTCAGGCGGCGGTTAATTCAGGTGTAGCTCGTATCGAGATGCCTGAAAACTACATGGCAGAGTAATATATCTTTCAGATGTGATACACAAAAAATGGGACGCTATTGCGTCCCATTTTTTATGTCATCCATTTGGCTCGAGGCAAGAGTTATTACCTGAAACCTTTTATCAGGCTTTTTTATTCTTCGTCGAATGACTCAAATTCGATGCCCATTTCCGTCATCAGCGCTTTTACTTCTGTTGGAATATCATCAGGACGGTCTTTACGAAGGTCTTCATCTGTCGGAAGTGGCTGACCTGTGTACGCGTGCAAAAATGCCTCGCATAGCAATTCGCTATTGGTTGCATGGCGTAAGTTATTGATCTGACGGCGAGTACGCTCATCAGTTAGCACCTTTAAAACTTTTAGCGGGATAGAGACGGTAATTTTTTTTACTTGTTCGCTTTTTTTGCCGTGCTCTGCATATGGGCTAATGTATTCGCCATTCCAGTCAGCCATTGCACACCTTCATTTATGTAATCGGTTAAAAATAATTTAGGTGCTGATTTTAGCTGCATTTACCGCCATAAGCAAAGACATATAGACGTCTAGAAGTGTTGACGTCTCATTTTTTGACGAGTAAAGTAAACATAACAGCAAAGGAAGCGTGTTGATCACTTTATGTTACTCATTAGATATAGCGCATTCCTATTTAGAAGTCATTACCCGTGAAAGGATACACCCATGAGCACTCGCAAACCTGCGACCATTGCAGTACGCACTGGTATTGAATCAGACAGCCAATATCATGCTGTCGTTCCACCTATTTATCTTTCCACTAACTATGGTTTTCCTGCTTTTGGTGAAGTGCCCAAGTATGATTACACACGATCTGGTAATCCAAACCGCGGACTGTTGGAAAGTGCGCTATCTGAACTTGAGTCTGGAAAAGGAGCGGTTGTTACTAACTGCGGTACGTCGGCATTAAATTTATGGGTTTCCGCTTTTCTCGGCCCAGATGATCTCATTATTGCTCCTCACGATTGTTATGGTGGTACCTATCGTCTTTTTAATACCCGAGCTAACAAAGGCGATTTTAAGGTTCAGTTTGTCGATCAATCAGACGAACAGGCTTTAGATGCTGCATTGGCACAAAAACCAAAACTCATTTTGCTAGAAACTCCGTCAAACCCTCTGGTTCGCGTAGTGGATATTGCAGCTACTTGTGAAAAAGCGAAACAAATCGGCGCGTTAGTTGCGGTGGACAATACCTTTTTGACACCCGTGTACCAAAAACCTTTAGAGCTAGGTGCGGATTTTGTTATCCACTCCACAACAAAGTACATCAACGGTCATTCGGACGTAATTGGTGGAGTAATCATCACCAACACAGAAGCGCATGCAGAAGAGCTTGCATGGTGGGGTAATTGTATTGGTGCAACGGGCACACCTTTCGATAGTTACATGACACTGCGAGGTATTCGTACGCTTGCTGCTCGTATGAGAGTACATGAAGAGAGCTCACAGCAGGTACTAGCTTACCTACAGAAACAAGCGTTAGTTAAAACTATCTATCATCCAAGCCTGCCGGAACATCCAGGTCACGATATTGCTAAAAAGCAGCAAACGGGCTTTGGCTCTATGTTGAGTTTTGAGTTTGCTGGTTCGTTTGAGCAGTTAAAGGTGTTTGTGAAAGAGCTCCAACTGTTTTCATTAGCAGAGTCATTAGGTGGTGTAGAAAGTTTGATTTGCCACCCGGCATCCATGACTCACCGTGCAATGGGTGAGGAGGCGCTGGCGGAGGCTGGGGTCTCTCATCAACTATTGCGTTTGTCTGTCGGTTTGGAAGATGCACAAGACCTCATCACAGATTTAGAACAAGCGTTCGCTAAAGCTACCCAGTAATAGGAGACGATAACAATGACTGTACAACGTCAGCTGCATAAGTTTGGTGGCAGTAGCTTAGCAAACCCAGAATGCTACTTACGCGTTGTGGGTATTCTCAAGGAGTATTCGACAGAAAATGATCTGGTGGTCGTCTCTGCTGCAGGAAAAACCACTAACCGCTTGATTGAGTTTTTGGAAGGGTTAAATAAAGATGGCCGAATTGCGCATGAAGCGCTTCAAAGCTTGAGACAGTTCCAAACTGAGCTAATAGAAAGCTTGTTGGAGAGTGAAGCAAAAGAAGAGCTGTTAGCTTTATTACATGATGAGTTCAGTACTCTCTCGGAGCTGACTGCACCACTCACTAATGCGCAAAAAGCCGCGGTACTGGGGCACGGAGAAGTATGGTCTGCTCGCCTATTGGCCGCGTTATTATCTCAACGTTCTATCCCTGCGGTTGCACAAGATGCACGAGCGTTTTTACGTGCAGAAGCGGGAACTCAACCAGAGGTTGATCGCGCTCGTTCATACCCTTTAATTAAAGAGGTCCTCGCGCAGCATAACCATAAACGTGTGGTAATTACTGGCTTTATGGCTCAGAACGAGGCAGGAGAAACCATTCTACTTGGTCGTAACGGCTCTGACTATTCTGCAACGGTCATAGGCGCGCTTGCTGAAGTCAGTACTGTCACGATTTGGAGTGATGTTGCTGGTGTTTATAGTGCCGATCCACGTTTGGTGTCTGACGCTTGTTTATTACCGTTACTTCGATTGGATGAAGCCAGTGAACTTGCTCGCTTAGCTGCCCCAGTGCTACACAGTCGTACGCTTCAGCCTGTGGCGCAAAGTACCATGGACCTTAATCTCAAGTGTAGCTATCTGCCAGAGTCGGGTTCTACTCGTATTGAGCGTGTATTGGCATCTGGTCGTGGCGCTAAAATTATTACTTCACTGGATGATGTTTTATTGGTGCAGTTGTCTTTCATGCATGGGCACGACTTCGAAAAAACACAGAGTGATGTATTACAAGCGTTGCAGCGCGCGCAATTAGAGCCACTGGCATTTGAAGCTCAATCCGATCAGCACACGCTACGCTTGGCTTACACCGCAGAAATCGCCGGTGGTGCATTGAAACACTTGCAAGAGCTTGCGGTAGAGGCTGAAATTAAGCTAAAAGAAGGTTACTCGCTCTTAGCTGCGGTAGGTGCAGGCGTTACGAAAAACGCCAATCATTGCTTTGGCTTTTATCAGAAGCTAAAGCACTCTCCGGTAGAATTTATCTCTGAAACAGACTCAGGACTGAGCCTAGTCGCTGTTTTGCGCCGTACTGATACCGAGGCGTTGGTTCAAACGATTCATAGCCAGTTGTTCCAAGCGCAAAAACGCGTGGCAGTGGCTTTATGTGGCAAGGGTAATATTGGTTCTAGTTGGTTAAATTTATTTGCGACGCAAAAAAGTGAGCTCGAAAAACGTCATGGTATGAGCTTTGATCTTGTCGCGGTTGTGGATAGCCAAACCTATTGGTTCGATGAGCAAGGTATTGAGGCGGCGAGTGTTGCTGAACGATTTGATGATGAAAGCATAGCAAACAATGGGGATTGGCTGGCACGTTTGGGAGCGCTTAAAAGCTATGATGAAGCCGTCGTGCTTGATGTTACCGCGAGTAAAGAGTTAGCTCAGCGCTACGTAGAAATCGCACAGCAAGGCATTCATTTGATTTCCGCTAACAAAGTGGCCGGTTCCGCAGATAGCCAGTACTACCATCAGGTTCAAGATGCATTCGCTAAAATTGGTCGTCATTGGCTATACAACGCAACGGTTGGTGCTGGGTTACCGATAAACCATACCGTGCGAGATCTTCGTGAAAGTGGGGATGAAATCGTCGCTCTATCGGGTATTTTCTCGGGGACGTTATCATGGCTGTTCCAACAGTTTGATGGTTCTGTGCCATTTAATGATTTAGTCGATCTTGCTTGGCAGCAAGGGTTAACCGAACCTGACCCTCGTTCTGATTTAGATGGCTCCGATGTAATGCGTAAGTTAGTCATCTTGGCTCGAGAATCGGGCCTAGATGTAGAACCAGACAGCGTTAAAGTTGAGTCTTTGGTGCCAGAAGAATTAAGAGAACTGAGCTTAGATGATTTCTTCGATAATGGAGCGTTGTTGAGTGAAATACTTCAAGAGCGTCTGACAAAAGCACAGAGAAACGATCAAGTGCTTCGCTATGTGGCGCGTTTAGAAAAAAATGGTAAAGCAACGGTGGGAGTCGAAGCGTTATCTCGTGAGCACGCGCTCGCCAACTTATTGCCATGCGATAACATTTTTGCCATAGAAAGCAAGTGGTACAAAGATAACCCTCTGGTCATTCGAGGACCAGGCGCAGGCAGAGAAGTGACAGCCGGCGCTATTCAATCCGACCTCAACCGATTGGCTGGTTTATTTTAAAGTTGCGATTGACCTAAAAACCCTGGAATTAATCCAGGGTTTTTTATTCCCCTATCAGTGCCATACTGAAGTCATAACCCGTGCAAAATGGCGAGATGATGCTCAAGTAGAAACTTGAACTATCTTCATTATTAACTTGAGAAAAATTCATAATTACAAGGTTGACATTAAATCGTATTCAATACATTCTGTAGACATATAGACGTCTAAACGTCGATTTTAAGGATTTGTTTTCGTGGCGGAGTGCCGCAGGGAGAGTAAGATGGGATATACGCACGCAGGCCATATCGACGCCTTGAACCAGAATATTGCTGAGTTATCAGATAACATCAATGTATCGTTTGAGTTTTTTCCGCCAAGCAGCGCTAAGATGGAAGAAACACTTTGGAATTCAGTGCACCGTCTTAAAACGCTTCAACCTAAATTTGTTTCTGTGACTTACGGTGCTAACTCCGGCGAGCGTGACAGAACACACTCCATCATTAAAGAAATTAAAGCCACAACCGGATTGGTTGCCGCTCCCCATCTCACTTGTATTGATGCGACTCGTGAAGAGTTGATTAATATTGCCGATGATTATTGGAACAATGGTATTGAAAATATCGTCGCTCTGCGTGGTGATATTCCTCCAGGTGGCGGTGCGCCTGATATGTATGCCTCGGATTTGGTTGAGCTGCTGAAATCACGCCACGATTTCGATATCTCCGTTGCTGCATTCCCTGAGGTTCACCCTGAAGCTAAAAGCGCACAGTCTGACTTATTGAACCTAAAACGTAAGGTAGATGCAGGTGCAAACCGTGCTATTACTCAGTTCTTTTTTGACGTTGAGTCTTACCTGCGATTCCGTGACCGTTGTGTCGCAGCAGGAATTGACGTAGAAATTGTGCCAGGAATTTTGCCTGTATCGAACTTTAAGCAAGCGTCTCGCTTTGCGGCACAGAACAACGTGAAAGTACCAGGGTGGATGAGCAAACAATTCGATGGCTTGGATGATGATCCGGTGACTCGCCAGCTTGTAGGAGCTAGCCAAGCTATTGATATGGTGCGTGTGCTGAGTCGTGAAGGGGTTAAGGATTTTCACTTCTATACACTAAACCGTGCAGAGATGACTTACGCGTTATGCCATACGTTGGGTGTTCGTCCTCGCGCAGTAGTCGGTGCGTAAATCTGGTTTCAAAAAGATAAAAGGCTTGCCAAGTGGCAAGCCTTTTTCGTTTTATCAAAGCAAAAGGAGTTTAACCAATCACTTCAAGTTCAGTTAGAACTTCTTCTGCCCAAGTGATCCAAGTTTCACGTAACAGAAGGTTACGGCGAAGCGTTAGACGTTCTAGGCGAGCTTGTTTATCTAAAGTTGACGGAGTTGCGTAGTAAGCCGCTTCAATTTCTTTGTAGTGAGAAACCAGTTTGCGAGACTCTTCAACTAGCTCGGCGAGTTGGTCACGGAATGGAGCCGCAGGTTGAACGGCACATGCCATCAATTTCGCTGAAAACTCATCACGAACTGTTGGGTGTGCAGTTGGTTGATCAAACCACTCTCCCAAAGCGCTGCGACCAGCGTCTGTAATAGAGTAAACCTTGCGGTCTGGTTTGCCTTCTTGGGGTTCTAATACGCAAGTAACCAGTTCTTTCTCAGCCATTTTGTTGAGTTCACGGTACACTTGTTGGTGGCTTGCTTTCCAGAAGTAACCGATGCTAGCAGAGAATTCTTTAGTGATATCGTAACCGGTTGCGTCGCGAGTGCTAAGAACAGTTAAGATTACGTGTGGTAATGACATGTCTTCAATCCAAATGGTCAATAAACTTGTAAACAAGCTACTTATACTTTCAGCTGCGCTCTTACTGGCACTTGAGTTTTTTAATGTATAAGTAGCACCAACAATGTTGGTCCTGTCACCTTAAAGCCGTTTATCACCTAGAGCGATGGGGAGTCCCATCAAGGCTGGAGCAGGTATGATTGGATTTATGAGCTCTCAGCAGGCAAGTAGTATATAAATAATAAGCATGAAGTGGAATAGTAGGACAAAATTACCCTAAAAAACTAACATAATAATCAATAGTGTTAACTTGTGGTTTTTTGTTCTTTTATTTTGGTATTTTTTGGGTCTATTATGGTTTATTTAACTGCTTTTGTTTTGGTGCGATTATCCTGTGATAAAAAAAAGCTGAGCATTTGCCCAGCTTTTTATTAAAAATGAAACGATTAGCCTGTGTTGCGCATACCAGCAGCAATACCAGCAATCGTCACCATCAACGCTTCTTCCAAGTTTGCAGAGGCTTCTTCGGTTTGACGCGTGCGGTATAGCAGCTCTGCTTGTAGCATATTCAATGGCTCAACGTAGGTATTGCGTAAGCGAATAGACTCGAGTCCCCAAGGGTCATGCTGCATCAAGTTTTCATTGTTCTCTACATTCAGTACCGCTTTGATGTCTTCTTGAAGCTGAGCACGAAGTTTTTCACCGAGTGGACGGAGCGACTCATCCACCAATCGCTCATCGTAGTAGCGAGAGATATCAATATTACACTTCGAGTACACCATCTCTAGCATGCCGAGACGAGTAGAGAAAAACGGCCATTCGCGGCACATCTCTTCGAGCAATGCTTGGTGGCCTTTATCGATCGAGTATTGAATCGCTTCACCTGCGCCTAGCCATGCAGGAAGTACCAAACGGTTTTGACTCCATGAGAAGATCCACGGGATTGCACGTAAGCTTTCTACTCCGCCCTTAGGGTTGCGTTTTGCAGGACGAGAACCAAGTGGCAACTTGCCGAGTTCGAGTTCTGGTGTTGCTTGGCGGAAGTAAGGCACGAAATCTGGCTCGCCACGAACCACATTTCGGTAAGACTCACAGCTTACTTCTGATAGCACTTCCATCAAGTCGCGCCATTCTTGTTTTGGCTCCGGTGGCGGTAACAAGTTGGCTTCCAGAATCGCACTTGCATATAGGTTAAAGCTATTTACTGCGACATCTGGGAGTCCCAGTTTAAAGCGGATCATTTCGCCTTGCTCTGTTACACGTAAACCGCCTTTCAAGCTTTTTGGTGGTTGCGACAAAAGCGCAGCATGCGCAGGTGCGCCACCGCGACCGACTGTGCCCCCACGACCATGGAATAGAGTTAGCTCAACGCCTTCTTCTTCAGCCACTTTAACTAACGATTCCATCGCATGATACTGAGCCCAACCTGCAGACATAACACCTGCATCTTTCGCTGAGTCAGAGTAACCAATCATGACCATCTGGTGGTTTTGGATAAAACCACGGTAAAGGTCAATCCCCATAAGCTGCTTGATGACCGATTCCGCGTTGTTCAAATCGTCTAGCGTTTCGAACAGAGGACACACATCCATGCGGTAAGGGCAACCAGCTTCTTGTAGCAGTAGATGAACGGCTAGTACGTCAGAGGCGGTACGTGCCATTGAAATAACGTAAGCGCCAAACGCTTCACGCGGTTGTGCTGCAACAATCTTGCAGGTATCCAAAACCTCTTTGACGGGTTCAGACGGTTCCCAATCACGAGGGAGAAGCGGACGTTTAGATGCCAGCTCGTTAGTTAGAAAAGCAATCTTATCTTGCTCACTCCATTGTTCGTAATCACCAATACCTAAGTAGCGAGTCAGTTCAGACAAGACGTCTGAGTGACGCGTGCTCTCCTGGCGGATATCAAGACGTACAAGATGGATACCAAATGCTTTTACGCGGCGTAGTGTATCCAGTAGTGAGCCGTTGGCTATTACACCCATGCCACATTCGTTTAGTGACTGGTAGCAGGCATACAACGGTTCCCAAAGTTGCTCGACTTTTTGCAGTGGTGCTTTAACGGCCAGTTTTTGACCGTGGATCTTAGCATCGAGAATATCTTTGGTTTCATTGAGCAGAGTGCGTAATTGCTTCAGGATCGCACGGTATGGTTCGTGCTGATCTTCGCCAGCAAGCTCACGGACTTGATCGTTTGAAACTGTCATAGACAGCTCGCTGATCAACTCGTTGATGTCATTGAGATAAAGATCGGCGGCTTTCCAACGAGACAAAAGTAAGACTTCACGCGTAACGTTGTGAGTAACAAACGGGTTACCGTCACGGTCACCGCCCATCCAAGAGGAGAAGTGCACTGGGCGAGCATCAATGGGTAAACCTTCTCCAAGGTAAGATTTTAGACGGTCATTCATCTCACGTAGGAAGTCCGGTACCGCTTCCCATAGCGAGTTTTCAACGACCGCAAAGCCCCACTTTGCTTCATCCAACGGAGTTGGGCGTTGTTGTCGAATCACGTCTGAATGCCAGCCTTGGGCAATCAGTTGCTCTAGGCGGCGTTCGGTTTTTCTGCGCTCTTTAGAAGAAAGATCGCTTAGCTCCAACTTTGATAAGCACTCGTTTATCTTGACCAGTTTGTTGATCATCGTGCGGCGCGTAATTTCTGTTGGGTGAGCCGTCAATACCAATTCAATATTTAGATCACGAACCGCTTGGGCAGTGTCCAGTTTGCTCACATCGTTTTGTACCAGTTTAGAAAACAGCGAGTTAATCGCGTCTGGTTCACAAATGTGCTCTTCACAATGGCGTGAAATCGTGTGGTATTGCTCAGCGATATTGGTGAGGTTTAGAAATTGGTTAAACGCGCGAGTAACGGGCGTTAGCTGCTCATCAGGTAGATGTTTGATTTCTTCGATCAAGCTGTCCCTGTCTGCTTGATTCCCTGCTTGAGCTGATTTGGATAATTTACGAATGGTTTCCACTTTCTCGAAGATTTCTTCGCCATGGGCATCGCGAATGGTGTTACCCAATAAGTGGCCTAACATGCGCACATTACTTTTGAGTGCGGCGTATTTCTCGTTCATTGTCGTCCTGCCTCGTAAAAAAACTACATCCATTGTCCTTGTTAAGACTCCAATCTAGCGAAAAGCACCAGTTATAGTCAAATAAAGCAGACTAAGTTTGCAATTATTCCGCTGTCTCCTGATTTAGAGCAAATTTACGGCAGCCATAGAGTAAGAAGTGAAAATTAATTACAAAATAACAAGTTAAATAAGTGTTAAGACTAGCGCTAAATTGTGAAGATAAAAAGATGCAGCTCAATCGAGCTGCACAGACTTTTGAGCTTAAACGCGTATTAACAGCAGTACTTGACCATTGCCTTTGAAAGCACATCAATTGTGGGGTCGATAAAGTCGAAGGATAGAAACTCATCCGGTTGATGGGCTTGGTCGATTGACCCAGGGCCGAGCACCAAGGTTGGACACAACTGTTGTAGAAATGGTGCTTCAGTACAATAGTTCACGGTTTCTGAACTGGTTTGGCAGATCTCTTCAACACCACCGATAAATGGGTGGTCATGTTGGCATTCGTAACCCGGAATAGGCTCATGCAATGGAATAATCTCCAGTCTCCCTGGCCATTTCGCTTCGACTTCTTTTAATGCTCCGCGCAACATGTTCTCTAAACCATCAAGGCTAATGCCAGGAAGAGGACGCACGTCGTAATGCAGCTCACAGCAAGCACAAATACGGTTAGCGCTGTCACCACCGTGAATGTGTCCAAGGTTTAGGGTAGGGCTTGGAATGGCAAAACCCGGATGGTGATATTCTTTAATCAATTTGTCACGCAGTTGCATCATGGCGAACATGACTTCATGCATGATCTCAATAGCGTTAACACCAAGCGCTGGGTCCGATGAGTGACCGGACTTGCCTGTTACGCGGATGGCATTTGCCACATGACCTTTATGACCTCGAATTGGTACAAGGCTGGTGGGTTCACCAATGATGCAGTAATCCGGCTTAAATGGGGCGTTTGCTGTGAAATGTCGCGCGCCCAACATGGTGGTCTCTTCGTCACAAGTGGCTAATACGTAAAGTGGTTTGCTCTGCTTGCTCCAATCGACTTTCTTCACTGCTTCATAAATAAAGGCGAAAAAGCCTTTCATGTCTGCTGTGCCTAAACCGTAGAAGCGGTTGTCTTTTTCCGTCAGTTTATGCGGATCGAAATTCCATCGCCCTTGATCGAATGGCACGGTATCACTATGGCCAGCAAGTAAAAGGCCACCTTCACCCTCACCCATACGTGCGATCATATTGTGCTTGCCTGGCTCGACTTCGATCACTTCAACGCTAAAACCCAGATCTTTAAACCAAGATGCGAGTTTTTCGATGACTTTTGCATTGCCCTGATCCCAGCTCGGATCCGTGGAGCTGATAGAAGAGGTGCTGATGAGTCCTTCATAGACCTCTAGAAAAGTTGGTAATTGCATGGATTCTTCAAATCTCCTGTTGACAGACAGACCACAAAAATGTAAAACACATATTAAATCATATTTAATGAATAAAAAATCAAAATAAAGCAAAAATTAAATATGAATAGTCATTTGAGCCTTTAAGTATATGGATGTCACACAATGCTAAAAACCACGATTATTGGAGCCAGCGGTTACACCGGCGCAGAGTTAGCGTTAATGGTTAATAAACACCCACAACTCACGCTATCAGGTTTATACGTTTCCGCCAACAGTGTTGATGCGGGAAAGAGCATCGCGCAGCTACACGGTAAGCTAGCGGGCATCATTGATATGCCAGTTTTACCACTAACGGATCCACTGCAAATCGCTCAAGAATCGGACGTGGTGTTTTTGGCAACGGCTCATGAAGTCAGCCATGATTTAGCCCCAACTTTCTTGGAGACAGGCTGTCAGGTATTCGATTTATCGGGTGCATTCCGTGTGAAAAGTGAAGGCTTTTACGACACTTTTTATGGCTTCGCACATCAACATAACAACTGGCTAGATAAAGCAGCATACGGCTTAGCAGAGTGGAACCAAGAATCAATAAAAACCACTCCTTTGATTGCAGTAGCAGGTTGCTACCCAACCGCTTCACAGCTTGCAATCAAACCTTTATTAGAACATGCGTTGCTCGATACCAACCAATGGCCAGTGATCAACGCAACCAGTGGTGTATCAGGTGCAGGGCGTAAAGCCTCCATGGTTAACAGCTTCTGTGAAGTGAGCTTGCAACCTTATGGTGTATTTAACCATCGTCACCAGCCAGAGATTGCTCAGCACTTGGGTTGCGATGTGATTTTTACTCCGCACCTCGGCAACTTTAAACGCGGCATTCTTGCCACTATCACCATGAAGCTTGCGCAAGGTGTGACAGAAGCACAAGTGGCACAGGCGTTTGAACAAGCTTATCAAGGCAAGCCTGCGGTGCGTCTTAAAGGCGACGGTATTCCACGTATTCAGGATGTCGAAAATACCCCTTTCTGTGATATCGGCTGGAAGGTACAAGGCGAACACATCATTGTGATTTCAGCTATCGACAACCTACTTAAAGGTGCATCGAGTCAAGCGATGCAATGTCTCAATATTCATTACGGTTACCCAGAACTGACAGCGTTGCTGTAGTCGTTGAAAGAGGGAAATGCGATGACGCAAACCAATCAAGCTCCTTTAGTCATTAAGCTAGGTGGTGCAGCTCTATCATGCACTCAAACCTTAAGCCAACTTTTTGGTGCCATTGCGGCTTACCAAAAATCGGCACAGCGACAAATCGCCATCGTTCATGGCGGTGGCTACCTAGTTGATGAGTTGATGGCAAAGCTTCAGCTTGAAACCGTAAAGAAAAACGGTTTACGCGTAACGCCTTACGAGCAAATTCCTGTGATTGCAGGCGCGCTTGCGGGCACTGCGAATAAGTTACTTCAAGGTCAAGCGATTGCGGACGGTCTTAACGCTGTGGGCCTTAGCCTTGCGGATGGTGGTTTGTGTCTTGTTGAAGAACTTGACCCAGAACTCGGCGCGGTAGGCAAAGCATCACCGGGTGACTCAGCACTATTACAAGCGGTGCTAAACACAGGTGCACTGCCGATCATCAGTTCAATTGGTTTAACCAAAGATGGCCAGATGATGAATGTGAATGCTGATCAAGCAGCAGTCGCGGTTGCGGGCGCATTAGATGCGGAGTTGGTCCTGTTATCAGACGTGAGTGGTGTATTAGATGGAAAAGGCCATTTGATCAAAACCCTGTCAGAGCAGCAAGCTAACTCGTTGATCGATGGACATGTGATCACCGATGGCATGATCGTCAAAGTTAAAGCCGCTTTGGAGGCCGCCAATGATCTTGGCCGTCCAATTGAAGTCGCGACCTGGCGTTACCCAGAAAAATTAGCACAGTTATTCGCTGGTGAAAGTATTGGTACTCAATTCTTGCCTCAATAAGCATCAGCAAAAGAATTCAATATTAGGAAGTCGCAGTTGGCACTGACCGCCGAGCGCAGCGCCAGTTAAGTTTGGAGAAAAAACATGAGCAAAGTGAACGTAAATAAAGTGGTAGTCGCATACTCAGGCGGTCTAGATACTTCAGTAATTATCCCGTGGCTAAAAGAGAACTACGACTGTGAAGTAGTGGCTTTCGTTGCCGATGTTGGTCAAGGTGCCGAAGAGCTAGAAGGCATTGAAGCTAAAGCAAAAGCCTCTGGTGCTTCTGAGTGCTACATCGCTGACTTGAAAGAAGAAATGGTCGCAGACTACATTTACCCAACGCTAAAAACCGGCGCGTACTACGAAGGTAAGTACCTGCTAGGTACATCAATGGCGCGTCCAATCATTGCCAAAGCGCAGGTTGAAGTGGCACGTAAAGTGGGCGCGGACGCTCTGTGTCATGGCTGTACAGGTAAAGGTAACGACCAAGTACGTTTTGAAGGCGCATTCGCAGCACTAGCACCGGACTTACAAGTGATTGCACCTTGGCGTGAGTGGGACCTAGTGAGCCGTGAAGAGTGTTTGGATTACCTAGCTGAGCGTAATATTCCTTGCTCTGCGTCTCTTACTAAGATCTATTCACGTGATGCAAACGCATGGCACATTTCGACGGAAGGCGGCGTTTTAGAAGATACGTGGAACGCACCAAACGAAGACTGCTGGGTGTGGACTGTCGACCCAGAGCAAGCGCCAAATGAAGCGGAATACGTCACGCTGAAAGTAGAAAAAGGTGAAGTGGTCGAAGTTGATGGTGAAGTGATGACACCATATAACGCACTGGTTTACCTAAACGAGAAGGGCGCTAAGCACGGTGTTGGCCGTATCGATATCGTGGAAAACCGTCTTGTTGGGATGAAGTCTCGTGGTTGTTATGAAACACCGGGAGGCACCATCATGATGGAAGCGCTGCGTGCTGTAGAGCAGCTTGTGCTAGACAAATCATCATTCGAATTCCGTGAGGAGCTAGGTCTAAAAGCGTCTCACCTTGTATACGATGGCCGTTGGTTTACGCCACTATGTAAATCGATCCTTGCCGCTTCAGAAGAGCTAGCGCAAGACGTTAACGGTGAAGTGGTTGTTAAGCTCTACAAAGGTCAAGCGACAGTGACGCAAAAACGTTCTGACAACAGCTTGTATTCAGAAGAGTTCGCGACTTTTGGTGAAGATGAAGTTTACGACCAAAGCCATGCAGGTGGGTTCATCCGTCTTTACTCGCTATCAAGCCGTATTCGTGCATTGAACAGCCAGAAGAAATAATCCATTAACATCCATCTTGGATTGAATAAAGACCCGCCATTTATAGGCGGGTCTTTTGGTTTCTAAAAGCGAGTATCTAAAGTTTGTTTGAATATATATGTAAAAATATTGAATTTATACTTTATTTTTTATCGAAATTGCCGTAACGTTGACCCATAAGAAAAAGTGAGCAAATGACCATCAAATTGGTTACTACTCATTCGAGAACGTTAGAGTAAGCAATAGTCATCAGGAGAGACGCAATGGCATTATGGGGCGGAAGATTTACCCAAGCGGCAGACACCAGATTTAAAGAGTTCAATGATTCGTTGCGTTTTGACTACCGATTGGCTGAGCAAGACATCGTAGGTTCAATCGCATGGTCTAAAGCTCTGCTTTCTGTTGATGTGCTATCGGCAGAAGAACAGCAAAAACTGGAACTTGCTTTAAATGAGCTGAAGTTAGAAGTGATGGAAGACCCTCACCAAATTCTTCGCTCTGATGCAGAAGATATCCACTCTTGGGTTGAACAGCAGCTAATCAGTAAAGTGGGAGATTTAGGTAAAAAACTCCACACTGGGCGTTCTCGGAATGACCAAGTCGCCACAGACTTGAAACTTTGGTGTCGTCAGCAAGGTCAGCAATTATTGATTGCTTTAGATCGCCTACAAGCACAAATGGTCCATGTTGCTAAACAGCACCAAGGCACCGTATTGCCAGGCTATACTCATCTTCAGCGTGCTCAACCTGTAACCTTTGCTCACTGGTGCTTGGCTTATGTTGAAATGTTCGAGCGTGACTACTCTCGTCTGAATGATGCCTTACAGCGTCTCGACACTTGTCCACTTGGCTCGGGTGCTTTAGCGGGAACGGCTTATCCGATTGATCGCGAACAATTAGCACATAATCTCGGTTTCCACCGTGCTACGCGTAATTCACTCGATTCGGTTTCAGATCGTGATCATGTGATGGAACTGATGTCGGTGGCGTCGATTTCTATGCTGCACCTTTCTCGTCTTGCAGAAGATATGATCTTCTACAATTCAGGCGAGTCAAACTTCATTGAGTTAGCGGATACGGTGACATCTGGTTCGTCATTAATGCCACAGAAGAAAAACCCAGATGCACTTGAGTTGATCCGTGGTAAGACAGGGCGTGTCTATGGCGCATTATCGAGCATGATGATGACAGTTAAAGCTTTGCCATTGGCGTACAACAAAGACATGCAGGAAGATAAAGAAGGGTTGTTTGACGCTTTAGATACATGGAACGACTGCATGGAAATGGCAGCTCTGTGTTTTGACGGTATTAAAGTGAATGGCGAGCGCACACTAGAAGCGGCGAAACAAGGTTACGCAAACTCGACGGAGTTAGCTGATTACCTAGTGGCGAAAGGCATCCCATTCCGTGAAGCTCACCACATCGTCGGTGTCGCGGTCGTTGGTGCTATTGCTAAAGGTTGTGCGCTAGAAGAGCTGTCTATCGAAGAGTTAAAAGCCTTCTCAGAAGTCATTGAAGCGGATGTGTATGACATTCTGACTATCGATTCGTGTTTGGAAAAGCGTTGTGCTTTGGGGGGTGTTTCGCCTCACCAGGTCGCTTACGCGGTAGAACAAGCGGATAAGCGCCTGAGCCAGCGTGACAGCTCGGCGGTGAAAGTGCGTCCTGCACGTTTGACGGACATTGAAACGTTGGAAGGTATGGTTGCTTACTGGGCGAACCTTGGTGAGAATCTTCCGCGCTCTCGTAATGAGCTCGTGAGAGATATTGGCTCTTTTGCGGTGGCTGAGCATCATGGTGAAGTGACGGGTTGCGCTTCTCTATATGTGTATGACTCAGGGTTGGCAGAAATACGCTCTCTTGGTATCGAAGCGGGCTGGCAAGGCCAAGGGCAGGGCAGTGCGATTGTGAACTATTTGGTTGAGAAAGCGCGCCAGATGGCGATCAAGAAAGTCTTTGTTCTAACGCGAACGCCTGAGTTCTTTATGAAGCAAAGCTTTTTACCTACATCGAAGTCATTACTGCCGGAGAAAGTTCTGAAAGATTGCGATCAGTGCCCACGTCAACATGCATGTGATGAGGTAGCGCTTGAGATCAATTTAATGGAGCAAGTGATCCAAAAAACGCATGTGGCATGAACTGAAGTTGTGGAGTGATTTTATTAGCATTCAATGACATAGTCATTTTCCTGTTTACTTACATCAGTATTCGCTAAAAAAATCGAAAAAATTTGGAACCTTTGAGAGGAAGCCCGGTCTATTAAAGTACCACTGCTTTTTCTTAGAAGAATCTAAGAGAGCCCCAGAACTGACATTGGTTTTGGGGCTTTTTTCTATCTGTCACTTTTCTCTTTTTTATTGGCCTTTTTTTGTCCCTTTCGACGTTGCCAAGGCAAGATGACAAAACGCATCCATAAGTGTAGAAACAACAAAACGTTGAAAGCGAAGCCGGCAAAGATCAAAGCGATCGACTCGATGCTTTGTGGATCATCTTTGAGCGTAAACCACCACACAATCCAACACAGTACAGAAAGTACCGTCAATTGATCCAAGCATCGTTGGCAACGTCCAAGTTTTTTCCAAAACCAATGTTCCTCGCAGCGGCGACAAGTCATAGTGTTTTCCAAACCATTAGTGTTGCTTCAGATTATATATCTAACTAAATGGTGGAAAGCGTTTCTTACACGGGCTTAGAGCGCCATGACACAACCAAAATGGAAAGTTAGCTTTGTAAAAGCTTTGTGGCACGTAATTGATGTATGGTGTGCTGTCAGTCTTTAACAGGAAATATAATGATGTCGACAGAGTTGAAACTTGCGCTGAGTATCGCTGGTGGGTTCTTTATGATCGGTGTTGTCGCGATTTATATGGTCAGCCGCTATGCAATGATGGCAGCGTAAGAGAGATTTTATTGCGCCGAAGTAGTAAAGCAAAGCCTCGTTGATGACGAGGCTTTGCTTTATATTTAGATAGAAGCCTGAAAGCGTTAGCAGCCAGGGCCGCAGTCAAGACAATGTTTCACCATTTCTGGCCCTAAGTGTAGTTTTGCATTCAAATCACGTAGAGCGGTGCGGACGCCTTCTTCAATCACTGGGTGATAGAAGGGCATATCTAACATCTCAGAAATCGTCATCCTATTTTGGTGCGCCCATGCTAAAAGGTGAGCAAGATGCTCTGCATTCGGGCCCATCATTTCTGCACCTAAAAAACGTCCAGTGCCTTGCTCTCCGTAGACATGCAGAATGCCTTTATTACGAAGCATGACGCGCGAACGTCCTTGATTTTCAAACGAGACTTCACCGGTTGCGAAACATCCACATGTGCCTAGACGTGTTTCTAGTTGTTTATATGTTTCGCCAACCATAGCAATTTGAGGGTCGGAGAACACGGCTGAAATTGGTGAGCGACGCAGACCCGCACGAATATCTGGGAAACGGCCTGCGTTGTCTCCAGCAATACGGCCTTGGTCAGCGGCTTCGTGCAGCAGTGGAATTTGGTTACTTGCATCACCTGCGATGAAGATGCTCTCTACCGAAGTTTGCAATGTATAGTGATCCGCCGTTGGTACGCCACGTTCATCGAGCGCCACATTGGTGTTCTCGATCGCCAGCTTATCGACGTTTGGACGACGACCCGTTGCGGCCAATACGTAATCGACAACGAAAGTTTCTAATTCGCCATCATGGTTGATGAATTGGATTTCGACCTTGTCTTCGCCGTCATTGTCTGACGAAGCAATGCGTTTCATGCTTTCGACTTTTACATCTGCATCAAGGTAGAACTCTTCCTTAAAGGCTTTATCTGCATACGCCATCACCTCTGGGTCTGTCAGTGGGCCCACTTGTCCTCCAAGGCCAAAGAGCTTCACGTTCACTCCTAGGCGGTGTAAAGCCTGACCCAATTCAAGGCCGATGACTCCTGGGCCAAATACTGCCACGGACTCTGGTAAGTCATCCCAGTCAAATACATCATCGTTAATCACTAGGCGATCACCCAGTTCATTCCAAGCTGCCGGATATGTCGGACGAGATCCTGTCGCAATAACAATGCGCTGTGCGGTGACCTGAGTATGATCATCTATGATGAGAGTGTGGTCATCGGCAAACTTCGCGTAGCCCGATAGTTTGTCTTCAGCGGGAATATCATCGACACTTTCAAGCACAAAGCCAACAAAACGATCGCGTTCGCGCTTTACACGATCCATAACTTCTCGTCCGTTAATTAGTACTTCACCTTGCGGGTGTATCCCAAATCCAGGTGCTTTTTCGATTTGATGAACACTTTCTGCTGCCGCAATTAACAGCTTAGACGGCATGCATCCGACACGAGCACAGGTTGTTCCGTAGGGACCGCCCTCAATCATTACCACGCTGTTGGTATGAGCTTTTGCTGCTCGATAAGCACCAAGACCAGCCGTCCCGCCACCAATAATCGCTACGTCGACATTAACTTGTTTCATCGTGAACTCTCGCTTTTGTTTTAAGCCAAGCTAGCTACATTGAGCTTGGAGAGTGAATTGGATAGTTGAATCTGGATAAGTAGTCACCTTATTGGCAGATAACTACTTATCTAGACTAGTAGAAGAAGTGGTTTAGGGTTGGCCTCCGAGCCAAAAGGCACCGGAGACCGAGGGTGTAGGCTATGGACAGCTTAGCCTAGATACGCTTCTAGCTCTTCGCTACCGCCGATGTGCTTGCCACCGATAAAAACTTGTGGAACAGTCGTGCGACCAGATATAGCTCGTAGACTAACTGTTGTTGCGTCTTTACCCAGAATCACTTCTTCATATTGAAGACCGTGGTCAATCAGATTTTGTTTCGCTTTCATACAGAAAGGGCAGCCTGGTTTAGTGAACACCGTGATGGATTCTTGCGTTTTGTAGTCAGGCGCTATGTAGTTCAGCATCGTATCTGCGTCTGACACCTTGAATGGGTCGCCTGGTTCGTTTGGCTCAATGAACATTTTTTCCACTACGCCATCTTTTACTAGCATGCTGTAACGCCATGAACGTTTGCCAAAGCCGATGTCGTTTTTATCCACTAACATACCCATGCCATCGGTGAATTCACCATTACCATCCGGGATGAAGGTAATGTTTTCTGCTTCTTGGTCTTGTTTCCATGCATTCATCACGAACGTATCATTGACCGAGACACAAATAATCTCATCCACTCCGTGCTCTTTAAATACAGGGAACAATTCGTTGTAACGAGGTAGATGGCTTGATGAACATGTTGGAGTAAATGCACCCGGTAAGCTAAATACGATAACGGTCTTACCTTTAAATAGCTCATCGGTCGTTACATTCACCCAAGAGTCACCTTGACGAACTGGAAAAGTAACTTGAGGGACTTGTTGACCTTCTTTAGATACAAACATAATGATTTCCTTTAACTATTTTAAATTATGCGTATAGAGCTTAGCGTTTTTCGTCGCTCTGTTTCGTTTTGTTGAGCCCATTATTGTAAAAATCCTTTGATAGCTCTAATCGTTTGGTGTTATGGTTTTGATAGGTATTAGCTATTGTTAAAGAAGCGAAGCGTGAATTATGAATATTCGAGATTTTGAGTACTTAGTTGCACTTGCGGAACATAAGCACTTTCGCAAAGCGGCAGAGGCATGTTTTGTTAGCCAGCCAACATTGAGTGGGCAAATTCGTAAACTAGAGGATGAACTCGGGACCACGCTTTTAGAGCGAAGCAGCCGACGTGTTTTGTTTACCGATTCAGGGTTACAGCTGGTGGAGCAGGCTAAACGCATCTTAAGTGAAGTGAAAACCTTCAGAGATATGGCAAGCGGTCAAAGCGGAGCCATGACTGGACCGATGCATATTGGTTTCATCCCGACGGTTGGGCCTTATCTATTACCCAAAATTCTGCCGCAGATAAAAGAAGCATTTCCTGAGTTGGAACTATTTCTGCACGAAGCTCAAACACATCAATTAGTGCGTCAATTGGAAGAAGGCAAACTAGATTGCTTAGTTTTAGCTTCGGTTGATGAAACTGCGCCATTTAAAGAGATCGAAGTGTATCAAGAGCCATTAAGTGTCGCAGTGCCATGTGACCACGAGTGGGCCTCTCTCGACCATGTTGATATGTTGGAGCTGAATGGTAAAACCGTTTTAGCGTTGGGAGACGGCCACTGTCTGCGAGATCAAGCGTTAGGTTTTTGTTTTGCCGCTGGTGCAAAAGACGATGAGCGTTTTAAAGCCACCAGCTTGGAGACGTTACGCAATATGGTTGCTGCCGGTGCGGGGATTACGTTATTGCCTCAGCTTTCTATCCCTAATGAGAAGCAAAAAGATGGCGTATGCTACGTACCAGCTGTTAACCCAACCCCCTCGCGTAATATCGTGCTCGTATACCGTCCGGGCTCACCATTACGAGCTAGGTTTGAAGCTTTAGCAGCGAAGATTAAAGAGGTGTTGGCTTCTTATCCATCATTGAATGCTGCAGCATAAAAAGCAGAAATAAAAAAGGGAGAGCTTGATGCTCTCCCTTGTGCTTTTGTGATTTAGAACAGTTCTTCTGCGCCAGAGCCTGAAGAATAAATACTATCTTCTAAACGGTCGCCAGCGTATTCGGTAGGCTCCGTGCCTTTTTCAAAGTATTCGAACATTGATGTGCTATCTACCTTGTGCGTTAGCATACCGCTGTTGCGATCAATACGAACTCGAATAATATCCTCTGGAATATTTTTACCTTGCTCCGGCGTCCCTTCTAGCGCAACACGCATGAAGTCAATCCAAGCTGGCTCTGCGGTTTTCGCACCCGACTCGGCACCAGAAATTTGGCCTTGCCCTAGGTTGCTGTTAACGGTGGTGCGGCCAAGTGCACGTGAGTGATCATCAAAGCCAACCCAAGCTATGGCAACGACACCAGGTCCATAGCCATTGTACCAAGCATCCTTGGAATCATTCGTTGTACCCGTTTTACCCCCGATATCACGACGACCAAGTTTTTGCGCGCGCCAGCCTGTACCATTCCAACCTGTGCCTTCACGCCAGTTACCGCCACCCCAAATGTTGCTGTACATCATCTCACGCATTAAGAATGCATTCTGTTCAGAGATAACTTGCGGTGCATATTGAGGTTCATCATTTTCAAGGGCATTGTCTGTTGCAAGGCCATCAATCGCGACGTCTTGTTCGCCAAATTCATCAGCGTAGCGATTTTCTGGCTGCTCGCTCATTTGCGGACAATCCTTATGACAAACACTCTTTGGATTGGCTTTAAACAGTACTTCACCGAATGCATCTTCCACGCGTTCTACATAGAATGGTTCAACGTAATAACCACCGTTCGCAAACACAGAGTAACCTTGTGCCACTTTCATTGGTGTTAAGCTGCCAGCTCCGAGTGCGATGGTCTCAGAGCGTGGTACTTGGTTAATATCAAAACCGAAACGAGTAAGGTACTGACGTGTCTCCTCGAGGCCAACTTCACGGAGTGTACGCACTGCCATGACGTTTTTTGATTGAGCTAAGCCGAGGCGAAGACGCGTTGGACCACCATAAGTCGGTGGTGAGTTTTTTGGTCGCCAAGCTGAACCAGAACCTGCATCCCACTTGTTAATCGGCGCATCGTTAATCAAAGTGGCTAGAGTCAGCCCTTTGTCAATTGCTGCCGAGTAGATGAAAGGCTTGATACTTGAACCAACCTGACGCACTGACATGGTTGCACGGTTAAACTTGCTGTGAACAAAGTTGAAACCACCAACCAGCGACAATATCGCGCCATTTTCTGGGTTCATCGCAACAAACGCGGTGTTTGCTGTCGGCACTTGGCTCAGTTTCCAGCTCAGTGTTGTGTTGTCATCTTCATCGGTTTCACTTACTTCGCGAACCCAAACTTGTTGACCTGTCGCTAGCACATCATGCGCTGACTTTGGTGTTGAGCCTTGGCGGTTATCAGTAATGTACTTACGCGCCCAGTGCATTCCAGTCCAAGGGATGGTTTGCTCTTCATGGTTCTTAACCCATACTTGTGCCGTCTTATCATCGACTTTCGTCACAACCGCAGGGTAAAGGTCACCATAAGTTGGCTGTTTCTTCAGGTGCTTTTCTATTTGCTCATTGTCCCAGGCCGCTTCCCCTTCTTTCCAAAGCACACTTTCTGCACCACGGTAGCCATGACGTTCATCGTATGACAAGAGGTTATTTACCGCAGACGTATTTGCAGCATCTTGCAGTTTAGAATCCACAGTCATGTAGATATTCAAGCCAGAGGTATAAGCTTCTTCTTCACCGTATTCTTTTACTGCCCATGCACGAGCCAACTCTGCTACGTAAGGTGCGGAAAGCTCAATCTCAGCGCTATGATAACGCGCCACAATAGGCTCATTGCGTGCTTCGTCATACTGCTCTTGTGTAATGTATTTCTCATCAAGCATTCGCATTAATACAACGTTACGGCGTTTTGTTGCGCGCTCAAGAGAGTAAATTGGGTTCATGGTTGATGGCGCTTTTGGCATACCAGCGAGTGTTGCAATCTCACTTAACGTCAATTCATCAAGGCTCTTACCAAAATACACTTGAGCGGCAGCACCAAAGCCATATGAGCGGTAACCAAGGAAGATTTTATTGACATAAAGCTCCATGATTTCTTGCTTACTTAAAAGCTGCTCAATATGGATAGCAATAAAAATCTCTTTAATCTTACGCATGATCTTCTTCTCATTAGATAAGAAGAAGTTACGAGCTAGCTGTTGCGTAATCGTACTTGCACCCTGTTTAGCCGAGCCTGAAACCGCAACAACAACCGCTGCACGAGTGATGCCGATAGGGTCGATACCAGGATGCTCATAGAAACGACTATCTTCGGTTGCGATGAGCGCGTGAATTAAGTCTTGAGGAATTTCGTCATAAGTAACAGGAATACGACGCTTTTCACCGAACTGTGCGATCAGCTTCCCGTCTTGACTAAACACCTTCATAGGTGTTTGTAATTCAACGTCTTTTAGAGTTGCAACATCTGGCAATTCAGGCTTCACGTACTGATAGAAGCCAAATATTGTGGTGACTCCAAGAATTATGCAAATCAATGTTAAAAATAATAAACGCTTTATGAACTTCACCGGAGAATCCCTGATTGGTTGAGGCTGTGTAACGGCAAACCCTTGTACTCTTAGGTCAAAAATTTAGCACATAAGAGATATTAACTCTTATTTGGATGCTAATAACAACCTTTGCACGAAGAAATTTCGGAGCGAGAGTAAGAGATGGATAAGCTAATCGTTACCGGCATCGATATAGGCCATAACAGCCTCAAAGCCGTAGTACTTAAACCCACAGGCAACAATTACGCTCTGTTGGGTTACAAAGAAATATTACTAAAGGAAGGTATTGTCGCTGAAAATAACACCATAAATCATCAAGAAATTGTAAAGACCCTCAAGCAGATAAAAAAAGAACTGCCTTTTGGTGCTAAAAAAGTTGCGATCTCAGTTCCTGATAACTCGGTAATTAGCAAGAAACTGCAAATAGAACAAAATCTTGAAGAGAGTGAAGTTGAGTTTGCAGTGATACAAGCCTTTTCTCATCAATCGCCATTCCCTGTCGAAGAGCTGAGTTTAGACTTCGTTCGTCTTCGCGCTGAGGGCGGGCAGAGTGGCAGTGATAGCTATCAAGTGTTTGCGACAAGAAAAGATGTGGTAGAAGGCCGAGTCGATGCATTACAAAAGTCCGGACTAAAACCTGTTTTAGTGGACGTGCATTCGCAAAGCCTTGGTCATATCTGGAAGCTCACCGCCGATCGCTTTCCTGACAAAAACAAATACTGCTTACTCGATATTGGCACCTTATCGAGCTCCTTCACCATGTTTACCGAACAAGGTGAACTGTTTCACAAAGAGTTTGCTTACGGCACACGCGGAGCAAACAGCGCTTCTCCAGTCGATTTTCTGTCCGATGATGCTCAGGAGAAAACAGAGCTGTTTAACCGTCAAATCATAGAGCGAGTAAAGCGCCAGATGCAGCTCTATACCTCAATCAATGGCTCACAAAACATCAAGGGTATCTGGTTATCAGGGGAAGGGGCCTCCACTCCCATGCTCGCAGAGGAGTTGTCTCAACAATTGTCGTTAGAGTGTGAATTGCTAAATCCGCTAGGGCTATTTGAGATGAAGGTGTCTAAGCGTAAGCGTCGTGCTGTGGATTGGCAGCATTTCTCAACAGCAGCCGGACTGGCCGTTCGTGGCATTCATTGGCTAGGAGGCGCCCGTGCTTTATCGCATTAATTTACTTCCTTGGCGAGAGAGTCAAAGAGAAGAGCACCGACGTCGTTTCATCAGTTTGGTCGCATTAGGCATGTTGGTCGCTGTTGGCATCCAGTGGGGTATTGGAAAGTTTTTTGAGTACCAACAAGATCAACAACAGGAGCGGCTCGATTACCTCACTCACTACATTGCCGAACTCGACCAGCGTATTGAAGCAATGAAAATTGCAGAGCAAGAGCACAGCAAAATCCTCGAACGTCTAAAGGTCGTTGAAGGTTTACAAAACGGACGAAACAAAACGACCGAGTTCATGAACTTAATGCCTGCCGTTATCCCTGAAGGTGTATATGTCGACAAGATCAAAATGAATGATCTGGAAATTGAGATCTCTGGGATCTCTGATAGCACTCCAAAACTTGCCACGATGCTGGACAACATGGAGCGCTCGGCCAAGTTGAACGACGTAGAAATGCATTCCATCGTTCACGGCAAAGCCCGTTTTGGGAAAGAGTTTCAAACATTCAAAGTGTCTTTCATGTTCAAAGTAACGGAGAAGAAATTGGAGGCTCAACGTGGTTGATTGGCAGGATCTCGAAATAGATGAAATGGCCGAGTGGCCATTGTTGCCCCAGATTGTAGTAATCGTACTTCTGATCATGGCGATTCAAGGCTTAGGTTATTGGTTTTACCTTAAACCGAAAGAAGAACAGTTGAATCACTTGATTCAGCAGGAGCAGACACTCAAGGTGGCATTGAAGATCAAAGCGAACAAAGTGGCAGCGTTGCCTCAGCTTCAATCTCAATTGGATGAACTTACCACTCGTTACGAGTTATTACTGCAACAACTGCCTGCGCAAAAAGAGCTGGCTACAATGCTCGCTTCAGTGAATGAGCTTGGCATCGACAATAAGCTGACTTTCACCCGAATCGACTGGGGCGAAAAACAATCAGAGCACTTCCTTTATCGTCTTCCTTTAAACATAGAGTTAACGGGCGACTTTCATGACATCGGCCATTTTTCTCAGGCGATAGCGACGCTACCTCGAATCATCACGTTTAAAGATGTGACTTGGCAACGTGTCAGCCAAGAGAGCGAAACCCTGCACTTTCGGGTGCGTGCTAATACCTATCAGTTTAAGCCGGAGGAGACGAAAAATGACAAGTAAGTCTTTGTTGCTGGTACTGATGGGTTCTCTATTGATGGGCTGCCAGGCGAATGATGAATCATTGACGGATTTTATTCGAGGAGTGGAAACACAGGCGCGTCGAGAGGTCGAGAAGCTTAAGCCCGCAGACAAGTATGTTGCAGTCACGTACGCACCGGAAGTACAGCGTGCACCCTTTGAATTACCCAAAGAAGCCACTATCGCGACTCAGCCAGTTGCAAGAAAAGATTGTTGGCAACCGCCCTCAAGAAGGCGAACTGGTAAATTAGAAAAATTCCCATTAAGCCAATTACGTTTGAAAGGTGTCATGGGCATGGATAACACGGTTTCTGGCCTTGTTCAGGCTCCCAATGGCACCGTCTATAAAGTTAAGCCGGGTCAATACCTCGGACGCAATAATGGCAAAGTGACCCATGTCAGCCACTCCTACTTGTTGATTAATGAAACGTTGCCCGACGGCTTAGGATGTTGGCAAAAACGTAAAGTTAAGTTGGCTTTGAGATAGCCCCATTTATTTTTGATATTGAGTAATGAAAATGAGACAAGGATTAACACGTACACCAAGGATACTTACTGGGCTCTTCTCCTTATGGTTGTTTGTATTTTTAGCCCCTTTAGCGGCAGCTGAAGAAGTTTCGTCCAATGCCCTAAAAAGTATCGACTTTCGAACTAATAAAGATAAAGACGCCGTGATTGTCGTCGAATTGGCGTCACCGGCCGCGATTGTAGATATCAAGCGTGTACAGGAAGGGTTAAGTATCGATTTGCTTAACACTTCAGTAAAAGACGAGCAATTGTATCTCCTAGACGTGAAAGATTTTTCGACTGTGGTTGAGAGCGTAGAAGTGTTTCGCGACACCTCGACGACGCGCTTGGTTGCGCACATCAATGAAGAATACATGCATGATTACCGTTTAACGGGGCGTTTTTTGGAAATCAAAGTAGCGAAGATCAAACCCAATGAGAAAGCCCCAGATAAAAGCATTTTAGAAAGAGAAGGTAAGCTTATTTCGATTAACTTCCAAGATATTCCTGTGCGAAACGTCTTGCAGCTTATTGCTGATTACAACCAATTCAATTTGGTTGTCTCCGACTCTGTAGAAGGCAACCTCACGCTTCGTCTTGATGGTGTCCCTTGGCAGCAAGTGCTGGATATTATTTTGCAAGTTAAGGGGTTAGATAAGCGTGTTGATGGCAACGTGATTTTAGTTGCTCCGACTGATGAGTTGGACTTGCGTGAGAAGCAGCAGTTAGAAAAACAAAAACTTACGGAAGAAATGGGAGAGCTTTCATCTGAAATCATCAAAGTTAATTTTGCTAAAGCATCAGACATTGCGGAGATGATCAATGGAGAAGGAAATATCAGCATGCTGTCAGAGCGCGGCAGTATGACCATTGATGAGCGAACTAACTCGTTATTGATTAGAGAGTTACCTGAAAACATCGAGGTGATTCGAGAAATTATTGAGTCTTTGGATATTCCAGTTAAACAGGTTCAAATTGAGGCGCGTATTGTGACCATCAATGAAGGTAACATGGACGAGTTAGGGATTCGTTGGGGTTTTACGTCTATTAATGGCAGTAATACAGTGGGCGGTTCTATTGAGAACAACCTCGCCACGATCGGTCTCTATAATGGAGAAGGGGGTGATGACGGTGGTGACGGTGATGGAGTAGGGATCGATGACTTCCTAAATGTAAACTTAGCTGCAACCAGCCCGAATGCGACCAGCATTGCTTTTCAGGTCGCAAAGTTAGGTTCAGACACCTTGTTGGATCTTGAGCTTTCTGCTCTGCAACAAGAGTCTAAAGCTGAGATTATCTCGAGCCCACGTTTGATCACTACCAATAAGAAGCCTGCCTATATTGAACAAGGTACAGAGATTCCTTATCTTGAGTCATCATCAAGTGGTGCAACGACGGTGACGTTCAAAAAGGCGGTATTAAGTTTGAAAGTGACCCCGCAAATCACACCGGATAACCGCTTAGTGTTGGATTTAAGTGTCACGCAAGATAGACCTGGACAAGTCGTGAAGACAGGCACTGGTGAAGCTGTTGCGATTGATACTCAACGTATCGGGACACAAGTGTTAGTGAATAACGGTGAAACGGTCGTTCTTGGTGGTATTTTTCAGCACAGCATTACTAACTCGGTGGACAAAGTGCCTTTGTTGGGCGACCTGCCGCTATTAGGTGCTCTTTTTCGTCGAAGTTATGAGAATGTTGGCAAAAGTGAGCTGTTAATTTTCGTCACGCCTAAGGTGGTGATTCAGTAGTTCTGTCTCGGGAAAAACTGATTAAATCAAAAATAAAGTTGCAATAGTGGCACCATGCTTGGATAATTTCGGGTCTTATCACGAATTATCTGTGAGGAACTGGTGCCACAAGCCTTGTAGAACAGCAGTTTAGCTGTGTTTTCTTGTGGCGATCTTATTGAATCAATGTTGTAAATTACTGCTAAACATGGCTGAGAAACGTAATATTTTCCTTGTTGGCCCAATGGGCGCCGGCAAAAGTACAATTGGTAGACATCTAGCACAGCAACTGCATATGGAGTTTGTTGACTCCGATACAGTGATCGAAGAACGCACTGGTGCAGACATCTCTTGGGTTTTTGATGTAGAAGGTGAAGAAGGCTTCCGCAAGCGTGAAGAAGCGGTACTTGAAGACCTAACACAAGAGCAAGGCATCGTGCTTGCGACTGGCGGTGGCTCTGTTAAGAGCAAAGAAAACCGCAATCGTCTTTCGGCACGTGGTGTTGTTGTTTACTTAGAAACGACGATTGAAAAGCAACTTGCGCGTACAAACCGCGACAAGAAGCGTCCTTTACTTCAAACGGATAACCCTCGCGAAGTACTGGAGCAATTAGCTGAAGAACGTAATCCTTTATATGAAGAAGTAGCGGATTACACTGTTCGCACTGACGATCAAAGTGCAAAAGTGGTAGCCAACCAGATCGTAAAAATGCTAGAAGAGAGATAAGTCTTTATCTTTTTTTTAATTGGAGCAAACCGATGGAACGGATTACGGTCAACCTAGCTGAGCGTAGCTACCCAATCTCTATTGGCGCCGGGTTATTTGAGGACCCGGCGTACCTCTCTCAAGTTCTCTCAAACAAAAATGCAAAACAAAAAGTTGTTGTGATCAGTAATGTCACAGTGGCGCCTTTGTATGCAGACAAAATTTTAAAGCAACTCGAGCAGCTCGGTTGTAGTGCATCCTTGTTAGAATTGCCTGACGGTGAACAGTACAAAAACTTGGATGTATTTAATCAAGTAATGAACTTCTTACTGGAAGGGAGTTATGCTCGTGATGTTGTGATCATCGCGTTAGGTGGTGGTGTTATTGGCGACCTTGTGGGTTTTGCGTCTGCCTGTTACCAGCGTGGGGTCGACTTTGTTCAAATACCGACCACATTACTATCCCAAGTGGACTCTTCGGTTGGTGGAAAAACCGCGGTGAACCATCCGTTGGGTAAGAACATGATAGGTGCGTTTTACCAACCTAAAGCCGTGATCATTGATACCAACTGTCTGTCGACGTTGCCTGAACGTGAGTTCGCTGCGGGTATCGCCGAAGTCATTAAGTACGGCATTATTTACGATGCAGATTTTTTTGTATGGTTAGAAGACAATCTTGAGCGCTTGTATGTGTTGGATGAAGAAGCACTAACTTATGCGATCGCACGTTGCTGTGAAATAAAAGCGGAAGTGGTGGCTCAGGATGAGAAAGAGTCGGGCATCCGTGCTTTGCTTAACTTAGGTCACACCTTTGGTCATGCGATTGAAGCGGAACTTGGCTATGGCAATTGGCTGCATGGTGAAGCGGTATCTTCCGGCACTGTTATGGCGGCCAAAACGTCGCATCTACGTGGTCTGATCTCGGAAGAGCAATTTGAGCGTATTGTTGCGATTTTGCGTCGTGCAAAACTGCCTGTGCATACTCCAGACAGTATGAATTTCGATGACTTCATCAAGCACATGATGCGAGATAAGAAAGTCCTCTCTGGTCAATTACGATTGGTTTTGCCTACAGGCATTGGCACTGCCGAGGTAATTGCTGATACGACACAAGACGTACTCAAACAGGCAATAGACTTCGGTCGCGATATTTAACCTTGTAATGGCGCCTTTGGGCGTCATTCTTGTAGTGTATTAAGGTTATTAGATGAGTGTTGCTCACGTACTGGAATTAGATTCTCAAATCGAGTTGCTTGATAGATTAGGTCTACTGACTAACTTTGGTTCCAATCTCATTGCGATTAATGGTCATGATGGGTACGGGAAATCTTGGTTAGCGCAGCGATACCTTGAAGTGGGTGCCAGTAACAAGAATCAATGTTTGTTACTTTGTCATTCTAATCAAGACGATGTGCAGCATCGCGTCCTTATTTTGAGTCAACTGGTTTCAGACGCATTGTTTAATCAGCAAGAGCCTTTACTTGATAGCCTTGAAAGGCTTTTAGGTGATGAGCCGTGTGACATTGCAATTGTTGTCGATGATGCGCATTTATTGAGTGAGACACTTATCTCTGAGCTTTGGATGCTGGTCTTAGAGGCGCACCATAAGCCAAATTGGACCATCAATGTCTTACTGTTTACACAGTCTGGACGTTTAGAAGGTTTGCTAGCACGTCTCAGTTATGGACAAGAGATAAAGCCTGTTGAGCTTGATATTGATATGTTGTCCGAAGTGGAAGCTCGTCGTTTCTTTGAGTCACTTGTTGCGCGCTACGTCGATGATGAGTCTGAGAAACGGGTTCGAGATGCATTTAAAAAAGTCGACCCAGTACCGGGTGACATTATGGCGTTAGGAGAGATGAAAGTGGAAAAAAGGATCATTATCCGCTCGATTGTCGGTTCACCCCTGAATATTGCGTTGGTGGTATTAGTCTTACTGTTGCTTGCTGCTGGTGGCTATTGGTGGATGCTTAGTCAACCAAGTCCTGATGATAAAGCGCAGCAAATTGCTGGCAGTTTAGAGCAAACGGTTATTCCAACTTTTGAAGAGTCAGGAGTCAGTGCAGCGCAGTCTTCACTGCAACCTGTAACCGATGGCTCTAGCAGTCTTGATAAGTCTGGTGCGGTTGATGATTCTGATTCATTACCGCCAGCAGTGACAGAAGAAGTAGCGAGCGTAGGCAGTGATGACAATCAACAAAGAGTGGTGATTGAGTCGAATGTGGTCGATGCATTGCTTGAAGGTAAAGCTGATTCAGCAGACACAAAAGCGATTGATGACGTCGTAGGTACTGAGAAGACAGAAACCGCCGATGAAACTAGCTCTCCTTTGATTAAAGTCGTAAAACCGAATCAAGATATGGCGCAAGCACCTGCTCAGTCAGAAGAGGGTGAGGCAAACCAACCTGTTGTGAAGTTTTCATTTGCTCGTGAAGAACTAAAAGCGCTATCGCCAAGAGCTTATACTTTACAACTCGCAGCTATGACCTCAATGGAAGATGTACAATCCTTTCTCAATGAGCATAAACTGAATAATCAAGTGCGAATTTATCCTACCGTTCGTAATGACACCGAGTGGTATATCATCACATATCAAGATTATCCGACAATTCAAATGGCTCGTGATGCCGTCGCAAGCTTGCCAGATTCGGTTAAGTCGGTGAGTCCTTGGGCAAAATCACTCCGTCAGGTTCACCGTGAAATTGAACGAGTGAAATAAACCTGAGCTTCCCTGAAAAATATGTTACATTCCGCAGCCTTAATTTTTGGTCGATAGATAGAGCAGTAGATGAAAAAGCAACGAGCCTTTCTTAAATGGGCAGGAGGAAAATACGGACTGGTTGAAGACATCCAACGTCATTTGCCGCCGGCTCGAAAGCTAGTTGAACCTTTTGTTGGTGCGGGCTCAGTGTTTCTGAATACCGATTATGACCATTATCTACTTGCAGATATCAATCCAGATTTGATCAATCTGTACAACCTGCTGAAAGAACGCCCTGAAGAGTATATCTCTGAAGCGAAGCGTTGGTTTGTCGCTGAGAACAACCGCAAAGAAGCCTACCTACACATTCGCGCTGAGTTTAATAAAACCGATGACGTGATGTACCGCTCTTTAGCGTTTTTGTACATGAACCGCTTTGGTTTTAATGGCCTATGCCGTTACAACAAAAAAGGTGGCTTCAATGTACCGTTTGGCTCTTACAAAAAGCCGTATTTCCCTGAGGCGGAACTGGAGTTTTTTGCAGAAAAAGCCAAAAAAGCTACGTTTGTTTGTGAAGGTTATCCTGAAACATTTCGTCGTGCGCGCAAAGGGAGCGTCGTGTATTGCGATCCACCTTATGCGCCGCTTTCAAATACGGCAAATTTCACCTCATACGCAGGTAATGGTTTCACGTTGGACGACCAAGCTGCATTAGCCGACATTGCTGAAAGAACAGCGACTGAACGTGGCATTCCTGTGTTGATTTCTAACCACGACACTACCTTGACACGTCGGTTGTATCACGGTGCGGATCTTAATGTGGTAAAAGTAAAGCGTACCATTAGCCGTAATGGTAACGGTCGTAATAAAGTTGATGAGCTACTTGCGCTTTTTCATGCCCCAGACATGGATAAATCAAGCTCTTAATTCTCACACTATTATATCTAAATAGTGGATCTCCCCACTGGCTTCGGTAGAATTGCGCGCAGATTGTTTGCTCATTACTACTGAGGTCAGGTATGAAAGATTTTCTTATTGCTCCATCCATTTTATCGGCAGATTTTGCTCGTCTCGGTGAAGATGTAGAAAAAGTACTCGCAGCGGGTGCGGATGTGGTGCATTTCGACGTTATGGATAACCACTATGTACCAAACCTGACTTTTGGTGCGCCTGTGTGTAAAGCACTACGCGATTATGGCATCACAGCGCCAATCGATGTTCACCTAATGGTGAAACCCGTTGACCGTATTATTCCTGATTTCGCAAAAGCGGGTGCGTCGATGATTACGTTCCATGTAGAAGCTTCTGATCATGTAGACCGTACACTGCAGTTAATTAAAGAGCACGGCTGTCAGGCTGGTGTGGTACTAAACCCAGCAACGCCACTTGCAAGTCTTGAGTTTATTATGGATAAAGTCGACATGATTCTACTGATGTCGGTAAACCCTGGTTTTGGTGGTCAATCATTCATTCCTCATACACTAGATAAACTGCGTGCCGTTCGTAAGATGATTGACGAGTCTGGCCGTGATATCCGCTTAGAAATCGATGGCGGTGTGAAGGTTGACAACATTCGTGAAATTGCAGAAGCGGGCGCAGACATGTTTGTTGCAGGCTCGGCGATTTTCGGTGAGCCAGATTACAAACAAGTGATCGATCAAATGCGCGCTGAACTGGCTGAAGTTAAATAAGCACCGATAAGCCAGCGCAATAACACGCTGATTTTAAAGGCTGCCAGCTTGTTGGCAGCCTTTGTGTTTTCTAGTATTAGAAGAAATTAAATATCCACTGCGCTGAGCAAATAATCACTTGCCTATTTTACGCCCTTTCTGTACTATTCGTGCTCCTTAAACTCAGTCAATTATCTTTAGTTCCTTGCTTCCTCTGGACGACTGAGCCATTTGTGGAAGCTGAATAATCCGTAAGGAGCAACCAATGCGTCATTACGAAATCGTATTCATGGTGCACCCAGATCAAAGCGAGCAAGTTGCTGGCATGATCGAGCGTTACACTGGTTCAATCACTGAAGCTGGCGGTAAAATCCACCGTCTAGAAGACTGGGGCCGTCGTCAACTGGCTTACCCAATCAACAAGCTTCACAAAGCTCACTACGTTCTTATGAACGTTGAAGCTGACCAAGCTGTAATTGATGAGCTAGAAACTGCTTTCCGTTTCAACGATGCAGTTCTACGTAACATGATCATGCGTACTAAAGCAGCGATCACTGAGCAATCTATCATGCTTAAGCAAAAAGAAGAGCGTGCTCCACGTCGTGAAGAGCGTTCTGAAGCTAAGCCTGAAGCTAAGTCAGAAGCTGCTGAGTAAGTTTTCTTATGGCCAATCGAATGGAGCTGAGCGGCACCATTGCCAAACCGCCCATTCGTAGTAAAAGCCCTGGTGGCATTGAACACTGTCGGTTTTGGCTGGAGCATCGCTCTACTATTATCGAAGCTGACTTACCTCGACAAGTTTATTGTCGTATGCCGGTAGTCGTCAGCGGGCTTGGGTCACAAGTACTAACTCAGAATTTAGTTCAAGGCAGTAACATTAAGGTAAGTGGTTTTGTCACTTATCAAACCGGCCGAAATGGCGTGGGAAAATTAGTGTTACACGCCGACAACATTACTCAAATTTAAGATCAGGAGATAGCCCATGGCTCGTTTCTTCCGTCGTCGTAAATTCTGCCGTTTCACTGCAGAAGGCGTACAAGAGATTGATTACAAAGACGTAGCAACTCTTAAAAACTACATCACTGAAGCTGGTAAAATCGTACCTAGCCGTATCACTGGTACAAGCGCTAAGTACCAGCGTCAACTAGCACGTGCTATCAAGCGTTCACGCTACCTAGCTCTACTACCGTACACTGACAAGCATCAGTAATCGGTTCATTTTATTAAGAAAGAGGATTAAGCAATGCAAGTTATTCTACTTGATAAAATTGGTAACCTAGGTGGTCTTGGCGATACTGCAAACGTTAAATCTGGCTACGCTCGTAACTTCCTTATCCCACAAGGTAAAGCAGTTATGGCAACTAAAGCTAACGTTGAAATGTTTGAAGCTCGTCGTGCTGAACTAGAAGCTAAAGTTGCTGAGCAACTAGCTGCTGCAGAAGCTCGCGCAGAGAAAGTTAACGCTCTAGAAGCGGTAGTTATCGCTTCTAAAGCTGGTGACGAAGGCAAACTATTCGGTTCTATCGGTACTCGTGACATCGCTGACGCTATCACAGCTGCAGGCGTTGAAGTTGCTAAGAGCGAAGTTCGCCTTCCTGAAGGTGCTCTACGTAACACTGGTGAGTTCGAGATCAGCGTTCAACTTCACTCTGAAGTTTTCGCGACAGTTAACCTACAAGTTGTTGCTGCTGAGTAATTCAGTATCAAGACGAAATACTAAAAAGCACCTCCTTGGAGGTGCTTTTTTTATTTCTAAAACTGAGAGAAAAAGGGTTAAAAAGCGAAAAGTAAATTAACGGAAAATACGCTGTCTGCTTTGCTTAAGCCTTCAGGCACTTTATCGTGATACTGACGAGAGTGCGCCAGTTTCAGTGCGATATCTTCAGTAATATCATTGGTTACACTGAGTTCACTATCAGTACGTGTGTTACTTCTACCTGTTACCAACGTAATATCAGCTGCGAAACTTAAATTATCCAACGCATGCCAAGTTGTGTTGATATTTCCTCGAAAAATGCCTTCTCTAACGATATCGGGAAAGACAATATCGTCATCATCTATTTCGTCTAAGTTTGGCTCTTGATAGCGAAAACCAGGGCCTACTTCTACCTCTAAAATGAAGTTCTCAGTGTAGGAGAACTGGTAACCCAAACCACCTGACAACGTATAGTCTTTAAAATAAGCACTGTAGCGAGAATCCACTCCTTTAAAGCTGCCATACAAATACGTCTTAGGGCCTAACTTGTAGTCACTCTGCAGGGAATAGGTGGATGAGCGTTTGTCTTCTTCACCGTCTTTGTACAAGTTGTAGTACTTCCATTCACCATTAGAACGGTGTCGACCTGACGTATATTCAGCACTCAAACGAGCATTCAGGGAACGAGAGTCCGTGTTACCTGTGTGAGCTTGATAGCCGAACTCCACCTCGGTTTTTAGTGGGTCGGGTACATCAATATTTTGCTCTGGCTGTACTGATTCGTCAGCATACGATGCACTAGCGCACAGTAGGCTAAAGCTAAGTAACCAGTATCGGGACACATCAACCTCGAACGTAATCAAAAAGGAGGGGCATGATACTGATACAGATATTTGGTTGGGTCAATGGTAGGTTAATTTTTATTAGAGCTAGGCGGAAGAACCAGGCTATTACCCGGATGGTTCACATGATGATTTCTTAACAAGTAATTGTCGCTTCGGGGAAGCATCTCAGCTAGGTTAAGGTTATAATCGTGGGTCAATAGTAGTTATCGAGCAAAGTCATGGCGGAAAACAGAAATCGCAAACCTTCAGACAGTCAGGTCGACGCAATCAAAGTGCCACCTCACTCACTAGAAGCCGAGCAATCAGTAATTGGTGGTCTTTTACTGGATAATGAACGTTGGGACACCGTTGCCGAACGTGTTGTGAGCAGTGATTTCTATAGTCGTCCACACCGCCTGATTTTTGAAGGTGTAAAAACCATTCTTGAAGCGGGTAAACCTCTCGATCTTATTACTTTATCGGAATATCTAGAGCGTCACGAGTTGTTAGAAGATGTAGGCGGTTTTGCTTACCTCGCTGACTTGGCGAAGAATACGCCAAGTGCAGCTAACATCAATGCGTATGCTGATATTGTCGCTGAGCGTGCGATTGTTCGTGGCCTTATTGGTGTCGCGAATGAAATTGCGGACGCGGGCTATGACCCTCAAGGTCGCAGTTCTGAAGATTTAATAGACATGGCGGAGAGTAAAGTTTTTGCTATCGCCGAGTCTCGAACTAGTGAAAACGAAGGACCACAAAACGTCGACAACATCCTCGAAAAGACGTTAGAACGTATCGAGTTGTTGTATAAAACGCCACAAGATGGTGTTACCGGGGTCGATACCGGTTTCACCGATCTCAATAAGAAAACCGCAGGTTTGCAAGGCTCTGATTTGGTGATTGTCGCAGCGCGTCCATCGATGGGTAAAACGACCTTTGCAATGAACTTGTGTGAAAATGCGGCCATGCAACAAGAAAAGCCCGTACTTATTTTCTCGTTAGAGATGCCAGCTGAACAGTTGATGATGCGTATGTTGGCCTCTTTGTCTCGTGTTGACCAAACCAAGATCCGTACGGGTCAGCTAGATGACGAAGATTGGGCGCGTATTTCTTCTACTATGGGTATCCTGATGCAGAAGAAAAATATGTACATTGATGATAGCTCTGGTCTAACTCCGACCGAAGTGCGTTCGCGCGCTCGCCGTATCGCTCGTGAACATGGCGGTCTATCGATGATCATGGTCGACTACCTTCAGTTGATGCGCGTGCCTTCGTTAACCGATAACCGTACTCTTGAGATTGCTGAGATCTCTCGCTCTCTTAAGGCGCTGGCAAAAGAGCTAAATGTGCCTGTTGTGGCACTGTCGCAGCTAAACCGTTCCCTAGAGCAACGTGCGGATAAACGACCAGTAAACTCGGACTTGCGTGAATCCGGTTCCATCGAGCAGGATGCCGACTTGATCATGTTCATCTACCGTGATGAGGTTTATCACCCAGATAGTCCGTACAAAGGTACGGCCGAAATCATTATTGGTAAACAGCGTAACGGTCCTATCGGCTCTGTTCGCCTCACTTTCCAAGGTCAACATTCGCGTTTCGACAACTACGCGGGTCCTGCATTCGATATTGATGATGAGTAATTCCATGAGCTATATGAAAGCGGCCAAGGCGTGCATTGATTTGTCTGCGTTGCAGCACAACTTACAGCGCGTAAAAGCTCAAGCGCCACAAAGTAAAGTGATGGCTGTCGTCAAGGCCAATGGTTATGGTCACGGATTACGTCATGTCGCAAAACATGCTAACCATGCGGATGCGTTTGGCGTGGCTCGCATTGAAGAAGCATTGCAACTGCGCGCTTGTGGAGTAGTAAAGCCGATTCTATTGCTAGAAGGTTTTTACTCTCCTGGTGATTTACCTGTTCTTGTGACGAACAACATCCAAACCGTGGTGCACTGTGAAGAGCAGCTTATCGCCTTGGAGCAAGCAGACCTTGAAACTCCGGTTGTCGTGTGGCTGAAGATTGACAGTGGCATGCACCGCCTTGGGGTTCGTCCTGAACAATATGACGAGTTTGTAACGCGGCTGAAGGAGTGTCCAAATGTAGCGAAACCGTTGCGTTACATGAGCCACTTTGGCTGTGCAGATGAGCTGGATAGCGATATTACCCCACAACAGATTGAGCTGTTTAAATCGTTGACTTCTGGTTGCCAAGGGGAACGTTCACTGGCGGCATCTGCGGGGTTATTGGCATGGCCTCAAAGCCATTTAGATTGGGTTCGTCCGGGTATTATCATGTATGGTGTGTCGCCATTCGATGACAAAACGGCGCAAGATCTTGGGTATCAGCCTGTCATGACACTTAAATCCCACCTTATTGCGGTACGTGAAGTGAAGAAGGGCGAAAGTGTTGGCTATGGTGGTATTTGGACCAGTGAGCGAGATACAAAAGTTGGGGTCATCGCTGTAGGGTATGGCGACGGTTACCCAAGAAGTGCTCCAAACGGTACGCCGGTGTGGGTTAATGGCCGTAAAGTACCTATTGCAGGTCGAGTTTCCATGGATATGCTGACGGTCGATTTGGGACCAGACGCAACGGATAAAGTCAGCGACGAAGCGATTCTTTGGGGGAAAGAGCTCCCAGTAGAAGAAGTGGCGGGTCACATTGGTACGATTGCGTATGAACTCGTGACTAAGCTAACGCCTCGCGTCGAGATGGAATACTCCAAATAAACAACGAAAGGCTAACCCAAGGTTAGCCTTTGTTTTATCTACTCACCGTTAATCGTAGCAATAACGCGGCGGTCGCCACCAAAGTCTCGATGCTCACCCAAGTAAATACCTTGCCATGTTCCTAAAGCTAATCGACCATTTTGGATTGGTACCGTCACACTACTGCCAAGCAGTGATGCTTTAATATGTGCCGGCATGTCGTCGTCACCTTCATAGGTGTGCTGATAATAAGGAGCACGCTCTGGCACAAACTTATTGAAGTGCGCTTCCATGTCCATACGCACGGTTGGATCAGCATTCTCATTTAAGGTCAAACTGGCGGAAGTGTGCTGAATAAATAAGTGTAATAAACCTACTGAAAGTTCGTTTATTTGTGGTAATTGTTGTTCAATTTCATCAGTTATCAGGTGAAAACCGCGGCTTCTCGCTTTTAATTGCAGTGTTTTTTGTGCCCACATACGTGTTCCTTTGGAAATTTATAAATTGGCGTCTATCCTATTCCAATTAGAGCCTGTCATTAGTAAATGATATGATTCTTGTCATCGTAAATGAATTGTTCAATTTCAGGGCAGGGAACGTGACCTAACTCAATGTGAGTGTAAAAGCTCTCGGTCATAATTGGCGCCTGAAAAAAAATTACAAAGACTTGTTTTGTGGCAATTTGCCCAAACATCTAATTTATATTCTATTTGCTAAATCGGGGATTCCACAGTTTTCGCTAGACTGTAAGGAATGGAACCTACTGTAACATCGGGATAAAGACCATGTTGAAAAATATCAATCCAACGCAAACACAAGCTTGGAAAGCGCTAACGGCGCATTTCGAATCTGCACAAGATATGGATCTTAAAGAGCTGTTTGCTCAAGACGCAGCGCGTTTCGACAAATACTCTGCACGTTTCGGCTCAGACATCCTAGTCGATTACTCAAAGAACCTCATCAATGAGGAAACTCTGAAGCACCTGTTTGCTCTTGCGAAAGAGACCGAGCTGAAATCTGCAATTGAAGCGATGTTCAGTGGTGAAGCGATCAACCAAACAGAAGGTCGCGCTGTTCTTCACACTGCACTACGTAACCGCGCTAATACTCCAGTTATGGTAGACGGCGAAGACGTAATGCCAGCAGTGAACGCGGTTCTAGAAAAAATGAAATCATTCACTGAGCGCGTTATCGGCGGTGAATGGAAAGGTTACACAGGCAAAGCAATTACTGATATTGTGAACATCGGTATCGGCGGTTCTGACCTTGGCCCTTACATGGTGACGGAAGCTCTAGCGCCATACAAAAATCATCTAAACCTTCACTTCGTATCTAACGTTGATGGTACACACATCGTTGAAACGTTGAAGAAAGTTAACCCAGAAACGACGTTATTCTTGATCGCGTCTAAGACGTTTACAACGCAAGAAACCATGACTAACGCGCACACTGCTCGTGATTGGTTCCTAGAATCTGCGGGTGATCAGGCTCATGTGGCTAAACACTTTGCTGCGCTTTCAACAAACGCGACAGCCGTGTCTGAATTTGGTATCGATACAGCGAACATGTTTGAATTCTGGGACTGGGTTGGTGGCCGTTACTCACTATGGTCTGCGATCGGTCTATCAATTGCACTAGCAGTAGGTTTCGACAACTTTGTTGAGTTGCTTGATGGTGCTCACGAGATGGACAAGCACTTCGTATCAACAGATCTAGAAAGCAATATTCCAGTGATTCTTGCTTTGATTGGTATTTGGTACAACAACTTCCACGGTGCGGAGTCAGAAGCTATCCTACCTTACGATCAATACATGCACCGTTTTGCAGCATATTTCCAGCAAGGCAACATGGAATCAAACGGTAAATACGTTGACCGTGACGGCAATGCTGTAACTTACCAAACTGGCCCAATCATTTGGGGTGAACCAGGTACCAACGGTCAGCACGCGTTCTACCAGCTAATTCACCAAGGTACTAAGCTTATCCCATGTGACTTCATTGCACCTGCAATTAGCCACAACCCAGCTAGCGATCATCACCAAAAACTGATGTCTAACTTCTTCGCGCAAACTGAAGCTCTAGCGTTTGGTAAAAATGAAGAAACCGTGAAAGAAGAGTTGGTGAAAGTAGGTAAGAATGCTGAAGAAGTGGCAGCGATTGCGCCATTCAAAGTGTTTGAAGGTAACCGTCCAACAAACTCTATTCTAGTGAAGCAAATCACGCCTCGTACGCTAGGTAACTTGATCGCAATGTACGAACACAAAATTTTCGTACAAGGTGTTATCTGGAATATCTTCAGCTTTGACCAGTGGGGCGTGGAGCTAGGTAAACAACTGGCTAACCAAATCCTACCTGAGCTTGCAGACGAGTCTCAAATCAGCTCGCATGACAGCTCAACAAACGGTCTAATCAACGCATTTAAAGCGTTCAAAGCTTAATGTTTGAATAGATAAAGAAAAGGTCAGCAAATGCTGACCTTTTTATTGCCTGAGGCAAAAACAAAATAGGTTGGCCAGTGCCAACCTATTTTTTCTCTTTTATTCGAAGCAAATTTCGATAAAGGCATTTCCCCATTGGGAAGAGAAAGGCATGATAATAATTGAGCCTTCACACTTGTGGCGAATCGTATGACCTCGGCCCGAAACCACAACCGGTGTTGCCATATCAAAGTCAAAACCACTTTCCGCCAGAATGCGTTTCGCACCACCAGTAACCATGTTGGTGATCTCACCCACCATATCGGTCACTTCTTCATTGAGCCCATTTGGACGTTCACCAAGCATGTTCTGCATGATTTCTAGGGCGAGTGCTTCATCAAAGGTGATCGACATTGAACCACGAGTTTGTGGGCCTACCATACCAATCAGACCAGAAACGTCACCTCGTGCGATCTCATCTTTTTTGATTCGCGGTTTTTGTGGCTTCAGCTCAAGAGAAGCCATAGTTTTTAGCACGTTCATTAAAGAAGCTAAAAACGGGTTTACAAATTCAGCGCGCATAACGTTCTTCTATACTTTTTCTTTCGTCTCGGAGGAACAGGCCTGGCATTCACCATGAGTTTCAATAACTTGGTTGGTCAGTTTGAATCCATGCTTCTCGGCGTTTTCGGCTAACAAGGATATCAGCGTCTCATCTTCGAGTTCAACGACATCACCACATTTATCGCAAATTAGTAATTGGAAAAAGTGCTGCTGAGTATTGAAAGAACAACAAGTAATAAAGCTATTTGTCGATTCCACTCGGTGGATGAAGCCTTGTTCTAGGAGAAAATCTAATGCTCGATAAACAGTGGGCGGCTTAGCCTGAGGCTCACTCTCTTTTAGTTGCTCCAATAGCTCATACGCACTTGAGGCGCGGCGATTAGAACAAATGAGTTCAAATACGCGTCGGCGTTGCGGAGTCAGTCGTACTCCACGCTCTGCGCAGATACTTTCAATTTGTTCAATGATTGTTGGGTTCAAACCTTTCACCATAACTATCGGACGTGCTCTATGATAAATCATTTCTATACGAAGTTCGTTTAGAAATGCTTCATTTTACCCACTATCAGAACGAAAATCATGAATTAAAGCAAGTCGGTGGTGGTGTGAAGGCGGAATAATCATCACAGAATGAATCAACGAATGACAGATTCGTATTACTTCTGCGTATTCCTAAGCACTTGGCTAGTCAGCCAACCAAATCATTCTCGCTGAAACTAGCACCCAGAGGTGCTTGGGTATACAATACCCGACTTATTTTTTGAGCGTACTGCTGCGCTCGACCTTGGCAACATAAAAACGGGTGTTTATATCATGACTCATTCTTGCAGGCTCTCCGTAGCACCAATGTTAGATTGGACTGATCGTCATTGTCGCTACTTCCATCGCTTAATGACCAAAGAAACCCTGCTGTACACTGAAATGGTGACGACAGGTGCGATCATTCATGGAAAAGGAGATTTCCTGGCTTATAACGAAGAAGAGCATCCGTTAGCCCTTCAACTTGGTGGTTCAAACCCAGCAGATTTGGCTACGTGTGCCAAGCTAGCGCAAGAGCGTGGCTACGATGAGATTAACCTAAATGTGGGGTGTCCATCTGACCGCGTACAAAACGGTCGATTTGGTGCTTGCCTAATGGCTGAACCGCAGTTAGTTGCGGATTGTGTCGCAGCAATGAAAGACGTGGTCGATATCCCTGTAACAGTTAAGACTCGCATTGGTATTGATGATCAAGACTCTTACGAGTTCTTAACGGATTTCGTTTCTATTGTTTCAGAAAAGGGTGGCTGTGAGCAGTTCACTATCCATGCTCGTAAAGCTTGGTTAAGTGGTTTAAGCCCAAAAGAAAACCGTGAGATCCCACCATTGGATTACCCACGCGCTTACCAATTGAAGCAAGACTTCTCACACCTAACGATTGCGATTAACGGTGGCGTGAAGTCATTAGAAGAAGCAAAAGCACATCTTCAGCATCTTGACGGTGTGATGATTGGTCGTGAAGCATACCAAAGCCCATATCTACTGGCATCGGTAGACCAAGAGTTGTTTGGCTCTAACGCTCCAGTGAAGAAACGCAGCGAAATTGTTGAAGAGATGTACCCATACATTGAAGCGCAATTAGCGAAAGGTGCGTACCTTGGTCACATTACCCGTCACATGTTAGGTTTGTTCCAAAGCATGCCCGGTGCTCGTCAATGGCGTCGTCATATCAGTGAAAATGCGCACAAACCAGGTTCTGGTCTAGAAGTATTGCAAGACGCGCTAGCTAAGATTCCAAAAGAATTGAATGTGTAAAATTCGCCAGTGAATGGCTAAAATTACCAACTAAAGAATGATAAAGCCAGAGTGCAGAAATGCCTCTGGTTTTGTTTTTTTATTAAAAATCATAATCTTAAATTCTTCTCTATAAGTTGGTATGGAAACTGCTCTGTTTATTGAAAACAAATGGAGAAGTGATTATGTTGGAGCTAATCTTTATTTTAGTCTTTGCGGCGACCTTGTTGGTTACGGGTATCACAATGATGACCGTATTCGCAGCAACTGGTATTGCGTTAGTTGTGATGTTTTTACTGGGAATGGTTGGAGCGGTACTCAAACTATTACCATGGTTAATCGTGATTGCATTGGGTATTTGGTTCTTCAAGAATTACGTCGCTCAGCCCCGCTATAAATAATGAGTAACATCATTTAGTTGATGGAGAGGCGTGAGAATATGGTATATTTCCTCCCACGTCCTCTACGTGAATATCAGCTATCTCGGAGTAAATACTACATGACAAATAAAGCGAACATCGCTTTAACGGCATTATCGTTGGCAGTATCTTTTCCTGTTTTTGCAGAGTACTCTGTATCGACAAAAGTCGGCGCAGAGGTATGGGCTGCCGACACTAAAGTTAATGAAGTGAGACGAGATAGCAGTACCGCAGGCACTTTTTACGCGGCGATTGAACATGATGTAAAATACGTCCCTAATGCGCGCCTTCGTTACTCAAGTGTTGATGCGGATTACATGGGGGTCGATAAGCTCGATTTAACCTTGTATTACCACGTTCTAGAGCATGATTTATTGCACTTTGATGCGGGTCTCACGTTCAGTAATTTAAGTGACACTAAATACATTGATGCTGGCTCAAGCAGGCGTGTAGAAGAATTTGATGAGCTGATTTGGGCTTGGTATGGTTACGCAGAAATTCAAGTTCCGGATACAAACTTTGATGTGATTGGTGAGATAAACTTTGGTGACAACAAAGGTATCAAAAGCACCGATTTCATGGCAGGTGTTCAATACAATGTACCGCTCGAAAAAGCTCGACTGGTTTTTCGTGGAGGTTACCGTGTGATTGATTTAGAGTCCGATAAATTCATGTCGGATCTAGGGAAAGAGTTTATTTTTGCTAACGGCTTCTTTGTGAGTGCGGAATACGCGTTCTAAACTCAGCCATACTAGATATTCGATTTACTTAAAACGTCGCTTTATAAGCGGCGTTTTTTTATATCACTTCATTATATCCAATCGAAATTTCTCCCTATTTGGCTGACTTAGACCATGCTTACCTAGGAGCAATGTGAAAGTTAAAGCAGGGATAGCGATGACAATAAATGAACTAAGACATCTATTCCGTGAAAATCAGCTTATCGAAGCGATTATTGAGCCTGCAATCCAAGAGGGTGGTTGGGTTGTAGAGTTTAGACATGCGCGCGGTGGTTTTGTTTTTCTAACGGACAGTCACGGCGAAGAATGTCTTTATGAAGATTTGGATACTGCGTCAAAATCGGCAATGGCAGTAGGCTTTCAACAAGTCCGCATTGAAGATCGATGAGCAAAAAGTAAGCCGTTCTTACTTCCAAAAAGTTATAAAACATTCACTTCTATTCTTTCTTGTTATTAAGGAGAGTGGGTACTCTATCGTCACGCAATGAATAGGGATGTCGTGATAATGTCTTTTCAAAAGAATGAGTATTCTCACAAGAATGTGTCTGAAGATAATAATGGGCAAGGAGGAAATCCTCCAATCGCAAGCCCTCTGAATGACCAACAAATTAGCTCACTCCAACAAACTGTCTCTGAGTTGTCTTCACAGCAACTTGCTTGGGTCAGTGGGTATTTTTGGGGATTAGCTCAAAATCAACCAAACACAGCGGTAACGCCAATTGCACAAGCAACGGCAGCCGTATCAGCGAAGCCAGCAGGTAAGTTGAGTATTATTTTTGCTTCCCAAACGGGCAATGCTAAAGGTGTTGCTGAAGCTCTGGAACAGGAAGCAAAAGCAGAAGGAATTGCAGTCGAACTTTTTGATGCAAGCGATTACAAAGGTAAAAACTTAGCCAAAGAAACGCATGTCATTATTGTGGCATCGACTAACGGCGAAGGCGAAGCGCCAGACAATGCCATTGAGCTACATGAGTTTTTGCAATCGAAGAAGGCTCCAAAGCTGCCAAACCTGCAATATGGTGTTATTGCATTGGGAGATTCTAGCTACGAGTTCTTCTGTCAGACCGGTAAAGACTTCGACACTTACCTATCAAAGCTAGGCGCGACTCCATTTATCGAGCGTCTTGATTGCGATGTGGATTATGAAGCCCCTGCAACTGAATGGCGTAAGAATGCGTTAGACAAGGTAAAAGATACACTGTCTTCTGGCTCTGAAGCGGATGTGGTTCAACTTCCTGTGGGTCAAGCTGCGACTGCGCACTCTCCTTACAATAAACAAAATCCGTACACTGCGACGTTACTGACCAGTCAAAAAATCACGGGCCGTGACTCTGGAAAAGACGTTCGTCATATAGAAATCGACTTAGAAGGCTCGGGCTTAACGTATCAGCCTGGTGATGCACTAGGTGTGTGGTTTGAAAATAGCTCGGAACTTGCAAATGCCATTCTTGGTAAGGTCGGTTTGTCTGGGGTTGAGACTGTTGACGTTGATGGTGAAAGCTTGTCAATCCACAGTGCTCTTGTGAGTAAATATGAAATCACAACATCTAACCCACAGCTCATCACAAAGTTTGCCGAGTTATCCGGTAGCAAGAAGCTACAAAAGTTAGTTGAAGATAAAGATAAGCTTCGCGAGTACTCTGCAAATACTCAAATCGTTGATGTACTGGCAGAAAAGAAAACCAAGTTAACCGCAGATGAATTGATTGGTTTGCTTCGTCGTCTTACTCCACGCCTTTACTCTATTGCATCAAGCCAAGAAGAGGTCGATGAAGAAGTACACCTAACGGTTGCTTTGGTTGAGTACGAACAAAACGACGAAAAACGGTATGGTGGTGCGTCTAGTTTCTTAGCACAGCGTCTCGAAGAGGGGGATGAAGTTAAAGTATTTGTTGAGCATAACAACAACTTCAAACTGCCGGAAGATGATAGCACTCCAATTATCATGGTTGGTCCTGGCACAGGGATCGCACCATTCCGTAGCTTTATTCAGGAACGTGAAAACCGCGATTCTGAAGGCAAAAACTGGTTGTTCTTTGGTGATCGCACGTTCACTCAAGACTTCTTATACCAAGTGGAATGGCAAAAGTATCTCAAGTCAGGAGTACTAAGCCGATTGGATGTTGCCTTTAGTCGTGACCAAGTAGAAAAGGTTTACGTACAACATCGCATCTTAGAAAACGCAGCTCATGTGTGGCAGTGGATCCAAGAAGGCGCTTATATCTATGTCTGCGGTGATGCAACGCGTATGGCAAAAGATGTGCACGACGCATTGGTTATCGTTGCTGAACAAGAAGGCAAGATGCCGCGTGACGATGCAGAACAATTTATTAATGACCTACGTAAAGCGAAACGTTATCAGAGGGATGTGTACTAATGACTTTTTCTACGGACAATAATAAGCAGGTTGTATTAGGTGAAGAGTTAGGGCCGCTATCTGATAACGAGCGCCTGAAGCGAGAAAGCAACTTATTACGTGGCACCATTGAGCAAGATTTACAGGACCGTATTACTGGTGGCTTTACTGCCGACAACTTCCAGTTAATTCGTTTCCACGGTATGTATCAACAAGACGATCGTGATATCCGTAATGAACGCACAAAGCAAAAACTAGAACCATTACATAATGTGATGCTTCGTGCTCGTATGCCTGGAGGCATCATCACGCCAACGCAATGGTTAGCGATCGACAAGTTCGCAACGGAGCACTCTTTATATGGAAGTATTCGTCTGACGACTCGCCAAACGTTCCAGTTTCATGGGGTATTAAAACCGAATATTAAGTTGATGCATCAAACGCTCAACAGTATTGGCATTGATTCGATTGCAACCGCGGGTGATGTAAACCGTAACGTGTTGTGTACCACTAATCCAGTGGAGTCAGAGTTACACCAAGAAGCTTACGAATGGGCGAAGAGAATCAGTGAACACCTGCTTCCGAAAACACGCGCTTATGCAGAGATTTGGCTAGACGGTGAAAAAGTAGAAAGCACGGAAGAAGACGAACCGATTCTAGGCAAGAACTACTTACCACGTAAGTTTAAAACCACAGTGGTTATCCCACCGCAAAATGACGTAGATGTACACGCTAACGATCTCAACTTCGTAGCGATTGCAGATAACGGCAAGCTGGTTGGTTTTAACGTCCTGGTCGGAGGCGGCTTAGCGATGACGCATGGCGATACATCAACTTATCCGCGCCGCGCTGACGACTTTGGCTTTATTCCGCTGGACAAGACACTTGATGTTGCCGCAGCTGTAGTAACAACTCAGCGCGACTGGGGTAACCGTTCAAACCGTAAGAACGCAAAAACCAAATACACATTGGATCGTGTAGGTAGCGATGTCTTTAAAGCGGAAGTCGAGAAACGTGCTGGTGTTAAGTTTGAGCAAAGCCGTCCATATGAATTCACAGAACGTGGTGACCGTATTGGCTGGGTAGAAGGAATTGATGGTAAATATCATTTAGCGCTTTTCATCGAAAACGGTCGCTTATTAGACTTTCCAGGTAAACCACTTAAGACGGGTGTTGCTGAAATTGCCAAAATCCACAAAGGCGATTTCCGCATGACAGCGAACCAAAACCTAATTGTTGCGGGTGTACCTAAAAACGAAAAAGCGAAAATTGAAAAGATCGCTCGTGAACATGGCTTAATGGACGACGGCGTAAGTGAACAGCGTAAGAACTCAATGGCGTGTGTTGCTTTTCCAACTTGTCCGCTAGCGATGGCAGAAGCTGAACGTTTCCTTCCTCAGTTTGTTACTGATGTGGAGGGGATTCTGGAAAAGCACAACCTACCAGAAAATGACAACATCATTTTGCGTGTAACTGGGTGTCCAAATGGTTGTGGTCGCGCAATGTTGGCTGAAATTGGTCTAGTTGGCAAAGCGCCGGGTCGTTACAACTTGCACCTAGGTGGTAACCGTGCCGGTACTCGAGTACCAAAAATGTATAAAGAGAACATCACGGATAAGCAAATCTTAGAAGAGATTGATCTGCTGGTGGCTCGATGGTCGAAAGAGCGTGAAGAAGGCGAAGCCTTTGGCGATTTCACTATTCGTGCTGGCATTATCCAAGAAGTGCTCGTATCAAAGAGGGACTTTCATGCTTGATTCTGTAGCATCCAAGCTGGAGCTCACAGAGTTACTGACATTAACAAAGACGGAGCAAATCCTCCGTCTTGCTCAAATTAATGTCGAGCTCGAAAAGCTTTCAGCACAAGAGAGAGTAGCGTGGGCTTTAGATAATCTAGAAGGCGAGTTCGCGGTTTCTTCTAGTTTTGGTATTCAAGCCGCGGTTATGCTTCATTTAGTTACTCGCGCCAAAGCGGACATCCCCGTCATTCTAACCGATACTGGTTACCTGTTTGCTGAGACGTACCGATTTATCGATGAGCTGACAGATGCTCTCAACCTAAATTTAAAAGTTTATCGAGCCAAGGAAAGTGCGAATTGGCAAGAAGCTCGATATGGAAAATTATGGGAGCAAGGCGTAGAGGGAATTGAAAAATACAACAAGCTCAATAAAGTTGAGCCGATGCGTCGAGCGTTAAAAGAGCTTAATGTTGGAACGTGGTTCTCTGGACTGCGTCGAGAGCAAAGTAAATCTCGTGCAGGTTTACCGATTCTATCAATTCAGAACGGTGTGTTTAAATTTCTACCAGTAATTGATTGGACTAATAAAGACGTTCATTACTACTTAGAACAACACGGCCTTAAATACCACCCATTGTGGGATGAAGGTTACCTTTCAGTTGGTGATACACATACTACTCGTAAATGGGAGCCGGGAATGTCAGAGGAAGAAACTCGATTCTTTGGCTTAAAGCGAGAATGTGGCCTACACGAAGATGATGGCTCTGAACAAGATGGGTCTGGCATATAGCCATAATGCTCTTTAAATAGAGTTTAGGTTAAGTTTAATAAAGATAGCTGCAATAAAGCAGCTTTCTTTATTTATGGTACTTGAAAAACACGTCTCAAAGAACAATTCTGTGGATAAGTTGTGTGAGAGTTTGGGGTAAAGTTGAATAAATAAAGGTTTGATCGAAAACTCATCGTTTAACTATTATTTTTGCAATTTTTGAAAAATAACACTTGCCAATGTGAGCGCGATCTCTATAATGCCTCCTCGTCGACAGGGCAAGGCCTCACAAGGGGTTAAGCGAAGTTGATAAGGCTGAAAAGAAAAACGAAATAATTTGAAGAAAGTGTTTGACACAATAAATTATCTCGCTAGAATGGCCGCCTCTTCCGAAGTGATGTCAATCACAAAGAAGAGTTGCTCTTTAACAATATAGACCTATCAATCTGTGTGGGCACTCGTTGATGATAATGCAATTGGATACCTCGGTATCAAATTAGGTTTCAATGAAACGAAGTGACCATTGAATCGAAAGATTCAGCACAGTCAATTCAAACATTAC
>NZ_JAWOQR010000023.1:0-50657 GCF_033337445.1 Vibrio sp. YT-15
TGGTGATTTCTCCAATTGATTTTCCGGTGTAGCGGTTTCCGACGTCTCGGAAAACCAAGTAGTTCTCTCAAAGTTACCTCTATTAACGACACCAAATTCAGAAGCTTTAGAAAAAAGTTTAAAAAAATAACATTGCGAGATTTAGCTAATAAAATTGAAGAAAAGTAAGAAAAAGTGCTCAAGTTTCCACAAATCGAGCCGAGAGGGCTAAATTGTATAGAAAACCAGCAAAAGGAAACAATTAAAGGTAAGTTCGCAGACGATAGACGTGAAAATTAGAAAAGAAAAAGCCCCTTTTCCTTTGAGAGAACTGGGGCTAGGTTGGTCGCCAGAGCCTATGTGGAGATCAAGAGAAATGAACACATTTCCGGCATACCGAGTGCAACTTTACATTGAAAATGATTGGCAGGTGAGAGATGAGAGAGCCGCTCATTCTATTGTAAAGTTGCTTGCCAAAAGCCTGCATTCCCATCCACGTCTGAATGTATTGAGTACAGGCTAAGTAAACTACTGCAATAGTGACATTGCAGAGTTTGGCAACTGTTTCGCTTGAGCAAGAATCGATGTACCTGCTTGTTGCAAAATTTGTGCTTTGGTCATTTGCGTGGTTTCTTTCGCAAAATCTGTATCTTTAATTCGGCTGTTCGATGCGTCAACGTTTTCTTGGATATTCGCCAAGTTGTTGATGCTGTGACTCAAACGGTTTTGCTTCGCACCTAAGTCTGCACGTTGCGAGTCTACGTATTTCAGTGCCGAATCCAGCACAGAAATCGCGTTTTGAGAACCTTGTACCGTGGTCATATCAATATCTTGTACTGACGTTCTGATAGGTTCATCACTCAGGCCAAGCTCAGATGCTAATCCACCAGAAATAGAAATCTCACCCTGAACGTTTGGATGCGCGACAAAAACTTGCAACTTGCCATCTTCACTTACAGACGCATTAATCATATCAGACTGACCATTAATGTAAGTGGCAAGCTCTTCGATGTCGTCGCCCGCTTTGGCATTAATGTTGATTTCTAGATCATCAACATTGCCGTCTTCGTCTTCACCCATACCTGGTAGCGTGATCTTCAAGTCAGATTTAGCTGGGTCAACGCTCCAGTTTTTATCTTTACCGTTCTCAGATAAGAAGGTCACACCGCCCATGCGAGTATCGTCCGCACGAATGCTGGTGAGTCCCATGATCATGGCTTCACCTGAGCTCGCACCAATCTGGAATGCCGCTTCACCGAATGAGCCGTTCAATAGACGACGACCACCAAATGAAGTGGTTTCTGCAATACGGTTTAGCTCGTCAATCAATGCCATTGACTCTTCGTTGATCGCCTGACGCTCAGCCGGAGAGTTAGTACCGTTCGATGATTGAATCGCAAGGTCACGCATTCGTTGCATGACAGAGGTTGCCTCATTCATCGCACCTTCAGCGGTTTGTGCAATCGAGATACCATCGTTCGCGTTACGCATTGCGACATCTAGGCCACGAGACTGTGCAGTTAAGCGGTTAGAGATCTGTAGACCTGCCGCATCATCTTTTGCACTGTTAATCTTATGTCCTGAAGATAAGCGCTCCATCGACGTGTTTAATTCATCAGTCGCTTTGTTTAGGTAACGCTGCGCGGTCATCGCGGAGACGTTAGTACTAACTGTTACAGCCATTTTGCTCTCCTGTTGAGTTCGCAAGCTTTTGCGAAGCGGCCAGCTTTACTCTCATTTGGATAAGCACTGACCGTAAAAGTTACTTGCTAAATCTGCCTTAAACGCAGGGTTTAGAATCTCTAAATCTGTTCTGATATTTTCAATACAATTTGTGTGCCAACTTGCGTAAATTATTTAACTAATTTTAAAAGAATCAGATAAACAATAAGTTAGCTTTATCATTAAGCTATTTCAGGTTTGTCAGACTCATCTTAGCCCAAGGGTATTGAACGCTGCCCTGTTGCCGCCCGACTTGCCTCCCGCATCATTGCCGCTTTGGGTAAAATCGTGCCGCATGACATCTCAGACTCTCAGGTTACGCCGACTTATCGCGCTTAAGGCTTTGCACATAAGGCATCAAAATCAGACAATGTGTATGAGTGTCATACTAGATGTAGTTAAACAACGTTAGATCTTTGGTCTTACCGAATGCTTGTTGCGATGCCTGTAACGCTCGCGAGTTTTCACTGAACTCGATCACGGCTTTAGAGTAATCCAAGTCCTCAAAGTTGCTCTTCGCTTTTGCCAGAGACAAATTAAAGTCTTCATGATTTTGCTCTTGGATATCCAGCGTATTCAATCGAGCACCGGCATCTGTACGCGCTTTATTCAAATGGATAAAAGCAGCGTGGAATTCTTCTGTCATTTGGTGCAATTTAGCAGTCGCCGACGTATCCGAAACCGATTTGTCTGACCATGCCATTGCATCCTTGAAGGTATCGAAAATGCTGAACTCTGCCCGCTTTTCGATCTCAATGCTGTCACCAGGCGTAATTTGGCCTTTTACGTGCACTTTCAGGCCTTTGTATTCAATCCCTTTCTCTGGAGAAAACTCATCGGCATCCACTACTTTGCCGTTACGCTCTAATTGGTAACCAAATTTGCCGTTATTCATATCGACAAATGTCACGCGATACGCGGCATCATCCTTCGCGTCAACGTTAGTGGCTTTGTTTAGCAACAGCTCAGAGCCGTTTTGTAGATCGTAATTCGGCTGATAGTCGCCAAATGGGTTTGGTATCTCCATAAACAGCTTGCTGCCAGGATCGTTCATTGGCATCTCGAGCATGCTAGAGACTTTCATTTTGCGCTGATAATCGTCTCCAGCGTACTGAACACTACCGTCTTTATCGCGATAGAATGGTTGACTTTTTGGCTTAGTGCCCGCAAACACGTAGTTACCAGATTCATCTTGCGAGTTCACTAAGTTAAGGAAGTTGTTCGCAATCTCTTCTAACTCACGCTTCTTTGCTTGTCGGTCTTCAGCAGAAAAGGCACCGTTAATCATCTCCATCGTTAAGCGCTTCGACTCGTCGGCAAAATTCTCCGCATTGGCGATATTAACTTCGTGGTTTTCTAAACGATTACGCACCAACACTATCGAGCTAAGATATTGTTGTAGCTGTTCTTGTTGCTGACTAATGTTTTGGATGTAATGCGCAGCGAGGGGGTCGTCACTAGGTTTCAGTAACTTTTTCCCTGAAGCAAGTTGCTCTTGGTTGTGGTGAACCTTATTCTCTTGACGACGCAGATCATTTTGTACGGACTGATAGTTATGGAAACTAGAAATTCGGGTTAGCACTTATCTCTTCTCCTTACCTCAGTTGTAAAATGGTATTGAAGGTATCATTCGCCGCTTGCATCACACGTGATGAAGCCATGTACGCTTGTTGAAACTTCATCATGTTGGCCGCTTCTTCATCGAGGTTAACACCAGAAATAGAAGCAACGCGCTCTTGCGCCGCTTCATGCTCTAAACGAGCGACGGAGGCTAAACGGTTTGCTGTAGAAGACTTCAGTCCAACTTCGGTATTGAGGTTATGATAAACATCGATCAAGGTACTGGATTTTCCATCCATCATCTTGTCTGTTTGGATCTTCTGCATTTTTCTCAAGTTGCCGTTACCACCTTCAGAAGGCACCAAGTTTGCGGTGAATTTATCATTCATCAGTGCGCCTTCGCTCAACTCAAACACGGTTGCATCGCCGTTTTTATACAGCGGATGGCTTTTCGGCACTGATATTTCAATCATCGGGTTATCTTTATCTAACGGGTATGAGTATTTGTCCGATAGTAAATTACCCTTGTTATCCGTGATCTTTAACCACGGCTTATCATGCTTCTCGTCGGCTGGTTGTACGGTAACCTCAAACTCTTTAACATCCCCCGCCTCACGAATTTTAAACTTGGCGTTACCTTGGGCAAAAGTGGTTGAGGCTTCATAACTTTGTGCGGCAATAGCTTTTGCGTCATTGGTTTCCATCTTTATGATGGCTGCACCACTTCTCGTTGGGCGTAGCAATACGCGCTCACCGGCGGCAAGGCCTTCACCAATTTGCACTTTCATACCATCCAGAACAAACGACGAATCCGAACGGTCGATGTTCAACGACATTTGCTCACCTTTCGGTGTTGTCACGCTGTATTGGTCGCCATCATAACGCAGCGAATATTCACCACCTTTGATCGCGGAAATATCCTCGATGTAAACCGCAACATCAGCTTGAGAGTCAGGCGCAGCAAAAACTCGAGATTTTGCCACCAGCTCAGAGTTCACATCGGTAAATACGTCTTTACCTATCTTACCGTTGAGATCCAGACCTTGAGATTGCAGCTGATTAATTTTGTAGGAGAAGCCCGTTGCTAAACGGCCCATTTCATCTTGCAGTTGTGGGATGTGTTTGTCGCGCATTTCAAGTAAAGCGCCGATTTTTCCATCCATATCATCAGACTTGATCGCTTTAATGCCATTCCCTTCCACCATTGCTAATCGTCTTTGATGAACATCCGGATAGCCATCGATCATTTTGAGCTGGCTTGCTTCCGTGCCAGAAACAAGTGTGTGTCCATTGCCGATATGAACATTAAACCCTTCCGCATTTTTGCGTGGGGTTACGGTAACTTTGGTGTACTCTGACAGCTCAGTAACCAGCTTTTCATGCTGATCCATCAGGTCATTATGTGGGCCGGGGGTGCGCATCATCAGCCGATGAATATCGCGAATTTCCAACGCAAGTTGGTTAACGCGCTCAATGCCCATATCCAATTTTTTATTGGTGACATCAGATTGCAGTCGAACGGTTTCGTGGAAATCATTTAATGTATCAGAGAAGATTTTCGCCTTTTCCAATACCACTTTTCGTGCCCCTAAATCGTTCGGGGTATCTGCCATGGTTTTTACCGCATCGAACCACTCATTCAGGTTCTCGGGAATTTTCTTCGATGCCACGGAGCTCAACATGCTAGAGAGCATATCAAGATTGTCTTGGGTATCCGTTTTGTTGGCATTGTTGGTCGACGACAGGTTCAGTTCATTCACGGCAAACTGATCCCACGAGCGGCGAACATTTTCCACATGCACACCCATGCCGTAGGTAGAACCACCAAACATGCGCGGATCATTCGTGCCTTGGATAACAGACTGACGGCTATAACCCTCTGTATTAACATTAGAAATGTTATGACCAGTGGTGTTTAATTGTCTCTGAGCAGTAAGCACACTTTGAGTACCTACATTCAGAAGATCTGACGCCATACATGCCCCCGAAAACGAAATATAAATCGGCAAAACCGATCACCTAGACACGTTAAAAGCAAAAGATGTGCCAAGTGATAGAAAGGCGTAGATGTTCAGATAAAGTGAAGGCTTGCACTATGGCAAGCCTTCGAGAACGTCATAAATTGTCGCAGAGACATTACATACTTTCGATTTTATCCTTCACCTGCAGGACTTTATCTGCGTAGTTCGGATCGGTCGCGTAACCCGCACTGTGGATACCGCGAATAAACAACTCTGAATTCCCGCGTTTCTGCAATGCTGTCTCGTAACGTGGGTTGTCATTCAAAAATCGTACAAAATCATTAAAGCTGTCTTCGTAACTTGAGTAGGAGCGAAACGCTGCCGTCTCTTTCACTGGCGTGTTATCGTGGAACTCTAGAGTTTGAGTCGTCACTTTGTCACCCTGCCAGCTTCGATCTGCTTTGATGTTAAATAAGTTGTTGCTGCTGCCACGAGCGTTCTTCACGACCTTTTGTCCCCACCCCGTTTCCAAAGCGGCTTGCGCAAGTAGCAAAGATGGCTCGACACCTAAGGCTTTCGCAGCTTTCTCCGCGTATGGCTTCATCGAGTTAACAAAGGATTCTGGTGAATCGAATCGAGTGGGTTCATTGCTTGGTCGAGATAGCTGACCAGACTCAATCAAGCGCTGTTCAATCTCGCGCGCTTTTTTCGGGTCAACACGACGATATTCCGCAGCATTGTTTGCCGCATCACGCATAGCCGTTTCTTTTTTGTCGTTCCCTTGCCCAGCCGTTAATTGCTTAACAATCATATCGGCCAGTCCCATTGAACCAGACGAACTCAATTCACTCGCCATCTGTTCATCCAACATTTGTCGGTAGAACTTCTCGTTTTGGCTGTTCATCATGTTGGACTCAAAGCCCTCATTGGCTTCACGCATGGATTTCAACATCATCGAGGTGAAGATCGATTCGAACTGACGAGCAGCCGCATGCAATGCTTCTTGCTCGCCATCTTTTCCCTCTTTCACTGCTTTTTGACGCAGAGTATCCAGAGAACTGATGTCATGGATAAAACCAATGTCGTTAGGATTGTTCATTATACCTACCTCCTAACCATTAAATGATGATCAACTGGCCTTCAATGGCACCAGCTTGTTTCAATGCTTGTAGAATTGCCATCAAGTCCGAAGGCGCAGCTCCGACTTGGTTCACGGCACGGACCAAATCATCCAACGTTAAGCCTGGTTCGAACTTAAACATTTTGCCTTGTTCTTCGCTGACTTCGATATCCGAGTCTGGTACGACAACGGTTTGCCCACCAGAAAAGCCGTTAGGTTGGCTAACATTCAGGTTTTCTTTGATCGCAACCGTCATGCCGCCATGCGTTACTGCTGCAGGTTTAAGACGTACATGCTTACCAACTACGATGGTGCCCGTTCGTGAGTTAACGATGATTTTGGCTGCACCATCTGCTGGGTCGAACTCTAGGTTTTCGATTGCCGATAAGAACGCAACACGCTGGCTGACGTCACGAGGAGCACGCACGCGCACTGATGTCGCGTCAACAGCGCTCGCAATTTGTGGGCCAAGGAAGTTGTTTACAGCATCCGCCATACGTTGAGCCGTTGTGAAGTCTGACTCAAGCAAGTTGAACGTGATGTAATCACCACGACCAAATGGGTTTGGAATTTCTCGCTCTACTGTCGCACCACTAGAGATAAGACCAACGGTTGGATTGTTACCTACGATTTTAGAACCGTCAGCGCCTTCAGCACTGAAGCCGCTCACTACTAAGTTACCTTGAGCAACCGCGTAAACTTGACCGTCGAGACCTTTGAGGAACGTTTGCAGCAAGGTGCCACCACGCAAACTTTTAGCACTTCCGATGGAAGAGACAGTCACGTCCACTTGCTGACCCGATTTAGAGAAAGGCGGCAACTCTGCCGTAACCATGACTGCGGCAACGTTTTTAATTTTTGGCTTTGTGCCCGGCGGCATCTGAATGCCGAAGTTTTGCAGCATGGCGGCGAAACTTTGCTCTGTAAACGGGTTCGCTTCACCCGTACCAGGTAAGCCTGAAACCAAACCATAACCCACGAGTTGGTTGCTTCGTACACCTGCCACTTGCGCGACGTCTTTGATACGTGCGGCTTGGGCTACGGTAGAAAACAGAGCAACGCTCATCAGTACTAAAAGGAGTTTTTTCATGCTTACTTATCTCTTGTAGTCAAATTGCCGTCAGAACGGCGTGTTATAGCGCTACATTAAAGAATCGTGCCAAGAAGCCTGGCTCTTGCATATCTTGTTGCAAACCAGTGCCAGAGTACTGAATTCTTGCGTTAGAAACGCGATTTGATGCAATGGTGTTGTCGAAATTAATATCATCCGGACGAATAGTGCCACTTAAACGTATGTACTCATCACCTGTATTTAGCGTCATCCACTTCTCACCGCGGATCACGAGGTTGCCGTTTGCCAGTACTTCAATCACCTCAACAGTGATGTAACCACTGATGCTGTTGCTCTGCTTTGCAGAAGAGTCACCTGCAAATGAGTTGGAGTTGTTTAAGTCATAAGAGAAATTATATTTTCCGCCAATTTGCAGCTCTTCTCCGCCCACTTGAAGCGGGTCCATTTGCGCTTCATTGGTTTTCGATAAATCGGCATTTGCGCTTTTCGTCGCACTGGTTGTCTCATCCAGTGTTACGGTAATAATGTCGCCAATACCACGTGGTTTAGAATCGTCGTATAGATCGGTAATGTGCTCGGCGCTAAACAACGAACCTGTTGCAGCAGCATAATGCTCAGGTTTGTTTTTCGGATGAATTGGAGCCCAAGCAGGATCGCCAGCAACCGGATCGCTTCTACCACGTAAAGTATCTACAATACCGCTGCTCTCTTCTTTCGATTTATCGCCTTCTACTGCGTCGACCACAGTGGTTGCTTGTGTCACTTCATCCGTTTCAATCGGTTCCAACATGGCACAGCCCGACATCGTAGCAATCAAAGCGAGTAGGCAAATACGTTTCATCGTGAGCTCCTCAAATCTTGCTCTTAATCGTTACAATTGCTGGTTAACGAAGCTCATCATTTTATCGACTGACGAGATCACTTTTGAGTTCATTTCGTAAACGCGCTGGGCTTCGATCATGTTGACCAACTCTTCCGTTACATTCACGTTGGACGCTTCCAGCATGGATTGACGAATTTCACCCAAACCGTCCAAACCAGGAACACCCTCTTGTGGATCGCCACTGGCACCCGTTGGTAAGTAAAGGTTCTGACCAATTGGCTCTAGGCCACCCGGGTTAACAAAATCTGTAATGGTTAGCTGACCAACGACTTGGTTGTCTTGCTGACCTCGGACGCGAACCGACACTTCACCATCCGTACCGACAGTAATAGAAATCGCATCTTCTGGAATCACAATTTCAGGCTCTACAGGGTAGCCAGAACCCGACGTGACTAACGTGCCTTCACCATTGAGCGTGAACTGACCGTTACGGGTATAACCGATGTTGCCGTCCGGCAATGTCACTTGGAAAAAACCGTCGCCTTCCACCATCATGTCCAGTGCGTTGGTCGTTGTCTGTGCATTGCCGTGCGTGTGCACTTTTTGCGTCGCAACCACTTTAGAACCCGCACCTAACATCAAGCCACTTGGCAGTTCCGTGTTCTGAGATGACTGGCCGCCAGGCTGGTTGATGTTCTGATAGAACAAATCTTCGAATACTGCACGGCTCTTTTTGTAGCCGACAGTAGAGGCGTTCGCCAAGTTGTTCGAAATCGTGGCAATGTTGGTTTGTTGGGCGTCTAGACCTGTTTTACTTACCCATAGTGCTGGATGCATAGTGAACCTCTAACTCTGTTAACTCATACGAAGCAGTGAATCTGAAGATTTATCCATTTCTTCAGCTGTGCTCATCATCTTGACTTGCATTTCAAACTGACGTTGTAAGTCAATCAATGCGGTCATTTCACCTACGGCATTCACGTTACTGCCTTCTATCGCTCCCGTCTGGAGACTAACAGTCGCGTCTGCTTCGTAAGGTTGGTTTGGAGTTTTATGGCGAAATAAGCCATTGGTGTCTTTAAACAAGCTTTGGTCATTAGGCTTAACGAGCTTAATGCGATCAACCGCTTGGAATTCTTCTGCCGGGGCACCTTGAGGAAGTACAGAGATGGTGCCATCCCGACCGATTTCAATTTTGGAGAGAGGAATAGGCAAAGTAATCGGCGCATCGTTTTCACCCAGCACCAAATGACCACTTGCGTTGGTAAGCATGCCATTTTGATCGACTTTTAGGTTGCCGTTACGGGTCAACCCTTCTTTCCCTGTGTGATCGAGTACCGATATCCAGCCGCTGCCTTCAATCGTCACATCCAGATCACGCCCTGTTGTAATCACGCTACCTTGAGCAAAGTTATGCCCTGGACGCTCTGTCATGCTGAACACACGTGAAGGATGGCCTTCACCATAAGCCTGCATTGAGCGAGCCTGTGCTAAATCAGCCCGAAATCCGGTCGTGCTTACGTTAGCCAAGTTATTAGCACGCAATTGTAGTGCCTGCATATTTTGCTTGGCGCCACTCATTGCGAGAAACAGTGCGCGATCCATAAATTACTCCAAAAAATCTCTCTGTACACGGAGTAAAAGCAATAGTTATGCCAAAATAAAAATAGACTTACTAATCAATACTTTGAATTAATAACAAACTATTAAAAGAGGTCAATAGAGGCAGAAAACTGTAACGAGAGGCAAGGTTTTGATCCATACGGCGGCAACAGCGGCAAATCGTAGATCAAAGCATGCTTAGCCTGAGTGAGGTGTATTCAGGCTAAGCATCAGATGAATGTCATGATGAAAGTGAACAAAGCGGTAATTACTAAGAAGCAACCACACGCCATTGCTTACTCAAGCAGAGTATCGAATGACCCAGCTAGTGCTCTAGCGGATCTGTAAGATATTCTGTTGTAGTTGGTTGTGTACTTCGAGCGAACGTGAGTTTGCTTGGAAGTTACGCTGAGCAGAGATCAGGTCCACCAACTCCTGCGTCATATCAATGTTTGACTGTTCCAGCATACCGTTATTGATGGTGCCGAAAGAGCCTTTATTTGATTCACCCCAGATCTTGTCACCAGAGAACTGCGTTGAATCCCATTGAGTGCCGCCTTTCTTATCCAGACCTTGCTCGTTTGGAACACGTACGAGAGCAACACGACCCAATGTAACGTTTTCACCGTTTGAGTAAGTCCCCAATACGCTGCCGTTTTCATCGAAGTCAACTTTGGTTAGGAAGCCCGTTGTTGCACCGTCTTCGTCAAACTTAGTCAGTTCGAACGGAGCCGCAAACTGTGTTGCTGAGCCTAAGCCGAAGTTAAGCGTCTGCGCAGGATCGGCACCATTCATATCGACTGGTGTCGTGTTCGTCGCTGGATCGCCCAGAGCCACAGAAGTGATTGGCTGACCATTGTTCAAGCTCGCCAACGTACCATCGTTGTTGAACTTCATGGTATGCCCCACATGACCTGTTGGCGTTTGCGCATCACCAGCCGCAACATTTAAAGGCTTTTCACCTTCTTTATCTGTCACGGTGTAGTAAGTGTTCCATGTATTTGGCTGAGTCTGATCTTTCAAGTAATACGTCGTTAGCTTGTAAGACTGACCCATCGAGTCATAAATTGTCGAAGAGGTTGAACGGTTGTATGTATCTGGGTCTGAAAAATCAAACTGCGTTGGATCTTTCAAATCGCCGTTCGCTGGCAAGTTCACACCCACTTCAATGTTTGCTGTTTGTTTTGGCTTACCAAATTCAGCAGGAATATTGATGGGTTGTGGCTCGTATGAAGAAACCTCACCAGAGCTTGGGTCCACTTGGTAACCTAATAAGAACTCGTCGTTCGCGGTCACCATGTAGTTTTCTTTATTTAAGTGAAATGCACCATTACGTGTCAGTTCATTCTGTTGTGGAGTTAGACGCTCTTTCGCTACAGCGAAAAAACCTGTCCCCGAAACACGCAAATCCATTGGGTTGTTGGTGTAAATGCTAGAGCCTTCATGGAACTGCTGTGCCACTTGGCTTGCTTGCGCACCACCACCCGGTGTGGTTTTTGCGTTAGTAAATAAAGAGTTAGAGTAGACATCAGCAAACTCAGCACGGGACTCTTTAAAGCCGTACGTGTTGGCGTTAGCAATGTTGTTACTGGTGGTGTTCAAATCCAGTTGGGCGGCGGACAAACCGCTTAAAGATACATATGACATTCCAAAATCTCCTAATCTAGCGAGCTATGACTACGCTTTGCCGACTTCCAATACTTCTGCAAGTCGAACTGGCGATTCAAAACCAGCCAGATTGAGTAATACGTTTCCGTCACCTTTGCCAAGCAATACGCTGTTTACGTTGGCATACGTCGATACTGGGAACTCTTGCGACTCCCCTTCAACTAAGCCAGACGCTTTCACTTTGTATTTGCCAGCTGGCAGTGGATTTCCGCTTTCATCTTTACCGTCCCAAAGCACACGCGTGTCGCCGGCTGGTTTCGCCCCTACCTCAAAGGTACGAACCAGTTGGCCAGCTTCATCCTCTACACGAACAAACAGATTATCGATAGATTGTGAAAGCTTAACCATTGCCGCCATTGGTGCGTCGTCCTGCTTCACACCTGCTGCTCCTGGGACCAATACGTCACGCCCTACCAAAGAGGAAGCTTGTAACGCTTGATTTGATGTCATTGACGAATTCAAACTCTCAAACTGAGTGTTCATCTTGCCAATGCCATCAACGGTCGCAAATGAAGCCATTTGCGCAATCATCTGGTCATTACTTACCGGCTTAAAAGGGTCTTGCTGAGACAGTTGCTTCGTGAGCAATGATAAGAAGTCTTCCTGTTTTAGGTCCTGCTTACCCGTGCTCTCTTCCGCTTTCTTGTTACTCTCTTGTAGACTTTTAAGCTGGTCGATATAGGACAAGCCGCTTTGACCAACGTTGTTAATTCCGGCCATACGCTACCCCCTTATCCTTATTGACCCATCTGCAGCGTACGCAGCAGCATTTGTTTACTAGAATCAGCGACTTGTACATTAGTCTGATATGCGCGAGAAGCTGAAATCATGTTTGCCATTTCTTCCATTACATTGACGTTAGGCTTGTAGATGTAGCCTTCTTCGTTTGCAAGGGGATGGTATGGGTTGTACTCCGCACTCAGCGGTTTATCACTTTCTACAATACCCATCACTTTCACTGGCACCGTATCACCGCCACGCATGGCGTTACTTAACTCTGCACCAAACACTGCATGACGCGCTTTGTAAGTGTCTTTCGCAGAGCTGCTGACACTGTCGGCGTTCGCCAAGTTGCTTGAGGTAGTATTCAGACGAACGGATTCAGCGCTCATTGCGGAACCTGTCACATTGAAAACGTTAAATAAGCTCATCTAAATTATTCCCCTTTGATTGCTTTGGTTAAGTTCTTGAATTTGCTGCCTAGAAAGTCGAGTGATGCTTGGTGTCTGATTTGGTTTTGCATAAACAAGTTACGCTCTAAATCCAAGTCTACCGTGTTGCCATCTCCCGTATCTGGTTGCGTAGGAAGACGATATAACTTGTCCCCAACCAACGTCGTAGTGGCAGGAATATGCCGACCATCTGTGCGACTAAGACCAATGCTTGCCCCAGATGTTGCCGCTTGCAATTCCTTCGCAAAGTCTAAACCTCTTGCTTTGTAACCAGGCGTGTTTGCTTGTGCGATATTGGTGGAAATCACCTCTGCATTGCGCTCACGTACGCCCACCGTGTGCTGGTGGATGCCTAGTGCATTGTCAAAAGATATAGCCATGTTTGCCTCTACAATTAAGAACTGACCGTGATTGATAACCAAAAAGCAATTAGCATGCCAAAACCTAAAGCATTACACCAACCTAGTGGTTATCGTGAATTGAAATAGCAATAAGTGAGCCAAAGTAACTGGAATGTCATGTCGTATCACTTTGCTCACTTAATAAAGATACACCGTGTTGAGGGCACAAGGCAAAAACGCGCTTCAACTAATTGAGTGATACATGAAGCGCTCGGCGCAGAAAGGTAACAAACAAAAAAGCCTGACACGAAGTCAGGCTTTTCTATCAATGAAGAGATACCGCTATTTAAGCTTGTAAATGATGCCCGGATTACAGCGCACCATTTCAAATTTATCAGTCAGACCAGTTAGCGACTCTGATGCCCCTAACAGCAAGTAACCACCAGGGTTTAAACTGCTCGCCATTTGGTTAAGCACTTTAGATTTCATTTCTGGAGAAAAGTAAATCAATACGTTACGACAGAAAATGATGTCGAACTTACCCATCAGTGCGTAACTGTCCATCAGGTTTTGTGGACGAAAGTTCACCAAACGCTTGACGTTATCTTTGACTTTCATGCGACCACCGTCCGCATTTTCAAAGAAGGTGCGACGACGTTCTGGTGAAAGCCCGCGACCCAAAGCCAAGTTGTCGTACACCCCTGCACGACACATCTCGAGCATACTTGCCGAAATATCTGTGGCTGTAATGGACACGTTTGGTAACAAGCCCGGCTTGCGCTGTTGCGTTTCCAGGATCGTCATTGCAATAGAATACGGTTCTTGGCCCGATGAACTGGCAGCAGACCAGATCTTAATTGGGCGCTTGCTTGCCGCTACTTCTGGCAATAATTTGTCAGCTAAAACCGTGAACGGATAAGTATCTCGAAACCACAAGGTTTCGTTAGTCGTCATCGCATCCACAGCGGCGACTCGTAATTCTCGATTACGCCCTGTAACAACATCACGTAGCAAATCTGATAACGATGCGAGCTTAAACTTCGTCACTAAAGGACTCAGTCGGCTACGCACGAGGTATTGCTTGCTATCACCTAACACGATGCCACATTGCGATTCTAGAAAACGGCTAAAGTCACGATACTCTTGATCACTGATTGTAATAGCAGTCATTAATGTCTCTTTTATTGTGTTAATGCAGATTTAACCGCGTTACCCAACTCATCTGGGTTAAATTTCGCAATGAAGGTGTTGGCACCTACACGCTCAACCATAGCTTGGTTGAATACACCACTTAATGAAGAATGGAGGATAACATAAAGGTCTTTCAAATCGGCATGTCTGCGAATTTCAGCCGTTAAGGTATAGCCGTCCATTTCTGGCATTTCAATATCGGAAATAACCAACGAAATTTGATCGTAGATATTGCCTTCTTGAGCCATTTCAATCAACTTATTGTACGCTTCTTTGCCGTCTTTGACAGATACGACCTCAAAACCGATGGATGTAATCGCACGCTCTACCTGTTTACGCGCGACCGTCGAGTCATCAGCAATCAGTATGCGGCGTACAATAGGCTTTTCTTGTTCTGCTTGTGCGATTTCTTCGCCAATAGCGGAATCCATCGTTTCATCAACTGGCGCAATTTCTGCCAGGATTTTTTCAACGTCAAGGATTTCAACCAGCTCATTGTCAATGTTTGTAACGGCAGTCAAGTAGTGCGCTTTACCTGCGCCGTCTGGCGGTGGCAAAATCGCTTCCCAATGCATATTGATAATACGCTCAACCGATGATACCAAAAATGCTTGGATCGTACGGTTAAATTCTGCAATAACAACAAAACATTTATCTAAATCAGTGGTTGGGCGGCCACCAATTGCCAGGCTCAAATCAATAACGGACACGGTATGGCCGCGGATATGAGCGATACCTTTAACCAGAGGGTGTAGATTTGGCATTGAAGTCAGCTTAGGGCACTGTAGTACTTCTTTCACTTTGAATACGTTAATGCCGTAGCGCTGTCGGCCCATCAGTCGAAAGGTCAATAATTCCAATCGGTTCTGACCGACGAGTTGCGTACGCTGATTCACCGAGTCAAGAATCCCCGTCATATGCTCATCTCCATCTCAAACTTTTTGTTTTTAAATGATACTCTACCACTGGCAAGCACGATACCAGGGAGACAGTATGGCGTATTTCACTTTCACTTCGACACCATTGACTATGACAATATGTAGAGCGCTAATTACAAAGTACGCTAAGTCTATCGGCATTTTGCTCAGTATGTTTAGCTTTTTTGTTCATTCAGCTTCAGATAATCAGATCGAGCAAATAAAAACAGCAGCAGAACAACATATTCTTGCTACGGTTGATCAGCCTGATGGTGGCGAGCTATCTGTTAATGCGGCAGAGATCGACTCGAGAATAAAAGCAACGGATTGCCCTGTTCCGTTAGATACATCTGCCTCTTCCACCAGCAGCACGAGAAGTAACATCAATGTGTTAGTGGAATGCCAACCGGATGACTGGAAAGTCTATGTCCCTGTGAGGATCTCGGTATCAGTACCAATGATCGTCGCGACACGAACACTAGGGAGAGGAGAAATCGTCAGCGCATCGGATGTTACCACTTCCATGATCGAGCTACAGCGCTTTCGTAAAGATGGATTTTCTAGCTACGATCAAGTGGTTGGGGCAAAGCTAAAGCGTAATGTTCGCTTAGGCGATGTCGTAGAGAGAAATGATGTTTGTGTGGTATGCCGAAATGAAAAGGTCATTATCAAAGCGGTGAATTCTGGCATGACGATCACAACGCAAGGCACAGCATTGCAGGATGGTTCAGCTGGCGATCAAGTAAGAGTGAAAAATGATAAGTCACAACGTATAATAGAAGGCATAGTGACTGACATTGCGGAAATCACTGTTAATTTTTAATACCCACTGGTAGCGTGTTTAAACTGATCAATAAAAATGCAAAAAATGACTAAAGTTATTTTTGCGCTGGTCGATAGTCTGGATACCAGTATTACGATACAAGGCAAAGGTTAAACATGGCAGGTATAGATAATATACGTTCAGGGCAAATGATGACGACAACAAGTCGCGCACCTGCACGTAACGATTCCAATGCTACCAGCACGACAGAATCAAAAAAGGCGCCAGCGCAACAAGACGCAGTATCACTCAGCCAGCAAAGTAAAGCCGTCAGTAAACTCCAGAAGGATATGGCAGCTTCTCCGGCATATGACAGCGCCAAAGTTGCAGCAATCAAAGAAGCTATCACAAACGGTTCATACAAAGTCGATCCTGAAAAATTGGCTGACAACATGATTAAGTTTGAAAACGAATTGCAAGGCAAAAGCTAACTGACTTAGGCCGAAGGTAAGTATTTTATGGCAGCATTAGTCGATCTCGTTAATTTCCAGCTAGAAAATGCTAAGGCACTTTCCGCTGTTTTACGCCAAGAAACACAAGCAATAACGGCGCGTGTCTCTACCGAGATTGAGAACATTGCCAAACAGAAGATGACGCTCATTGATCAGCTCAGAACAACTGATCAGCGAATCGCCTCTCACCCGCACGTCAATCAACTTACTGAAGATGAGCACCTAAGTCAGGTTGTTGCTCAAATCCAATCGATCGTCCTCGACTGTCAACAAGTTAACCAAGTAAATGGCGAATCGCTTAGTCGCGCACAGCTGAGCTTCAATAAACTCAACAACATGCTCCAGCGAACTCATGGCAAAGTTGGCATGACCTACAATGCGGGCGGAAAAACCCACACCATCTCGACGCTTGGCACCAATATAAAAGCTTAAACGTCACTCCTACCCTCAATTCCCGCGCTCACGTAGATATAAAAAAGCGACTCATTGTTACCAATCAGCCGCTCAAAAAGATTATCTGTCTAGTGAAATGGTTTAAAACAAAGTTTGCTGACGCTTCTCAGGCACTTGCTGAACTTCTCCATAATCACGTAGCTTATCCATCTTACGGATATCCAGACGCAGCTCAGTCACATAACTGTCTTCAACAAGATAACTACGCACAACTTCTGCACCACGAATTACACCATCGACGGCACCAGTGGTGCTTTCAATACCCAAACGCTGGTCTTGCAGCTCTGCACGTCCACTAACACGCATGCCATAAACTTGCTCTGCTAGCTCACGATAAGCATCAATTTTTGATGCGCGCATTGCACGTACACGCTTTTCTTCTACTGTGCGGCCTGTTTGCTCACTGACGCTGGCGTAGCCCACCGCCACTAAGATTTCATCTTGACGCATCTGTTGTAATGGCTGACACCCAACCAATATCAGTGTGGCAACAATAAATAATAACTTCTTCATGCTTCTATCCTATGGACGGAGAATCACAGTGTACGGCTGACGAATGGTAGGGTCAGAACGAATCAACACACCATCTTGTGTGCGGATGCTATTTAACGTATCTAAGTCACGCCCAATACGGTCAGCCGGAAGGAAACCTTGCGCTGTCGCTACAACTACACGGCTTTGCATGCCAACCACGCGTGCATTGACAAGCACTCCCCCCTCTTGGCGCAGCATCGTTCCGGTCAATACATACTGAATTTGCTGCTCTTGAGCTAAATCTTGCCAATCACGACTTAAAGCAAAATCGCCCTGTTGCGTCACTTGAATAGAGCCCGTAGTTTTGAAATCAACCACTTTAAACCCTCGGCGCTGAAACTGATGGATAAAACCTTCAGAGACCGAGTTACCTAACCAGTTTGTTGCATCCATATTTTGTAGATCAACAAACGAGGTAATCGCAATCGGTGTCCGCGCTGATACTGCCACATTAGAAACCATCAGGTCTTCTGTCATGCTCTCAATGAAAAAGTCCATCGTATGACGCGGACTATCCATCAGCATGAACTGGCTTCCCGAGTAAGGTTCTTTACCATTGTAAATCGGTGAGTACGCGCACGATGTCAGAAGCGTCATCATCGATGCAGCGACAAGCCACTTTTTCATGGTTTGATTCTCCAGATAATCTTAGGTGATACCGTTCTTTATTAATTCCTTTCCAAGAAAGTGAATATTGGAACAGTCTTTGCTTTTCTTTGTTTGCCTAACGAAGAAAAACCCACCAAACTTCACTGAATTTGTTAAAGCAATATTTATACCCGAACGGTTGTAACCAATGAAAAAAATATTAAACAGTCTGTTTTCAATCACTTTAGTGATGCTTGTGCCTTTTAAGGTAATGGCATCTTGGTATGAAGTCACAGGCGTTGCCACCATCGTTTCTTCAGAAGAGACGGCAAGGCTCCATGCGTTGGAAGACGCGCTGTTCAAAGCCGTCAATTTTTCGGGCGCAGATATTGGCAGTATTAGCAACTTGATGCCGCTATTAGAAGAAAGCCGCAACGAATACCAGTTTACCAATCATGAAGTCCGTTACATTTTGGTCGAGTCTGAACGCAAACGTCGCGGTAAAGTCGAGGTAAAAATCCGCGTTGATATTTATCCATCGGCAACGGGTTGCCACACCGATCAATACAAAAAGACAATGCTGGTCGGCAATATTGAGGTCGCATCACCACAACAAGCAGTGATGGGACAAATTTATCAAGTTGGTGACGATTTTAGCCACGTAGTGAACCGTCAACTTGATCAAACCTCACGCAGCTTTGTGTCTGTTGGTACAACGGACTACTCAATAAGCAGCAACTATCCTGCTCGCACTCAAATGATCGCGCAAGACAATGGCGCACAATACATCATTGGAGGGGTCATCACCGATCTCACTGCAACGGTCGAATCTCAACTATTGCAAGATGACATCATCAATCGTCAGTTTGCGTTAGAAATGAAAGTATTTGATGGTAAAACTGGCCATGAAATCTTCAACAAAGCCTACCGTGAGGTCGCGCGTTGGCCATTTGCTAAAACGAGTCAAGTGGACACTCGTAGTGCACGTTTTTGGGCATCGACCTATGGCGAGATGATGCTTCGCGTTAGTCGCAATATTATGTTGGATCTGGAGTCGGAGCTATCTTGCAAAATTACATTGCCAGAGGTTGTGGCAGTCTTCGGTAATACCGTAACGATGGATCTCGGCCGTATGCACGGCGTAAAAGAGGGAGACAAATTGCAGCTTTGGCACACCGCGTCGTTTATCGACCAAAATGGATTGCCAAGAAACAAAGTCTCGCAAAGCGAAATTACATTAACGGTATCACGCATATACGAACACGAAGCGGAACTGACGATTGATCAGCCAAATTTAGCGTCTAGCGTTCAAATTGGCGACGTAATGAACAAGATCCTATAAAAGCAAACATTAAGTCTTGAGATATGCTCACTTTTGAATATCATAGGCAGCGCATCTTATTTGATTATACCAATGACCGTAGCGAATCGTTCAACGTGATGCTGATACAGATCTAGTAGATTGCTAGATTTGAACTCAGTAAAACAGTGCAATGAACTGCAACTATTGGTATTACGCCCCCATGGCACAGCTGGATAGCGCAGTCCCCTCCTAAGGGACAGGTCGTAGGTTCGAATCCTACTGGGGGCGCCATATCATAGCCTTAGCTCCCACTTGAGCTAAGGCTTTTTTGTATCTTCAATTTCAAGCCTCGCACTGCTCCCCCTAGTACATCGTGTTAGGTAATCTTCCCAGTAATCAATATGATCGGATCAGGTGTTTCGGTTACGGGATAAAGTCTTCTACTGATCTGACTTCTTCCCCTTGAAATCATTTCAACAAGCCCTATTTACAGTTTTGTATTTTATTACTTTAATTATCTATGAGTTTTGCTTACCCTTTTAGCTATTAATAAAATTATTAGTTAGCACTATGTCTAAGAGCAATTTAATAACTAACACTGGACACCGCTTTATTTCTAAAGGCAAGACAGCCTTTAAGATACATATCCATACCCCCGAGGATACGGTACTACACCGCTCGGTAGGATTTGTTCGTATTGGAGAAAAGAAAGGCTTACAAAAAGCCATTAAGCTGAGAAACGAGTTAGGCCGGCAAATGTGGGGCAAATTCTGGCGACGTCTTTTGAAAGACCCTTACCTAATGACCAGGCTTCCACATAGCGTTGAGCCTAAAATCGTTCACAAGCCTAACCCTACTCTTGAAAACCCTGACAACCGAGATACGTGTTACATCGCCAAGTGGCGAGAGTTCAATGATGACGGTGAGTATAAATATAAAACGGTGGTTCGCTCTATTAGTAAGTACGGCAAACTTGCCGCCTACATGCAAACCAAAAAAGCGTTGTTAGAAGCACATAAAGATAACTTGGAGATCCTGACATTTATGGGGCGTTTAAACAGCATTGATCTTAAGTAATACCTAGCCACTTTGAACATTTCAGTCAGTTTTTAAAGAGAAATAAAAAGCCCCAAAGAGCGAACTCTTTGGGGCTTTCAGCTTCAGTCTTCTATACTACGGTCGAATAGGAGCTTATTGCTGAACTTGGTATTCAAATTCTGGAACAACGACTTCTACGCGACGGTTTTGTTGACGACCTTCACGAGTGTCGTTTGAAGCGATTGGGTTGTTTTCACCTTCGCCACGAGCTTGGATACGTGATGAATCAATACCTTTTTCAACCAGTGCGTTAGCAACAGACTCAGCACGTTTTTCAGAAACTTTTAGGTTGTAAGCTGCTGGACCAGACGTATCTGTGTAACCTACAACTTCAACGTTCGCTTGTGGGTGCTCGTTTAGGAAAGCAACTAGGTTATCAAGTTTTGCTGCGCTCTCTGGTTTTAGAGTTGTGCTGTTTAGATCGAAGCTACCTGTACCAATTGTTTGAGTTTCGAATGTTTTCGTAACTACAACTGGCTCTTCTACCACTTCTTCTACAACCACTTCTTCAACAACAACTGGCTCTTCTACGATTACTGGCTCATCGTTGCCGCCGAATTTGAAAGAAACACCTAGTGTTGCAGTGTTACCTGTCGCACGAGTTACATCGTTGCTGATGTCAGTCAGTGTTTGGTATTCCGCACGAGCTGTTACGTTTTGGCTTAGGTTGAATTCAAGACCAGCTGCGCCTAGGTAAGAGTAATCATCTTTGCCATCAAACATTACGTAAGCGCCACCCACTTTACCGTAAAGTGCGATGTCTTCAGTGATTGGTAGGCTAAATTTAGGAGCAAGAGTGATTGCTTCTACGTGGCCACCGAAAGAAGTTTGGTTAAAATCACCGATGTTGTCGAAACCCGCTTCTACTGCGAAGTATTTATTCATTTCGTAACCAACAAAAGCGCCAAGAGTAGAATCGTCTTTGTCACAAGCCTGGCCCGCTACACACGCGTCTTCCATCCATGACTTACCCATCTTACCACCAACGTATACTTCTGCTTGTGCTGCTGAAGCCATAAGTAGAGACGCTGAAATTACCGCTGCTAATTTTTTCATTATTGATTCCTCTAAAGAAGTTCTTTTGTTAGATGCCGAAATGCGCCGTCTGACTGACGTTGTATTTCAATTCTTTTTATTCATTCCTTGAGTGAGATACTTAGTCAGCTTCTTTTTATGCACATGCATTTTTTTTATGGAAGCAACTTACGTACATTTCCTGTTCAGTGATACATATCGCCATCTCGGTATCGCTGACGGGATGAACTATAACGCTAAGAAATCGCGAGAAAAATCCCAATTCTGTCAATTTATTGTCATCAAAAATCTCGACAACATGTGATCTTAAGCAAAAAAATCCCCACGCAATCACCACGCAAACGTTTGCTTTAATTTTTGGAACAACATAGCTAAAGCAAAGGTTTTTCTTAAAAATGAGACAAACAAAATGGAACTTTAAGGAGCATGGATAAAAATCAATCAGATATTTGATATATAATCGCTCGTTTTTTATTCACGCCAACGATGTTTGGATTAAAAAATCTTATCCATATTGAGGTAAATTACAGGTGAAACCATCTCTTCATTCACCAATATGAAAGAAAGTTTCTCGTTACCTAAATTGAAGATACAAAAAAGCCGCGGTTGCTCACCGCGGCTTTGTGACTATTTATTCAAAAGAACGTTCAGTTCAAAGCAATTATGCGTTTGCTTCACGCTCAGCAATGAACTCAAGCGCCATCTTAATGCGAGCAATACAACGCTCTTTTCCAACCAGCTCCATTACTGCATCGACAGAAGGAGACTGACCGCCGCCTGTTACAGCAACACGTAATGGCATACCGATTTTGCCCATGCCGATTTCCAACTCTTCACATACTGCTGCGATAACGCCATCTTTGATGTTCGCTGTCGTCCACTCAGTTAGTACTTCCACTTTCGCTAATGCAAGTTCTAGAGGCTCTTTAGCCACGCCACGTAGGTGTTTCTTCGCTGCGCCCGCTTCAAACTCAGAGAAATCTTCATAGAAGTAACGGATTTGCTCAGCTAGCTCAACTAGTGTGTTGCAACGCTCACCCACTAGCTTGATCACGTCAGTGATAGCAGGACCATTCGTTACGTCTAGTTTTTGTTGATCTAGATGCCATTGTAGATGCTCAGCAACGTACGCAGGATCTGAGTTCTTGATGTAGTGGTTGTTCAACCATTGCAGTTTGTCAGTGTTAAAAGCAGACGCTGACTTAGATACTGCGTTTAGGCTAAATAGATTGATCATCTCTTCTTGAGAGAAGATTTCTTGGTCCCCATGAGACCAACCAAGGCGCACTAGGTAGTTGTTTAGTGCCGCAGGCAGGTAGCCCATATCGCGGTATTGCATGACTGATACAGCGCCGTGACGTTTAGACAGTTTCGCGCCGTCATCACCCAGGATCATTGCACAGTGTGCAAATGTAGGTACTGGCGCACCTAGTGCTTCGTAGATGTTGATTTGACGAGGCGTGTTGTTGATGTGGTCTTCGCCACGAACAACGTGAGTGATACCCATGTCCCAGTCATCCACTACTACACAGAAGTTGTAAGTAGGTGAACCGTCTGTACGACGAATGATTAGGTCATCCATTTGATCGTTGCGGATTTCAATGCGACCACGGATTTGATCATCAAATACTACGCTGCCTTCTTTCGGGTTACGGAAACGGATAACACATGGATCGCCATCTTTTGCCGCTTCGTTTGCTGCTTTGATTTTTGGATGGTTAGCATCGTAGCGAGGCATTTCTTTATTTGCTTCTTGCTCTGCACGGATTTCATCTAGCAGCTCTTTAGACGCGTAACATTTGTAAGCTTTGTCTTCAGCAAGAAGCTTATCAACCATTTCGTTGTAACGGTCAAAACGTTGAGTTTGGTAGTAAGGACCTTCATCCCACTCCAAGCCTAGCCATTCCATGCCTTCAAGAATTGCATCAACCGCTTCCTGAGAGTTACGCTCAAGGTCTGTATCTTCGATACGTAGAACGAATTCACCACCTTGGTTTTTAGCGTATAGCCAAGAGTAAAGTGCAGTACGCGCACCACCAACGTGTAGATAGCCAGTTGGGCTAGGAGCAAAACGAGTTTTAACCGTCATTTGAGTTCCTTAGGGGTAATGAGCAACGAGAGATCTCTCGTTGTAATGTCAAGGATAAAAGTGGCGACATTTTACCACCGTAAGTCAATTCTACAATCGGTTTGACAACAGAAATAAAAACAGGGCAGAACCAAAAAGGCACAGCCCTGCTATTTACTGTTAAAGCACGAGACGAAATTACTTCAGGTTACGCATTGCCCATTGCATAAATTCTTGCTGCTCTTCACGGCTCAATTCATTAAACGATGCTTTGATTGTTTTGGTTTCCGCTGGAGAAGACGCAATGCTTGCCTTAGTCGATTCTTTATTCATTGCGTTATTATAGTCGGCAACTTCTCGTTCATAATCACGAAAACCTTGCAAACCACCTTTACGAAGTTGAACCATAGAGAATGCCACTTCTTTTCCGTTTTTGTCTTTCAATACCACTTTAGGATCGAGTTCGAAGGCTCTCGCCTCTTCAATAGTACGGAATGTTTGATAAGTCAGAGAAAGCTCGGTGTCTTTTTCTGCATCAAACTCTAATACCAGCGGCTGCGAATCGAATTTACGGCGCTTTCCATCTTCAAATACGATTTGTCCAACCGTTACCGCCAATTGGTTTTCCCCATCCTTTAACTCGATGCTGTTGTTCTTGGATATCCACTCAGGGTAGACGAACTCGCCGTTGAGAACGCGAGGAATTAATTCAGATTGCAGAGTGAGTTGAGCAGCAAAAGCTGGCGCCGAAAGCATTGCGCAAAGTCCGAGAAGTGTCGTTGTTTTTTTCATCATGGTTTCTCACTTTATACCAATTTAGATAAGCCTCTAAAATTTACAGGCCAGTCATTTCAAAGGCTTATTTGAATAAGTATCAAGATAAAAAGGGCGTTTCCGCCCTTTTAGCTGCTTCTTTAGTTAGAAGTAGTATTCAACACCTACAGAGAACTCGTCGTAGTCAGCAGACTTCCAACGTGCTTCTGTTGGTTTATCTAATTGAGACGCACCGTCGCCAAAGTCTAGAGTACGAGCACGTACGTACAGCACTGCCGATGGGTCTACGAAATACATAACTTGTGCTGATAACACATCGTCCGCTGTATCGTTAATTTTCTTACCATCACGCTCTAGATCAAAGTTAGCGGCGTAAGCCAGTTTGTATTGCCAATCACCCGTGGTGTACATGATAGCGGCAGACATTGCATCTTGCTTTTCACTCACACCATTGCTTGCGTCCGCTTCCATGTATTTGTATTGCGCAAAGAAAGAGATCCCGTTATCAAACCAGCCTTGTGCCCCTACCAAGTACGTGTTGTTTTCCCACGTTTGGCTTTCCATCTTGATATTACGGTTACCTTCATATGCCGCATCTAACTGGATAGGACCAATTTTGTAGTGTGCTGCGATACCACCCCAGTAGTCATCCCCTTCACCTAGACCTGCTTTATCACCTGCACCAGCTGCGATATCTAGGGAGAATTTGTCAGCAAACATTGGAGAGTCCCAGCGGATAGTGTTTGATTGACGGTCTTGGTACTTGGCGCCACCAATAGCACCACCCCAGTCGTATACATCGCCCAGGCCAGGGTTAGATGCTGGCCAGTCAACCAATTCGTACATAGGTGTCAAAACGCGACCCAGGCGAATTTGCCCCCAAGATGCACTTTCAAAACCGACGAATGTGTCACGTTCACCAAGACCTGCGCCCTCGCCACCAAAGCTAGGGTCTACATAACCGCCTTCGATTTGCCAAATAAAAGTAGGGTCGAAGTTAGCAAATTGTTTTTTACCACGGAAACCAATACGAGATTCGTTGTTTAGCTGCATGCCACCCAAATCATCGTCCGTTGCTTTGCTGCCAGAATCGTAATCGCGGTACGCAGCCTGCATCGCGATGATCCCGTAAACTTCATAAGAAAATGAATCCTTGGTTAGAAACTCTTTTGCTGCGTCACTGTTTGCACCATCAGCAAATGCAGCACCACTGAACATCATGCCGGTAATTGCCGTGGCAAGTAGGCTTTTCTTTAGGTAAGACATTATAAACCCCTATATTTTTAGTTTTTTCCATTTTCAAATTCACTAACTAGGACATGGCAGGAACTTGAAACAGTGTTTGGACGGGGCAAATATGACAAACTTTTTTCGCACTAAAAAACTTTCCTTACAGCAATCTGAGCGACTTCAAAATGAGAAAATCAAAAATAAAATAAATCAATAAAAAACAATTGTTTAACATCAAATATAAAAAATAAAAAACGTTAAAAGTACGTTTTGACACTGAACTGACATTGAGAGCATCTAAAAAACGTGAGCGACTTCATTCATCTTTTAGGTGTTTTAACGGAACTTTATATTCAAAGAGAAAAAACCTTGAGATCACTCGCAAGTAAAATGACCGTGCACTTGTGGGATTCGAGAGATTTTGACGAAATTGTTGTGAGTAGCAAATGGGTATTGACCTTACCCTTGCAGGAAGGTTTAAGCTCATAGCATCACTACTATTGAGGTGCAGATTATGTATCAGTTAGTTATACCTTTATCAGGGCTCAACTGCATGGGCTGTGCGAGAAAAGTTGAGAAGGCTTTACATGCGAATCACGATGTGGAGATCCTCAATTTGTCCCCGACGCAAGTAGAGGTCAAAACCGAGTCTTCTCTTAAAGAGCTCGTCTCGTCGATTGAATCTCTTGGTTACCAAGCAGGAAATCACTACGAGCTAAACCTTTCAGGCTTAAGCTGTGGCGGTTGCGTCAAAAAACTTTCATCTTTATTAGAATCTAATCAAGACGTTATTTCTTTTGAGGCTTCAACAACGCACTTAGAGATTCGTACCCTCCTCTCCGAGCAACAAGTGATCGACTTAATAGCAACACTCGGCTATACCGCCAACCTTGATTCTGTTGAAGTAGAGAACGAAAGCTCACCAGAGACTGAACAGGTAGAAAAGCAAAGCAATATTAAAGATACGCAGGTGCCACCAGCGAGTATTCAATTGCAAATGCTGATTCAAGGCATGACGTGTGCGAGTTGCGTATCTTCAGTAGAGAAAGCACTTACTAACGTAGAAGGCGTTGAGAAGGCACAAGTCAACCTTGCAGAACAAAGCGCACTAGTATTCGCAAGCCAAGACTCTGATGACCTCCTTAACGCAATTGTTGAATCGGTAAAACAAGCCGGTTACCAAGCAGAGCTCCTACAAGACGCCGCAACCCAGCAAGAAAAGCAAGCACAGCAACAACGTCAGCAACAAAAACGCTTTAAACTGGATGCTATTGCTGGCCTTGTCGTCGGTGCCCCCTTAATGATTTGGGGCGTTGCTGGCGGCAATATGATGATTCGCAACACCAACGACCAATTAGCTTGGGGCGCGATCGGTATCGTATGTTTACTCCTTCTTGCCACAGCAGGGAAACACTTCTTCAGTAACGCTTGGTTAGCGGCTACTCACAAGCGAGCCACCATGGACACGTTAGTCGCGCTCGGTACTGGCGCAGCGTGGTTCTATTCGATGCTTGTGGTGATTTTCCCAGACTGGTTCCCTCTTGCTTCACGCCACGTGTACTTTGAAGCGAGTGCAATGATCATCGGCTTAATTTCTCTTGGTCACTATATAGAAGCAAAAGCCAAAGCAAACACAACACGCTCATTGCAAGCTCTGATTAACCTGCAACCTCAGCAAGCTACGGTAATCACGGAACAAGGCGATCAACAAATAACGGTTGAGCAAATCACGCTAGGCATGAAGCTGCGTATCAAACCAGGCGAGAAAGTGCCTGTTGATGGTGTTGTGATTCAAGGTGAATCATACATTGATGAGTCGATGCTCACTGGTGAACCAGTACCAGTGTTAAAAGCACAAGAGGCTCAAGTGTCTGCCGGGACATTAAATACCGATGGTGGATTAGTCATTGAGGCAACGGGCATTGGCGCAAATACCATGCTGGCTCGTATCATCCGCATGGTGCGCACAGCGCAAAGCAGTAAGCCAGCCATCGCGAAACTGGCAGACCAGATTTCATCGGTGTTTGTCCCTGTCGTTGTTGGCATAGCAATACTGGCCGCGCTCGTTTGGTTTGCCGTTGGCCCAGAGCCAAAAGCGAGTTATATGCTGGTGGTCACCACAACCGTCCTGATCATCGCCTGCCCTTGCGCTCTAGGCTTAGCAACCCCACTTTCTGTCACGGTGGGAGTGGGTAAAGCCGCAGAGCTCGGCATTCTGATCAAAGACGCCGACGCCCTGCAATTGGCAAGCAAAGTCGACACGGTTGTATTCGACAAAACTGGCACGCTTACCCAAGGTAAACCTAGCGTTCAGCAAGTGTTTACTCACGCCACCAGCCAAGAAGATCTATTGGCTTTAGCGTATGCGGCAGAGCGTCAGTCTGAGCACCCACTGGCAAAAGCGGTATGTGATTACGCCAAACGACACGACGCAAAGGATGTCTCATTAGACAAGTTTGAGAACGTTCGCGGGCGCGGCATTTTGGCGACGTATCAAGATAAACCGCTGCTCATTGGTTCGCTTCAATTTATGCAAGCAGAGAACGTCGAGACTAGCGCACTAAAATCTGCCATCGATGAATGCGCAAAAAATGCGTGGACTCCGGTAGCTGTGGCATTGAACGGCGAACTGATCGGTCTGATCGCCATTGCCGACCCGATCAAATCAGATGCGAAACAAGCGCTCTCTGCATTAAAATCGCAAGGCATCAAAACGGTAATGCTGACAGGCGATAACCAACACGTTGCCAATGCTATCGGCCAAGAACTTGGTATTGATGAAGTGATTGCCCAAGTAATGCCAGATGAGAAAGCTCAGCACATTGAGCAACTTCAATCTCAAGGACATGTCGTGGCAATGGTGGGGGATGGCATTAACGACGCCCCTGCTCTCGCGTTATCCAACCTCGGTATTGCTATGGGTAGCGGCAGTGATGTCGCCATTGAAAGTTCGCAAATGACCATCCTGAACACGTCACCAATGGCGGTAGTACATGCGATTGAACTCTCTCGCGCTACACTTAAGAACATGAAGCAAAACCTATTTGGTGCCTTTGTTTACAACTCGTTGGGTATTCCAGTTGCCGCTGGTGTGCTTTATCCAGCGTTTGGATTTTTGCTCAGTCCTGTTGTCGCAGGAGCGGCAATGGCACTGTCTTCAATTACTGTCGTTAGTAATGCAAATCGACTACGACTGTTTTCAGTAAAATAACCACTTCTTTTTGAGGGTATTATGAAGTTGAAACTATTGACCTTTGCAATGCTTGCGACCGTGTCCGCCAACGTATTGGCAGCCGATGTCATTAACCATAAATCGCCATACTGTGGCTGTTGTGGAGAATGGACAAAACACATGGAAGAGAACGGCTTTACGGTCGAAGAAAAATTGCACGATGACATGAACGCCATCAAACGCGATCTAGGCATCAAGAATGAACAGCTTTACTCTTGCCACACGGCAGAGATCAACGGCTATCTGTTTGAAGGTCACATTCCAGCCGAAGACATTAAAGCGTTTTTGAAAAATCCACCACGTAACGCAAAAGGCTTATCAGTACCGGGCATGCCAATAGGCTCCCCTGGTATGGAATATGGCGACAAAAAAGACAGCTACACCGTTTACGCCTTTAACGAAAAAGGACAAGTGTTCGAATATAGCCACCACGAAGGCAACGGCAAATAAAAACAAAGCCCAGCGAGACAAACCGCTGGGCTTTTTCTTAATGGACAATTAAGACAAATATAAAATTAGAAGCCGTAAGAGGCACCAAATACAAAAGCGTTATTCACTAGGCTGTCACCACTCGCGTTTTCTGCACCGTGTGCTTGACTACGGAACTCAAAGTAAGGTTGAACACCTTTACGAGTCCACGTTGCACGAAGCTCGTGGTCCATGGTTTCCGCTTCAATCATGTAGACGTTGTTGTAGCTTAGCGTCACATCCTCATTCATCACGTAACCGATGCGGTTGTCCATGCGGTAATCTGTATCCGCATCTGCGTCTGTCGCATCAATGTGCGCACGAGTACGGTTACTTAAGGAGATGCCGTTATCGAAGTTGTAACCGATCTTAACCAATGGACGGTACTGTACATTCTCGCCAGCAGAGAACAGGTGTTGGTAACCAGCGGCAACCCATAAATGATCGGTAATATTAAATGACTGCTCACCACCCACAGTGATTGCTGGTGTTGTGTTACCTGCGCCACCGTTTTCTGTTTCCAGTTTACCCAACTGAATACCATCAAATTCGGTGTAAACCGTAAAGCCGCCGAATTGGTTATCAAAAGTATGACCAGCTTCCAGTGTAGACGTAACGTCCGAACCATGAATTCGACCATCATCGTGGAATTGAACATTACCTGTTACGTAAGAGGAACCAGCAAAAGCGCTAGAAGCGAAAGCGAGAGAAAGAGCACTCAGTGCAAAAATGTTTTTCATAATTACTGCCTTTATTTATTCACGTTATGCGATAGTTTTAGAGGGCATCTCTTCCCTTTTATCGCAAACTTTGGAATGTGCCTCCTTGGCGTTCGCAATATTGTTTTAATTAATTCGCGATGGAAAATAAAACATTTTAAAAAGTGATCTTGTTCAAACCGAAGCTCAAAAACCCTGATAAAAACATGGAAAATACAGGCACTTATCGTATTTTTATAAAATTATTCAAAAAATAGAAGTGTGATCGTAAACAGATAATTTATTGATATTTAGCAGATTAAGTCGATCAAGTTCACAATAACCTTGACCATTACAACCAAAAACTTATTTATCAATGAAAAATAATTAGACATCGATCACGCTTAATTTCCTCAAAAAATAAAGAAAGCCCCAACATGATGTTGAGGCTTTGCCAAAAAATTAACTTACAAGAATCGAGTTATTTCACGCTGGTCACTCGACTTGCTTTCTCACCGCTTGCTGACACAGAACGGATAAACACTTCACCTTTCACATTTGGACGAGCATTATCTACGTAAGTTAGCCAGTTCTTGCCGTCTAGAGAGTATTGAAGCTTCACCCCTGGGAACTGAACGTTCATTGCTAGCTTGCCATCTTCTACTTTCGCACCTGGTACAGGCAGGCGGTAGTCGATACCTGATTTTTCTAGCTTAGCCAGTTCACGTTGGCCAAGTACGTTCGCAAAGCGGTTGTAGTCTTGGTTTAGCGCGGCTTTGTCTACTAGGTTAGAGTTTTGCGAGTATTCAACACCCACTTTGTAGTCGTTTTCCCAATCAGCACGGTGCCATGCACGCTCAGCGGCTGCTAGTACGCGAGGGAATACCATGTACTCGTATTGCTCGTCGTTACGTACTGTCTCAGACCACAGCTGTGCTGATAGACCATAGAAAGGTTTCGCTTCGATTTCACCTTTACCAGTGAAGCCGTTACCATCGCGGTCTACAGAGGTTTCTGCGTTCTGAGGCATGTTCTCTGGTGCAAAACCAAACATCTTACGAGTATCTGTTGCACGCGTCGCCCAGTAGTAACCACGCTCTTTCGGGTCAACTTCGTACGGCATGTCCATGTATACGTAGTCTGGGTTAGAAACGATAACGTCGTAACCTTTCTCAGACCATTCGTACACTGATGATGTGCCACCCCAGTAAAGAACGTCCCAGAAGTTAACACGCGTGTTTTCTGTTGCGAACGCTTTCTCACCTTCACTGTACTTAAGGCCATCTTGCCAAGCTTGGAAGTTTGGAATGCCCTTCTCTGCCACCATCTTCGACACTTCTTCTGCAAAGTGGCTTGGTAGATGAGCAAAATCGCTTACCGTACCGTCTGCAATTAGCGTCTGACATTGTGGTGACTGTGCGAATGGCTTGTCTTGCTTAGACAAATCAATGTTACCCTTCCAGCTTACTTTGTCTTCTGCGTTGATGTCTTGCAGACCAGCGCCTAGCTTGATGTTCTTCGCTTCGTCACCACCAAAGTGCCATGTTGTTAGCGGTGTGCCCGCTTCTTGGTGCATTGCTGCTACTTCTGAAATCACTTTATCAACAAAGCGAGTTGAAGATTCCATGCATGGGTTGATGAAGCTTTGCTTGTTGTAGAACTGAACCGTCGTTACGTTCGATGTATCTTGAGGATCCATCAGGCGGTACTCGTTCGCTTCTGCTCCTTTACCTTCTTCCATTAGACGGTCGTAACGTGCTTCCATTGATACCACTGCTGCACGAGCGTGCGCTGGCATATCAATTTCAGGAATCACTTCGATGTTACGCGCTTTCGCGTACTTCAAGATGTCCACGTAGTCTGCTTTGCTGAAGAAGCCAGAACCAAAGTTGTCTGTCGTTGCACCTGAGCCAAGCTGAGGCAGTAAACAGCTTTTCTCTTCCAAATCGAAACAACGGTTAGCGCCAACTTCAGTCAGCTCAGGCAGACCCGGGATTTCTAAACGCCAGCCTTCATCATCCGTTAGGTGAAGGTGTAGTTTGTTCATCTTGTACGCGGCCATTTGGTCAAGCGTTGCAAGAATCGCGTCTTTAGAGTGGAAGTTACGAGCCACGTCCACCATCACACCACGGTAATCAAAACGCGGCGCATCTTTAATAGACAGTTGTGGTAGAGAATCAGCATTTTGGCTATCTACCAGGCCAAAGATAGATTGTACTGCGTAGAAAGCACCTGCTTGGTCAAACGCTTTAATCGCAATACCGTCGCCTTTGATGCTCATTTCGTAAGCACCAGATTTTGCTAATTCACCGGTGAAGTCTGCAGGAACAACAGTGATGCTTACAGGAAGATCACCACGAACATCCACACCTACCACTTCTGCACGATCTTGAATTGCTGCGAATTGAGTCGCATCGAATGCGTCTTTAGGCAGCGCAATACCGGCCGCGATATCTACCGTACCGTTACCTGCTTCAACAGACAGTGGCGTTGGTAGTAACGTGGTTGATACGTCTTGTTTTGCTAGGTCTTCGTTCTTCTCGAAACGAGACACAGCGTTTGCAAATACGTTGTTGTCATCTGGCGTACGCTTTAGGTTGTTACCCTCAAGGCCAGTCACGAAAGATGCAACGTCTTCTGTGTTAAGAGAAGCGATCATCTTAGGCTCTGCATTTGGTGCAGCAACGAAAGCGCCTGGCATGAAGTCAGTTTCAAATAGCTGCCAGTATTCAGCAACAAGAGGAAGCACAACCTCTTCACCCGCAGCAAAACCATCAAACTTATCTGTTGGTTCTAGTTTGTGTAGATCACCCGTTACGCGAGAGATTTTGAACTGTTCGTTTTCAACATCCAGAATCAGACGAATGCTATGGAAGTAAATAGCCCAATCTTTTGAGTCAACCGCTTCACCTTGGTTAACCAGCGTCATGTTTACCTTGTTACAAGACGCCCACTCAGCCCCTAAGTCCTGACAAGCAAGACCTTCGTTTGCACCGTGGTTAGTCAACACTTGGTATTGAATATCAAGATTATTAGCCAACGAATTTACAACTTGTTGTTCAGAGCTTTTCAGCGCAGAGCAACCTGCTAATGTAGTGATAACAGAAACAGCAATCAGACTAGGTTTAAACATCTTACTTCCCCAAAAAAGTCAGTGGTTCAAAACGACAATGATAAAAATCTCGGCCCCTCAAATGCGAGGTACCTAACCGTTACATTCAACATACAACCTGTTATTTCTAAGCGTAAAATAAATAGATATAGGAAGTGATCCAGTTCAAAAAATGACACTCAGCAAAAACAATAAAAATCTAATTTTCATGGAGTTACAATACACGTCAAAATCGAACAACTTGTTTTGACGAGTTTGCTGCGATCTAGGTCACTTATATTCATGAGTTACGACTGATTTTGTAAGATTTGGATCACGCCTAATTATTTTGTGAACCATTAGTAAGCGAATTACCTATTTACCTTTCGTGAAGTGACTCTCATTTATTCGTCGTCAAAACTCGTCAATATTTTTAGAAATGACGATTTTGTCGAATACACCACTGGAGAAATTGCACTTAACCTCACGCTATTTTGCGTATAAAGTTTAAAGGTATCTTATCTGAGGGCCACTCTATGTTTCGTCTCTTGACGCTCATATCATCTCTACTTGTTACTTTGACTCCTTTTTCCTCTTATGCAGAGCCACAGCATTGGTTAGCGAAAAAAGGGGAAACCGAACTTATGATTATTGGCTCGGTACATGTGGGGGATAAAACGATGTACCCACTCCCTAGAACGGTCATCCAGCACTTAAGCCAAAGCGCAGGGTTGATTATTGAAGCAGACGTCAGGAATTCTGAAGGCTTGGTTTACCCACAAACAACCATTCTTTCTAAAGATGTTTTAGACAGAGCTCAACGTCGGCACTTAATTGAAATTGCCCAAGATTTAGGTTTGCCAGAAACTCAACTCCTAAATTCCCCACCTTGGATGGCTGCATTCACCATCCAACTCGCTTTAGTCAACAAACTGGGGTATGTCTCTGATAAAGGGGTCGACATGCACCTAATAGGACTCGCTGATAAAAAGCAAATCCCGGTCATTCCACTAGAGTCCGTGCAATTCCAAATCGATTTAATCGCAGGTCAATCAGAAGGCGGTAAAGAGATACTTCTCTCGTCAATTGAAGAATATGATGGCGGAGAAGAGTTGGTTCAATGCTTGATAGAGAGTTGGAAGAGTGGTGATGGTCGCATGTTGGTCGAAGCCTCTTTGACCGATCATACAACAGAAGAGTTTAACCAAGCCTTTTTATACGAGCGTAATCGAGATTGGGCTAAAAAACTCGACACTGGCAGTGTTCTACCTCAACAATCGGGTCGCTACACCGTTGTTGTTGGTGGCTTGCATTTAGTAGGTAAAGATAACCTGATTGAACTGCTTAAAAATCGGGGATTTAACATCAAACCACTGGGTAAGACGCGCCAAGCAAATTGTGATACCTAGTGATTGTTTGAAAAATGCCATTTAAATACAATTATTTAAATACAACCATTTAAAATTCATTCAAACTTTCTTATAAAACGCCGTTAAGCTAAGTGGATACAAAACAACTCATATGAAATTTAAATATTTATTCCTATACACGATTGGAATTATGCTCACTTCTTCGTTGTCTTATGCTAAACCGCCATGCAACGTAGAATCTTTTCAAGCTATTGATATAACTCCGGAAGTAAAAGGCGGTGTTTTAGATAAAGAGAGTGGTCAATTTCTTATTACCGAAAAACCAATGATGCGTTGCGCGAACATCACGTTTTCAACAGCCCACACTCGAAATCGCGTTGCACATATGATGAACCAAGGCTTTGAAGCGGTTTACTATGATGGAAATACAAGCAAATCTCACTCAGTAACGTTTGATGAAGACGATTTAAAAGCGGGTTACGTCAAGATTGGGCCAAATCACCCAAAGACCGCTTATGTCTGTTTCACTACTTCTGAAACTCCTATCAATACTATCTCGTGTGACATCAAGTAATAAATTTACTCGCTCTAAAAAATGAAAAGGCCCTACATTTCTGTAGAGCCTTCCTCTCAATACGTGTCGGTGAAGAGCCATGTTCTAACTTCAAGCGAACCCCATTTGGTTCGATACTATTGAAGTCTAAAATTACTAGCACTAAAAACGACGAAAGCCTGCTCATTGAGCAGGCTTTCTAAAAGTGGTCGGTGAAGTAGGGATTCGACGCGACTGGGCTTCCAGAGGACTGGCATTCCAGACCCCGATCCTCTGGTTCCAAATAAATATCACCAAATACGAAAAAGGCTCTACATTTCTGTAGAGCCTTTTTCTCAATATGTGTCGATGAAGAGCCATATTCTAACTTCAGGCGAACCCCATTTGGTTCGCTACTATCAAAGTCAAATTTGCTGCCGCTAAAACGACGAAAGCCTGCTCATTGAGCAGGCTTTCTGAAAGTGGTCGGTGAAGAGGGATTCGAACCCCCGACCCTCTGGTCCCAAACCAGATGCGCTACCAAGCTGCGCTATTCACCGAGATGTTTAACTGAGGAATTGTCCCCGTCAACGAATGCGTATATTACGGATTCTGAACTGTGGCGCAAGTGCTTTTTACAAAAAAACCTTAGGTCTTAATTCGTTTGATGAATAACTGAACACTAGCACGTAAAATGTGACTGATAACTCACAACAAAATACAGTTTATTAACCTTAGCAACATAATTGATCCAGATCAGTGTGCAACAAGACACCGCCATTTAGTTTATTCCTGTCGGGAACATCTTGGAGGAAACGTATGGACTTTTGGCTTGATCTCCTATTTGGTAATGCAGTGGGTCTATCGTCAATGATAGTAATTTTTGGGGCAATTGGTCTGATGTTATTTTACGGCGGTTTCTTCATATACAAGATCATGAACGACAAATCTCCTCACTAGATCTCGCTTAGCTCTAGAAACGCTTTGCACCGGAGTCGGTTACTTGCCTACTCCGGTTTTTTATTTGATCTCAATGCACCACTCATTGATATAATCCTATTATTCTTCCCTGTTCTTAATGAGATTACTGCTATGTCTCACGACGACGATTTTGATCTATTTCAACAGATGATGGGCGATGTAAAGCCAATCACTCAAGACACCACCGAACACAAAAAAGTACACCAAGTAACAGAAGCACAGCTCGCAAAACGCGAAGCAGCAATCTGGTTAACGGAAGATGACCCAGAATACCTATCACTTGATCACGCTGAAATGCTCAAGCCAGAGGACTTTGTTGAGTTCAAACGTGATGGTGTACAGGACGGGGTTTACCGCAAACTTCGCCTTGGTAAGTATCCAATCCAAGCTCGCTTGGATTTGCACCGTAAAACATTGAAAGAAGCACGTGATGAAGTCGTGACGTTTTTAAAGCAATGCCTATCAATGGACATTAGAACCATCGTTATCGTCCATGGTCGAGGAGAACGCTCAAATCCACCTGCAATGATGAAAAGCTTTGTTAGCAGTTGGCTACGACAAATAAAGGAAGTCCAATGCGTCCATAGTGCGCAACGCTTTCACGGTGGAACTGGAGCCGTTTACGTCCTACTTAGAAAAAGTGCGGAAAAGAAATTAGAAACCCGCGAACGTCACCAAAAACGGTTAGGCTAAATTTCACCCTAATGCTAGAATGCCCGCCCTTATTCTTCCTTCCCCTTAAAGGAAGGGAGCTTCATTCGCCGTTGTGAAACGTTAGGAGACAAAAATGTCACAAGACAACGCTAAACGATTAAATAAATTCATCAGTGAAACGGGGTTTTGCTCACGCCGTGAAGCAGACAGACTGATTGAGCAAGGCCGTGTCACCATTAATGGCAACAAACCTGAAATGGGGACAAAAGTGCTACCTGGTGATGATGTTTGTGTGGATGGTAAGCCAGTGGCAGCAAAAGAGAAGCCGATTTATATCGCTCTCAATAAACCAACAGGCATCACCTGTACAACTGAGAGAGACGTCCCTGGAAACATCGTTGATTTCATCGGCCACCAAAAACGTATCTTTCCGATCGGCCGCTTAGACAAACCGTCTGATGGTCTGATCTTTTTGACCAACGATGGCGACATCGTGAACAAAATCCTTCGCGCAGGCAACAGCCACGAAAAAGAGTACGTCGTACGCGTGGACAAGCCAATTACAGGCGAGTTTCTCAAACAGATGTCGAGTGGCGTTAAGATTCTCGACACAGTCACCCTACCTTGTAAGGTAACAAAAGAGACTAAATTCTCTTTCCGTATTGTGCTCACTCAAGGACTTAACCGTCAGATCCGTCGCATGTGTGAAGCGCTGGGCTATGAAGTATTCAAGCTGCGTCGCGTACGCATCATGAATATCTCTCTTGATGGTATTCCCAATGGGAAATGGCGTTATCTAAGTGACGAAGAAGTGGCAGAGATCCTAGCAATGTGTGAAGGCTCGGTAGGTACAGAAGAAGCATCAAAAACAGACTCTAGAGGTCGCAACATTCGTAAAGCGACCGACGCGAAGCTGTTTGATAGCCGTGAAGAAAACCAAGATTCTACTGCTCGTCGTAACCAGAAGACACGAACTTTCCGTGGTAACAATGCTGATGAATTCCGTCATGCACCAAACTCGAAAAAAGGTCAACAAAAGCGTCGTCAGCGTGATGATGAAGGCGGACGTCCAGCTAAAGAACATTACAAAGCGAAACCACAAGGTGAACGCAGTAGACCGCAAGGCGAGCATGGTAAATCACACCGTAAACCAGATGCATCGAGCAATACGCATTCAGCAAACAAGCCTCAATCACCGAGTAAGCCTAAGCAGCATTACATGAACCCAAATGCCGCGAAACCAAGTAAACCAGCTAAACGCACTGGTGGTACATTGAGTCTGAAGAGTAACGCTTCACTGACAGGCAAGATCAAAAAAGGACGCTCATGAGCGTCCTTTTTATTTGTCATGAGTTTACAAACAAAGAGGTGCAAACTGACCGCGAGTTAAGCTCAGCAAATCTCTCGGGGCTAACTCAATTTCTAAACCACGTTTACCAGCACTCACACAGATTGTGTCTTGCTCTAATGCGCTTTCGTGCAAAAAAGTAGGTAAGGCTTTCTTCTGCCCTAGTGGGCTAATTCCACCAACGACATAACCTGTGGTCTTTTGCGCGATTTCCGGATCAGCCATATCGGCCTTTTTGCCCTTCGCTGCTTTCGCCGCCAGTTTTAGGTTCAGCTTTTGATCAACAGGGATAATCGCAACCGCAAGGTTCTTTGACTCCCCGTTCAAGCAGAACAGCAAGGTTTTAAATACTGTTTTCGGATCCTGTCCTAGCACTTCAGCAGCTTCTAAACCATAACTATCGGCTCTAGGATCGTGCTCATATTGATGGATGGTGTGTGGAATTTTTTTCTTTTTCGCAAGATTAATGGCCGGAGTCATCAAGATTCTCCTCATAAAAACAAAAAGCGCAGATTGAATTGGATCTGCGCTTTTAGTTAATGATATCAGCGAGTTTGAGTCAATCGCTTTTTCTCTGTTGGGTTACTGATCAATCGCCGTATCAACTAAATACGTGATTTCACCTGAAGGGGCATACTCATTAACATCAATAGGGCTGTGTGTTTCTAAATAATCCTTCAAAACTTCAGCATCGGTAAAACCTGTATTTACATACCCTGAATGATCGTCGATTTTAGGGTAACCATCACCACCAGCAGCATTGTAGCTTGGTACGGTAAAGCGGTAATTACCATCTAAGCGAAGTTGCTTATTACCAATAAACACATTGGTTACCTCACCATTATTGATACTCATCGCAATGCCGGCAAACTGTGCATAAGCACCAGAGTCAACAGGCTTAGTTGCAACGACATTTAGATAATCTAATACCTCTTTACCCGTCATATCAACGTAAGAAACCATATTGCCAAATGGCTGAACAGTGAGCACGTCTTTATAAGTAATATCACCCGCAGCAATCGAATCTCGAACACCACCAGAATTCATTACGGCGAAATCTGCTTTCGCACGTTCCATGTGAGCCGTTGCAATTAATCGACCTAAGTTTGTTTGCTGGTAACGAACCACATTGCGGTCACCCTCAAGCTTACCGTTAGATTCTGCAATCTTCACGTTTAGTTTGCCCTGACCTTTTTCTTGATAAGGACGAAGAAACTCAAGCATCATTTCGTCTTGTTTAATCTCATCTTGGATCAAGACTCGTTGCGACTGACCATCAACTTTAACTTTCTTTTTCAAGTTTACAGGGATTAGATCGTAGCTCACCATCGAGAGTTCGCCATTACGAAACTCGTAATCGGCGCGTCCCACATATTTCCCCCACTCATGTGCCTGAACAATAAAGGTACCATTTTGTTTATCGGGCTGACATTCATCACCTGGTTTAAAGTTCTTTTTGATAACGTTTGGACCTTCCATGCACACAGGTTCTTGTGAGTGTCCTCCAACGATCATGTCGAGATCGCCGTCATTCAAATAACGAGCTAACGCCACATCGCCAGGAGCATTGATGCCTCTATTACCATTTTCATAGTGTCCCATATGCGTGACAGCAAAAATCAGATCTGGATACTCTGTCTCTTTCAGTTCTGCAATCAACTTCTTGGCTTCTTCTTTTGGGTCACGGAAGTCAATTTGTTCAATGAACTCAGGGTTGCCAAGTTTCGCTGTGTCTTCGGTTGTAAGACCAATGACCGCAATTTTAATGCCCTGCTTGTTAAACATCGCGTATGGTTGGAATAAACGCTTGCCAGTATTTTTATCGTAAATATTGGCAGACAACATCGGAAAGTTTGCCCACTCTTGCTGCTTGAATAGCACGTCCAATGGATTATCAAACTCATGATTACCTAGAGCCATCGCATCGTAACCAATTTTGCTCATGCCTTTAAAATCCGGCTCGGCATCTTGTAAATCAGACTCAGGTACTCCTGTGTTGATGTCACCACCAGAAAGCAGTAACACGCTGCCCCCCTCATCCTGTATTTCTTCGCGCAAATCATCGATTAACGTTTTACGCGCCGCCATGCCATATTCACCGTATCGATTTTGCCAAAAGCGACCATGATGATCGTTAGTGTGCAACACGGTCAATTTATAGGTTGTATCGGCATTCCATTCTGGTGCAGGTTGCGTAGCACACCCAGCTAACGAGGCCAAGATAGCGGCACTCAAAACAGTTTTGATCATCAGACGCTGATTCATTTATTTACCTTTTTCTTATTGGGATTACTGACGCACATTTTAAGCATTCGATCTATTTGAAAACCACGTGCACCCTAACACATTGATTTAATAATTATGATGCATTGTTTAGCAATAACAAATTCATCAGTAACAAGTTTGAGAATTTACAGTTTTTCAGATAAAAAAATAGCCAACACTCGGTTGGCTATAGTATTTGTTACCACCAGTCATCTGGCGTTTACTTGATATCGATATCTGCAAAGCTCTTGATTAGATCATCAAGCGATTTCATTTGTGCTAAGAATGGCTCTAACTTGTCTAGAGGCAGTGCAGATGGGCCATCACAACGCGCTTGGTCTGGGTTTGGGTGCGCTTCGATAAATAGACCTGCGATGCCTGTCGCTAGACCCGCTTTTGCAAGCTCAACTGTCTGCTCACGACGGCCGCCAGATGCTGCGCCTGATGGGTCACGCATTTGTAGTGAGTGCGTTACGTCAAAGATGATTGGGCTACCTTTTGAAGCATTTTTCATCACACCAAAACCAAGCATATCTACAACTAGGTTATCGTAACCGTGGCAAGAACCGCGCTCACATAGGATGATCTTGTCGTTACCGCATTCTGCGAACTTCTCAACGATGTTACCCACTTGACCAGGGCTCATAAATTGAGGTTTCTTCACGTTGATAACCGCACCTGTTTTAGCCATAGCTTCAACAAGGTCAGTTTGACGAGCTAGGAATGCAGGAAGCTGAATAACGTCTACCACGTCAGCGACAGGTTGAGCTTGCGCTTCAGTGTGAACGTCCGTGATGATCTTTACACCAAAAGTGTCTTTCAGCTCCTGAAAGATTTTCATACCTTCTTCCAGACCTGGACCACGGTATGAATGAACAGAACTGCGGTTTGCTTTGTCAAACGACGCCTTAAATACGTAAGGAATACCAAGTTTTTCCGTTACTTTTACGTAGTGCTCACAGATCTGCATCGCAAGATCACGAGACTCAAGAACGTTCATACCTGCAAATAGGGTGAATGGCTTGTCGTTAGCAACCTGAATGTCGCCGATATTAACGATTTTCTGTTCCATTTTGATTCTCTTTTTCTGTCCACGATACGCCACCGTTCGGCACATCGATAAAATTAGTGAAGTGTGACGTGCGTTTCACTCATCACATTAACTTGTGATTTTAGTAGCTCGGAAGCCGGATCGTCAGGGCATTGGTCAATAAAGTACTGAAAATCTGATACCGCTACTTGAGGGCACTCTAGCTGTTGGAAAATAAAACCACGGTCACGAATTTCGTATGGGTCATCTGGCACAAATGTTAGAGCAAGATTTGTACAACGTAATGCCAGCGTATAATGCTCTTCACGCAACATCGCACTTTTAATCAACGCCAACCAGCGACCAATAATTGTTGGGTTGTCAGCTTCCTCAAAATGTTCAGGCTTTAGCTGAGCTAGCGGTCCTTCTTGGCCAATAAGCCAAGCTTGAAGAATCCTTTCACCTACATACTCACCATTAAATGGGTTGATGTAGTCTGGCTTCTTATGCATCCAGTCGACTTTTAACAGGAACTGAGTAGGGAAAGTAACTCCCTTCAACGGGAACCCCAGCTTTTTGCCTAGGTATAACAAAATCGAACCTAAGCTCACAGGAATACCTTTTCTGCGCTCCAACACTTTATCGATGAAGCTGTTGTCCGAAATAAAGTATTCCTGCTCGTCGCCTTTAAACCCCCACTCGTGGAAAAACAGTCGTAGGAATGCATCAAATCGTTGCTCTTCATCGGTTTCATGAACAAGCGTGGCTTCTGCATCTTTGTAAAGACGCTCTAACTCTTGTTTCGCCCAATGTACTTTGGTTTCTGGGTTAATCGCTTTGTTTAGCTCAAGCGCACCTTCCACCAACGGTATATTGTCAAAATCTTCGTCAAAAAACTCTAACATGACGTCTATCCAAATAACGTAGGGCTCTTAGACACAGCAATGTTTGCAGCCATGACCAACCAACCTAATGCGCCGAAAAAGCCAAATATCTTCAGTAGGTTGTTTTTCGCAAGTTTCAATGAGAAGAATCCAAGCGCAATGTACGCCAGTACGCAGGTGATTTTGTTTGTTAACCACGGTGCGGCATCGGTAAACGGGATGAAACCAGTAATGAAAATAAGCGCGATACCTGACACTAGCAATGCAGTATCAACGATGTGGGGAAACACTTTCAAAAAGCGATTATTTCGCTTCGGTGAGTTCATCATCATTAACACGAATCGGATCGATAGTAGCGTCGCACTGAGAGCGATCGTCACTAAGTGTATGTGTTTTAGAGCTACGTACATTTTTCTTCTCTTTTTAGTTAGTGTTTGCTGACTTCCATGATTAACTGGCCAGACAACCAAGCGTTACTCGATCGTTACCGCCATAATCTTTTTCCGTAGCGACCTGTTGGTAACCAAAGCCACGCATTATCTCACGCACCGCCTCACCTTGATCATAACCATGTTCGAAAGCAAGCCACCCACCCTCTTGCAAATATTGACGCGCAAGATCAGAGATATGACGAATATCCGCGAGACCATTCTCATCGGCAACCAACGCCGATTTTGGTTCAAAACGCACATCTCCTTGAGAGAGGTGTGGGTCTTTTTCGTCGATGTACGGTGGGTTGGAGACAATTAAAGCAAACTTTGTTCCGCTGGCAATAGGTTCGAACCAACTACCTTGATCAAACGTCACATTTTTGATGTTTAATTGCGACGCATTGTGCTCAGCCAGCTCTTTCGCCTCTTGCTTAAGATCGATGCCCATCACTTGGCGATTTGGCATCTCAGACGCCAATGCTAAAGCTATCGCGCCAGTTCCTGTGCCAAGGTCTAAGATCGGTCCCGTTTGTCCGAAAGTCTTATCTAATGCGACTTCAACCAAACGTTCAGTATCTGGTCTTGGGATCAATGTGGATGGCGAGACTTTAAGAGGTAACGACCAAAACTCACGTTCACCAATGATGTAAGCCACCGGCTCACCAGCGATGCGTCGTGCTAATAGTGCATCAAACTGAGCTTGTTGCTCGGTTTCTAATGCTCTTTCTGGCCAGGTCAGTAGGTAGGTTCTTGGTTTGCCAAGGACATGGCAAAGAAGGACAGCTGCATCGAGAGAAGGCGACTCTTTGCCGCCTTCTGTCAGAATTGCCGTCGCACTTTTCAGTGCTTGCTCAATAGATTGAACTTGGCTCATCGATTAGCCGTTCTCAGCTAGCGCCGCTAGTTGGTCTGCTTGGTGCTCTTGAACTACTGGATCGATCAGGCTTTGTAGATCACCTTCCATCACTTCGTTCAAACGGTAGATGGTTAGGTTGATACGGTGATCAGAAACACGACCTTGTGGGTAGTTGTAAGTACGGATACGGTCACTACGGTCACCAGAACCTAGTAGGTTACGACGTGTGTCAGATACTTCTGCCGCACGACGCTCTTGCTCCGCTTGAACGATACGAGCAGCAAGAACCGCCATTGCTTTCGCTTTGTTCTTGTGCTGTGAACGCTCATCCTGACACTCTACTACCGTACCCGTTGGTAAGTGGGTAATACGGATTGCAGAATCCGTGGTGTTAACGTGCTGACCACCTGCGCCAGATGCACGGAACGTATCGATTTTCAGGTCTGCTGCTTTGATTTCTGGCAGATCCGCTTCAGGGATTTCCGCCATTACTGCTACTGTACAAGCAGAAGTATGCACACGGCCTTGAGATTCAGTTGCAGGAACACGCTGTACACGGTGACCGCCTGACTCAAATTTCAACACGCCGTATGCACCGTCGCCGCTTACTTTCGCGATCATCTCTTTGTAACCACCGTGCTCTGCCTCGTTAGAAGACATGACTTCGATGCGCCAGCCACGCTTTTCTGCGTACTTGCTGTACATACGGAATAGATCACCCGCGAAAATGCCCGCTTCGTCGCCACCCGCACCTGCACGAATTTCTAGGAAACAGTTACGATCATCGTTCGGATCTTTTGGCAGAAGAAGAATCTGTAACTCATCAGTAAGACGCTCAATCGTCGCTTTCGCTTCTTTGATTTCTTCTTGCGCCATTTCACGCATTTCTTCGTCGTCTTCGTTTGCCATCTCTTCAGCGGCGACAAGATCTTCTTGTGCTTGTTGATAAGCTTGGAAGCACTTGGTTACTTCTTCTAGCTGAGAGTACTCTCTTGATAGAGCACGGAATTTGTCCTGATTTCCAATTACATCAGGATCACCAAGAAGATGTTGAACTTCTTCGTAACGTTCTACTAGCGTTTCTAGCTTAGTCAGAATAGAGGCTTTCATAGTGTCGTTTTCTTAATAAAAAGCGTGAGTTATAGATCATCCAAGCCAAGTGTTTGGCGGATAATCGTTAATTTTGCTGGTTCGCCTTGCTCAGCTGCACTTTGCAATGCGCGAGTTGGAGCGTGAATCAGTTTGTTGGTGAGTTTATTACTCAGCTCGCGCAGCACTTTCTCCGGATCTGCGCCTGCCGCTAAAGATTGCAAACTTTTGCTCAGTAACTCTTCACGAATTTCGTTGGCTGATTTGCGATAGTCGCGAATACTATCGACGGCTTGCAGTGAACGCAACCATGTCATAAATGCAGCGCTTTCTTCACTAACAATCGCTTCAGCTTGAATCGCTTCGACTTTACGCTGCTCAATGTTGCTGTCGATGATAGATTGCAAGTCATCAACAGAATACAGATATGCGTCGTTCAGTTCACCGACTTCCGACTCTACATCTCGCGGCACCGCAATATCGACTAACAAGATAGGTTGATGTCGGCGCTGCTTTAGAGCTGTTTCGACCATACCTTTGCCAATAATAGGCAATGGGCTCGCCGTTGAGCTAATCACAATGTCCGCTTTCGCCAAATGTTCAGGAATTTCGTTCAAACTGATCACTTCTGCGCCAAATTGGTCCGCTAAGCCTTGCGCGCGCTCTTTAGTGCGGTTCGCGACAATCATTTTTGTGCAACCGTTGGACGCTAAATGCTTCGCGACCAATTCAATCGTCTCACCCGCACCAACTAAAAGCACGGTTGAATCTGATAACGACTCAAAAATATGTTTTGCCAGTGTACATGCCGCATAAGCCACGGACACGGCATTACCACCAATATCTGTCTCTGTTCTCACCCGTTTGGCGACTGAGAACGTCTTTTGAAACAGTTTATCAATCGAGGCATCGACAGCTTGATGATCTCGCGAGTCAGAAAATGCTTGCTTTACCTGCCCCAGAATTTGAGGCTCACCCAACACCAGAGAGTCAAGACCGCACGATACGCGCATCAAATGCTTTATTGCAGCTTGTTCTTCATGAACATACAAACTCGGCATTAAATCTTCGCGGCTCACTTGATGAAATTGAGCAAGCCAATCGATCAACTTGTTTCGCGCTCCTTGCTTAACATCGCAGTACAACTCAGTTCGGTTACAGGTTGAAACAATCACACTGCCGTTAACTGCTTCGTGCTCTCTAAGTTGCTCGAGTGCAGGGCCGAGTTTATCCGGACCAAACGCCACCTTCTCTCGCAAGTCGACAGACGCTGTATTGTGATTAATTCCAATAGCAAGCAAGGACATCTAACGTGGTATCTCTGGGATAGGTTATAAAATAGGTCCAGAATTTTACTGTAAGCACGCATTTATTGAAAGGGTAAGCCGGATTTGTTTTCCTAAGTGCGACTTTTCAATGCTATAGTTGTGAGCGATTCCCGATGAAACTGATTAATAAGCCATCAAACATGACGTTACGCTCCTTTATTCTTTTTTTCTTGTCGAGCTTACTGCTCGCTGGTTGTTCGTCCGTTCCTGAAAGTGTTACCAGCGTTGAATGGCAAGCTCATGAGCAGCGACTCGAAACCATCCAAGATTTTCAAGCAACGGGGAAACTTGGTTATATTGGCCCAGACCAAAGACAAAATTTAAACTTCTACTGGAAACATTCTTCAACACTAAGCCAGTTGCGTTTAACAACGATTCTCGGACAAACGGCATTAAAGCTCACCATCACCCCACAAGGCGCCACAGTAGAAACTTACGACGATCAGGTCCTTTCTTCTCGCAGTGCTAACCAGCTGATTTACCGTCTTACAGGGTTGATGATGCCCGTCGATCACATGCCTGACTGGCTATTAGGTCTACCGACCGATGCCGACAAATTCCAACTGTCTCCAACCAATACACTGCAAGCGTTAAACAAACAAATTGGTTTAAATGATTGGAGTATTGCATATCAAAGATATGGCGACGTTCAATGGCATGAACAGTCTCTCCCTCTGCCAAATAAGCTGAAACTCACCACAGCTGATGTCAAAATAAATCTAGTGATCACAAAATGGAACATCACCCAATGATTGAACTTTCAACACGCTGGCCATCACCAGCGAAATTGAATCTCTTTCTATATATCAACGGCCGTACAGAGAATGGCTACCACGAGTTACAAACGTTATTCCAATTCGTCGATCACGGCGATGAGCTCACCATTCAAGCGAACCATTCTGGTGATATTACGATTTCTCCAGAGATAGAAGGTGTGCCTCTTCAAGACAATTTAATTTGGAAAGCAGCAACCGCGCTTCAAACTTACTCAAACTGCCCTTTTGGCGCGCATATTGAGCTACAGAAAGTGCTGCCTATGGGTGGAGGCATTGGTGGGGGCTCATCGAATGCAGCTACAGCATTAGTGGCACTGAATTACTTATGGCAACTGAATCTAACTGACGACGAACTGGCTGAAATAGGTTTAAAACTAGGCGCAGACGTGCCCGTATTTGTGCGCGGATTTGCAGCTTTTGCTGAAGGTGTTGGTGAAAAACTCTCTCCTGCTTATCCCGAAGAAAAATGGTATTTAGTCGTCAGACCGAATGTATCTATCGCAACCGTCGACGTTTTTTGTCATCCAGATCTGACGCGAAACACCCCAAAACGAGATCTAGAAACACTTTTAAATACGCCAAGCGTAAACGATTGCGAAAAAATTGTACGAATGCTCTACCCAGAGGTTGATAAGCAACTTTCTTGGCTGCTACAATACGCGCCGTCAAGATTGACGGGGACAGGATCTTGCGTTTTTGCTGAATTTTCGAGCAAATCTGAAGCAGAAACTATCCTTGCACAACTCTCTGATAAAGTCTCGGCATTTGTCGCTCAAGGGCGCAATATTTCGCCATTAAAAGAGACTTTGGCTGAATACCAATCAGCCTCACACCGACCTATTTAAACTGGACGCAAACCCGAGGTTTCCACCGTGCCTGATATGAAGCTATTTGCTGGTAACGCAACACCTGAACTAGCCCAACGTATTGCTGATCGTCTTTACATCTCTCTTGGTGATGCATCTGTTTCTCGCTTTTCTGATGGCGAAGTTGCAGTTCAAATCAATGAGAATGTTCGTGGTAGCGATGTTTTCATCATTCAATCCACTTGTGCACCGACTAACGACAACCTAATGGAATTGGTTGTTATGATTGATGCAATGCGCCGTGCTTCAGCAGGCCGTATCACTGCAGTTATCCCTTACTTCGGCTACGCTCGCCAAGACCGTCGTGTACGTTCTGCGCGTGTGCCAATTACTGCAAAAGTTGTTGCTGATTTCCTATCTAACGTTGGTGTTGACCGCGTTCTAACTATCGACCTACACGCAGAGCAAATTCAAGGCTTCTTCGATGTACCTGTAGACAACATCTTCGGCACGCCAGTGCTACTTGAAGATATGCAGGCTCGCGGTCTAGATAACCCTGTAGTGGTATCTCCTGACCTAGGTGGCGTTGTTCGTGCTCGTGCAACAGCAAAAGCACTAGGCGACATCGACATCGCAATCGTAGATAAGCGTCGTCCACGTGCAAACGTTTCTGAAGTAATGAACCTAATCGGTGATGTTGAAGGTCGTGACTGTGTGATCGTTGATGACATGATCGACACAGGTGGCACACTATGTAAAGCAGCTGAAGCACTAAAAGAGCGCGGTGCTAAGCGTGTATTCGCTTACGCTACTCACGCAGTATTCTCAGGCAACGCTGCGGATAACATCAAGAACTCAGTTCTTGACCAAGTTATCGTAACTGACTCTATCTCTCTGTCTAAAGAGATGGCTGCAACAGGTAAAGTGACAACACTAAGCCTATCTCGCATGCTAGCTGAAGCGATTCGTCGTATCAGCAACGAAGAGTCAATCTCTGCAATGTTCAACTAATACGAACATTTCAGTTACACTGATTTCAAAAGCACCCCTCTTTGGGGTGTTTTTTTATTTGTACTGATAACTAGAAAATCCCTTGGTCGCCCACCGCGAGTTTTCTGTGCTATCATACTGCGCTTTTTGAGATTCCAGAGAGATCCTAACCTTGAGTCAACAAATCAAACTTCTTGTTGGTCTTGCTAATCCAGGACCAGAATACGCCAGAACTCGTCACAATGCGGGCGCTTGGGTTGTAGAAGAATTAGCACGCGTTCACAACGTTACACTGAAGAACGAACCAAAGTTTTTTGGTCTAACAGGACGCATTATGGTCAATGGCCAGGATCTCCGTTTGCTTATCCCAACCACCTTCATGAATCTATCAGGTAAATCGATCGCAGCGCTTGCGAAATTTTATCAAATTAAACCTGAAGAGATCATGGTTGCTCATGACGAGCTAGACTTACCGCCAGGTGTCGCTAAGTTTAAAAAAGGTGGGGGGCACGGTGGACACAACGGTCTGCGTGACACCATTAGCAAACTGGGCAATAACAAAGATTTTTATCGTCTTCGTATTGGCATTGGTCATCCGGGACACAAAGATAAAGTGGCGGGTTTTGTATTAGGTAAAGCGCCAGCTAAAGAGCAAGAGCTTTTAGATGCAGCAGCTGATGAGGCTGTTCGTTGTCTAGATATCCTGATTAAGGATGGCCTATCTAAAGCACAAAATCGCCTCCACACGTTCAAAGCTGAATAAGGTTACTATCATGGGTTTTAAATGTGGCATCGTTGGTCTACCTAACGTAGGTAAATCAACTCTGTTCAACGCACTAACTAAAGCGGGTATCGAAGCAGCAAACTTCCCGTTCTGTACCATTGAACCAAACACTGGTGTGGTTCCTGTGCCAGATCTACGTCTAGACGCACTAGCTAAGATCGTTAACCCACAGAGAGTTCTTCCAACGACGATGGAGTTCGTGGACATCGCTGGTCTTGTTGCTGGTGCATCACGTGGTGAAGGTTTAGGTAACAAATTCCTAGCTAACATCCGTGAAACAGACGCGATTGGCCACGTTGTACGTTGTTTTGAAAACGAAAACATTGTTCATGTTTCAGGTAAAGTTTCACCTATCGAAGATATCGAAGTGATCAACCTCGAACTTGCAATGGCTGACCTAGATTCTTGTGAGCGAGCGATTCAACGTAACGCGAAGAAGGCAAAAGGCGGCGATAAAGACGCAAAATTTGAACTAACCGTACTAGAAAAACTGTTACCAGTACTAACTGAAGGCGGCATGGCACGCACAGTTGAGCTATCTAAAGAAGAGTTAGCAGCAATCGGCTACCTAAACTTCCTAACACTGAAGCCAACTATGTACATTGCAAACGTAAACGAAGATGGCTTCGAAAATAATCCATATCTAGATGCGGTTCGTGAGTTCGCAGAAAAAGAAAACAATGTCGTTGTACCTGTATGTGCAGCTATCGAATCTGAACTATCTGAACTAGAAGATGAAGATCGCGAAGAATTCCTAGCAGATATGGGGATCGAAGAGCCGGGTCTGAACCGTGTAATTCGCTCTGGTTACGAACTACTGACTCTACACACCTACTTCACAGCAGGTGTTAAAGAAGTACGTGCTTGGACAATCCCTGTTGGTGCAACTGCACCTCAGGCGGCAGGTAAGATCCACACTGACTTCGAGAAAGGCTTTATTCGTGCAGAAGTAGTCGGTTACGACGATTTCATCCAATTCAATGGTGAAAATGGCGCAAAAGACGCAGGTAAATGGCGTCTAGAAGGTAAAGACTACATCGTAAAAGATGGTGATGTTGTACACTTCCGCTTCAATGTTTAATTAAATGAATGAATTCTAAACACTTCATTTACACTAAAAGCCAGCTGTTAAGCTGGCTTTTTTAATACCTTAAGTAAATGAACAAAAATAAATTACGCAACTGCAAGCTAATTTATTTCCAGTTTTAGATCATAAACACGCCTCTTTGTTTAAAAAGGAAGCGAACGAGGCTTTTTCCGAAATTTATTAAAAAAAACTGTTGACGGATCTCACTCAACTTCGCATAATGCGCGCCGTTCCCAACGACAAGGCAACAAAGCGTTGAGAACAAAAAATATGGTTTTGGCTACGTAGCTCAGCTGGTTAGAGCACATCACTCATAATGATGGGGTCACAGGTTCGAATCCCGTCGTAGCCACCATTCCTAAATGTTCTTTTTATCAGAGCAGTTAGGAATAGATGCGGAAGTGGCGGAATTGGTAGACGCACCAGATTTAGGTTCTGGCGCCGCAAGGTGTGAGAGTTCAAGTCTCTCCT
>NZ_JAWOQR010000024.1:0-43743 GCF_033337445.1 Vibrio sp. YT-15
GCAAAGATACGCAGCATGAGCTGGGTCAACCACTTAAGAAATGAGCTTATGTGTCCAACCAGCGGGGTCCACTTCTCAGTTCATCATAGGAGTCAACATGGAAACCTACCGTCACACATATCGACACCACAGTTTTTCACATCAAGATCTAAGTGATATTACTTTCACTGCTTGCACCTTTATCCGATGCGATTTTCGACGTGCTAACTTGCGTGATGCGACATTTATTAACTGCAAGTTCATTGAACAGGGTGATATCGAAGGTTGCCATTTTGATGTCGCAGACCTTCGCGATGCAAGTTTCCAACAATGCCAGCTTGCGATGGCAAACTTTAGTAACGCCAATTGCTACGGTATTGAGTTACGTGAGTGTGATTTAAAAGGGGCCAACTTTTCCCGAGCAAACTTTGCCAATCAAGTGAGTAATCGTATGTACTTTTGCTCAGCCTTTATTACTGGATGTAACCTGTCTTATGCCAATATGGAGCGGGTCTGTTTAGAAAAATGTGAGCTGTTTGAAAATCGCTGGATAGGGACTCACCTCGCGGGCGCATCACTGAAAGAGTCAGACTTAAGTCGAGGTGTTTTTTCTGAAGATGTCTGGGGACAGTTTAGCCTACAGGGTGCTAATTTATGTCACGCCGAACTCGACGGTTTAGATCCTCGAAAAGTCGATACATCAGGTATCAAAATTGCCAGCTGGCAACAAGAACAGCTTCTCGAAGCGTTGGGTATTGTTGTTTTTCCTGAGTAGATGCTTACGAATACCTGCTGATAAACTATACACAACATTAATACATTTTCTAATTCAAATCACCAGAGCTAGATCAATACTTCTAGCTCATTCTTGTCCAAAAACGAGTTTGAAAGCGTTGGTTGGGTGTGATGGTTGGGTGTTGGTTGGGGCTGTGATGAAGAAACCAGTATGATACTTTAATACTCAGTGGTAGCCCGATTCAGACTTGGTTGTAGAAATTAGTATGAATCTTTTTTTGGGGTTACGTATCATTTAGAACGGTACGAACAGGGTTATTTGACTGTTTAGTATGAAACTTTATTCCTCTCCCACATTACGATAGAAAGACATCAAGGCATCACCTTGCAAAGCGTCCAATAACGTCTCTGTATTTTTTGTTAAATCTCTTTCCATGAAGAATGTGATAAATTCATCCGATTCAACCGCGTTTGTTGAGCGAAACAAATAGTGTCCGTCAGTCGGTACCAGATTTGCTTTGTCTTCAATGACAGAAACTACCGCCAGTCGATTTAACTCAGTCGGCTCATTTTCAAACTTCTGGTTGTCACGCCCAACAATTACACCACCAAACAAGTTTGCTTTATCTGATTCGAAACGACGCCATATGTCATTCGTTGGTAATTCAGAAAGAGAGTGCTTTTCATAAGTCTCGCCAAATTCGTTTTTTGGAACAAAGGACGCCTTACGAACATGTATAAGGAAGGTGTTATCACCTGTTTTCTCACCGTACATCTCGTATCCAGATGCGTCACCCGCAGTGAGGCCATTAGTCAGCATTACGCCAGCAGCTATAAGGTTGTTGTGAATCTTTCTCAAGACAATTTCAAACTTATTAATCATGTTCATTTCTCGTATTCAATTGGTATACATGTATTAAACGACAGATGTTAAAACGCGCAAATTTGAAAACGATGGACTGTGTTGTATTTGATCTTGCGCGATTCTGATTGTCGTGTAATTTTGGAAATATGAGTTGGCTTGTATACTGAAATTACAAGCTGAATTGTTATGTTTATATGGAGTAGTTCAAATGAGAAATGATTGCCAAGACTTGAGTTTTTGGAATCGCTTGTATGTCTTGTTTACAGGTAAGTTACCAACCTCTGCTTTGGAAGTTGAACAAGAAGATAAATCACCAAATAGTGTTGAGCTTATGCTCGATTCTGATTTGAAACAGTGGGTAGAAAACTGTTCATATCAACAAAACTGTTCAGCAGTAGATTTCATTCAGAGCACGTTAGCTTCTGTGAAAGAATCAGAGACTGGGAACATTTCTGTATGCCTTGAAACGGTATGTTCTCGCTTCCGCTATGTTTTTGAAGTGCATAAGATAAATCCGTTCGACATCCCTCTGTTAATCAGCAGCAAGGAGATTCCACGTTCAGTGCTAATGGATGATGAAAAGCTTATCGATACTTTAAATGATGATGTATTGGCTGAGGTATCGGAGTGTTTCAATGTCGACATCAAGTGGCTCAAAGGGACTGGCAAAGAATTCCAGAAACACGATGGTCAATTTAAAGTTTATAAAAACGTTGGTTCTCTAGCAGCAAAACTTGCAAAACTTAAACTCAATAATGAACGAGTGGAACTTCAATTTGTGATTGGTACAGATGAACCAAACACAGAGTATGAATTGTCATTAGGAGATAGCGCCAAGAACGAAACTCAGATAGGAGTGATCTTCAAAAGAACGAAAGTAATAAATGGTAAAGAAATTGCTACTTACAGCGTTTCTGGAAGTGATGATTGGAACTACAAAAAATGCAGAAAACATTACAAGCTCTTGATGATGTTTTGTAAAAAGATGGACATTACGTACTCTGGTCTGTCACTTTCAAAAGATAACTTTAATAAGGTATTTTTTGGTGAATTACCTGCCATTTTAGTTGCTAAGTTCAAGAAAGATACATGGTATCCAACTAGCTACGTATCAAATGATTCTGAAAAGAATCCTGATTTCGAAGGCTACGAGCAATTAAAGAGCATTTACGGCACCCGAGAGGACGAATGCCATATGACTGAAATCGAGCATATCGAACGGGCGTATCGTTTCCCACATTTGGTTGTTGATCGTGACTTATTCGAAGATGGCTTATACGAGAAAAGCTTCATCAAATCAGAAGAAACAGAGAAGTAAAAAGGTTCAAATGAAGAAATTAAGTCTATTCGGTGCTATCTGTTCCGTGTTGCTCCTGACCAACACCTCCACCGCAAGTAGTGAGGAATACAGCACATATATTTATAACGGTTTGACTACTACTACAGATACTTGGCCTTCCTACGCGGCTCTTTATTACGACGCATCAAGTTACACTGGTGTTTATGGCCAATATTGCGGCGCAACAATTATAGATGCTAATCATGTCGCTACGGCTGCGCACTGTATTAGTGATGGAAGTGGAGGGTTGAACGAGGAATATCTTGTGTATACTGCAGTTCTTCCGCAGCTGTCGAATTCAAATCAATTTTTATCTGGTGCAGTAGAGAACATCAGAATTACGAATGTTTACCGTCATCCAGATTATGTGGATTCATCTAGTGAAAGTTCGGTGCCTTGGCCAAATGACATTGCAATCTTAGAGCTTGAAGATGATATGAATGTCTCCAGTTCTGATTACGCGGTGTTGGCAGAATCTACACAAGCAGATTCATACAGAGTAGAAGATGAAAGCTTCATTGCTGTTGGTTTAGGAATGACAGAGAGTGGTAGCTACTCAGATCAATTGTTATACACAACACTGACATATGTCCCAACTGACTCATGCGACATGGGAGCTGGGGAAAATCAGCTGTGTATGCAAGGTGCATATAATGCAAGCACTGGCGTTCGGAACTCTACATGTTCAGGAGATTCGGGAGGTCCTTTATATTGGTATGACGATGACTTGGCTGAATACGTGCAGGTAGGCATCACGAGTTATGGTTGGGATGGCTGTAAGAGTTCAACATCGAGTGATACGTCCGTATTCACTGAGGTTGCGGATTATAGTGACTGGATTGAGTCTGTGTTAAACGACGAAATTACTCCCGATCTTGTTGTGACATCAACAATGCGCGATTCATACAATACAACCGTTGAAGATGCCGATGACATCGATGTTTCAGGCGATGATGAATCAGATTATCAGGCAAACAGTGGTAGCTCTGGTGGTAGCACATCTTTTGGCGCCGTATTCTTCCTGTTAATGGCTGCTTTCATTCGCAAAAGATCTACAAAATAAATCAACGAAAGGGCGGTTTCACGTGTTGCGCGTTTTTTACTTCGATTTTTAATTGTGGGAGTCGAAACGAATAAAGGGCAACACAGTGAAACTATTCCACTACACACTTGGCATTAAACTCGAATCTATCTTTGAAATGGGGCTTTTACGTACAAGCCCGTTAAAGCCTCAGTATCCTGAGAAGCCTATATGCTGGCTATCATCCAACCCTAACTTTGAAATGTCGGCTCTAAAGCTTGGAATGGATATGAGCGGCCAATCCTCTCTGATGACACTCGCACAGATGGCAAAATATGGCGATGGCCTCTACCGTTTTGTTTTTGACTCTGAACAAATGCCGGTAGATATTTACCCTTGGGCGATCTTGAAGCCGCGTTCGAAAGCAAAGCCGAAGATTACTAAGCGACTCATTGAACGGGCTAAATTGGCCAAAGCGAATCCAAATGAATGGTTTGGTACTTTGGACCAACCAATTTCAATTGCGAATGCTGTGCTTGAAGTAGGGGAGATTAAGCATAATGGTGAAATTGAATGGTCTGCAGTACACGGCCCTATTAATATTGATAGCCATGTTCTGCAAGTAACTTTAACGGATTTAAAGCGCGCTGGCTTGGGTGTGGAGTGCAGCAATCAAACTTGGGCCGTTGGTCAATAGCCAGTTAGTTTCTAGAGTCCTCGGCTTACGCTGAGGGCTTGTTCATTATCCAGAACACCAATTCTTTTTTAGAGTTACCAGGTAGGTCGAAACAAACTTCATCACCATGCCAATGTACACCCTCTGTATCTTGGATACGAAATTCATTCCCCATGAAGTTCAAGTCGAGAGCAAGAACACCTAATTCCCCAGTGCTCGCGCAAATCTTAAACTTAGCCCAGTTACCCAAATCAGTAGAATCCACCTGCTCAATAGTTACGCTTACGCTATTAATAGTTAGCGTTTGTGTTGGTCTGAGAGTTATACTGTTAGATATGTTCTCACTTTTGTTGAACATGATCCGCAGTGAAACACTATCTTCACTTGGGATTAAGACTTGAGCTGATATTGGGAAATTAATTGCGTTCATCTTGATTTTGGGCTTCCACAGTTTTTGTTCAAGTTTCATAGTCTAAATTAGCAGCGGTTTTAAAGCCACTAACTTTCAAAATTGAATTCGTAATAGCAAAGGGAAAGTATGTCAAAATACGAGGTATACATTGTTTCTGCATCCGTAGAACAAGACTGGTCAGAAAAAGCGATTGAGGCTCATTCGTTGTATACGTCACCAATGTTCTGTGCGTGTAAGACATACGTTGAGAAAAAAGGCTCGCCTTGGCTGATTCTTTCGGACATGCATGGAGTCGTTTGGCCAGATACTATGCTTGCACCATATGATTCGGCTCAACTGAGCGATCAGGAAAAAAGTCATCGAATAGAAAGAGCATTTGACCCGGATGCTTTGGCATCAACCTTGATAGTTACCCTGCAGATTCAACCCGAACGCGGATTAGCAATGTCTCAATGGAAGAAAAATATTCTTTCCCAAACAAAATTCATACTCCTTGGTGAGTCTGATTCTCTAGGTTTAGCAGTGACAGAGCTGGGTTTAATTGGATCTCAGGTCGAGTTTTCGCATAAGGGAATCCCTGCATAATTGGCATATTGCGCGTTTACGAAACTGCAATTTAATTGGGGTATCAATTCACTAAATAGAGAATACCCCATATGAATTCTATCAATATCAATCTTACCTTTTCCGTGGAAGGTGTTGTTTTCCCCGAGTCTATATCAGAAGCTCTCAAAGAAAATGTTCGTGCAGCAATTGAGGCAAGCATTGCCAACGGTCATCTAACAGACCCTGACGATACACAATCGGTCGTAAAACTTGAGTCTGTGAACGCAATCTCACCATCAGTTTATATTGAGCAAGAAAACGGGCGGTTGGACCGTGTTTTCACAAATGTTCCCGGATTAGAAGTAAACGCAGTAGACCTTGCAGATTGCGAGGAAGAAGAGAATATTTTCGTTCGTGAGGGAAACCATTTCTACCTTTATTCTGGACTAGATTTTAACTACCTATCAGACGTATGCGATGACGGAACTTTCGACGCACAAGCCTTGAAAATAATTCGAAATGGTAACTTTGTTTCGGTTAGCAAAGAGGATTTTGTTCATAGCAATGCAGATATTGAGATGCGCGATGTATTCCATTCAATTGATGGTGGCTGGTCGACAACAATGCCCACAACGGAAAGTGAAGGGATTATTGAATCTGGTTACGAACTTTTCTATGTCAAAGATGGACAAGAATATGTGTTGCACCGTTTTGCTAATAAAAAGGCAGCTGAACGAGCTATGCCAATCTTTAGCGAAATCCGAGAACGCTTACGTGAAGAATACTAGGTAGGAGTACATATGATCCCAACACCAATATTAATCATGAGTATCGCACTAACGTTAACTATTGGGCTTTACTTTAAGTGGCAAGAGTTGAAGCAAAAGCAGGTATGCATTTCCGAAGGGTGGCAGGAATGCCGTGACAACCTAGCAAACTATGAACTTGCAAGAGAAAACACGCATTTAGTTTACATTGGAATAACGCTAACCCTAGCTGTGTTGATTGCGATTGCTGGTGGAACCAACAATGTCGTCAATACGCTGGCAGCAACAGCTGGATTGTTACTCGTATACGGAACATCACGTCGGAAATAATGAAGACAATTTGACGATAATTACGCGGCCATTGCCGCGTTTTTTATGCCTTGCAGGTTGAGTGTTCCATGATTTCATTGGGCTTAACCAATAAAAATGTGGAGCAAGACCCGATGAAAAGAACGATCTGTTTGATTGATGCTGAAAACTATTCAGCCAAGAAACTGAGTGAAGTGACTAAGTTTATTCAACGAACCGACAACCTTATAGAAATGCGTGTGTATGGTGACTTCTCAAGGCCGGGGCTCAAGACCTGGAAGAAATACGCCATCTCTAAAAGCATGGTTTTAGTTAATGAACCTGGAGCTGTTGCTGGGAAAAACAGTAGTGACATCTCTTTAGTGGTAGATGCAATGACCTTGCTGTATGAGCGACGCAGTGAGTTTGACCAAGTAGCTTTGATCACTTCGGATTCTGATTTCGCAGTTCTAGCTCGACGATTCAGAAACTTGGGGGTCGATGTTCAGGGGTTTGGTGAAGCTAAGGCTCCTGAGAGCTTCCGTATGGCTTGCAATAACTATTGGTGCTACAACGAGGTGGTAGAAGAAAACAAACGTCCTCACGGTCTTTCTGGGCCGCTTTTAAAGCTTATCAAATTACTTAAGAAGGCCATTAAACAGAATTTGAATTCTGATGGCTGGGCTATGACCGCCAGTGTTAATAGAAGTGTACGTTCACTAAACCCTAGTATCCATCATAAACGTTATGGTGCGAAAAAATTCTCTGATTTGTTCAGGAGATCGGATTTGAGAACTATGTTCGAATTGAGAAGAGTAGGGGATTCATTACAGGTAAAAATAGCATGTTAACTTTTCATGGTGTTACAATAACGCTAAATATTGAAAGCGGAGTAATACGTGTATTTTGAAAATGGTTATCTGAGAAGCCGTACAATCGAGCAGTATCTAGAAAGACATCGATCAGGTCATTTAAGCAAGAAACAATCTACTCTGTTCCTGTTTTGCCTGTATATCCAAAACATTCTTGAGTCTTGGCTCTTTCACGGATTAATGGTTGTAACTATTGCGGTTAGCGCTACAGGCGCATTTGGAATTGAGCCGCCATTGTGGTCAATCCTGGTCACGAGTTTTCTTACGTTAACGTCACCACTGTTTCCTGTTGTGAAAGTGCTAAAAATTAGCTCTGCATACAAGGCAGGACGTGCAGATGCTGAAAACAATAAGCCATACAACAATCGATATAAGCGTTATAGCCAAGCCTTTGACGCATATAGCGCGGGCTATTCAGAGGGCTGATTCTAAAGATGGCAGTACTCCCGAAAGCAGAGAGACTGGCGTTACTTGCGCAGTCCACATACGGTAGTGGCAAGCATACTGGCAGCAATAGTAAAACAGCCAGTAAACAGCGTCGAACTGGGTTCAGGCAAGTTAGTGCAAAGCAACTACCTCAAAACGGAACCCTATCACTTGTAGAGTTCAATGACCTTACTGCACAGCAAGAAAAAATTGAAACCAATCCACATAAGCAAGAGATCATCCGTTTAGACGAACGTCCAGACCTGATTTCTAAAGACAGGGAGCATTACGAGCAAACTCTATTTTTTGACTACGTATATGAGCGTTATCCTGAGTATTACAATTTTTTAGCAGCAACACCAAACGGCGGTTTTAGACGCAAAGGTGAGCGTTTCAGGTTGTGCGCAGAAGGGCAGAAAGCTGGTTGGCCAGACTGCCAATTTGCCTGCCCAAAACTAGGGTTTCATGGGCTATACATTGAATTTAAACGACCTGTTGATTCATATCGCTCAATATCAGAAGCCAGAAATGCATTAAAGCCTCACCAATTGGCTACTCTACGGATGCTCCTATCACAAGGGTATGCAGCTAAAGTTGCTTACGGGGCACATGAGGCCATAGCGATTTTTGAATCGTATATAGGAGTTGGAGGTGATTATGACAACGTGGTGTTATTCTGTCCTAAATCGGTATTGAAACCACCTGAACCTGGGGAAGTATTAGAGCTTAAGCGAAATTCATTTGAAATATTAGAAGCCGAGTACGCTTAGCCCAAAGTAAAGGCGCATCATAGAATGCGCCTTTAGCTTTTATGACGTTAAGACAATACCAACCGTGGCGGTCAATATGCTTAGGCACAATACAAGAACAGAGAGTTGTACCAGTATTGGTTTGTCATCGAGGGTTTTGATCAACTTTGTTAGCGCGTTAATCAGCACTGTTAGAGCTTTGATATATTTCATTTGCTTTTTTATTTAAAAGAAGCATAGAAATTTTCTCTGGTGTATTGCAAGGGCAGCTTAGAAATAAATGAAATTTATTTTTTCCCCTTATCTTTTTTGTCATCGGGTAGGGTTAAGAACAAGTCGTTTGCCGTGATTCGCCCCATATACAGCATTATATCAATCTCGTCTTTGTAGCCATCCAAGATTGCATTTTTGGTTTGCTTGTAGGCTTCTTCTCTACTTCTCTTTCCAATAGATCGGACGATAGTTTTCATCTTCTTTTTACCATCAACAAAAACTGGGAATCTAGCCAAGTAACACTCGTCAAAGGTATCACCCCGTGGTTTAAATATGAGCTTTGGTTCAAGTGTATGAGGCAACCGTGTGAAGATATACCTGTCTGCAAGAACTTGTTTCCAGTACTTACCCCAAGCGTTTTCTCCAATTTCATCTCTAATGGAGATGGCTCTTTCTATCGCTTCGTGCTCATTACTCTTAATGAATCCAATGCTTAAGTGAGTAAATGTATCGTCAGGCAAATGGATGTGAATTTTAACGGCCACATCTGATTTTGATATAAATCGGTGTTCAACCGATGAAACTAAGTTCGACTTGTTAACAGTCATTTTCTTTCCTGTCATGCAGTTGTGATAGTCGTTGTTTAGAAATCCGTGGGCACGTCTATCGTAGACATGAAATCAGTAAGATCTTTTGAGGTTTTGATGTTCCGCTCTACGCGAGTAGTTGAGAAAATAACGCCCGACCCAGATTGCCACGTCCCGCAATGACCATCATTCACGTAAAATAACGTTAAGGCTGAACCGTTCTCACTATGACCCTCGGTAGTTATGCTACAGCCAGAATAAAGCGATTCAATCTTGTTGCGAAAAACGGCTAGAGAAACTGTGCCATCAAAGCGGTGTGCATCTGAGTTGTTCTGTGTGTTGTTCATTTGTATCTCAATGAGCTGTTGGATGATTTAATTAGGCTACGTTACTTGCTGTAACCCGCAATGCACAAAGCCAGCGTTTTAAGCTGGCCTTGTATGGTAGGAGATGGTTAGTCTTTATAGCGCTCCCAGTATTCACTCTCGGAGATGATTTCAACACCAAGCTCCTTAGCTTGGTCTAATTTCTTCTGACCCACTTTGTCACCGCAGCAAAGTACATTCGTTTTCTTGTTAACCGACTTCTGAACGTTCGCGCCTTTCGCTTTTGCATCTGACTGCATTTCATCGCGGCTACCGCTCATAGTGCCAGTGAAAACGATGTTAACGCCACTTAGTGAGCCATTCGCAGATGTCTCGCTTAATTCCTTTTCAATATCCTGTGTATGCTTGATATTGAAGCCACGAGACAAAAGAAAGTTCAGAGAATCACGACGCGCTGTAAGCGATTCTGAGATGTGCTTTGAGTTTTTCTTACCGAATCCATGAATAGCACTTAAATCGCTCTCAGTAAGGCTACCCAGTTCGTCAATGCGGAAGTGTTTAAGAATCTTCTCACTCGCTGAACGCCCAAGTTTAGAAATCCCCAAACTAGCGACAAGAAACTTGTCTTGAATAGGTTCACGCATACCGCGTTTAATCTCAGAAACAAAGTTGGCTGCTTGTCCCGAACCAAAACCAATATTGATAAATGACTCTTCGTTCATTAGATAAATCTGTTCAAAACACGTGAAATCGTTGTCAATTAGACGCTGAATCGTTGCGCTACCAAAGTTGTCAATACCAAGCATTTTGAAGTGATGCGAGATAGCGCGACCTTGCTGTGCAGGGCATGAAATGTTTTTGCACGCGATGAATGTGTTAATACCAGTCATAGGATTTTTAAGCCATTCTGTCGGCTCACCGCAGCACGGACAGTTAGCTGGAATGTTGGGGGTTACAGGCTCTAAAGTTGTTAAATGATTTGGGATGACTTCACCAGATCTTATCAAGCGAAATTTTGCTCCAATACCTAGACCGTGGTCTTTAACGTACTTTGCATTCTTCCCTGAAATCTTTGTAATCACTGCACCAGACAGTTCCGTTGGTGGGATAGTGAATACGTGGGTAATACGACCCGTCTTGCCGACAGAAAGTGTTTCACCAATAATTTCAACATCGGCTGTTTCTCCCGCTTCTTTTTTGGCGATCTGCCAGTTGTGAAAGCGATTGTTACTGCCCATTTCCGCTTTTAGTTCGTCGGATTCGACTTCAATGACCGTACCATCCAAAGGATATGGGGATGAATCTTTGGTGCGTCGTACAAGTTCATCAAGGTTAGCCAGTAGCTCGTCACCACTCACTACAATCACTGGCATGTCACGGTACATTACAAGGTGAATAGCTCCGTCTTTAAGAGCTTTTAAAGCCGCGTCGCTATATGTTGAGGCACTAGCTGCTCCGCTTACGAAATTACGTGGATGTGCGAAGTCGTCTGATAAATTTTCATCGAAGTACGTAGTAGGCATAACTACCTCACCAACGCCGTCACGAGACTCGTCACCGACAATCACAAGTCCACTATCTAGCAGTTGGCTAATGTCGTTACCGAATGTTCCATCGCCTCGTGTTACAAGTTGGCGAGTGGAAGCTACATAGCGGCCTGCAATACCGTCCAGTTTTGCTAAGACACGGAACTTAACATCTTCTGGATTCATGCCAATTGAGGAAGCGATTGAATGGCAGCGATCAACATAGGTTTTGATTTCACTTAGTTCATACGCCTTGTCTGTCGAAAGCATGGGTCTTGGATGCCCTATACGACCTTTCGCATTGTCAGCGGCGGTGTCAGTAGGTTGTGGTTGTGAGAAAAAAGCATTTTCAGGATCTTGAGCGAAAAGCTCACGAGCATAAAAGTCAAATGATTCGTCAGACACGACTGGAGAGCCTTTACGGTACTCGCTGTTTAGGTAAACACATAGCTCTGATAGCTGAGTAGTTGATAGTGTCTGAACTGGTTGCGTAAGTAGATTTTGCATTTAAATTTCCACAGTGTTTTGGTTGGTTCAAAACAACTATATTTACAATTGGAGATCGCACAATAGCTGAAAACATAGCGATATATGGGCAATAAGAGGGGAGGTTTAGGGGTATTAAAACTACGTTGAAGATAAACAGACAGAAGTCCCACAAGACACCTGCCTGTTATTGTTCTTCGGTGAGAAAATTGATTGTGACTTCTATGCAGCCCGGCGCGACTGATCAACAGTGAGTTATTGTACCAAGCTAAGTTGCGTGGAGTTCTCTGTAACCTCTACGAAGTCATGTGAGCACTCAACTAATCGAAATGCGCCTTTTGTTGGAATCTCTCTAACGGATGCAAAATACTGTTGTGCTTCCTGCTTTAGCTCGTTTTTCAGGTAACCTTTTTGGAATGTTGATCGGAGCGTTCTTAGACCGTCTTGCTCACGAACACCCTTTAAGCCGCGGTCAGTGGAAGACCGAGCGGCAATATACGCTTTTCCTTTACAAACCGAGGCCATTTGTTTCCATACATGGTCACGTGCAGCTGGTGGCAAAGTGTTAACGACGAAAGCAGAAAATACCGTGTCGTATGAATTGCCCAGTAGTTCCGGGAAGGGAGCGTACACATAATCATAATCGTGGCAAAAAGCCACTTTGTTAATCGCGTCTGAATCTTGGCTAGTTCTGCCTTTGCCGTAATTCAAGACACTACCTTTAATCAATCCTGCTTTGAGCAATTGCTTGAGTGGAGCCGATGGAGAGCTACGAGCTATAGAAGTCCTCGCACTGATTTTGAAGTCTTCTATGAGCGATTCTGTAGGCACTGTAGGCTGTAGAGAATCAATTGGTACGGAGAGTAACTGTTTGGGCATGTCTAAATCCTTCATTGTTAATTAGGATCTATATTTGCAGGCACTTTAAAACGCGCAAAAAAAATGGCCGCTGAAAGCGACCATTGATACGTGTTTAAGCAGCTTGCCAATCGACTTCATCGCTCATGACTCGATTAGCGGCGATGTAGTGAATAAAATGACCAGACTCTACCAAATGGTTTTCATCGGGATTAAGGATTACGTCATCACCAGACTGTAGTGTTGAAACTGCAATCAACGTGGCTTTATTTCTCTTCCTCATTATGTCAGATAGCTGCCCAATGCTTACTGGAGAGTGTAAAAGAGGGACTTGCAGAGAAAATTGAGTCGCACCCGTTAGAGGATTTAGCAACTGGCTAATCACTCGACTAGAGCCGGGGTCTTGCATCGATCGTGCAAGTAAAGATGATGTCCGGTTCGTGCCGCATTCAACATTCTTGCAGTGTTTGTCTAACAGCTCTGCGTTCGCAGGTGAATCAAAGTAAGCAACGATGTGGCATTTTTCATTTACAGCAGATGATAACGACAAAGAGGCCGTCAAGGTCTGTTCATCATTCTCTGCGTGGATAATTACTCGATTTGCCGCGTGTGCCGCGATTCGTTCAAGTTCATTTACATCTGAAAATGAGGTGACTTTAGCAAAGGACACCTCAGATAAGTCAGGCAAAGGGTGTGTCATTGAAGAATCTTTTACGCATAAGAGAATATTTCCGTTTTGGCGTCGTTCGTCAGATAAAATGCACTTGATCAGTGAATCCGTTTCTTCGCCCCGGTAGCCGACAACGAGAACGTGTTTATTAAAGCTATTAAAATCTGAGGTTCCATTCATGTTTCGCTCGATAATTTCCCGTGTTTGATTAATCATTTTCCCAAGTAACGCCCCGAAGATGGCTAAAGATACCGGTAACTGGTAGATGGCCATGAACAATGAGCCTGGGTCAGTTACAGGGGTCAGTACGCCGAACCCAACTGTGCTTCCTGATACCGACATGTAGCGGATAAAATTAATAGGTTGAATTAGTTCAAATTCACCACATAAGTAAAAGCCAGCCCAACAAATCGCGTAATGCAGCCCAACGACACCGAGCAACGACCGCCATGTCACTTTGTGTAGGTGGTGTGCAACAATCTGATAGACCTTACGTATCATTATCACTTGTTCACCCTGTAATTAACGAAAAGTGCAATTCTAACGTTCAATGTTGAACATGCAAGATGTACGAGGGGAATAAAGTCTGCGTCAATACAAAACTGAGAGATTTTCAAGAGGTAGAGTGTAGGGTAATATTTACCACACTTTCAAAAAATAATGTATGGCGGTTACCGTGGTAAACTTTTTCGTTTTGACACTGGCGTTTGTTACGTTGGTTTGTGCAATCATATGGCTGTTGGAGCGCCATGTATGGATGCCTGCACGCTATAAATCAATAGTTACATTGCATAGCGAGGTCACTAGCGACGTCAAGTTAACAGCCCGTCGCCCGGTGTTGATCTCCGTCATTTGTATGCTGTTTCCCGTTATCCTCTATGTATTCCTAGTACGCTCATTTTTCTTTGAGATCTATAACATACCTACAAAATCCATGTTGCCGACGTACAAGGTTGGCACATCAGTGTTGATCGATAAATTTGCTTACGGGGTGAGCGATCCGTTATTCCACAATGTTTTGTTGTACCGGGAGAAACCAGAACATGGTGATGTAGCCGTGTTTATGCTGCCAGATAATCCTGGAATAAATTACATCAAACGTATTGTAGGTGTCCCTGGTGACACAGTTATATACAAAAATAAAGTGCTTACTGTTGAATCGAAATGGCTAAAATTAGTGGAGTTCGATAACGACACTCAGATCGATAAAACTAAATCCGACAGAATCGACAGCTTCTTTATTCAGAAAGGCATGGAGAAAGGGATCTGGAAAGTTCCAGAAGGTCAGTACTTTGTTATGGGAGACAACCGAGATGAAAGTCAGGATAGCCGATTTTGGGGCTTTGTTCCTCAAAGCAATCTGGTTGGGAAAGTCATTTACAGTTGGTAATCAGATTCTATGAAAGAACAAATTGAATGGATAAAAGATCAGTTCGATAAACGGTTGAAATCATTTAACTCTAAACAGCCTTTGTCGAGTTACAGTTACATTAGTAAAGTTATCCAGAATACAGAGAATGCGTGTCCCTCTGGTGAAGATAAGGAACAATTCCTAATACTAAGATGTGAATGTATAGCAAAGCTTCTGACGCATGTTTCTAAGCTACCAAGTGGTGTTAATGTGGATACACACTTAATGTTGCAAGAACTTTTAGCTGATTTAGAAAAACATTATGCAGGAAGAACCGATACTGCATTAACTCGTGCTTTTGGTCTGCATGTTAAAGGTTTGAAGTTAAAGTTTATGGTGTAGTAGCTATACATCAACACAAAGCAGCTAATAAAAAAGCCACCGTTTGGTGGCTTTTTGTTTATGTCTATCAAGGAGTTTTGTTATTTAACATCAAAACTGATTTGGAAGTTAACAACACCATCTTCACCAGCCACTACAGGGATAGCTTTAACATCGACAACACCTGGTGATGGAATGTCATAGCTAATCACTGTAGGTACACCCGGTTCAATTCTTTGGCCAAGAATAGTCACTGGGAAAGTTACTGAACTATCCATCGTGATGGTTAGGTCATATGTACCGGTGATTAGATTACCAAGGCTGTCTTTAATGCCGGTAAAGTACACCGCGTTCATCTTCTTACCTGCTGGTGTTTCGAATTCCTGTGGAATACTGAACGTCTTAAGCAGGATAGAAGTTAGAGTTACTGGACGATCATCACGTACATATACCGCAATGCGTTTCATTGCCATACCGCTGTGGCCATCATCGACAAGTAATTCAAGTGTGTAATCACCCATGTCTGTATCACTAGGGCTCAACGTCAGAGTACCTTTTGAACCATCAAATGCGAACTTAGCCCACTCAGGAAGTGACGATTTGTTAAGTTCAGTCATTGTGGCCGTTAGGGTATCACCGTCAACGTCATTAGCGAGGTACGTGTAATCCTTAGTGGTTTCCACAGTGATCTTGATTTCCTCTTGTCCATCGACTGTAGGAGCATCCTGAACACATTCAACGTTGATGTTTGATGTTGCTATGTTCGATTTGCCACCCTCAGTGGTGATTTGGTAGGTAAATGTATCAAAACCACAGTAGTTCTCTGCCGGGGAGTACAGTATGTTGCCATCTACCCATTCAGCTGTACCATTTGCTGGGTCAGAAACGATGTCATACTTAGAAATTACGCCGCCATCGATGTTGTAATTTGGCGAAAGTAATTTCGGTGTATCTTCAATAACAGTTTCGGTCACACCATCGAGTATTGGAGCGTCTACGACACACTCGACAAAAACGTCACCTTTCGCCAGTTCAGATTTACCTGCAGAGTTTGTCACGCTGTACTGGAACTCATCGTTACCACAATAATCAGGGTTTGGCGTATAAAGTAGTGAAGCACCTTGCCAAATTACCGTTCCGTTTGCTGGAGCAACTTCGATGTCACGTGATACGAGGTTACCACCGTCAAGGTTAACAGTCGGTGTCGCGCTCTTAGAGTTGTCTTCTAGTGTTTCAATGAAGACATCACTAACAATCGGCGGATCAACAATACAGGTAACATTGAGGTTTGCAGTACCTACGTTTGAGTTGCCGGCTTCTGTAGCCACTTGATACGTGAATGTGTCTGCACCACAGTAGTTAGCATCCGGGGTATAAACAAGATTGTTACCATTCCATACTGCCGTACCATGTGCAGGCAGAGACTTGATAATTCTCTTAGTTATTGTACCACCATCAATGTTGATACTTGGACTTAGAGACTTGTTAGTATCTTCATCAAGCGTACCACTCACATTACCAATGATCGGTAAGTCAACAACACAAGCAATACCAACAGTACCGGTTGCTATGTTTGAGTAGCCACCCTGAGTTTTAATGCGGTATTGGAAAGTATCTGAACCACAATAGTTATTCGTTGGGGTGTAAACAAGTTTGTTACCTGACCATGAGACAGACCCGTGTGCAGGTTGAGTTGTCACGTAACGCCCAGAGATGGTGCCACCGTCAAGGTTCATGCCTGGCGATAGTGTTCCGTTAGTGTCTTCTGTGATGTTGGTGTTCGAATTACCAAGTACTGGAGCATCAACTACACAGGCCACGTTGATGGTCGCGGTACGCGTAGCAGACCAGCCAGAAGAGTTGGAAGCAGAGTAGGTGAATGTATCTCGACCACACCAGTTAGCGGCTGGTTTGTAATAGACATTATTGCCTGACCAGCGAGCCGTACCATGCGCAGGGCCGCTATTGATTCTACGTCCAGTGATGGAAATAGAACTGCTTAGGCCCGGGTTCATTGTCGTTGCGCCGTCTTCATTGATTGAGCTAGATGTATTGCTCAATGATGGGACAGGTGCGGCAGCTGGTGGAGAACCACCACAGTTAGCACTTGCCTGATGACTTGTGACTATAAGAGCCATCATCAGCGCAAGTTTACGATTAAACGTTGGAGTTATTTTCAACTTGGAAATCTCCCTGTTTTGCATACACATCTAATTTCTCTTTTGCGCGTGTATCACCAATTCGATGCGCTTCCTTGTATAAGCGAAGGGCAGCTTCGGTATTGGCATTAATCCCACGGCCTTTCTCATACATTTCGGCAAGGTTATAAGTACCTGATGGGTCATCTAGATCCGCGGATTTTTGATATAGCTTTATTGCCATTTCATAGTCTTGCTTGGTGCCTATTCCGTTCTCATACATCCAGCCAAGGTTGTAAATCGCGTTCGGATAGTTCATGTCAGCTGCGGCACTAATCAGTTCAAAAGCTCTCTTTTCGTCTTTCTCGATGCCTTGGCCGTGGATTAGCTGCCAACCTAAATTAACCATCGCATCAGCATTGCCAAGTTCGGTACCGCGAATAAAATGCTCGACTGCTCTAGGAATATCTTGTTTTGTTCCGGTAGATGACAGGTAGAACTGCCCGGCATATGAGTGGGATAGTGGGTAATCCTGCTCTAATGATTTTTCTATCCAATGGAAAGCATCTTTATCATCAACCGTAATGCCTTCTGGTGCTAAGTCATTAAGGGATGAAATGGCAATTCCTAGCATGGCCTGAGCCCGAGGGTTTCCATTGGTCGCTGACTCTTTTAGCCACTCGACAGCTTGAGCTGGATTACGGTCTACGTCATGGTCATACAACAAGATTTCGGCAAGCATTGTGTGCGCAGAATCGTTTCCTTGTTCTGCTGCATCTTCGAAAAGTTTTAGTGCCATCTCTTTGTCTTGCTTTACCCCGGTGCCTGAGTAGTAAGCATTACCGGCATCTAGCATGGCTTTCATGTCGCCAGTTTTAACAAGAGAGAGATTCCATTGCATCACTTGAGCTTTTTTAGCAAAGCCTGGCTCAAAACGGGCACGTTCAACTAACCAACGAAGAGCTTTAGGACTCTCATTGTTTGCGGCGGTTAGATATAGTTCAGATGCCTTGTTTATGTCTTCTGGTACGTTGATACCTAACTCATAGAAACTAGCTAAAAGTAGCGTGGCATCAATAGAGCCGAGGTCGGATGCAGTTTGATATAGCTTTAGTGCACGCTCTATCTTTGGTTCGCCGCCGATAGCACCCATTTCAAGGAGCTCAGCCAGCTTAATAATGGCGGATGTGTTTTTGGTTTGTGCTGCTGCAGAATAGAACTTATATGCAGCAAAATAATCATTAGATGACAACGCCTGGTCGCCATCTTCAATTAGCTTAAGGGCGTCAGGTTGCTGAGCAAGTGTAAGTTGATTTGCAGAGATTTCATCGGCGGTTAGGTAATCGCTTGCCGATATTTGATCTTGCACTTCTACGGCTAACTTATCGTTTGTTGGCGCTTCACTAGATGGCAGGGGTAAAACGCCCTTGTAGCCAGCGATAGCGACACCAAGAGAAAGTGCCAATAGTGAATATTTAAATGGGCGTTTCATTGACCCCTCCGGTTACTTTGCAAAGTAACCTAGAAGGGTAGAGGATATTCAAATACTGGGTGTTTAATAAGTAGTAGTATTTAGGTGGTGATAATTACTAGCTGAACAGCTTGGCTATTAATGGTCACAAGCGTTTTTAACATCGAAAGACCCATTTTTATGATAGGTATCTAGTTTGCGCTTTGCGCGTATATCACCTAACTCATCTGCCTTTTTGTACCACTCCAAAGCCTTGTTGGTATCTACGATTAATCCTAAGCCTTGTTCATACATAAAACCTAAATGGTATGCCGCCGAGGATATATTTAAGTCTGCAGCTTTATGGTAGTACTCCATTGCCTTTGCATAATCAACAGGAACGCCAGCACCTTTCTCATAGACAAAGCCTTTTTGGAAAATAGCATCCGGGAAATTCATCGATATTGCCTGGTCGATTAGCTGATTTGCGCGGTCATAGTCCTTATCAATACCGGTTCCCGACTTAAGTCGGAGAGCAAGACCAATCATAGATTTTGGGTCACCCAACTTCGCACCTTCTTCGAAATGCTCAACAGCTTTTTTAAGATCTACACCTGGTCCAAATGACGCTAGATAGAAATCTCCAGCGTACCCATGAGCTAATGGTAAGTTTTGATCCAGCGCCTTCTCGATCAATTGAAAAGCCCGTTCGTTATCAGGTTCAATACCAAACTCTTTATAGTCATTAAAACCGGATAGGGCATTACCTAATAAAGCCTGAGCTCTTGGATTGTTGTTGGCAGCAGAAATTGACAAAAGCTCTGTCGCTTTTACCGGGTCGGTTTCTATGTCATGGTCATCGAGAAGAATTGTTGCCAACATAACTCTTGCTGAATCATTGTCGGCCTGTATCGCTTTCTCTAATAATTTGATAGAGGTAGTTTTGTCGATTTTAGTGCCTTGGCCAATATAATACGCGTTGGCAGCGTCAATCATTGCTAGGGCATCACCTTGATCGACTAGAGATAGGTTCCATGCTAATACCTGCTCTTGACTTGCAAATTCAGGCTCACTTTTAGCATGCTCTACTAGCCAATGAATTGCTTTGGAATTCCCTTTATTTGAGGCTATTTGATAGTAATGTGATGCCTTATCAACGTTCTCTGGTACGTTAATTCCCAGCTCATAGAAATTAGCAAGGATAAGAGTCGCATCTAATGACCCCAGCTCAAATGCGACGTTATAGAGTTTTAACGCTCGATCAATGTCGGGTTTCCCGCCAATGGCTCCCATTTCAAGTAGTTCAGCAAGTTTGATCATGGCCGAGGTATTGTATTTTTGAGCGGCTGCGCTGAAAGCTGAGTAGGCTGCGAAGTAATTATTCTCCGATAGGGCGTTATTACCGATGTTTAATAAATCTAATGGGTCAGGGTGCTCGTTCAGCATGAGTAGGGATGACTGAATCTCTTCATCAGTTAAGAACTCAGTTGTCAGTGGCAGACTTGCAGACGCAGTATCCTGCAGTTTGTTTGAAGGTGTAGGACTTAGAGTTTTATCGGAATAGCCGTGATAGCCAACAAAAGCCGCACCTAATGCAATTGCTAGGAGCGTAATTTTAATCGGGCGCGTCATGACCCCTCCATTTGATTGTTACAATTCAGTTGTTAATGTAAACGTTTGTTTTTTATTGAGCGGTTGATAACTACTGTTATTTAGCTGGGGTTGTTTGATTGCATAGCACTGTCGTCAGGCAACAAAGATTGAAACTGCAACATTAAAGATAAAGATTGTGACAATATAGTTTGAAACTAAATTAGGCTACGGACATAGAAGGATAAGCGATGGATCAAGCAAAAAAATGGACTTCGGAGCAGTATGATGCGGAAGTAGCAAATTTGGCTGGAATGTATAGCGCACGTCAAGACCAGCTATCAGGGGTAATCTTGCCTGACGATCCGTATTGGACACCGAACATTGACAAAGCAATAGCTGAACTGGAAATCAAGATTAAAGAATGGATAACTCTCGATGAGTTCGATTAGTTTCGAACTTTATTGTCATATTTTCATCAGCATAGTCATAAGATAGAACATTAGTTTTAATCTTTATTGTCACACTTAGTGGCAAGTCACCACGGTCGCAACAGGCTTCGTAAAAAGAAAAGTTCTAATCATTAATGTCTAGCGACAAGCACCTTGGAAATAGAAACCAAGGTGCTTTTGGACGCGGTATTAAGCGGCTAGAAAAACAGATAGGTCCAATTCAATTTGGTCTTTTTCATGAACCTTGATGACGATATTTCTATCCTGCGTACAGGATGATTTATGGCCATCACCTTTATACCAACCGGTTAGTGACGCTTTGCATCGCTGAATGCTGTCTCGAAGCTCTTGTTTGAACTGGGCAGGTGCAATCCGGGCGTAATCAGCAAGATGATCGGAATCGAAATTATCAAAGTTTCCAGATTCAAGGATAGTTAACCATTTTTCATTCATCTCTAATTGATGCTTGTAGCCTTTCTGAATGTACTTTTCAGTTTGAATCTCACGTAGAGAAGTGATCTCATTACGAAGGCCGTTCAGCACCTTTAAACGACGGGGAAGCTTGTCACTGTTAAGGTTTCCTGAAATGGTATCAACTTGAATCTCAGCATGAATGCTGGTGGCCATGACAAACAGAGACTTGAATAACTGTTCGTTGTGGCGCTGCATCGAAATTTCTTTCTTGAGGCTTTTGGCTTTTGCTGCCAATTTCGGATTAGCTTTAGCCCAAGCTTTACGCTTCGCAGCGATTCTCTGCTCTTTTTCTTCTCGAATAGCTTCGAGCTCTGCAGCCTTGTCCTGTTCAATTTTCAATTCTGCAGCAAGTACTTTGTACGCCTTGTTATCAAGGATTAAACCCTGATATTTAGGGTTGTTGGCAATCTCTTCCATAGATAGTTGGCCAGTTAAACCAAGCGTGTGGTAGGTCTGACCGCGTTGAGCCATTTCGTGATAGCGTGCAGCCTGACCTTTTCCTAGTTGTACAGCACCAAAGCGAAGTAAATATGCAGCCGCGTAATAAGGTGTGTAATAGCCGTCATGGGCTTTTGGACGAAGCCGTGGATACTCTTCGTGCACAATGAATCGCGCTGCATCGATGTCGACATCAAACAACTCTGATTCAACGTAGTCCACAACTCGTCGTAAACCTTCCTTAGTACTCACTAAGCGGTGAGTTTGGTCTTGGTGACTATCAAAGTAAGCGAATTCCGTCATATTGTCGCTTAAACCATCAAGGCCAGAGTTGTCACCCCATTCGCCAACATGCAACCAAAATGGTGCTGGTTGGGGAGTTTTAGGGGTGGCGACCATGCTATCTACTTCTTCTAGCAGCTCAAGCTCACCATCCGTATAAACCAGATGCCATATATCAAGCGCTTCAAATGGGCGCTTCTGGAAGTGGTGGAGTGACCAAAGCATCTCGATAGCAATCAGTTGGCGTTCATCAATGATCTGGAATTGTGGCTCTGACATACGCAGGTTGTATTCTGTCTCAGGTAATGTGCCGTTAAGTACCTTCTGCTTAATTTTGGCAGCTCGTTTTTGTTCAAGATAATCGAAGCTAAGAATCGCGTGTAGAAGTCGTTTAAGAACAGCAGGTGAGTATACGTCCGGCTGAATCTTAATGTACCCGCCAATGTTAATTGTTCGGCCAACAGGATGACGCATATCCCAGTTGTAACGCGTAAGCTCAAGAAAGCGCTGTACGCGGTTCAAGCCCGTCATATAACCATAACGTTCTGGATCAGTTTCAAGCAATGTAAGCATAGATTTATCAGCTGGAGAGGCGAGGCAATATACGCAACCATGACGACTGCCACACGAGCTTTGTCCAGCTCCACCGTCTGTATCAGTATCCGCTTGGAAAACTACGCATTCACCCGCGCCGCTATCGCGGTAAATGTCGACCGTCTGGTAGTGGTCTTCAAGGTAACTTGGTAGCACTGAACTTGGGCGGTTGCCCGAATAGGTCAGGTACTCCCACACATTAGCTGATGACCAAGTTTTTATAGGGTATAGAGAATACTTGTTACCTGATTTACTGATCTTGATGTCATCACCACCCATTTTGGCGATGTTGTTTTTTCGGATAGTTCCTTCCAAGTCACGAGAGCCAAGAAGCATGATCAGTTTTGCTTTCTGCTCTTTCGACATCAATTTTGTATGTTTAGAAACAACTCGGTTAGCACCAGTGATTTTTAATTCATGGGTACACTGACGGAATTTTGATGAAACAAAGGTTGGTAAGCCACGACCACCAAGAACGCGAGAAGCCCATGTAGAAGATAAGCTAGGGTGTGCAATGTAGGTCACTAAAGGAAGCGAGTTTTCCATAATGAAACTATCAAGGCTGTTGATTTTGTTTTGGGCAAGATTACGAATTTCAGGGTTATCAATACCTGTATCAACATGCACCAAAAAGTGGGCGTTTGAAATGGCTTTACCTTCACGCTTAGCACGCATTAACGCAAGCAAGAATAGCCCTAGAACAGTTTCGCTGTCTTTGCCTGAGCTGTACTGAATTTGGTAAGTGTAGCCTTGTATAAGATAGCGATAGATTGCATCCACTGAACGTAATGTAAGAGGTGTGATTTCACCGTCAAAGTCTATAAGGTCTTGTTTCCATGTATCCCATGAATCTAACTCTTTTACGTCGATAGTGTTAACTGCATTAATCATTTCTATTCGCCTTACTCGCTATTTGAATTTCCAAATTACTACGGAGTTTCAAACGCACAAGAGCGTGGTATTATGGCAATAGAAACATAAAATACTTCGATATTAAAAATAACGTTTAGGTTGATATGAATACATTGATGAAAGTCATCCTCACGGGTGCAATTCTATCGGCTAGTGCTTCTGTGGTGGCTGTTAGTAAGAACGATACAGGGATTACAAAAGTTCTCGCGGATACTGCTGAGTACTTCATGGAACAGTACCCAGAGATGCGAAGGGAATCTGAGTATTTCAATGTCCAATTAGTAGAAGATTTTGCTTTCAAAGCCACGGAATCCACCAGCTTGAAGGAACAAAAAGATGCTTTGGCATACTTGGAGTTGTTCAACAAAGAACTCAAATCCAGATGCGATGAAGGTATAACGGACGAACGCGTGTGTGATCGGTTAGTGCATCTAAAAAGTGCAGAATCAATGTTACGACAACTTGCAGCAGCAAAACATGAATAGGTCACTTATGGAATATGCACAGACCACCCATAACTCAAAGTTAATTTGGGTTGGTATGAACGAACTGGCATTCATGGAAGACGCGGCCATACAAGAAAACGTAGCAGTTGGTCCGGTAGTGCAAGATGTTGTTCATACACCAGAGAAGTACGAATTAACGCATAAAATTGTGTATGGCATTTTGCTCGTGAACCGCGATGAAGATTATGAACAATCCTTCCAAAGACTGTCTGAGAGCACCAACAGTTTTTTCAGCACCATATGCTCAAATCAGTGCCATACATACCGCTTAGTTGATTTGGTAGTGAAGCAGGATAGTCGGTTAGCAAAAGCGCATAAAATAAAGTTTGCTGCAGTAATTACTGTACCTGGAGACTTTTCAATTCAAACAGGGAATAGACGTCTTTTAACGGGGTTCTTAAGACCTCAGTCAAGCGTTGACCCGGTAACTGACATTTATAATCGTCAGGGGTTAATCCTTCTTACTGGGCAGGAAGATGACCCAAAAGAGAAGTGGAACGGAAAGGGGTGGAAGCAGTACATCAACCTGTCGCGCTTAAATGACTCAATCAAAGACCTTTAGGTGAGTTATAAACAAAAGCCACTATAAAAGTGGCCTTTGCTTTAGATATTGAAAATATGCCCCGACAAATTGAAGGCTGGTGGGCGTTCCCGCGTTAGTCTTGATAATGCTCATGGTAATAGCGATGCATTGAGCAACCACCTTTAGAGCAAGGCTTTGTTGATGCAAGACTTGCAAAAGCAGCTCTCGATAAATGAGTGATAATGTCTTCGTGTTGCTCATTCATCAGTCGAAAGCCTGTATCAACGGTTTTTATCTCTTCGAATTCGCTGAACAGGGAAGATAGAACTCGTTTAAACACTTCACTTCGATATTCTAAAGGCACATAGGCTTTTTCTACTGGTACACCACTGATCCCCAGTTTTGGCCCTACAAAGTCAAACATTGACGCTGACATTTCACGATCAAGCATAAACAGGTCTAGAGCCGCAGTACTAAACTCACTGTCTGGTATTGGCTGAGTTGCTTCGTCACTAGCACGTTCACTGGCCGTAGCTTGGTAGGTCAGCAACCGTGACGCAGAATAGGCGTGTCTGCCAATCTCTGCCGGTAAGAACGTCATGTTGGTCAAGTGCAGGAAGTTGTCGTGTCGCTTGATAGAAGTATCAACGTCAGCCCCAACGATGTCAGCGGCATACGACCAGATTGTTTGCACCGAATGAAGTATTACAGTTAGACCATATCGCGCTGCGTGGCGATAAATGGGGTTAGGAACTGGCTCACCATCTTTGAGAATGCTCAGTACAGGGAATTCATCAGTCGCTTGTTTTACCCACGACTCGTAAGCCGCATCAATAGCTTGAGTTATATTCGTGAAGTATTCTCTTGTGTCTTGCTCTCTCTTTTTCATTCATGTTCCTTGGTTAAAGCAAATGCAGGGGAGAACCCCTGCAATAGTTGGTTAATTAATATTTTCTTCTTGGTAGCCATAGAAAGACCACTGCAAAGGATCTACCGGCATTTTGGTAATCTCGGCTTGATGCAAGTCGATGAATAAGCCGTGATGCTCAAGTTTTCCGAAACGAAGTAGGGGGAATAGCAGCATTGACGCTGCTGAACGTGCAGTCATACCATTGATGCCGAATGTCTGCTTTTGAATGGCTTCCTCGGTACTGCATGAAGCGGTATCGACCTCAGTCTTAGCGGCTTCTTCCCATTGCGAACCAAACAACTCGAAAGGCGTTGGAAGTCGTTTTTCACCGTAGAACTTTTGACGACTCGCATTACCGAGCAGGACATTTGATTGATGGTTATCATTGCCCATGTCTAGCCATAGAGCACGTTTAACTGAGGTATCAAGTGCGCGACCAATCTCATACCTTACGGATGCTTTATCTACAGCCGTGATTAGTAGGTCATATTCCTCAGTGACTGCCATCTCGCCAGTGAAGAAAACAGGTTTTGATTTCCAGTTAACGCCACCGAATTGATTGAATCGCGTGATCAGAACATCAGCTTTGTTGTTGCCGACATCGTGTTGCCAGAAGTTTTGGCGAAAAACATTGCTTTCAGAAACAAGGTCACCGTCATAGGCTGTCACTTCGAATCCATCACAACCTAACTTGGTGAGGATCCCGAACATTTGGAAAAGCTCGGTCAAAATCGAAGAGCCAGTGCCACCACAACCTACGAGGGCAATTTTGAGTTTACGGTCTACCCAATCACTAGGGACGTAGAATGTACGAGCTGTGTTTTCGAAGCCAAATTTTGAATTAGTCATATCTGTTCCCTTAGTCTTATAGTTCTTCTAGTACTTTGCTTAGTTTCTCGTATGGATAAAGCTCATTAGCAACATCCACCAGCTCACCTGTCAGGTTCTTACTTTCCCAAAACGCACGTTGGTCGGGGATGTCGTCTGGAAGCTTGATAGCGAGGTTATGCTTAAAGCCATCAAATGCACTCATGTACAACGTATCTTGAATTTCTTTGATGTTGCTTGAGCTAAGTTGCTTCGGTAGGGGAGCTGACCCCTGACACAAGTAATGACTATCAAAAACGTTTGCCAGAGGCGCGTAATAAGTCATTGTGTCGAGGGTTGGGCGTTCATCACTTTCTAAGGCAAACACATACAGTGTTTCGCTGTGCTTATTCAGAACAAAGAGCAACGGTGTCCAAGTGACATTACGAAGTGCCTTTGGGTGAGTGCCTGACATTCTGTACCACATAGGGCATTTAGTCGCAGGGGTGTGCCATACAAGCAATCGGTCTGATTCTAATAAGACATTTTGAGGGATTAGGGAGTACTTGGAGACTTCCGAGCCTTTAGATTGTTCCTTGGCTTCTGCTGCCTTTGCTGCATCGTTAGTGTCTTTGATTTTTTCAAGCAGCTTAATCACAGCATCGGTATCAATGATCACGCCACCTTGCATTTGTTCTTCATGGAACTCATGGCGTGTGACCGCGTAACCTCTAGGGCTGTTGAAGAACACTAAGCCGAATTCTGGCTTAGGGTCTTTATGTTGGTTATTGATGCTTAAGCGCGGTTCTTTCTGAACTTGCATGGTACTTCTCCACAGTGATTTTGTTGGGTGGTTAGCCCTTGGTTAAATGGGTTGAAGTGGTTAGCCTCAACCGATATTTAAGATGGTATGCTAAGTTTGAAATCGCGCTAGACCGAAGCAAGCAACATCAAGCACTTGTCAGCTAGATGAATGTTTTCGATAGTGCGTAGACCTGTGTCGTTAGCCGATAGGTCAAGGCGAAGTGCGCCACATTCACCGATTGATTGACGGTGCTCGTTTTCTACTTCAAGAGTGTATTTCTCGATGTCGCTACCAGTTGTGATAAAAGCGAAACAATCGATCGGATTGTCACTGCCAAGCAACCACGGTGAGTCATATGCTTCATGTCCTAACTCAATGACAGTGCGTAACGTAGTTTTTAGTGCGGCAATGCCTTTAACGTCATTCGGGTTTAGTGGGTTAGGACGGATTTTATTTACAGTTTCTAACAGTCCCATAGCGTTCATAATGACTGATTGACCGCGATAGAATGGGGTATCTTTCTGATACCATTTCGTTGCTACGGTTGCTTTGTAGTACAAGGCAGCGTTGATAACGTTATGTAAATCAATATATTCATCGTGCGAACCAATAGCTTTGAAAATTAGTGGGTTGATGTCGTTCAACACTTCTTCGATGGAATCTTCATCGCAGCCAGTGATCTTCTGTACTTGTTCAGAAGTCAGGTCAAATACTTTGAAAATTTCAGCGTATGCTTCAAGCGTTCCCTCGGTATCACAATATTCCAGTGCCATCGTTTTAAAGTTCATAAGTGATAGCAGACGCAGGGTTTGAAAATACATTGTGCCGACACTTGGGCTGAATTGGTCTAGGTCGAATGACAACGCTGATACGCGAGAGCAATGCTCAATACGGATGCTTAGGTCATTGAAGCTTTGGTCTAGTTCATCGTAGTCTTCGCCATAGCACTCGTCTTCATCGAGAGTTAAATCAAAACCCCAATTCGATTCGGTCGGAGTAACGTACCAATGGGCAATGTCAGCACGGATAGAAACAGGGGCTTCAAATGCCTTAAAACATGCTTCGATTTTGTATTGCTGATCAGTTAAGCCAGTTTGGTAGAAACCAAGTACCTTTTTGCCAAGCTCTTTTGCAGCAGAAACCTGCTTTGTAGTGCCGATAGGAGCTTCTATAAGGTTCTCGATGTCGAATTCGGTCAACATGCCGTGTTTGAGTCCAAACAGCGCGAGAGCTTCCCAAAATGAGGTTTTTTCGATGATGGTATCTTGGTAAACATCTTCGCGTTTATAACCCAAATTATTACGCACACTCTGGCTTAATATAAGCTCTTGCGGCTTAACCGCTGCGTACCAAGGGGCTAATGGCTTAAAGCCACCAGCCGCCTTGTTTGTGGCTTTATTAACATGCGCTACATGAGCGGTGGAATGTCCTTTAGTTCCATTGATTCCGGTAAGGATGGAGAAAGGTGTTTGATTTTGTGAACCACTGAATTCAACTGATGTATTACGCATGATTTTTCTTCCAATTCAACTTCTTCGACAGAATGATTAGCCATGTTGGTGGCGCACTTATCGCGCCACTGGTTTAACTTCTCTTTGATATTGTCTGCCATGTGCTTAACCGTTTGTTTTCACTGGTGGCGGTACAACAGGTAAAACCATACAACCATTCTCTAATCGCGCATCTTCCTCGTAGATTTCAGTCCAACGTAATTGAGGAAAGTGCTGTGCCAAAAGTCGTTTATTGTCTTGGATTGAACCAAAAGGGTTTGGGAAATCAATCAGTGTATTGCCTAACTTGAATTGCCATTTCAATTCTGGTGTTGCTGTATTACTCATATCTCGGATACCCCTAAACCTTAAAGTGCGCCATTCTGGAAGAAATCAAAGTTGTCGCTCTCAAGTGACATACCCTCGTCATCAGCCTCTACCGCTTCTGGAGCATCTTGAGTTGCAACTGCATCAGTTGGTGCGGTTTCTACCTTATCGGCTTTCTCTGGAGCTTTTGGCGCGGTTTCAGTGGTATTTTTAGTTTCTACTGCATCTGAATTTTCAGTTTTTGCAGCATTCTTTTTGTTGCTTGCTTTTTTAACCGTAGTTTTAGGGGTAGTTGTAACGGCTTGAGTTGAAGCCTTAGCAGCCGCAGCGTTAGTTTTTACGCCTTTCAGTTGAAGTGAAGCAGGAGCAAAGCCCTCACCAAATTCTGCAAGCTGTTCATCAAAGACCGCATCAACATCTTCTATCTTGCCTAAAACACGCATAGGCGTGGCTAGAGCTGAACGTAGTGCCATCTGTTTGTCGTCTTCAACCTTTGGCAGACAAGCAGCGTTAGAGGTTGGAATATTAACGATGATTACTGCATCTTCGTTATTAGTGTCAATTGTGATGATTGCGCGAGTTTGACCGGCAGCTTTAACTAGTTCACATACGTTTTTTAAATTCATTTTGATAATCCACAGTGTTATTGAGAGTAGGGAGTGGTTAGTTCCCGTTGGTTATGTAATTCATACTGAGCGAGTTTGGTCATCGCGCAATAGGGTAAGTTTGGGGAGTGTTGCCACTCCCCGAATGGTTAACGAACTAAGGCAAGGTAGTCAGAGGGTGCGAAGTGTGACCAATCGAATTTGAAGCCCATAACACCGCTTACGATGTCATCCTTACGGTTTTTGAATAACAGAGAGAATGACGCTTCACCGTTGGCTGCTTCATAAGCCTTATCGAATCCTGCCTCAACACACATTTGGTTGATTTGCGCGATGTTATACATGCCAAGGCGTTCTTTAGTTGGTTTCCATGCTTCGATTGCGATGCTCTGACCTTTCGGGTTCTTGCCAAGAACATTAATCATCAAATCAGTGTTGGAATGTTTATCACCAACGGTTGCATGGTGAATGACCGCCTCTGCCATGTATTCTTGGATTTGTTGTAGGGTCAGATCCATAAATGCAAGCACACGGTCATTAAAGCGAGGCCAACGGTTCTTTTTAATCGCGTCAACAGGTGGCTCGTAACCGCTAACGTCACACAAGGCGGCTAGGGCAGTAGCCATACGAAATTGTGGGTCGGTAATTGCAACGCTTGCACTGGTTGCACGTAGAGACTTACGGTAATCCTCTAACACGGCTGCAGATGTTTTACGCTGAACTGGAGCGGTAGTAACGACAACTTCTTCTTGCTCAACGGTGACTTTCTTTTCTACTGTCGGTTGGTCAGCCACATCAACATTTGAAGATTCTGCCTGTTGTTCCTGGGCGGCAACTTTCTCTTTCTCTTTCGCTTCACGCGCTTCTTTCTGCTTACGTGCTTTCTCTGCCTTTGCTTCTTTCAAAGCACTTACACATGAATTGAAACAATCAGTATCAATACACTGATCTTGAGTGTATTCACCCCATTTCATCGGGCGGTCATCGACTACCGTACATTTGCTTTCACAACCCATGCATCCGTTAGTGAATTGCTTCTTACCTACCGCTTCCTCAGTCACTGTACGGCGGTCAGATTCTGGTTTGGCTTCCCAAGCAATGACACGACCATACTTTTCTTCCAGTTCAGCTGTGCGCTCGTTGTGTACCCACGCCTGAGCTTTTTCAATAAAGCATGAGGCTTTACTACATTTTGCATCGGTATCGCCGTTGCCAAGTAGGTCTAGCTGTTCCCCTGTGTTGTGGATACAGCTGTCACATGGTTTGGTGTCGAAAGGAGCCTTAGCTAAAGGGATCTGGCGCTGAGAGGCGCGTAGTTTCAGATTTTTTACCGTGTACTCGGTTGGGTTAGCCAAAATTGCAGCAAGTGTTTTCTCCTGCGTTTCAGCATCAAATGTACTCAGGATCAGTGCGTGACCGAGAGTAAACTTGTTACTAGGATCGGCTAAGTGGTCCAAAACGTTATCAGTAAGGCGTTTTAGTTGCAGACGTTCGCGGAATGTCTTTTCTGACAGGCCGAGAGCCACAGCAGCCGTAGCGTAATCACCATCATGGTAAGACAGGTAGTTTTGGGCCAAATCAGCTTCATCAACGATCGTGATATTTTCGCGGTCGTGGTTTTCAGCAAACATCACCGCCAGTGCTTCACGGTCTGAATATTGGTTGACTACAACTGGCACAGATTCAAGGTCAAAACGTAATGACATGTCACGGCGACCATAACCGGCACACAACTCTAAACGGTGTGGGTTATCAACATGTGGACGAACAGACAGGGACTGAATAACACCGTTAGCACGGATACTCTCTGCGAAGTCATCGCTACGCTCTTTCTTACGGCGTTTGTTGCCACCAATGGTCAAGTCATCGATCAGCTTTGGTGATACACGTATAGGCGTACCAGACTCTAAAGCGGTGAAGTCGAACTCTTGGCCCTCACGGACAACAACAGGAAGGTATAGCTGTTCAGTTTGTTTTACTTGCTCGGTTTGCATGATGATAGTTCCACATAATTGAATTGTGAGAGTGGTTAGCTCTCTTGGTTACTTTTCAATTTTCTTATGGGCCGTTCAACGCGCAAGTACCTAATTAATAGGTTTTGGAAACTTTTAAAAGGGGAGTGGTGGAGAGAACTCTCTGCAAGTGGTCTACAGGCAGAGAGTATGAAATAGGGCTATAACGAAAGCTCAATGGTATCGAGGAAACGTTGTCTATCATCGAAAGAGAGACAGGCTGATAAGCTACGTTCAGACCACGGAGTGTCGGGGTTTGCAGCAGATATGGTGAATTGAATGCATTCCTCAAAGGGGTCGCCATACGTATCACGGTCAATGCTCAACACCGAGTATTCATAACAGAAACCTCTATTTAATTTTTCGCGGTAATTCTTTAAGGTTGGGAGCATCGCTTTTAACTGGTCGAGTTCTTCAAGTGAGTTGATTTCAAATGATGCTGCTCCAGAGTCTGAGCCGTTAAGGGTTACCAAAGCACCATTGTTAATACGCTCCACCGTAATTTCTGTTTCAGACCGACGATGTTCAAATGTCGTTTTTACGGCTGTCGGGTTGAATGAGATTTTCATGGTTAAACCTCTTGTTGTGCTTTGCACACGTTCCAGTTGGTCAGAGCTTTCCCAATGGCAACGATCATGTCTCCTGACAATTGTTCGGTACGTTTGGGGAACCAAGCGTATTTATCAGCATCGAGGGTCGCAAATACACCGAAATTGATGTTATTGATTTCAACTTGTACCAGACCCTGACGATCTTCATTTAAGCTAACTTCCACGGATGCAGTGTCATTCTCTGGTAACATGTCGTCTGTGAGTGAACTTAAAGCCACCAATTCGTCACGATATTCTTGACCAACCTGGATCAAACTGCCTTCAAATTGTCGACCTGAAATGATGAACTGGCGGTCGAAGTACTGCCCTACAACTGGTGACCAATAGACGGCGTTTTCGGGCGCGTTTGCCAAAATTTGTTGTGCATTCATGTGGTGAATCCTTCTAATAATTATCGTTTTTTCATTGCCATTTTGACTTTGCCGGCAATCAACAGATCAGCTAAGTTCAAATCGCGGTTACTAGTTGAGAATTGGACTTCAACCCAGTTGTTCGGTAGCCGTTGAAGCTCGTAAATACCGAACACACCATCTATGGCTACAAGGTATCGCCCTGAACTTGGTAATGACTCTTGGCGGTCGATAAACAGGGTTTCATCATCATGGTCAACGATCGTGAGATGTTCACGGTTTAACCCGAAGAAATCTAATGTTCCTTTACCTAATGTCATTGTTCTACAGACAGACAAATCACCATTTCTAATCATGTGAACAACATTGCTTTCTGGCTGTTCATCACTTACAGGAAGGTTGGCAGCTTGCTTCCCGTTAGGGAATGGTTCGCCTATACCAAACGCAAGATATTGGATAGATGCACCAGTTAATAGGTGAACAAGGATCATTGCCTCATGGTTAATTCTGTTTTTCTGCTTCCACGTGGCGATTGTCGATTTCGGTTTACCTAAGATTATTGCTAACTCACCATCTCTTTTTTCACCAGTGGCGACTTTCAATCGGTTTATAAACGCTTTAGCGTCACCGTAATCTGGCATTGGGACAGTTGGGCTATCGGCTTTCATCGCCACCTCGCAATTCAGTTTTTACCGCGTCTTGGTTAATCTTCTCGCCGCAATTCATACAGTATTTGGCAAACTTGAATTCTGGCGGTGGTGTTACAACGTGGGTTCTGTTCTTCTCGTTGAAATCTTCAACCTGGGCTGACCACTCACGGTACTGTGTCGCAACATCGCCAAGTACTATGAACTTACCGCCCACAGAGGCAACTACGTGATTACATTCCATTATCGGTGCCTCAAATGCCGTACTGAGCGACAAGCTTATGAGCCGACCCTTGATAGATGCGGTCGAGTTCTCCTTGTGCGCTTAAGCCACTCTCAATGATAGAGGTCTTAATCTCGGCCTTACACACACAAGCAACGCTTGGTGATTGGTGATGGATGATGTACGCATCCGTTTTACGTGGGTGACCCTTTTGAAGAAGATAAGGGGTAGACAACTGCACTTTACGGTTTTCAGTGATCAGACCGATTACCTCTGCATCCTCAATAGAAAACATGTGTTGTTGAATAACAGGCAGTTTATCAACTGAAATACAAGAAACTGGCATGTACTCAGTGACAGGGGTTAGAACAAGCTCGCCATACTCATTGGCATAAGTAATTGGAGCTATAAGGTCAGTTGTTTGTGCTTTTGAATTCGTCATTTGAGTTACGCCTCTAACTAAGATTCTTCAACCTTAAGCGAGAGTAGTAATCGCGCAATACCATTACAGGTAGAGAAAAGGCGTAATAACAAAAATTTGTTACTACGCCATAATTTTAAGCTGCGGCTAGAGTTTCCTCATTTTGTGTCATAAGTTCATGCTTAACCTCGGCTAATCGTTTCTTAGCGTCAATCAAGTTCTGTAGACCGTCAAACTCTCGCCCAATCTGTGACTGTGCCGTTTTTAGGTTAACGCGGATTTCTTCTAAGTAGCTTTCTTGGTTTTTAAGCGTTTTGTCTAAGTCTTTAAGCTGATTAATCACTGTATAAAGGATCGATGTTCCACTTGTTTTAGCGCCACCGGATAGGATAACGGAATACTCGTTATCACCCTCGATATAAACGGCGTGGCTACCGTAATTCACGCCAAACCTAACAGCAAAGCCGCAATAGTACATAACAGGTTTGTAACTGGTTTTATTAGCTTTAGACCAGTGTTGTAACTCAGCTTCTAACAGCTCCGCAGCTGTAGCGAATTTATCAACGTCATAGCCTGACACTACGGCCTCAAACTCACCTTTTGGCAATGCGTTCGCTTCATACTTTGCCATGTCGCTTTTAATGTCATGAATCAATTTTGCCTGTGCTTTTTCACGGCTTAGGTAACGTTTAATACCGTCCTCGTATTGGTGCTGCTGTTGCTGGTGGCGTTTGTGTTGCACCGACAGTTTAGTGATCTCTTTGGACAATTGAAGATGTTCAAGCACTAGAGGGTTACCTGAGATCTCCGCTTTAATCTCAGCAAACGTGATGCTGTCTGCTGATAGGGCGTTCATTGTACGTAGGTTAGTTTCACCAGCGCGGAATGCTTCAATCCAGTTCGCCTTTGTTTCCAGCGTTTGATATAGGAAGCTATCAAGGCTGTTACGGGTCGCGTAATAAATTACATTAACACCTTCAAAATTAGCTGGGTCGGCTTCATACAGGTGGTTGCCTTGGCGCTCTAATCGACCTGTGCGTTGCTCCATGTCAGACGGTTTGTAGCATGGATCTAAATGGTGCACTGCTACACCTAAGTTGTTGATATTACAACCAGTTCCCATTAACTGAGTGGATGCTAGCACAACGCGTTTTACACCGTTATTGATCTGCAAGTAAAGCTCTGCCTTAGCCTTTGGTGTTTTGTACTCCTGAGCAAAAGCGATCTCATGTTCAGGGATGCCAAGCGCAATTAGCTGTTGCTTAATATCGTCATAGACTGAATAGCTAGATTCAGCCGCCATGATTTGGTCATGACCGATTGTTTCTAATTCTCTCTGTGCTGCTTCGTCGCCAGTGTTCGCATCTTTCATTAGCTGGCGAATTTTGGCGCGTAACTTTTCTTTACCTTTATTCGGAGTCGACAGGTCACAAAAAATTAGTTGTGTGCCTTTTACCGCGTCATATTGACGGTAAATCTCCGCGACTTTGTTTGCACATGCTGTTGCTTTTGAGTTCTCATTTTCGGCTTTGCTCGGGTCAAGTACTCGCAAATCCAGTGACGCGCATCGTGCGTGATACATCAACAGCAACATATTGTCGTTATCGATTGGAGAGCTTTTGAAGTCCTTAGCTCTTTCAACTAGCGAATCGATGAATTCTTTTTGTTGATCTGATGGGTCTACAAAGATTGTCTGCGGCTTTCCTCCGACTACTGGCGGTATCATGTTATAGCCACCAGCTAATTTAGGTAGGTAGTCGTTAAGCTGTTTCTTAGTAACGGTTTCCGCAATACAGCCATAAATAGCCTGCAGCTCTGGCAAGTTATTGAATGAGCGTAGGCGTGACACTGGTTTGAAGTTGATACCTGTCGCGTCGATCTCAAATTCGCTGCTGGTGGTTGTGTACAAGTCAGCCCATGAATCCAACCAGTGCAAATTAGCTTGTTTCAGCTCGTCGTAGGCTAGGTATTTCTGAATGCTCCAAAGCTCGATAATGCTATTTGAGATCGGTGTACCAGTACTAAATACAACGCCTGCATGGTCGTTATTTTCGTTTAAGTGACGGATTTTACAAAACATATCCCAAGCGCGCTGGCTACCGTCAGGGTTACCAATGCCGCGAACATTTGACAGTGCAACCGTCGAGAACGATAAATTTTTATAGCTGTGTGCTTCATCCGCAAGAATTGAATCAAAACCCAGTTCAGCGAAGTCTAAATACTCGTCTTTCGCTTCACGGTTGGTCAGTGATTCCAGTTTGAATTCAAGGTTTTTCAGTTTGGTTTCAAGCTTCTTAACAGAGAAACGAGCGCTTAGAACTTCGATAGCGCGGCGAGTCTCCCAAATTTCATCATGGATGATCTGAGATTCGGCTTCTTTCGGTAATGCAATAGCTTTAAAGGTCGACTCAGGGATCAGTACAATCTTTGCACCTGTCTTGATTCGGTTAAGTGTCTCGCGGCGCTTTTGTGCGCTCATATCTTCCGGTGACAGTACTAGTAGCTTTTCAGTAGGGTATAAAGTCAGCCATTCTACAGCGATTGCTTCAACCAAATGGTTAGGTAATACAACAGCTGTACGCTCTTTAAGGCCTAATCGGTGCCACGTGTTACAAATAGCAGCTAGTGCGTAAGTTTTGCCTGAACCTACCGACATATCCATGAGAAAAGAACCTTGCGCCAGTGCGCGGCGTACACATGTTTTCTGGTGTGCACGTAAAGAAATACTGCTATTCATGTTCGGGAATACAAGCATTTCACCGCTGTATTTAGGTTTCACATAGCGGTTAAATTTCTCGTTATATAAGCTTTCAAGTTCAGCGCGGCGTTTGTCACATGACCAAATCCAATCCTCGAATCGAGTTGTGATTTCTGTTGCTATTGACTCAACTTGAACGGTCGCTTCTCGGTCAATGAACGTACCGTGTGTGTTAGTACGACGCACAATTAGGTCACGGCCTGCCATCATACGAGAAATGATTTTTGTCGCTGGGTAGCCATCGATGCCGAATTGTTGAGTATTGATAACACTCGGCACGCCTGTAGCTTTAACGAACCATTGACCTAAAACGTGTTCAGCATCGACACTACAGCTCAACAGTTGGCTAATGAAGTCTTTCACTACGCTAATAGGTAGCCAACCCGCGTTAAGTTCGACATTAATGTCTACAGCTGGGACGTCTGCAGGCTGTATAGCTTTTAGAGCCTCGTAGTTAGGCAGTAACGAAGAGTTACCGTTTACTAAAGCACTGACAAGCTCAAACTTGCTCTTTACATCGCCTGACAGGTAGGTTTCTGCAAATTCATATTGGCCGTTTTTCGGGTCAAGAAAGATTAGGTTACCTACGAGTTCACGCTTAGTCTGCTCGATTGATTGACCGCAAAGCGCAGCAATACGCGGAATATCAATAGTGTGGCTGTCATTCCAACACACCCACAATGCGTCAGTGCTGGTGTCTGCAGAAGTTGGAGCAACCCACGGCTTGATGATACGACGGCTAAAAATCTCTGCTTTGTCGGCGTGAGGTTTTTCTGCTGGTACGTTTAGGCGTTTAGCTTGCTCACGAGTCACACCGCGATTGAAATTAGACTCAAGGCTAGCCAGATTCGCATAGAAAGGGTCTTTGCCGAAAGCGCGGCGGTTGGCGCTTTCCTGAATGAAGCCATGTTGACGCACAAAGGCATCGTAACGGACGTTAAGTTCTTGACGGGCTGTTTCAATAGCCAGTTCGTGACCATCTGTGCGCTCTAGCTCAAGTAACTGAGCCATAGACTGTTTTACTGCAATCATAGAAGCGATACGGGCAGCGCGTTTGCCTGTGATCTCCTGACATACGTCAAACGTCATGTTGCCGTGTTCGTCGTCCTGCTTTCGAATTGCTACTTTGTCATCTTCGGTTAGCGCAAAGCCGCCAAAGTCGATATAGGCATTGTCTGAGACTAGGCCAGCCATAGGCGCTAAGAATTCGTCATCATCACTTTCTGAGGTCTGAGTCGATTCAAAGTAAATATCTTTCGGGAAATGAGCGGCAAAAGCTCTTTGTACATCGCCAACAATATCTTTGGACTCTGACACGCACTGGATCTGCTTACCCTGAATGCCTGGCTGTGCTTCCATGACACCGAGAATTGCATCTGGATTTGCCACGTAGTGGTTGTTTAGGTAGTACGATTCGCCTGTAGGTAAAGTTTGCTCGAAAGCATGAACCCAATCAGCCGTCGCCGCAGATGCGGAGTTAGAACGTTGCAGTAATAGGACGTCAACCGAAGCGTTAGCGCCGCTGTGCTCTTGAAACACACTTTTAGGTAGTCGAATAGCACCGCGTAGCTCGGCAAGGTTAGCGACGATTTCACGAGCCTTAGTGCTCTTGGAGTCAAGGAACGAGGTAGACACGATAGCGACCATCAGGCCACCCATGCGTAAAATTTTTGCACCTTTAGTCATAAAATAGTTGTGAAGAGTCAGACCGTTAAGCTGTGAGTCCAGCTTATCAATCACTTTAGCACTACCAAAAGGGGGGTTCTGGATAACTAGATCTTGATTCGCTTTGATGTTCAGTTCTTCAAAACCCTTATTACCATATACGGTTGCATTCGGGTAAAGGTGTTCTAGTGCCTCTGCAGTCACGCTATCAAGCTCACACAGCGTAACTTTTGAGTTTTCAAACATATCGGCAGACATAGGAGCTATAAGACCACCCATACCCGCTGCAGGATCGCAAATTCGGCCACCAGCATTAAAGCCGGCATTAGCTAACATCGTGTAGATGCCACGCGTCAAATATAAAGGCGTGTAAAATGCCGATAGGGTAGATGTGCGCGCACTGTAGTACTCACTTTCGGTGAGCATGTCTTTTAGCTGCTGGCGCTTTGATTCGGTCTTTGTGTTCTTCTCGTCAAAGATAGAACTCAGAGCGCCCCAACCAACGTATTTGGCTAGCTTCTCTTGCTCTAAGCGAGTAGCACTGCTGTTACGACCACGGAGAGCTTTAAGAACACGTATAGCCGTTACATTAGCTTTAAATCGCTGCGCGTCTGTCGATGCTACATTCAGAGCGTTTGATATAAGGAAATCACGGGCAGCCGCCATTATAAGATCACGTTTTTTTGTATTGTTGTGCTTTTCGGTAAATGACTGCAATTCTTGGTTGGTACCGAAGAATAGGCCCATTTGACCTGATTCATAAGTGATAGTTTGAACGTCTGACATGATCTGTTGCCCTTAATATGTTGCTTGTCTGAAAGTTACCTTTCTATAAAACCACCGATCACCATTCCCGCAAATAGTAGAGCTCTACTACTACATTTTCAAAATTAGAAGTTTTTAAAACTACGTAGATGATAAAATGACACCATTAATCGGAATGCATAATCACCAATAAGGCAGCAACTTAAGGTATGGCAACTACAGAGAGCGTTAGAGAATTAGAGTTCGTGTTTAGCGATGATAAGCAGGGCGCTTTGGCTGAAACCCCATTTGGACAGTATGAAATCTTCATGGGTCAGTCCGGTTCTTGGTGTGCAGAGTTTTAGTTTGGTAATGCCTACAGAATCTTATCTAGAAAGCTCGGTGTGACTTGTGAGCAGGCAGTATTGATGTGCCAAGAAGATTTCAAAACACGGGTGCATGCCTGTCTAACAGAAAATGAAAAGTAGAGAGATTGAATGAGTTATAGAGTTGCACATAAAAGAAAGGTTAACGCGAAGAAATTCGGTAGGGTTCTAGTCCGTTATACAATGGCAATAGCTGGTACTCCTTTCACTTTTCCAGCTAAACCCGGATCGGCGAAAAATACAATCCATCAATTTGTCGTCGGTGTTGCTTCTCAGTCTGGTCGCGGCAGATCTATTATTTCAATGATGCAAGAACTAGATAAAAAGACGGTGGTAACCGACTTCAAACTTTTTAAACGAAAATGGGTAATTGATGAAAAAGATAGTAAGTTTTCTAGCAAGTATTTCATTTGGCCTTGCGGTATCTGCTCCATTTTTTGTCAATTATGTGCCTGCGTATGTACTGGCTATCATGGTAGGGCTTCCTTGGGTTGCATTCATACTGCAGTTGCGTGACAAGGAGAAAACTAAGGTTGTTGACTGACGCGAAAGAATGTTTTTTTCGATTGTACGAAGGTAAGCAGACAGATGAAATCCTTCATTTGGGAGCGTTGCAATTTATTCATTGGGTAAACGCCTTAAGCTTTAATGAGCGGTTAGTTTTCTCTATCTTGTCTATGCTGATTTTAACTGCCGGGTGTAAGTTGAGTTTGAGGCTTGTTCGTCAATCACTTAACGTTGGACGCTAGTGGCAAAGATTTTAAACTCCGAAAAAAGAATCCGAACCTGGATAGAGAGGGCGATAACGCTGTTGCGCGATCGGAGGCTTGAATTAACCTAAATTACATTGAAGTGATAGTGATGGTCGCTATCCAGTCGTAGTAAGGAAGATTCATGTCCCGCGTTAACGTTTCAACTTTAGAAGGTGCTGTTCTTGATTGGGCGGTAGCGAAATGCCAAAACCTTCCAATTAAGCATGACCCTATGGGCTTTGGTTCTGGCTCAGAGGCTGGGTTTTGGGTGTGGGATGATGACCCTAAAGGTTATATTACAAAAATCGGTCGTGGCTACAGTCCTTCCACTAACTGGCAGTTGGGCGGTCCAATCGCTGATGCACAAAACATTAGCCTCATTTCTCCAAGTGATGGCTCAACAACCTGCTCGGCGTATGTGAAGGGCGGTGAATGTACACAAAACGGAAACACGTTATTAATTGCTGCTATGCGCGCTTACGTATGTAGTGTGCTTGGCGAAAACATTGATCTACCAGAGAAGTCTTTCGATTAAACCCTCTGTAGACCATACACAGTAAAACTTAGGTAAAAACGAATGCAGTCAACCGCAGAGTTTCGGAACATTACTAAACTCCCCAAAGGGGAGGGATTTCAATTGAAATTCAAGGCTAATGGAAAAGATTTCCAACCATACGCCGCGAACATTAGTGAAGCTATCTCTAAACGTAATGACTACTATCTGGATAACAATTATCGACCAGCCAGATTGTACAAGAAGTTCTATACATTGGATTGTCTAGCACCCAACGTTGGTATAGAAACCAAATCTGGTAACCCATTTCATCGCTGGCAGGTTCATTCACGAACCCTTGAAACGAGTACATATAGCCCGAAGTCATTCAATGACCATGATGCTGCCGTGGAGTTTACGACTAAATGGATTGCGTCACATAACGCTATTGCTGCGGTTTACAATGGCCGTCGTGAAGAAATGTTTTTGCAGTGGATTGAGCAGGAAGCAAAGCACGGGACACCATATATTGAGGTCGAATTTGACGCAGAGTTATGGCGCCGTTCAGCTCGGTTACTGTTTGGCACCAACATACCTGAATACTTTGTAGAAGATAATGAGCGCTCTCCAATATGGGTTCCCAACACTCAACACGTTTTTACTGCAAAGGAAATGGGTTACGGAAAGGGCAAAGAATCAAATTTCCGATCAAAGAAGATTGCTACTGGTTTCACAGCTGCAGTAGGCAAATTTAATAATGGGTATGGGGCCTACTTTAGACCTGGTTTTGCTGTCTCAGGCGGAACTACAGGATACAACTGGAAGTTTTTTCGAATAACTGAACAAAAACCTTTTTTAAAGGCTTATCTTGAAGCGGTAGATTACTACGTGTTTATACACGCGTTAAGCAAGAAAGAAAAAGAACAGTTGTACTCAAAGTGTCCACCTCGAGATATTTTTTATCTCGACTATAAGCGTCGGTATGATCAGGGAGAAGATATTTCAATTATCGAAATTCTTGATATGTTGGATCTGGATGATTTCAATCTCAACAATATCAAACCGTGAGAAGTTACCCTTAAAATATACACTTTAAGAACTCTGGTCGCACGATCCTGCTATCGTAGAACAATATCGATGCCTCTTTGCAGCAACTGCAATACATTCGATACTGAGCACCCGAAGTGTTAATAGTGGCTTCCTTGCTGCTACACTTCGGGCATGCTGATGGCAACTGGATAAATTCATCGCATGCCATGCAAAGACAAGAGTATTTTCCTCTACCTTTTTTATCCCTACCCATAACTTGGCCGACCAAATCTGCCTTGCTGTTACATGACGGGCAGTTGATTAGTGCTTGGTATTGCTGTGTTTGAGTCATAACTTATTTCTTGCTTACCAAAGAAAATGCAAATACGAAAAATGCCAAACTTCCTGCCAGTAAAATACAAATAGAATACGTAATCGATAACGAGAGAAGACCCGAAGCTAGGTGGTCGAGTAAAGATTCCCATGCCTGGTCGGAAATGAAACGAACGCAACCGAGTACGAGCAGTAATAGTAATGCCCCTTTAACAGAACCGCGCAGGTCTGCCGGGGAAGGTGACATATGCAAAGCGATGGCCGCGGTTAAATACATCCAAATGGCAAATTTGCCCGGACTGCCTTGAGCTATCACCCAAAGAACCGAGCTCAGCTTTAGCACTGCATCATAAAGGGCGGTTACAAATGTGGTAAACCCAGATGTGTGACGGAACGGGGCGCTTAACGAGTCAATGACATCAATAACGTTTTCACCGTATGGCAGAAACGAGCAGGTTAAAATGTAGATCGCCGCAGTACCACCGAACAGGGGAGCTATACCTATGAAAAAGTTGCCGATCTGCTGCCAGAGGTTCGCGGGGTTGTATGAGTGAGTCACGTAGCCTAATGTTCCAGCGCCATCAGGCTTGAATAGCGCCACCTCGTTTATCTTATGGAAAAATGGGAGGCAGATAAGAGCGTGCGATATTTCATGTACAGGGGTACCTACGATCGCGCTAAGGTATATACTTTTCCCTCCAAATTGTCGCGCAGCTAAGCCGCAAGTCAGCCTTTGAAGTAAGTATAGGGTCACAACGAACGCGAGGAATAACCCGGAAGTCGATAGTAGCGTTGTTAGTGTATCGATAAAAAACGATGTGACTGTATTAGGCATTCAGTAAGGTCCGATTGATTGCATTTTAAACGTTCAGTTTTGAAGTCGTGGTATCTTATCAAAATTCGCTTGAGGATATTTTCTTTTTAAGCACACTAAACGACATATTAATAAGCCTTGTACGAGAAATACACAGACATTGCCCGAGAAAAGCGCACCTGGATAGCCGTACAAGCAAACAACTAGCTAATAAGATAAAGGGATGTAATGACCTATCTGACGACATTGAATGAAGACGATATAGAACTAGCCGAGCGTACTGCAGCCTCTTTACGACGGATGCAGATCTTTTTTAATGAAAATAATATTGGACCGGAACTTGGCAATGAATTGTTCTCAGCTTTTGTGAAGTTTACGTTTGATGGTAACGCGTCTTTTGGCCACAGTGCGGAAGACTCTTGCAGAATTGAGCGAGAAGACCCGCTACTTAAACAATGGATGGCCGAAGTTCAGCATATCATTGACTATATCCGTCTGCAGAATGCCGGCACTATTTCCAGCATGTATGCACATGAAGAATCTGATCATTCAAACAACCCAATGTTGAAAGGCGCGTTCCTTGATGTCCTGTTGGATGCAGGCACGAAGGACGAAAATCCGGTGGAAGGAACTGTAGCGGTATTGACATGTTTGTGTGTAAACCACATCAAGAATGCTCAACATGCTCCAACTGGTGGCCAGGCGTTTCACTGATGTCAGAACAAGTACAAATAAAAGTTCAAATGTTAGCAGCTACCTTGAACGAAGTGGCAAATGAACTAATCGCAGAATGTAATTTTGATTGGAGTCTACTTACTGTTGAAGGCAAATCAGTTTGTGGAATGATGGTAAGCAATGCGTATTTGCTCGTAAACGGAGCTAAAAAAACTTTATTGGTTACGCCCGAAATGGGTAATCGTATTCGTGATTGTAGTAATAGCCTCAGCGTTCTCGATGAACGTATAGAATCTTATTTATTTACAGTGAACAGCAATGGTGAGTACGAATTTGAAATGCATTAACATCTGTTGATAAAGCTGACTACGTTACTTGAGAAGTGGCCCCCAATTTTCGGACATGACTTTAAGTGGTCGATCTGTTTTGATAGTACCCAACAATACAGGGACAG
>NZ_JAWOQR010000025.1:0-38533 GCF_033337445.1 Vibrio sp. YT-15
TGGTAGTTCAGTTGGTTAGAATACCGGCCTGTCACGCCGGGGGTCGCGGGTTCGAGTCCCGTCCACTCCGCCACTTAATATCGACAACCTCGCTTATGCGAGGTTTTGTCAAATCTAGAATATGAAAATTCTATAGGGGTGTAGCTCCAATTGGCAGAGCAGCGGATTCCAAATCCGCGTGTTGGGAGTTCGAATCTCTCCACCCCTGCCACATATCAGGCTCTGACTTAGGTCAGAGCCTTTTTTGTATCTGGTTTCTTCTCATTATTACAGCTTATTTCTACTCTTATCCCGTAAGTATGGTTTTCTGCTGTACTTTGGCAGCATTTAATCTACTGAACGAACGAAACTACAGTTAGCAGTAATGATCAGTGGCCCGAAATTTTAATAATAAAGGGGAATCACTATTTATATTTAGTTACACTCAACCGATCTGGATTAATGAGTAACTATGTATGGATATATCTCGTCGACGCTTTCTTCAATCATCCTTAGCAATCTCCGCGCTTGCCGTTCTACCTGCATGTTCTCTATCTAGGAGCACTAATAAGCAGGGGCAATATATATACGATATCACTGCAGAACCTTCTACTGCAGAATTGGTCCCTGGGTTTAACACAGACGTACTCGCATTTAATGGTTCGATTCCAGCGCCTGTGATTCGTTGTCGCCAAGGCGAGAAAGTTATAATTCGGTTTACTAACAAGCTTTCAGAGCCGACTACAATCCACTGGCATGGCTTGCGAATCCCTATTGAAATGGATGGTGTACCTTTCTTAAGCCAGCCGCCTATCATGCCGGGTGAAACATTCGTTTATGAATTTACACCACCAGATGCAGGCACGTTTTGGTATCACCCCCACATGAATAGCGTTAAGCAACTTGGTATGGGCTTAGTTGGGCTAATTATCGTTGAAGAGGCTGAGCCTGTTCTATTTGATGAAGAACAGGAAATAGTTCTAAAGCATTGGCATTTAGACAAACAAGGTCAGTGGAAGAACCTTATGGTACCGCGCTTGAGCGCTCGTATGGGGACTCCCGGAGAGTGGAGTAGCGTCAATGGTGTGCATGAACCTGTTTATACGCTGAAGCAGAATGCTACCACGCGATTAAGAATTGCTAACGTCGATAACACCATTACTTACCCGATCGCTATTGAAGGTGCAGAGGCTTGGGTTATTGCTATTGATGGTAACCCTGTTAAAACGCCTTATAAGCTCACTCAGCATAAAATTGGTCCAGGAATGAGGTTAGATGTCGGATTGATTGCTCCGAAGGCTGGAACACGTGTTTATGTGCGTCAAATGAAAGGACGCTTCCCATTCCCTTTGTGCGAGTTTGACGTTGTTGAGTCTGACTTGCCGAGCAACCAGAAACTGCCTTTATTACCTCTCAACCCTGTGCCAGCTCTCGATTTGAAAAATGCAGAGCAAATCGATTATGTGTTTGAGTGGGAGGGGGCGATCACTCCTGCTGATAAATCGGGCAAAGCGATACCTAAGTTCTGGCTGATGAACAAACGGGCTTGGGAGGGAATGAGCAAAGATAATATTCCAGCGCCGCTTTCAACATTGGAGATGGGAAAAACCTATATCTTCAACCTAAAGAACGTCACCCAATATCATCATCCTATTCATCTTCATGGACACACATTTACGGTTCTTGAGTTAGATGGCAAAAAACTCGACGAACCGTTTCATACCGATACGGTCTTACTTGGAAAAAACGGCAGTGCGAAAGCGGCATTTGTTGCAGATAACCCAGGGCGTTGGATGTACCATTGTCATGTAATTGAACATATGAAGACGGGTTTGATGGGTTACATTGAAGTAAAGTGACTCCTGTAACTTTTAAAATCTTGATAAGTTTTAAGCGCTATACTTTGCTGAATTCTAAGATTGTATAATCACTATTGCCGTAAATTTGATTACAATGTCGCCATTAAATTTTCTGGGGGAATTATGGGACAACTATCCGTTTTGGGTTTTATTGCATTGGGTGGTGCATTTGGTGCATGTTCTCGTTACTTAATTTCTGAACTTTGTGTCATTTTATTGGGGCGTGGTTTTCCATATGGTACGTTAACCGTTAACGTTGTTGGCTCATTTATGATGGGCTTATTGATAGCAGCTTTCGATAATGAACTTTTGGCAACGGAACCTTGGCGACAAGTGATTGGCTTGGGTTTTTTAGGGGCACTAACGACGTTTTCCACCTTCTCGATGGATAATGTGTTGCTTATGCAGCAGGGCGCTTTCTTTAAGATGGGGTTGAACGTATTGTTGAATGTCGTGTTAAGTATTTCAGCTGCGTGGATAGGCTTTCAATTATTGATGCGCAGCTAGCAAAGTAGTTAAAAATTGAACAGGTCGGCTTGGTTTCACCAAGCCGTTTTTATATACTGACATCACTTGTCGGAGTGCCATAAGGCTGAGACCGTTAATTCGGGATCCGTTGAACCTGATCAGATTAGAATCTGCGAAGGGAACAAGAGAAGATATTCACACCGGAGTTCTTTCTGGTTGATCTATCAAAAGTCGAATGTTGTTACAGGCAAATATCGTAAGCTTTAACTAGCCTTAATTTGACTCCTCTTGTCGCATCTATCCGCCAAGCATTTTTATCCAATTACTTTTTATCTAGTATAACAAAGCAAGGAAAAATGCTATGTCGAGTCGCAAACAAGCGAGACTGGAAGCAAAACAGTTCATTGATACACTCTCGGTACAACCGTACCCCAATTCAAGCAAAGTCTACGTAGAAGGCTCACGTCCAGATATTCGTGTGCCAATGCGTGAAATATCACTCGCCGATAGCCTTATTGGAGGCACAAAAGAAGCGCCTATTTTCGAGCCTAATGAGCCAGTACGCGTTTACGATACCTCGGGTGTATACACAGATCCAGAGCACACCATAGACCTCTATAGCGGCTTACCTAAGCTGAGAGAAGGGTGGATTGAAGAGCGTGCCGATACTGAGCTACTTGATGAAGTAAGCTCGGTGTACACCAAAGAACGCTTAGAAGACGAAACACTAGACGATCTTCGTTACGGTAATCTACCACGTATTCGACGTGCCAAAGATGGCCATTGTGTGACCCAATTGCACTATGCTCGCAAAGGTATTATTACCCCAGAAATGGAATATATCGCGCTGCGTGAAAACATGGGGCGTGCCAAGTATCGCGATGAAGTGCTGAATCAACAGCATCCGGGTCAAAGCTTTGGTGCGAACCTACCAAAGGACATTACTGCAGAGTTTGTGCGTAAAGAAGTCGCCGAAGGTCGCGCTATTATCCCTTCTAATATCAACCACCCAGAATCCGAACCAATGATCATTGGGCGTAACTTTTTGGTCAAAGTGAACGCCAACATCGGTAACTCATCGGTCACTTCTTCGATTGAAGAAGAAGTAGAGAAACTAGTGTGGGCGACGCGCTGGGGTGGCGATACCGTTATGGATCTCTCTACTGGACGCAATATTCACGAAACTCGCGAGTGGATTCTACGTAACAGTCCGGTTCCGATCGGTACCGTGCCAATGTACCAAGCGCTTGAGAAAGTGAACGGTGTTGCGGAAAACCTTAACTGGGAAGTGATGCGCGATACCCTGATTGAGCAAGCAGAGCAGGGCGTTGACTACTTTACTATCCATGCCGGTTTACTACTTCGTTATGTGCCAATGACTGCAAAACGCGTTACTGGCATCGTCTCTCGTGGTGGTTCTATCATCGCGAAATGGTGTTTAGCGCATCACCAAGAAAGCTTCTTATATACCCACTTCCGAGAGATCTGTGAAATCTGTGCTAAGTACGATGTCGCACTATCTCTTGGTGATGGTCTGCGCCCTGGCTCGGTAGCCGATGCTAACGACGAAGCGCAATTTGCAGAGCTTCGCACTCTTGGTGAGTTGACCAAGATAGCGTGGGAATACGACGTACAGGTGATAATCGAAGGTCCTGGTCATGTTCCAATGCATATGATCAAAGAGAACATGGAAGAGCAGTTAGAGCACTGTCATGAGGCTCCTTTCTATACCCTTGGTCCGCTGACGACAGACGTCGCTCCTGGTTACGACCATATTACTTCAGGCATCGGCGCTGCCATGATTGGTTGGTATGGCTGTGCAATGCTTTGCTACGTAACTCCTAAAGAGCATCTTGGCTTACCAAACAAAGAAGACGTGAAAGTAGGCATGATCACTTACAAGCTTGCTGCGCACGCCGCTGATTTAGCGAAAGGGCACCCTGGCGCTCAAGTTCGTGATAATGCGCTTTCTAAAGCTCGCTTCGAGTTCCGTTGGGAAGATCAATTTAACTTGTCGCTCGACCCAGATACTGCTCGTGCTTTCCATGATGAAACCTTGCCTCAAGAGTCCGGCAAAGTTGCTCACTTCTGTTCGATGTGTGGACCAAAGTTCTGCTCGATGAAGATCTCGCAAGAGGTACGAGAGTATGCGAAAGACACTGAGCAAGTTGCTGCGGACCAAGCTATATCGATCAAAATGCTGGATGATCCTCTTGAGGGGATGCGTCAGAAATCGCAAGAATTTAGAGAGTCAGGTTCTGAACTATACCACCCAGCAGCACATGCCGAGGTAAGTGACTAATGAGCAAAATCCTTATTCCGTCATCATTGATTGAACTGACTGGTTTAGTTCAGCAATGTTTGTTGTTGGCGAAAGAACAGGGTTTTAGCATCGAAGACATTGAGTTGGGTGTGAGCCCAACTCAATCTATTCAGCTTGTTCGCGACCAACAGACCACACGTATAACGACAGATCTTATTGATGGTTATGACTCTGAGCATGAGAGTTCATTTGTGTTCCATTACCGCTCTGCTTTATCGGTAGAAGCGTGTGCTAAGCAACCGTCGAAAGCGATTTATATTGGCATTGCTGATACGCAGGTATCCGATGAAAAGGAGAAAGTGCTTCAGCTTGATATCTGGCGTCACCCAATTAACAACGAAGTGAGAGCGCTTTCCGTTAAGTCCAAATTCAACGCAATGTTCAATCCTGAACATCACCTTGCTTGGATAGTAACGCTGACAGTACTCGATTTTCCTATCGAAGATGCGTTAACACTTGCTCGAGGAATGCTAACTCAGCAAGCGAATGTTTCACGTGAAACACTGTTGAATGACAACCTTGATGAGGGAAGATCTACTCGGTGGGCTGACCAATTTGATGATTTCCCCACACCTGTACTGGAGGATAACCGACTAGGTATTCAAGTTGGTTGGTCTGCACAAGGCGAGAGCGTTAGCTTTCCAACTCTGACTAAGCAAAGTCTAGGGCTCTATCCAGTCGTTGATGATGTTGCTTGGATTGAGCGTCTACTGCCACTAGGCATCAACACTATTCAACTGCGAATCAAGAACCCACAACAAGCCGATTTAGAACAACAGATCATTCGAGCAATTGAGCTAGGTCGTCAGTATCAAGCACAAGTGTTCATAAATGACTACTGGCAGTTGTCAATCAAGCATGGCGCTTATGGCGTTCACCTAGGACAAGAAGACATAGAAGAATCGAATTTGGCTCAGATAACTAAAGCCGGCATTCGTCTTGGTCTTTCTACTCATGGTTATTATGAGCTACTGCGCATCGTACAAATTCATCCTAGTTACATCGCGCTAGGGCATATTTTCCCAACCACCACAAAACAGATGCCATCGAAACCACAAGGTTTGGTGCGCTTGGCTTTGTATCAAAAGCTGATTGATAGCATTCCTTATACAAATACAGAGGCTGCTTTCAGAACTTCAAAAGACAAAGAAGTAAGTGACTATGTGCTTGGCTTTCCGACGGTTGCGATTGGTGGTATTGACCAATCTAATGCAGACCAAGTTTGGCGCATGGGCGTCTCTAGTTTGGCAGTTGTGCGAGCTATTACGTTGGCAGAATCACCTCAGTCCGTCATTGAGTTCTTTGCACAACTGATGAAAGAAAGACAGCTAACGTTTACTGATCAGAATAGTGAATTAGCGCATACCAAGAGAGGCGAGAATGCTCACGGATAAGCAGTTCCTTCGCTATCAACGCCAAGTAGCTCTGCCTGAAATTGCTGAAAGTGGGCAAGAGCGTTTGAGCAAATCGCATGTGCTGATCATCGGTTGTGGTGGGTTAGGGAGCGCAGCGAGTTTGTACTTGGCATCAGCGGGTGTTGGTAAATTGGTTGTGGTCGATGACGATGAAGTTGATAGCAGTAACCTGCAACGCCAGATCATTTATCGCGAACAAGACCTCCAAGTTGCGAAAACAAAAGCGACTGTAAAGCAACTGACTGACCTTAATTCTATGGTTCAAATTCGCGCTCTTAATAAGCGATTAGACAAAGCACAGCTGCAGCTTGAGGTGATGCTAGCGGATGTGGTGCTCGACTGCACCGATAACATGCCAACGCGCCAGCTAATTAACCAAGTTTGTTTCGAGCAAAATACGCCGCTCATCTCGGCGGCGGCAATTGGTTGGCAAGGGCAATTCGCTGTCTTTGATTACCAAACACCAAGTGAACAAGAAGCGCAGAGTAAAGCCTGTTACCGCTGTTTGTATCCGTTCGACGAATTACCGCAAACGCAAAAGTGCAGTGAGAGCGGTGTCGTCGGTCCGGTGGTGGGTACACTTGGCAACTACCAAGCGATAGCGGCAATTCAAAAAATGGCGACGGGAAAGTTTCATGTCGAGACTGCCAAGTTACACCTGTTCGATGGATTGAAGCTGCAATGGCAAACCATGGCGATAAGCAAAGACAAACAGTGCCAAGTGTGTGCTCAGATTTAGTTTACGAGTAATGGGCAGAATTAAGAGAGTTGGAAGCAATGACGTTATCAGAACAACAAACAACACAAATGACCGCTGCTGACCTAGATATGATCACTATTGTCATTAATGACCAGTCACATCAAGTTGCCAGTGAGTCGAATCTACAGCAAATCATTAGTCAATTTGCGCTGCCTGAAATGGGCTGTGTTTTTGCAATTAATAACAATGTTGTGCCGCGCAGTGAGTGGGCTAGCACAGTTCTTTCACAGGGAGATAGCATCTCTTTGTTTCAAGCGATCGCAGGGGGTTAAAGTCGATGCTTAAAATTGGTGATAAACAATTCGAATCAAGACTGTTCACGGGAACCGGGAAGTTTGCCAACAGCCGATTAATGGCAGAAGCGATTCAAGTGTCGGGATCTCAACTTGCGACTATGGCGTTGAAGCGTGTGGATGTGAACGACCAACAAGACGATATTTTGCTGCCGTTAGTACAAGCGGGTGTGAACTTATTGCCAAACACATCAGGTGCAAAGAATGCTAAAGATGCTGTGTTTGCTGCACAACTGGCGCGAGAAGCGTTGGGTACTAACTGGCTAAAACTGGAAATTCATCCAGACCCGAAGTACTTGATGCCAGATCCAATTGAGACACTTGCAGCCGCTGAACAGCTGGTTCGTGAGGGTTTCATTGTCCTTCCTTATTGTCATGCTGACCCGGTTCTGTGTAAACGATTGGAAGAAGTAGGCTGTGCTGCAGTCATGCCATTAGGTGCGCCGATCGGTTCTAACAAAGGGATAGTTTCTCACGATTTCCTAGAGATCATCATCGACCAAGCTAATGTTCCTGTCGTTGTTGATGCGGGTATTGGTGCTCCTTCACATGCCGCGCGTGCGATGGAAATGGGCGCGGATGCCGTGCTCGTCAATACAGCGATTGCAGCTTCGAGCGATCCCGTTGCGATGGCGAAGGCATTTAAGTTGGCGGTAGAGTCCGGGCGTATGGCTTATGAAGCTGGACTTGCCGGTAAGGTTTCTCATGCGGTTGCGTCGAGTCCACTGACGTCATTCCTAGATGAGCTTTAGTCCTAGATTGGTTTAGCTATTAAGCGAGGAAAACATGAGCTTCGTTGAACAATTTAAGCAGCTTAATTGGGATGACATCTCGATGTCGATCTACGCGAAAACGGCACAAGATGTCGAGCGAGCATTGAATAAACCCAAGCGTGATTTGGAAGACTTTAAAGCGCTAATTTCACCAGCGGCTGAAGCGTACTTAGAGCAAATGGCGCAGCTGTCATACTCGGCAACTCGCAAGCGTTTTGGTAATACCATGTCGCTTTACATTCCACTGTACCTTTCTAACTTGTGCGCCAATGCTTGTACTTATTGTGGCTTCTCTATGGAGAACAGAATCAAGCGTCGTACTTTGAATAGGGACGAAGTGGCTGCAGAAGTTGAAGCCATTAAACGCATGAAGTTTGATAGCGTATTGCTGGTGACTGGCGAGCACGAAACTAAAGTGGGTATGAAATACTTCCGCGAAATGGTGCCTATGATTAAGAAGCGCTTTAACTATTTGGCGATGGAAGTACAGCCACTTGATCAAGACGAATACGCTGAGCTCAAGACATTGGGTTTGGATGCGGTGATGGTCTATCAAGAAACGTATCATCCTTCGACTTACGCCGAGCACCATTTGCGTGGCAACAAGATGGATTTCGAATACCGATTGGATACACCCGATCGTCTTGCAAAAGCGGGTATTGATAAGATCGGTATCGGTGCTTTGATAGGGTTGGAAGAGTGGCGTACCGACTGTTTTTATGTGGCAGCGCACTTGGACTATCTTGAGCGCACGTATTGGCAGACTCGTTACTCAATTTCATTCCCACGTTTACGTCCTTGTGAGGGCGCGCTCCAACCAAAATCAGTCATGACGGATAAGCAACTTGTTCAGCTGATTTGCGCTTATCGTTTGTTGAATCCAGAAGTGGAGTTGTCATTATCGACTCGTGAGTCACCGAAGTTTAGAGATAACGCATTGCCTTTAGGCATTACCAGTATGTCTGCCGCATCGAAAACTCAGCCGGGTGGTTATGCGATGGATGATGTTGAACTCGAGCAGTTTGAGATCAGTGATGAGCGAAGCGCAGGTTCTGTGGAAGATATGATTCGAGCCAACGGGTTTGACCCTGTATGGCGAGATTGGCACTCGGCTTATTCTGGTTAAGTAGCAAAGCAAGCCACAGGTCATCGTTATGTTTCACGTGAAACATAGGCAAAAAATGAGGGTTGATGCAAAACATCAACCCTCTACTTTTTCTAGCTTCTAGCTTCTAGCTTCTAGCTTCTAGCTTCTAGCTGTGTGCTACTGGTAGCGTTGCTTGACGAAGCCACTCTTTCACATCACCTTCAACCAGCGGGCTGATCTCATCCCATACTTTCTGATGGTAGTCATTCAGCCAAGCAAGTTCTGGGCGAGTTAGCATATCAACGTTGATGTTGCGCTTGTCGATTGGGCATCGTGTTAGCGACTCAAATGACAGAACAGGGAAGTCACCGTTAGTTGGGGTTTCAACAACAAGCTCTAGGTTCTCAATACGGATACCAAACGCATCTGCACGGTAGTAACCTGGCTCGTTGGATAGCACCATACCTTCTGTTAGAGGCACATCGATTTGCTTCTTCGAAATGCTCGCTGGACCTTCATGAACACTTAGGAAGTGACCAACACCGTGGCCAGTGCCGTGGTCGTAATCGTAGCCTTCCGCCCATAGGTGCTGACGAGCTAGCGTATCGATTTGGTAACCACGTGTGCCTTTCGGGAAACGTGCACGAGCAACACCGATGTGACCTTTTAGCGCGAGAGTGAATTGTTTAATCATCTCTTGTGAAGGCTGACCGATCGCAATTGTACGCGTGATGTCTGTCGTACCATCTAGGTACTGACCGCCTGAATCCACTAGGTAAAGTGTGTTCAGTTCTAGCTTGCCAGGTTCAGGTTGGTTTTCGTGGTTGTAGTGACACATTGCCGCGTTGCCGCCCGCAGCTGAAATGGTATCGAAGCTAAGATCCATCAGTGTCGGGTCTTCGCTACGGAACGCTTCCAGTTTGTCTGCCAGCGTCGCTTCATCATGCAGGTTACCTGCAACGACTTCAGCATCTAACCATGATAGGAACTTACTCATCGCCACGCCATCGCGGATATGACATGCTTTCATGCCTGCAATTTCAACAGGGTTCTTCGCTGCTTTTGGCATTAGGCATGGGTCAGCTTTACTCACCACTGATGCACCAGCATTTTGTAGAACCAGCTTAAACCACGCGTTACTTGTCGCAGGGTCAACCAGTACATTCTTACCAGTTAGAGTTTCTAGTCGTGCTTGTAATGCTTCTGGGTGATGAACTGTTACGCCAGAACCAACGTGAGCGTCAAACTCAGCAGGTAAGCGAGCTGGATCTAGGAAGTATTCCACGCTTGAATCTGAATGCAGAATCGCGTGAGAAAGCAGAACTGGTAGACGTGAGACATCTAGACCACGAACGTTGAGCAACCAACAGATAGAATCAAGTGCTGTGATCACTGCGCTGTCTGCACCGGCTTTTTTCACGAGCTCTGCGATTTCTTGGCGTTTGCTTTCACTTGATTGTCCAACTGTTTCTGTTGCCATTAGGCGAACATCAGAAACCACAGGAGCAGGGCGGTCGTGCCACAGTTCATCAATTGGGTTGCTATCGAGAATCTTAAGCTCAAGGGTACCTGCAAGTTTTGCTTGTGCCATGTCTAGCCAAGCAGAGTTGTGCATGCGAGGGTCGATTGCCACAGACGCGTCATTTGCAAGATGGTCTTTAATCCAATCTAGTGCAGGCTCTTCAATCAAGTGACGGTATTCGAATAGATCAGCAGGAACCTGCTTTGTTACTTGTACTGTGTAGCGACCATCAACAAAGATAGCGGCTTTGTCTTTGGTGATTACCGCAGCACCAGCAGAACCAGTAAAGCCAGTTAGCCAATGTAAACGCTCGTTGTGCGCTGGTACGTATTCGCCCAAGTACTCGTCTTCATGTGGGACAAGTAGGGCATCAATATTATGTTGTGCTAGCCATTCGCGAATTGCATTCACGCGGCTTTGGGTATCGTTGTGCATCTGTGTTATTCCTTCAAATTACCGCTCCTTCATGCTCAGGTGTGGGAGCTGTTTCCATCTGCTTCATGTAGTTTACGATTCCATTGAGGTTCGCAATCACTTCAATAGAGTCGGAGTACAACTAGGCCATAGATGAGCCAAAAAGGACTACGACAGTTAAGCTACTCATTTTAGCCGCTAAGCGCAAATTGAGTGCGGTGTTTTTATCTAAGGTGATCGGTTTTTTGTGTGATCATCGTACGTAGCCAGCCTAATGCAGGGTCGTTTTCTCTATCTCGGTGCCAGAATAAAGTGTAAGCCATAGGTGGGAATTCTAACGGTAGTGGCAGCACGACCAAATCAAGCTGTTTGGCCGCAAGTTGCACAAAATGACTTGGCGCAGTAAAGATAAAGTCGGTGTATGAACATAAACTTGCGGCACTGTTAAAGTCGGGCACGGTGACGGCAATATCGCGGTCGGCGCCAATATCTGCAAGGCGATAATCCAGCAACCAACGGTCGTTGCCATCACAGCGTACTTGTACATGGCGTAGGGCGAGATAGGCTTCCAGATTCCAAGGTTGTTTTAGCGCAGGATGGTTTTTGCGAATGATGCACATTTGGTAATCACGATAAATTTCCAACTCGCAAATGTCATCGGGTGGTTGAAGAGTCAGCTTGGCATCGTTTATATCGATATCTTTTCCAGTTAGGCCTAAATCCAGTTCGCCGCGTTGAAGCATTTTAAATGTATTATCCGACCACGGGTGTGTGCTGATTGTCACGCCAGGTGCTTGTTGAAAAATCGCCGGTAAGAAATGGGGTAGAATGAGAGGGTAGACACTCTCTACCGCTGCTATTTGAAAACGGTATTCGCTGCTTTGCGGAGAAAACTCTTCGGGTTGAGTCAGCACTTCTAACTGATTTATCAACAGATCCAGTTTCGGTTTAAGAAACAATGCGCGCGGCGTAGGTGTTAATCCATGTGAGTTTCGAGTGAAAAGCGGGTCATCAAATTGAATGCGCAGTTTAGCCAGTGATTTACTTACGGCGGATTGGCTTAAGCACAATCGGTGGGCCGCACGAGTAACATTTAACTCTTCAATCAGCACTTTAAAGCAGACCAATAGATTTAAATCGATACGAGCCAGTTTTTCGACGTTCACAGTGAATTTCCTCTGAGGAATAATGCTCATGATTATACATCATTTCCATTCATATCATCAGATGATTAAGCTTTACCCAAAGTTCTTTATCCAATTCGGAGTGTTGTGTGTCTAGCCAGTTTTCTAATAGTAAAAAACAGATGGCGTTATTGACCCTTTTGGTTCTTTTCAGTCCTTTAGCGATTGATATTTATCTACCTGCTTTACCTCTTATTGCTTCCACTTTTCAGGTCGATAATGCGCTAGCACAAGACACGATCACTTGGTTCTTATTTGCTATGGGTGTTGGTCAGCTATTCGCAGGTCCCTTAGCAGATAAACTCGGACGTCGAACTGTTGCATTGGGCGGTATCACCATTTACGCGATGAGCGCTTTATTGGCGTGGAGTGCTCAAAATATTGAGTGGATGTTGGTTTCCCGACTGCTACAAGGCTTAGGTGCGTGTGCGACATCGGTAGCAGCCTTTGCAACAGTTCGCGATATCTTTGGCCCGGAAAAAAGCGGCAAAATGATCAGCTACCTTAACGGTGCGATTTGTTTCATTCCTGCTTTAGCTCCAATTCTAGGTAGCTGGTTAACTCAGCAATTTGACTGGCGTGCTAACTTTAGCTTTATGGCTGGTTTTGCTGTGGTGTCTGGATCATTGATGTTTTTCATGATGAAAGAGACTAACCCGTCAACAGAAAAGCAAGCCGTGTTTAAGCTTAGTCGGTATTGGGCAGTGCTTAGCACACCATCTTTTGTTTTCCATGCGTCATTATGCTTGATGGCGATGGCGGTTATTCTTGCTTACGTTACCTCAGCACCGTCGGTATTGATGACGGGGATGGGGCTGTCGATGAATGAATTCACTTTCTGGTTTGGTGTAAATGCGGTGATAAACATTGCGGCATGTATGCTGGCGCCTAAGTTTATGGAGCGCGTTGGAACTCACAACACCTTGGTCACCGGGATCTCAACTCTGGGTCTCGCAGGTGTGATCATGCTAGTGATGAATGGTCAGAATACCGCGCTTTCTTTCATGTTACCTATCTTTATGTCTTCTGTAGGTTTTGCATTCATTCTGGGTGCAGCGGCAGGGAAAGCGTTAGAACCGTTTGGTGATAAGGCGGGCACGGCAGCTGCACTGCTTGGATTGTTCCAAATGAGTGGCTCTGGTTTGTTGGTGGGTACACTGCAACGCTTATCTCTTGATCCACAAACCTTGATCGCAATTCATATGTGGGTCCTATTACCTGCGTTGGTCGTTCTGTTTACAAAAGCAGGGAAGAACTGGCACTCGAGCTTTGCGAAAGCGTAAATCAGTGTAATTTAGTATTTTCCAATGTAAGTAAGGCGTGTATATTTGTCACTCAGACTTTTCCTGACACCATAACGGAACTCAAAAAGTAATGTCGTTAACCACGTATGAAATGGCTCGTATTCTAGAGCAAATGGAAGATTCACCAGAAAAGGTGATGTTTGGCAAGTTGCTTAATGAGCTGGGTAATCAAAGCTCCGAGCGTATTCGTAGTGCGGCTAAACAAGTACCTCTGCCAATTTTGCGTGATATCGTGTACCAATTTCAGCAAGTGATTGAGTCACGCAAAGATGAACAAGTCGAGCAGATGGCAAAAGACCTCGCTCAGCAAGGTATCTCAGCAGAAGAGCTACTGGCTTACTTGAATAAATAATAAAAAATCCCCGCATGATGCGGGGATTTTTTTAGCTCGTCATTTTCTTTTTCAGGATGTGGTCCAAAGACAGCGGTCCTGGCCCCCATACGATTACGATAAGAATCATCAATCCCCAAAGTTGGTGGTCATAAAAACCTTTCTCCCACAACAGTGGGTAAGAGATCACTGCGATGATGTTGAACACAAACAGAATTGCTGCCATCGGGCGGGTAATCAGTCCTAGTGCCAAGAACACCGGTAGAACCAACTCCGCAGCCGTACCTAAATAAGCCGCCAATTCCCATGGCAGTATTGGCACTTGGTATTCCAGCTCAAATAAGTACAACGTGCTATCCCAAGACGAGATTTTGATTAGTCCTGAATTGAAGAACACCCAAGCAACCCAAAAGCGACAAAAGAGAAGTAGTAAAGGGACAAAGCCTGCTTGTAAGGTACTGATTAAATCATCGTACCGATTCACTAAGTTTTTAACCGTATCCGTCATAGAGTGCTCCTTAGATTGATTGCAATGTAAAGCCGTCAACAATATCGAGTGCCATGATGCGATTGAGATGAGCGAGTAAAACTTCAGGTATTTCGCTCAAACTCTGCTTCTGCTCTAAACATTGCAGCAGTTGGAACACATCGGCATCGAGTGCGTGACACAAGGCTTCTCCATTGGCTTGAATCGAGATGACACCTTGCTGTAATTGGTTGATATTAAGTTGTTCGAATTGCCCAGTTTGAATCGCGCTAAATAGATCGAATACTGCGTAATTGGAGTCAAAGCTGCGGCAGCCCTTTTTAAGGTGTAAGACTAAAGCGGGTTGTTGCTCTTCACTCACTTCGCCAAGTAACGCAAGCGGTTTTAATTCCGCTGCATTGGATTGCTCATACTGTGCTTGACGAGCTAGGTCGATATGCCACTCGAAGCGTGTGACTTCAGGGCTGTAAGGTGCTTGTGCGATCACCTGACTAAACTGCATGATGGTGTCTTGAAAGCCTTCGCCATAATGCACCACATTTCCTTCTTCTAATGGGTAAGAAAGAACATGCTGGCGAGCTATCTGTTCAAAGCATTCTTCACCAAGCAGCGCTTCAACCATCGGGTAGGTCGCGGACAACACTTCGCTTAAGCTGACGATAAAGTTATTGCGGTAAATTTGTATGCGTTCATCAGCGGTAAACTCATCACTGGCAATATCGCAGTCTTCACCGAGCGCTTGATAGTGCAGGGCTTTAGCAAACTGGCTTTGTAAGGTGGCTAGATTCATGATGCCTTCCTTGGTTCGCTTTGTTCACTTGGAAGTGTGCCTTGCAACAGCAGTTGCGATGCTTTCTGCGCTTCTTCGAGCAAGACTTCTGGCGCGGGGATATCCAAATCCCATTCAATCAACGTATGACGTGGACCGTGTTTTTTTGTCCACTGTGAAAACAACTGCCAAACTTCATCGCTAACCGGGCGGCTATGGGTATCAATCCATATCTCACCTTTGTCGAGTTGTTTGATGGTAAAACCTGCCAAGTGAATCTCATCCACTTTGTCGGCTGGAATCGCATCTAGGTATGTGTCGCAATCAAAACCGTGGTTGAACGCCGAAACATAAACATTGTTTAAATCGAGCAATAAACGACAGTCAGTGCGCTTTTGCACTTCGGTAAGAAACTCCCATTCGCTGATGGTCGAATGTTGAAACTTCACATAACTAGATGGGTTCTCTATCAAGATCTCGCGTTGCAAATAATCCTGCACTTCATTCACGTTACGAGTGAACACGTTGAGCGCTTCTTCCGTATACGGAAGTGGAAGCAGGTCATTAAAGTAGTGACCGCCGTTTTCACTCCAACTTAAATGGTCAGAAACAAGGATTGGGTCGATTGAGTCAATCAGTGCTTTAAGTTGCGCAAGATGCTTTTGACTAACACGTTCCACCGAACCTAGCGACAAACCAATACCGTGGCAGCTAATTTGATATTGCTCGCCAAGCGTTTGTAGTTGATGACGCTCTGCTGCATTGGGTTGGAAATAGTTTTCACTGTGGATTTCTAACCAAGACAACTCGGGTTGGTTTTGGCTAAAGTAATCGAGGTGAGGGGTTCTTAATCCAACTCCAACAAGGTCGTGGAAGGTGTGGTGTTTCACGTGAAACTCCTTTTCAAATCGTGCGGGAAGAGAAGGATGCGTCTTGGCTTTGCGTTGGTTGAGCGTCAACGCATCCTCACAATAGCTAGCGATAAAAGATTATGAAGAAGAAGTGCTACCGCCAGCGAGCTTGTCACAAAGACCTTTTGGTACGACTACGAATGCGTCTTTTTGGTTATCTTCTTTAGAAGTACCAGCGCATGAGCTGCTTTTTGTTGCACAGTCGTTTTTACCTGCTTTAGAAACGCCATAGCACTTTTCTTTTTCAGCAGCGACAGCTGGAGCTGCAGTTAGCATTGTGCCACCAAGAGCTAGAAGACCAGTAACAGCAGCAGTAACAGCTAGATTCGACTTTTTCATAATAAATTCCTCTGAATGATTTCCTTTACTTTAAGTTGGCAAGATGAATCGCCTGTTTTGGCGTTTTTGTTATCAACTTGCTTAACTTAAAAGATAGGAAACTGGCTAAAAAACTTTCAGAAAAATTTCTGAAGTAAATGGGTTTGCAGGGTCAAATAGGTATAACTAATTGATGTGTTGGGCAAAAAAACATCAATTTTTTTATCAAGTTTTGTCTAAACAGCACCCGGTTGTTTAGGTTATAATCGGTTTTTATGTATAAATAACCAGTAGCTCTCATCATGATGGATCCATCTCTATTACTCGACGGTTTGAACGATAAACAACGTGAAGCCGTTGCAGCACCTCTAGAAAACTTGCTCGTTCTTGCTGGCGCAGGAAGTGGTAAGACACGCGTTCTTGTTCACCGTATCGCTTGGCTGATGTCGGTCGAGCAAGCTTCTCCGTTCTCAATTATGTCGGTAACCTTTACCAATAAGGCGGCGGCAGAGATGCGTGGACGTATCGAAGAGCTAATGATGGGCAGTGCAGGCGGTATGTGGAATGGTACTTTCCACGGCATTTGTCACCGTATTCTGCGTGCACACTATCTTGATGCGAAGCTACCGGAAGATTTCCAAATCATTGACAGTGACGACCAGCAGCGTCTGCTAAAGCGTTTGATCAAAGCGCAAAACCTCGATGAGAAGCAATGGCCTGCACGCCAAGTGGCATGGTGGATTAACGGTAAGAAAGACGAAGGTCTGCGTCCGTCGCACATTGATGCGTACCATGATCCAGTAACCAAGACATATCTGCAGTTGTACACCGCTTACCAAGAAGCGTGTGATCGTGCTGGTTTAGTCGATTTTGCGGAAATCTTGCTGCGCGCACATGAGCTACTGCGTGATAACAAGTTCGTTCGTGAACACTACCAAGCACGCTTTAAGCACATCTTGGTGGATGAGTTCCAAGATACCAACAATATTCAATATGCTTGGCTACGTATGATGGCGGGTCCTGAGTGTCACGTGATGATCGTAGGTGATGACGACCAGTCGATTTATGGTTGGCGTGGTGCAAAAGTCGAGAACATTGAGAAGTTTACGCTCGAATTCCCAAGCGTGAATACCATTCGTCTTGAGCAAAACTACCGTTCCACTAAGACCATTCTGGAAGCATCTAACACTCTGATTGCGAATAACACCGAGCGTATGGGTAAAGAGTTGTGGACGGATGGCGTTGTCGGTGAGCCTATCTCGGTTTACAGCGCTTACAACGAATTAGATGAAGCCCGTTTTGCGGTGAACAAAATCAAAGAGTGGCAAGACAAGGGCGGTGCTCTGAATGACGCTGCGATGCTTTACCGTAACAACGCCCAGTCGCGTGTTCTGGAAGAAGCGTTAATTCAAGCCGGTCTGCCTTACCGTATCTACGGCGGCATGCGATTCTTCGAACGTCAGGAAATCAAAGATGCCTTGAGCTACATGCGTCTGATTGCCAACCGTAACGATGATGCGGCGTTTGAACGTGTGGTGAATACGCCAACGCGTGGTTTGGGTGATAAGACGCTTGAAACCATCCGTTTTGCGGCTCGTGACCGTGGTTGCACTATGTGGGAAGCGAGTGTGGCAATGTTGGACGAGAAGGTGCTTGCTGGTCGCGCTGCTGGTGCTCTGAGCCGTTTTATCGAGCTTGTCACCGCGCTAGAAGACGACACCTTAGAGATGCCGCTGCATCACCAAACTGACCATGTGATTAAATACTCGGGCTTGTTCGCGATGTACGAGCAAGAGAAGGGCGAAAAGTCTAAGGCACGTATTGAGAACTTGGAGGAATTGGTGACCGCAACTCGCCAATTCGAGAAACCAGAAGAAGCCGAAGACATGTCACTGCTGACGGCATTCCTAACCCACGCAGCACTAGAAGCGGGCGAAGGACAAGCGGACGAATTTGAAGATGCGGTTCAGCTCATGACATTACACAGTGCGAAAGGTCTAGAGTTTCCATTGGTGTTTATGGTCGGTGTGGAAGAAGGCATGTTCCCAAGCCAAATGTCGGCAGAAGAAGCAGGGCGCTTAGAAGAAGAACGCCGTCTGTGTTACGTAGGCATGACCCGTGCGATGCAGAAACTGTACATCACTTATGCTGAAATGCGCCGTTTGTACGGTCAGGATAAGTACCATAAACCGTCTCGTTTTATTCGTGAACTGCCAGAAACATGCTTGGATGAAGTACGAATGAAGGCGCAAGTTAGCCGTCCTTCAAGCAGTGGTCGATTTAGCCAAACTGTTGTGAAAGAGAGCTTTAATGAAACCGGCTTTACGCTAGGTTCTCGTGTGATGCATCCAAAGTTTGGTGAAGGCACCATCATCAACTTCGAAGGCAGTGGTCCACAAAGCCGTGTACAGATTGCCTTTAACGGTGAAGGCATCAAATGGTTGGTAACTGCTTACGCACGACTAGAGAAACTGTAAGGCTTGACCAAAACTCATACCAATCGTAGTAAATAACTGGTCATTCTAGCTTGTTAAAATACTCGATAACTGCGTTGCAATTTTTGATTGTAGAATAACTACTTATCGAAAAATTGCGCCTTGTTCTCAAGCATTTTCCCTACGCTATTTCTGATCACTTATTTACTCTGATTGGTATCATCAACTTAAGAGCTGCTTCGGCGGCTCTTTTTGTTTGTGCGGTTTTGGCGTCGATAAAGCAGTAAAAAATGGAATTCGAAAGCGCGATTTAACGGTGCAGATGAGAAAAACTTTAGGCAAAGAAAAACCCCGAGGGCTTGCGCCCATCGGGGTTATAGTCTTACTCGCAGCAATCCGGCTACTAAGAGTGCTCCATGCATCTAATCCATGATAGTGTGCTGAATCCGTCAGCTTAATCCTTACGTCGCCTTCCTAGCGGTGTCCTTAATGACCTTATCCTGGTCTGCTAACTATCCTCGTTAGCTCTCATCACTTGTTCCCTGAGCGGTGTCCCTGACATCATCCTGATGTTCAAATCCTTGCCTCGTCCAGAGGTGTCCATTTCCCGTCCTTAGTAGCAACCATCCTAGTCACTATTGATTCCGTTCAATGTCCAATTTTGCAATCCATGCCCGACTATTCATCCTGAATAACCGTTTCTTCTTCCTGAAGTTCACCAAGTCCGTGGTGTTTCCTGTTCCGTGTCAGCATCCTTCCGACAGGTTTAATATTACGTGTTTAACGATTTCCAACAACGGGCTAATCTCACATTTTTTAACTCTCTTAGCGTTCAAAAAAGATACATGAGTATCAAATTCAATGGCTTATGCTCTTTTCTGTACGGTTTTACCATTAAAAAAGAGAGGTTTGCTCAACCCTTTGTGAGAGATCTCGCACAAAGGGTCGAGCGAAAGACTCTTACTGCCCGATAGCGGCACCTTCACGTCTTGGATCCGCAGCGCCTTCAAGACCGTCTTTTGTTATTCGTATCGCATGCAGACCAGAGTTCAAATCCCGAACATCGGTTTTAAAACCCATCTTCTCCAGAGCAGGCTGTAAGCCCTCTGCGGCGGTACCTTGCTCAATATCTAAGGTGCCAAAACGGTTCAGCAATCGTGGCTGATTAATCGCGCTTTGGATGTCCATATCCCATTGCGTGTGGGCGATAATGGCTTGTGCGACGTAACCAATAATGCGGCTGCCACCTGGTGAGCCAATTGCCATGTAAGGTTTGTCATCCTTCATCATAATGGTTGGTGCCATGGATGAACGTGGGCGTTTTCCCGGTTCTAAGCGGTTCGCGATTGGCACACCATCTTGATGCGTGCGGAAAGAGAAATCGGTCAGTTCGTTATTGAGCAAGAAGCCGCGTACCATCAAGCGTGAGCCAAAGGCGTTCTCGATGGTTGTTGTCATTGAGACCACATTGCCTTGCTTATCGACGATATTGAAATGGCTGGTGGAAGGCAGCTCGATCGATTGGTCCATGCTTAAGTTCATGGCGTGCGACCAAGGAGGATTACCGGCTTCAGCCTTACTCAAGGCTTTACCGACTTGAATGAGCTCAGCACGTTGTTTGAGGTAATCTTTATCAAGCAAGCCTTCGGTTGGCATTGGCACATAATCTTGGTCAGCCATGTATTTACCACGATCCGCGAACGCAAGGCGCGATGCATCGGCGATCACTTGCCATGATTTCGCGCTTTCGGCTCCCCAACCTTTAAGATCGTATTGCTCGGTGATCGCGAGAATCTGTCCAACCGTCAATGCGCCAGAGCTAGGTGGTCCCATGCCGCAGATATCATAGCTTTGGTAAGCCGCACAAACCGGTTCACGTTGCTTGATTTGGAACGCATCAAAGTCAGGTTGTGCCAATACGCCAGGATTGCCCGGTGCATTCTGTACTGTCTTGATGATGTCTGTAGCGATATCGCCTTGATAGAAAGCTTTTGCCCCTTGCTCTGCAATTGCCGTCAGAGTTTGCGCGTATTCAGGGTTCTTCAACAACGTGCCTTCGGCTTTTGGTGAGCCATCTGAATTAAAGAAGTAAGCCTTAGTTGCAGGGAAGCGTGATAGGCGCTTGGCATCTTTCTCAATCAGGCTCGCGAGACGAGGACTGACCTCGAAACCTTGCTCAGCCAAGGTAATCACAGGTTGGATGATCTTCTTCCATTCCAACTTGCCGTATTTCTGGTGCGTGTCCCACAGTAGTTTCACTGTGCCAGGAGTAGCAACGGAACGCCCACCGACAACCGCATCGTAAAATTGCAGAGGTTGTCCTTTGTCATCTAGGAAGAGTTTCGGCGTCGCGGCGAGCGGTGCGGTTTCGCGTCCATCATACGTAGTCAGTTTTTGTTTCTCACTGTCCCAATACACTAAGAAGGCACCGCCACCAATACCTGAAGATTGCGGTTCTACCAAGCCCAGCATCAGTTGTACGGCAACCATGGCATCAATAGCATTACCACCTTGTGCAAGAACGTCTGCCCCAGCTTGGGTGGCAAGTGGGTTGGCTGCAGTGACCATATAATCTTTGGCTTTGACCAATTGCTTTTGCTCGAAGCCAGTACTGTGCTCCGGTGCAACCGCATCTGCTGCTTGGTTAGCAAAGGCTGAGGTAGATAAGACGAGTGGGGAAGTAAGAAAAAGACCCGTGGTCACGAGTCGGTTGAACGTCCAATGCATGATGACTCTCCATGTTGCCAGTTTTGTGCTTTCAGCTTGGCAGTCATGAAGAGTCACGTCGAGTCAGCAATCTTAGAAATGTCGATTGTGCTACGCTTTTAAATCAGTACTTTATCCGATAAAAGTGCTGATGGTTTGGTACAAAATACTGCCACCCACGAGAGTAAATACCACGCCACACAGACCGTCGATGTAGATGCCTGCTTGTTGCAATTTGCGTTGTAAGCGCTGTGTTGACAGCATCCACGCAAGGCTAGAGAACCAAAATAGCGACAAGCCAAACAAGATGACCAAAGCAATACCTTTGCTAGTGATCGACATACCAGCAGGGACTAAGCTCGACATCAAACTGATAAAGAACACCAAGGCTTTCGGGTTAAGAATGTTGGTCGCAAATCCTTTCGCAAATGCCTGACGCTTATTACTGATCACTAGGTTGTTTTGCTTCTTAGGTTGATCCGCCTGTGGGTTTTTGATCATCGAGATCACGGCGCGCAATGCACCAATACCTAAATAGAGCAGATAACTACCACCGAGCAGTTGCACCACCGAATACAATACTGGGTGCTGGTGGACGATATAACTCACGCCTGTCAGGCTGAATAAAGAGTGCAGCAAAATACCGACAGACAATCCCAACGCAATGTACAAGCCAGTTTGACGACCATGACGCGTCGCGTTTTGTACGACCAACGCAAAGTCCGGACCTGGACTCATTAGGGCAATAAAGTGAATGCTGGCAAGCGTCAGCAATATGGTGGATTCATTCATAACACATCTCAAATATAACCAATGCGGCTATTGTCGTGGTAAGTCACCTATGGCGCTTGTAAAAAACTGACAGCTTTCTCGGTAAATGAAATTAACGAGTCACTTGAGAAGGGGAAACACCGTAGGTCTGCTTAAACGCTTTGCTGAAATGCGCTTGATCGTAGAAACCGATTTGATGGGCGACGTCGGTACCACATTGACCAGCTTGCAGTAACTTCATGCCTTGTTCAAGGCGCAGGCGTGCGAACCATGCATAAGGCGTCATACCAGTTTGCGCTTTAAAGTGGCGCTGGAACTGAGTTGGGCTCAGTTGGCACAGCTCTGAAAGTGAATCCAAACGCACCGCTTGGTCAAGGTTTGCCATTAGATAATCTTTTAACGTTCCAAGTGATTGATTTCCTAACGGCACCACTTTTTGTCGCTCAAGCGATCCGTAGCGATCAAAAAGCTGGTTAAATCCTTCAAAAGGAAGGCAATCTTTGGTGAGTTGGCTGAGATTTTCACGACGAAGTAGCCCATGTAAGTTACTAAGTTGTGAAAATATCTGTGGATCCGAGATGATCAGCTCGTTGAAGTGTATTATTTGACCGTTTTGCTTAAGATCAGCCAGATCGCTCAATAGGTGAGGTTCGATCGCAAATACATTCACTTCATAGCCACTTTCGAGCTTAGATTGCCCGTCGTGCAGCTCATCTGGCGGCATAATCACTATTTGCCCGTGACCAACTTGGTGGCTGTTACCTTGGTATTGGAACTTCTGCGCGCCATGCGTGATCAGGCCGAGATGAAAATCCAGATGGTAATGCCTTTGAAAAGCAAATTTCTGGTATTTCGCCTCTATTAGACTCAAGTTGTCATGGTCGGTTGCGTAGTACTGAATATGTTCCATTAAATAAAAAAGCTTGGTCACATTATGACCAAGCTTATCTGGCAATTTCTAACTTGTCTTGTAAAAAACGATCACTGTGGCTGAACGATTCGGCGTGAGCGACGGTTATTACGTAATCCATCAAAGCTAAACACGACTAGTGCTCCCCAAATAAAGACGAAAGTGATCGCTTTATCCATGGTAAAGGGTTCGCCATACATCAATACTGCAAGTAAAAACATTAAGCTTGGGCCTATATATTGGAAAAAGCCCAAAGTCGATAATTTGAGTCTTGTTGCTGCACCCGTAAAGCACAGCAGTGGCAGGGTTGTTATAACCCCAGCCGCGATCAACAAACTATTTAACGTAAGTGGATTCGTAAGCATATTTGAGGTTGGTGTATCGGCAATAAAAAGCAAATAAACAGCGGCCACTGGCAGTAGAAGTAATGTCTCGATAAACAAGCCAGTTTTTGCATCGACACTGACTTTCTTTCTTAATAAGCCATAAAAGCCGAAGCTCATTGCTAACGCCATCGCAACAACAGGTACGGAGCCAAATACAATCAGTTGAACGAGTACGCCACAACCTGCCAATACAACCGCGAACCACTGTAATTTACGCAGTCTCTCTCCCAAAAATACCATCCCGAGTAAGACGTTGATCAGTGGGTTAATGTAATAACCTAAGCTGGCGTCGAGCATATGATTCGAGTTTACCGCCCAAATGAAAATCAACCAATTGCCGCCAATTAGCATGGAACTTGCGATCAGGTAAGCGATTTTCGTTTTGTCTTTCGCGATGTGGTAAGCCGAGCGCCAGTGACGGCCAAAATGGAGGAGTGCAGCAAGCAAAAAGAAAGACCATATCACTCGGTGGCTTAAAATTTCCAAAGGAGATACTTGTGCGATGGACTTAAAGTACATCGGCGCAATGCCCCACATGGTATACGCACCAATCGCTAGCAAGATACCTTGCCGCGCGCGTTGTTGTTCGTCTTCTGGTGTCATGAAGTGTCACCTAATTGTGTGTTTTATAGAGCAGAAAATCAGTATACGAGTCGTGATGCGAAACACCTAACAATTTGCGGTTTTATTCACCATGAAACCCCATTACAATGTGCCCTCACTTTGTGTGCCAGTGGTATGCATAAGCACCTCTTTTTTAAGACCCAATCTGAGACTTTTCATGACCTCGACCTTGTTAGCCGAACAATCTGATTCGCCTGTAACGCCTCAACGTGTGTTGGAGGATGTGTTTGGTTACCAAGAGTTCCGTGATGGTCAGCAGTTGGTGATTGATGCTGCGGTAGAAGGTCGCGACAGCTTAGTTATCCTGCCTACTGGTGGCGGTAAGTCGCTGTGTTATCAAATCCCTGCTTTGGTTCGCTCTGGTATTACTTTGGTGATTTCTCCGCTTATTTCGCTGATGAAAGACCAAGTGGACCAGCTTAAAGCCAACGGTGTAGCGGCTGAATGCATTAACTCGACCATGCCTCGTGAAGAACTGCTCAGCGTGTATAACCGTATGCACACTGGTCATCTTAAGTTGGTGTACGTCTCGCCAGAACGCGTATTGATGCGTGATTTCATTGAGCGCTTGGAAAACTTGCCGCTATCGATGATTGCCGTCGATGAAGCGCACTGTATTTCCCAGTGGGGACACGACTTCCGTCCAGAATATGCCGCGCTTGGTCAACTTAAGCAGCAGTTTTCCCATGTGCCATTTATGGCGCTGACGGCGACCGCAGATGACGCAACGCGCCGAGATATTCTTGAACGTCTGCAACTGAATAATCCAGAGGTTTACCTAGGCAGCTTCGACCGTCCTAACATTCGCTACAACTTAGTTGAGAAGCACAAGCCGGTTTCGCAAATCGTTCGTTATCTTGAAACCCAAAAGGGTAACTGCGGCATCATCTATTGTGGTAGCCGTAAGAAAGTTGAGATGGTGACCGAGAAGCTGTGCAACAACCACATTCGTGCTGCTGGTTATCACGCCGGTATGGACGCTGATGAGCGCGCTTACGTTCAAGAAGCTTTCCAACGTGATGACATCCAAATTGTAGTGGCGACCGTGGCATTCGGTATGGGCATCAACAAACCAAACGTGCGTTTTGTGGTTCACTTTGATATCCCGCGCAACATCGAGTCTTACTACCAGGAAACGGGTCGTGCAGGGCGTGATGGTTTACCTGCAGAAGCGATGATGTTGTATGACCCAGCGGACATCAGTTGGCTGCGCCGTATGTTGGATGAGAAAGACGATGGTCCACAGAAGCAGGTGGAAACCCACAAACTGAATGCGATGAGTGCCTTTGCTGAGGCGCAGACTTGTCGTCGTCAGGTGCTATTGAATTACTTTGGTGAGTATCGTGAGAAGCCATGTGGCAACTGCGATATTTGCTTAGATCCACCGAAGCACTTTGATGCAACAGAAGAAGCACGTAAGGCGTTGTCTTGTGTGTACCGAGTGAATCAGAGCTTTGGTATGGGCTACGTGGTAGAAGTGTTACGTGGCATGCAAAACATTCGTGTACGTGAAAACGGGCACGATAAGATTTCTACCTACGCGATAGGGCGCGACCACAGCCACGATTACTGGGTGAGTATCTTCCGTCAGTTAATCCACAAAGGGCTGTTGTTTCAAAACATCACGCGTAACTCAACGCTGCAATTAACCGAAGAAGCGCGTCCGCTTTTGCGTGGCGATGTGACCCTAGAGTTAGCGGTTCCACGTTTAGACACCGCAGCACGTGCGGCGAAGTCAGATAAATTGACCAGCAAGAACTACGATAAGAAGCTGTTTGCTAAGTTACGTAAGTTGCGTAAGTCGATTGCTGATGAAGATGGTTTGCCACCATACGTGGTCTTCAGTGACGCGACTTTGATTGATATGGCGGAAATTCTGCCAACGTCTTACGGCGAAATGCTGGCAGTCAGCGGTGTTGGTCAACGCAAACTGGAGAAGTACGCCGACCCATTCCTTGATTTGATTCAAGAACACATTACTCACCATGGATAAGGAACCAAGATGCAAAAGGAATTTGGCTTAGCGGACTACATGGCACAAGAAGGGCGCTTAATCATTACCGCGCCGAGCTTTGACCTTGATAGCTTTCCTGCTTTAGGTGAGCGTTTAGTTGTCTTGCTTTCTGCTACTGTGGTGGAAAAGCAGTGGGATGCGGACATTCACTCTTGGCTGATCGACTTTGAAGGTTGCCGACTGTTTATGAAAGCAGAGCATTACAGCGAAGCGATTTGGTTTGAAGCGTTAGCGATTGAAGAGAGCAGGGAAGAGTTGGATTATCTTGCAGGATTGTTCCAGCGCGGCTTCTAAAAATAGAATTTTTCTTGAAAGGGTGTTTCACATGAAACACCCTTTTTTATGCTTAAACGTTTGCGTAAAACAGACGACTTGCGGCGAAAAGTGGTTAATGTATAATCGCCCACCGCTTCGCTCAGAATGAGCCAAGCCAGTTTATTTTTCATTTTACATTGTTGGTAAGAGCCACTTTATTCAGTGACTCGATTTGGGTTCCCTCACCCCCAAACCAAACTAAAAAGGTATCGCATGAGTAACTTTACCCCTGCGCAGCAGCGCAACGCCCTTATCTATCTGGTTCTATTCCACCTAGTCATTATTGCATCTAGCAATTACCTAGTTCAGCTACCGTTTACTATTTTCGGTTTCCATACCACTTGGGGCGCATTCACTTTCCCATTTATATTCCTAGCGACTGATTTAACTGTGCGTATTTTCGGTGCTCAGTTGGCGCGTAAGATCATCTTCTTAGTGATGTTGCCTGCTTTGGCAGTGTCTTACTTCTTATCGGTGGTGTTCTTCGAAGGTCAATTCCAAGGTTTTGGTCACCTAGGGGAATTTAACTTATTCGTTGCTCGTATCGCGATTGCTAGCTTCATGGCGTACCTACTTGGTCAGATCATGGATGTGCACGTGTTCAACCGCCTACGTCAAATGAAGCAATGGTGGGTGGCACCAACGTGTTCAACGCTTTTCGGTAATGCACTTGATACCATCGCTTTCTTCGCCATTGCGTTCTATCAAAGCCCAGATCCATTTATGGCAGAGCATTGGACGGAAATCGCGCTGGTGGATTACGGCTTCAAACTGATTATCAGTCTTGGTTTGTTCGTTCCGATGTACGGCGTATTACTGAATTACCTCATTAAGAAGCTGACTGCGGTGAACCCTGACTTTAAGGTGACGACAAGCGTTCAGTCTTAATATCAGTGGGAACCCCGAAAGCCGCTTGCTTAAATCAAGCGGCTTTTTTGTACCTGCTTACTGGGATTTAGAGGGTTTTGTACAGCGTGGGGAGCAATTAGATCATAGGTGTCCAAAAGCTCCCTGAGCTGTACGAAGGTAAAAATGAGCAGTAAAAAAGGTCCCGAGTGAGACCTTTTAATCGAAGGTACGGCACGTAGAGGAAGCTCGCTGGTGAAATGGCTAACAGAGCATCTTCTCAATCAAAATGGCTTTTTGCGCATCGAAGGCGCCAAGTTGCAGGCCGTTATCCCAGCTGATGCTTTGATTGAACATCGCCAACATCAAACCGACACTGCGTTGATTGGCGTCCTGCCAGCAATCAGACTCGCTGTACTCTCCATCATTTATCGCGTTGCCATTAACGAGAATGGGCTCGAAACGCCATTTTTCGCCGACACGATAGTAGCCTTTGCTGGTTAAAGTCTGGTTGGATTGAATCGTTAGATTGTGCTCGATGCCTAGCTCACCAGTTAATTCAAATACAAATCTTAGCTGGTGGTCGCCACATTGCAGCTCAACGATCAGTTGGCCGTTTTTCTCAGTCAGTGTCGACTGAGAGTAGTCTCCAAAGCAGTGCAGCAACCAGGAGATAGGGTGGCTAGCTGTTTCAAGAAACCACTCTTTGAGTGTGAAGGTGCCCGGTAGGTTAACCTGGGTGACTAGATTGACCACACAAGGTTGGGTTTGCGAAGTGAGCCACTCCTCTATTGTCTTGGCGGTATTTAGCTGAGCAAAGGCGTAATTAACCAATAGGTTGGCGTTCGGTTGCTGCCAGTGAGTGATGTCGGAATTCAATCCCAACAATGGCTTTTCACAGATAAGCTTGGTTGAACCTAACGTCTTTATGATCTCTGCATGAGTATGCGCAGGTGTCGCGATGGTCACGATATCAAGTAGTTTGAGTGCGCTGATGTTCGTTTCTGCCTTTGGGATTGCTTCTTCACTGCACGCTTGCTGAAGAGGTTCTATTTGGTTGGCACATAACGTCGTGACTGCAACACCATTGTTTCTATAGTGCGGAATGTGCGTGCGTCCCCAGTTGATTCCTATGATGCCAGCTTGCTGGATTTGCTCTGGCTTGGTGAAACGTTCACTCAATGGCGGCAAGGCAATTCGTTCATCGGTTAGACGTTGGTCATGGTGATAGTCATTGCTTGGCAGCACTTGCCATGGTTTGTTGTAATGCTGTTTGAGTGCACAAACGAGTTCGTAGAAATTCCACTTATCTTTTAAGTTGCTATCAAGGTGATATAAACCGGCTTCGTTCCGCTCAATAAGCTGCAAAAAGGCGAGTGCAGTATCGTCCATATGAGAAGTCGCAGGATACCAAGCCGTGCTAGCGGTAATAACGCCGTTCTCTTCATATTGGCGGTCGAGATGCGCCAACATGTTATTGCCTTCTGCTTGGTGATGGAGCTGCCAACCAATTCGAGCAACCATCGCATCTGGATTTGCTTGCCAGATTGCATCTTCACAACGAACTTTGTATTTGCCGTAATCATCTTGGGTGTTTCTTTCTTCAAAGATGCCATAAGGCCCGTTTTTTGTGGCATCAAATACCATTGCTGTGCTGACAAAGAGGTAAGGAATGTTGCGCTGTTTGCAGTGTTCACCGAGCCATGCTGCCCATGCTTCACTCCCCATCGCTATATGGCACACCGCATCAATGTGGTGCTGCTGCCAAAATTGCTCACTTTGCTCTGGATCATCTGGTGAGATTTGGTGGTGATTCCACTCCAATATGTTCCAGCCGCGTATGTGAAACTGATGAGCGACTTTTGGGGCGAGAGTGCCAGTTAAGCCAGTCATTAAAACGGTTTTCATGATGGTGCATCTTGGTTGGCTAAATTGTGTTTATCAATAAAGCATGGCTGTTTTTCGATGTAGAGCGGAGAAGCTGAAATTTTTGCTGGGCAGCACGTTTTGTAGGGGAAGTAGAAGCAAAAAAGCCCAAGCGAACGCCTGGGCTTTAGTATTGTAAGGCAGTGATATTCGCTTATTTTGCTACGATATTTAATGGCCAGCCGATATCTGTCTGACGGTTGGATTCAATTTCCAACTCAGCCGCAGTCAGTGGGTTTTTCTCTAGCCATTGCGCATCAATGTGTAACGTTAGATTGTCGCCTTCAACCGTTAGAGTCACATTTGGCTCTAGATCAGGATTGCGACGATGGCTGAGCAGAACCGCAAGACGCAACAATCTCAATACTCGTTTTGCACTCGAGCCTGATAATGCATGCTGCTCAGGTAAAGAAGTGAGCTGTTCGCGATAGCGACGAGCCACTTCACCAATAAAGAACTTCTGCGCGCGCGTGTAACCAGGCAGATCCAAATTCTGCAGCAAGTAAGCACTATGCTCTCCGCCTTTTTTGAAATCGATAGTTAAGCCAATTTCATGCAGTTTTGCGGCGGTCTCGAGTAATATCTTGCCCTGAGGCTCTGTAATCCACTCATCGCCCCCAGCTTGCTGTAAAAGCGTGTGTGCCAGACTAGCGACTTGTTCACCGTATTGGTGATCGAGCTGATAACGATTTTGTACGCTAGCGATAGTGCGGGCACGAATGTCTTCTTGACGAAGCTCTTCAACCATCTCATACACTAAGCCTTCGCGTAGTGCGCCGCCAGCCAGTGTCATAGCATCGATTTCAAGCAATTCAAAAACGGCAATCAAAATAGAGAGGCCACTAGGGAACACTAATGCACGTTCAAGTGTTAAGCCTTCAATATCGAGCTCTTCTAAATGGTCGGCCAACATGGCTTGCTTCTGTAGACGCTTGAGTTTGGAGTGAGTGATTACTTCGTCCATGCCTTGCGCCAGCATTATCTCTTGCAATGCCTGAACAGTGCCTGATGCACCAACACACACATCCCAACCAATTTCTGTATAACGTTCTAAAATCGGCTGGATGGTCTGTTTCGCTCCTTCAATTGCCGCGTCAAAGTTACGAGCATTCAATTGGCGATCTTTAAAGAAGTTTTCAAGCCAAGTCACGCAGCCCATTTTTAAGCTGGTCAGTGCTTTGGCTTCGAAACCTTCCCCGATAATCAGTTCGGTACTTGCTCCACCGATATCGACTACAAGGCGACGACCACTACCGCCAGAGGTGTGAGCGACACCTTTATAGATAGTGGCAGCTTCTTCTTCACCAGTAATCACTTCGATAGGCTGGCCTAGAATTTGGTTAGCCTTTTCTAAAAACACATCTACATTGGTCGCGGTACGTAATGTTGCAGTACCGACGATGCGAATGTTTTGTTTAGGAATGTCCTGCAAGCGTTCCGCAAATAGACTTAAGCAGTCCCATCCTCGCTGCATAGCTTCCATACTAAGAGAATTATGTTCATCTAAGCCCGCTGCTAGACGAACTTTGCGCTTAATTTTAGCCATTGTTTGAACGCTGCCATCGATGTGACGCACAACGAGCATGTGAAAACTGTTCGACCCGAGGTCGATGGCGGCATATAGCGGTGATGATCCTGCTTGACTCATAAAACGAACTCAGTTTCCTATTACGATTGTTTTGGTGCCGATTGACGCGGTTGGCGTGGACGACGTCCCTGCGGCTTACGGTTACCAGAACCAGAGCGGGTACCGCCAGTATTCGTGCGGCGCTGTTGGTTGCGTGGTGCACGCATACGAATCGGAGCCGGTAGATCTTGAATCAGTGCCGACGAATCGTACTCTGAAACTGGGATTGTATGCTCAATGTATTCTTCGATTGCTGGTAGGTTAACCGCGTACTCTTCACAAGCAAAACTGATCGAATGACCGCTCGCACCAGCGCGACCAGTACGGCCAATACGGTGAACATAATCTTCACAGTCGTCAGGAAGGTCGTAGTTGAAAACGTGCGTTACCTGAGGAATATGCAGGCCACGCGCTGCAACGTCAGTTGCAACTAGGATGTCGACATCACCTTTGGTGAATTGCTCAAGAATCTTCTCACGCTTCTTCTGCGGTACATCGCCAGTAAGAAGGCCTACACGGTGTCCATCGGCAGCCAAATGACCCCAAACCGATTCACACTTATGCTTGGTATTGGCAAAAATGATAGCGCGATCTGGCCACTCTTCTTCAATTAGTGTTTGAAGCAGCGCCATTTTGTCTTCATTCGAAGGATAGAAAAGCTCTTCCTGGATACGGTGGCCAGTTTTTTGTTCTGGTTCGACAACGACATGCTCAGGAGTATTCATGTGTTCGAATGCCAGTTCTTGAACGCGGTAAGACAGCGTTGCTGAGAACAGCATGTTCAAACGCTCTTTTGGCTCAGGCATACGACGGAACAAGAAGCGAATGTCTTTAATAAAGCCAAGATCGAACATGCGGTCGGCTTCGTCCAGAACAACAGCTTGAATGTTGTTGAGGTTAAATACGCGCTGTTTGTAGAAATCGATGATACGGCCTGTTGTTCCGATCAGAATATCTACGCCGTCTTGCAGTTTCGCAAGTTGCTTGTCGTAGCTTTCACCACCGTAAGCTAGAGCGGTTTTTAGACCTGTGCTTTCAGTTAATGATTCTGCATCATTGTAAATCTGAATAGCGAGCTCACGTGTAGGCGCCATAATAATTGCGCGTGGCTGTGTAGGCTTACGACCTTCATGTTCCGGAGTCGTCAGAAGGTGGTTGAACGTAGCAGTAAGAAACGCGAGCGTTTTACCAGTACCCGTTTGGGCCTGGCCTGCGATGTCTTGGCCGGTGAGCAGGACCGGCAACGCCAAGGCTTGGATAGGGGTACAAAATTCGAACCCTTTTTTGTCCAATCCTTCAATAACTTGGGGCTTTAAGCCCAAATCGGCGAACTTTTGCTCTGTGATATGCGTCTTTTTCATGGCTATAGAATATCAGCTAAAGCTTGCAATACGAAAGTAAATACATTCCAATAGGGCATCTAATTACTGGTTATCATCCAACCAGTTTCGAAAAACACATTGGAGTGGAAGATGAGTGATAAGATTTTGCAGCTAACTGATGACGGTTTTGAAAACGATGTAATCAACGCTGCAGGCCCGGTTCTAGTGGATTTTTGGGCAGAATGGTGTGGTCCTTGTAAAATGATCGCTCCTATTTTGGACGAAATCGCAGACGAGTACGAAGGCAAACTCACTATCGGTAAACTAAACATCGACCATAACGCAGGTACACCACCTAAGTTTGGTATTCGCGGCATTCCAACGCTATTACTATTTAAAGATGGTAACGTAGCGGCAACGAAAGTAGGTGCTCTGTCTAAAACTCAACTAAAAGAGTTCCTAGACGCAAACTTATAATCACCAAGTGATTACAGATAAAACCGTGCAAAGTTACAATGCACGGTTTTGTTTTTCTAACTCTGGACTAGAATACTAATTAGTGCTAACTTATCGCGCGTTAATTGAACAAATTTCTCTTCTTGGTCGATCCTGAGACCAAATCCATCTTAACTAGAAAACAGATCTTATTTTGACTAAACAAGAATCCACCACCATGAACCTTACCGAACTGAAGAACAGACCTGTGTCTGACCTTGTAAAACTGGGCGAAAGCTTAGGATTAGAGAACCTAGCTCGCTTAAGAAAACAAGACATCATCTTCGCGATTTTAAAAGCGCACGCTAAAGGCGGCGAAGACATCTTTGGCGATGGGGTTCTGGAAATTCTGCAAGACGGCTTTGGTTTCCTACGCAGTGCAGATAGTTCATACCTTGCGGGTCCGGACGATATCTACGTATCACCAAGTCAGATTCGTCGCTTTAACCTACGTACTGGTGACTCTATCGCTGGTAAAATTCGTCCACCAAAAGACGGTGAACGTTATTTTGCCCTTCTAAAAGTCAATACCGTTAACGACGATAAACCAGACAACGCCCGTAACAAGATCCTATTTGAAAACCTTACCCCTCTACATGCGAATGAGCGCATGGTGATGGAGCGTGGTAACGGTTCAACAGAAGACATTACAGCACGTGTTTTAGACTTGGCATCGCCAATCGGTAAAGGTCAACGTGGTCTGATTGTTGCTCCGCCTAAAGCGGGTAAAACAATGCTTCTGCAAAACATCGCGCAAAGCATCGCGTACAACCACCCAGAGTGTGAGTTGATGGTTCTTCTTATCGACGAACGTCCAGAAGAAGTAACCGAGATGCAACGCCTAGTTAAAGGTGAAGTGGTTGCGTCGACTTTCGATGAGCCAGCATCTCGTCACGTACAAGTAGCGGAAATGGTGATCGAGAAAGCAAAACGTCTTGTTGAACATAAGAAAGACGTGGTTATCTTGCTTGACTCTATCACTCGCCTAGCTCGTGCTTACAACACCGTAGTGCCTTCATCAGGTAAAGTACTAACAGGTGGTGTGGATGCAAACGCATTACATCGTCCTAAGCGTTTCTTCGGTGCTGCACGTAACGTAGAAGAAGGCGGCAGCCTAACTATCATTGCAACGGCACTAGTAGATACTGGTTCTAAAATGGATGAAGTTATCTACGAAGAGTTCAAGGGTACAGGTAACATGGAACTGCACTTGAACCGTAAGATTGCTGAGAAGCGTGTATTCCCTGCGATTGACTTTAACCGCTCAGGTACACGTCGTGAAGAGCTACTGACGAAGACTGACGAACTACAGAAGATGTGGATTCTGCGTAAGATCGTTCACCCAATGGGCGAAATCGACGCAATGGAGTTCCTAATCGATAAGCTAGCGATGACGAAGACCAACGATGAGTTCTTCGATGCGATGCGTCGTCAATAGTCTCAGATTAGTTATTCTGCGAAAAGCCACCGTATATCGGTGGCTTTTTTATTGCTTTCTCCCGATAGAAGTATCAGAATGAAGGAAATGTTATCGGGAGGTTAACATGCAACAAGGAATGTTGTCGTCATTACTCCTGAGCTTGTCACTTATCACTCTACCTGCGACATTATCTGCCAAGGAAATGCATGAGTCTGTAGTAGAACAGTGGCTTCAGGATACTCAAATACAGACTAAAGTCTCTGAACTGCTTGATTACGCTGTCAGAGATGAAGTCGACTCGCTTAAATTTGCCCTTGATAGACTTGCTTTGCCTCAACAAGAGGTGGTGCGCTTTCAATTATTGGAAAAGCTTGAAAAGCAAGATGTGATTCTCACGCCTCGAATGGCTCTGTTTGTTGAGTCCCAGATCCGTATGACCCCGACTTATCAAGTGTTAGAGCGAGGTGATGGGTATGAATTTAGTGTACCCGCTTTTAACTTTCCCGTTATTGCGAGTCGCTTGATTAAGCGTTGGAAACAAGACCAAAGTACCTTGGACTTTGTCTTACAAGCTGAACGAAGAGAGCTTAACTTAAAGCAATGGCTTACAGGGCCATCTCAACAAGCTCAAGCGCGTGAAGCGCTTTTGATTCGAGAGTTAGACAGCTTATCACCCAATGCGCTTGCTGCATTAACGGCCCAGTTAACCAAAGCAAATGTGACCAGTTGGTTACCATCGACGGCCGTGATAGTCAGGTTGGCACAAGTTAGTCAGGATGAGGAAGTGTACAACTTACTCTGGCGGATGAAAGCTGATTACAACAGCCAGTCCGAACTTGAGCGTTTAGCTGCGGTTGGAGACGTTTTTTCCATTCAGCAATTGATGAATGCCACAGTTAACCCATCACTCAAGCCAGAAGCTATTAGTCTACTTACAAAATCTAACCCTCTATCTCCGCAAGTAAAGCAGTTTCTAGTTAGAAAAATGGCGTTATCAGAAGAAGCAACCATGGTTGCTCGAGAGCTTGCTCAACAAGGGCATCAAACCTGGTTGGAAGAGTTAGTATCTTCGAACCATCAGATAAAGACGCGGCAGATTGAACAAGTATTAAAGTAATCTTGCTCACATACCCACACAAAATAGGAGGATCTTAGCGTCCTCCTATTTGTTATACTGCGGACAGTTTAATCAGCCAGCATGAAGGCCTATGAGTTTTAAGGATTTACGCGAATTTATCGACCAACTAGAACAGAAAGGTCGACTTAAACGCATCACTCACCCTGTCGATCCCGCTTATGAAATGACAGAAATCAGCGACCGCACCTTGCGTGCTGGTGGACCTGCGCTGTTGTTTGAGAACCCAATCGGCTACGACGTACCTGTTTTGACGAACCTGTTTGGTACACCAGAGCGTGTCGCAATCGGCATGGGACGTGAAGACGTTAAAGAATTAAGAGAAGTCGGTAAGCTGCTGGCTTATTTAAAAGAACCTGAGCCACCAAAAGGCTTCAAAGACGCTTTAGAAAAACTGCCTGTGTTCAAACAAGTATTGAACATGCCGGCTAAGCGTTTACGTAAAGCACCATGCCAAGACATTGTTTGGCAAGGTGATGAAGTCGACTTGGATAAAATTCCGGTAATGAGCTGCTGGGCAGAAGATGTAGCGCCGCTGCTTACTTGGGGCTTAACCGTAACCAAAGGTCCAAATAAGAAACGTCAGAACCTAGGCATTTACCGTCAGCAGAAAATTGCCAAGAACAAAATCATCATGCGTTGGTTAGCCCATCGTGGTGGTGCGCTTGATCTGCGCGATTGGATGGAAACCAACCCAGGTAAACCTTTCCCAGTTTCGGTCGCGTTTGGTGCAGACCCAGCAACCATTCTTGGCGCAGTAACACCAGTGCCAGATACGCTATCGGAATACGCATTTGCAGGTTTGCTACGTGGAAGCAAAACGGAAGTCGTGAAGTCAGTCAGCAACGATTTGGAAGTGCCAGCGAGCGCGGAAATCGTGATGGAAGGCTATATCGACCCGAACGAGTTTGCTGATGAAGGTCCTTACGGTGACCACACTGGCTACTATAACGAAAAAGAAAAGCACCACGTATTTACTATTACGCACATTACTATGCGTAAAGACCCTATTTATCACAGCACCTACACAGGTCGTCCGCCAGATGAACCAGCTGTATTGGGTGTGGCATTAAACGAAGTGTTTGTGCCTATTCTGCAAAAGCAATTCCCAGAGGTTGAAGACTTCTATCTTCCGCCAGAAGGTTGTTCGTACCGAATGGCCGTCGTCACCATGAAGAAGCAGTACCCAGGACATGCCAAGCGCGTAATGATGGGCGTGTGGTCTTTCTTACGTCAATTCATGTATACCAAGTTTGTTATTGTGTGCGATGAATCGGTAAACGCACGAGATTGGAATGATGTCGTGAAAGCCATGTCAGAGCATATGGATCCTGTACGTGATACCTTGATGATAGATAACACGCCAATCGACTCGCTCGACTTTGCTTCACCAGTGGTTGGGCTTGGCTCCAAAATGGGCTTGGATGCGACCATTAAATGGGATGCCGAGCTGGCGACGCGAACCGAGGTCACTGAGCGAGACAGCAAAGCGATTACCGAAGCAGAACTAAATGAGTTGAAACAGCAACGCCCTGAGATTGTTGACGTCTATCTTCCAGTTACAGCAAACAACCAATTTGCTGTCGTGACTATGAAGAAAGACCAAGCTGGTCAATCCCAAGAATTGATGGAATATCTATGGGGCTTCTTTGCTCAGTACACGGATAACAAATTCATCATTTTGTGCGACGATGACGTTAATGCACGAGATTGGAATGACATCATTTGGGCGGTGACAACTCGAATGGACCCAGATAGAGACACGATTCAAGTGCTTGGTAAGACTGAGAGTTCATCCAAATTAGGACTGGATGCGACCAACAAGTTCGAATCTGAAGTCACGCGCGAGTGGGGCACGCCTATCAAAAAAGATCCTAAACTTGTGGCTAAAGTCGATGAGATTTGGGACCAGTTAGGTATTCTATGAGTCATCAAGTCCACCTTCTACCAATGGACGTTACGTTCCAAGTAAAAGAAGGGGAGACGGTGTTGGAAGCTGCGCTCAACAACAATATTCGCTTCCCGCACCGTTGCCAAGTTGGCGCTTGCGCCATGTGCATGTGTAAAAAGCTAACGGGCGAGGTGAGCTATCACCTCGAACCGATGCTAACCGAAAAAGAGCAACAGCAAGGTTGGATATTCCCTTGCCAAGCCTATACAGAAAGTAATTTAGTGCTTACTTTTGACGAGTAAGCGAGAGGAACACCATGACCATCCAATGTAAAGTAAAGTCTATTCAGCCGTTAGCTTGTAATACTTACCAAATCCTTCTTCACCCAGAATCACCAGTGCCTTTTAAAGCGGGTCAGTACCTAATGGTGGTGATGGGTGAAAAAGACAAACGTCCTTTCTCTATCGCAAGCAGCCCTTGTCGTCATGAAGGTGAACTTGAACTGCACATCGGTGCGGCGGAACACAACGCTTATGCACAAGAAGTTGTCGAAGCAATGCAAGCGGCGCTTGAAACTGATGGTCAGATTGAAATTGATGCGCCACATGGCGATGCTTGGGTTCAAGAAGAAAGCGAACGCCCATTATTATTAATTGCTGGTGGTACAGGCTTCAGTTACGTTCGCTCGATTCTGGATCACTGCGTAGCGCAGAATAAAACCAATCCTATCTATTTATATTGGGGGGCGCGCGATAACTGCCAGCTTTATGCTAAAGACGAACTGGTCGAGATTGCCGACAAGTTTGCCAATGTTCACTTTGTGCCAGTAGTAGAAGAAGCTCCTGCAGACTGGCAAGGTAAAGTTGGTAACGTGCTACAAGCTGTAGCTGAAGATTTCGAAAGCTTAGAAAACTACGATATCTATATTGCAGGTCGTTTTGAAATGGCTGGCGCAGCACGTGAACAGTTCACTCAGAACAAGAAAGCGAAGAGCGAACGTATGTTCGCAGACGCGTACGCATTCATTTAAATACGGCTTTTAAGGCAGAAAAAGAGGGTTTTTTACCCTCTTTTTTGCTTTTTTGATGAAATAGTCATCGAACAGTCATTTTTTTCCATTTTTTTTCAAAAAAGGGTTGCGAACGGATCTGAGTTCCCTATAATGCGCATCCACCGACACGGCAGACGCGATAAGGCTTCAGCAGAGTCGGAGAGGTAAAAAGCTTCTACGAAAATAAAATTGAAAAAGTGTTTGACACTGTCAATTAAATCGCTAGAATGCACCTCCGCTTTGAGAGAAAAACTTCTCGCAAAGCAAGTTCTTTAACAATATAGACCTATCAATCTGTGTGGGCACTCGTTGATGATAATCCAATTAGATACCTCGGTATCAAATTAGGTTTCAATGATACGAAGTGACCATTGAATCTTCGGATTCAGCACAGTCAATTCAAACATTACTTATGTAATGTTCAGTATTCATTGAGCCGAACAAAATCTTAAATTGAAGAGT
>NZ_JAWOQR010000026.1:0-30718 GCF_033337445.1 Vibrio sp. YT-15
AGGTTCTTATTTTTAAAGAGCTTTTCTAACATTTTCAGCAACTTAGTTGCTCGTCGTTAGGGGTGCGTATCTTACTTCACACCGTGAGAGAGTCAAGCATTTTTTTCAAATTCTTTTTTCTCTCTCCGACTCGCTGTGTGACTTTCGTCTCACTCCGTGTCGGTGGATGCGCAGTATAGGGGGTTGAGAAATTAGCACAAGCGTTTTTTGCAAAAAAACTTTCAACCGCACAAATAACGAGCATTATGCATAGATACTCAACGATCTTGTCTAATATTTCGGGTTGCAGAGGATCTTTTCATGATGAAACACCTGACTTCTGCATTAAAAGATCGCCGATTTCTTTGTGATTTTGATTGCTGATCTTATCTCTCTTGGTTCTTTTTTCTCTTTCTATCGATATAAAGATGAAAAAAAGAGCAGAACGATGACGAACTGCTCTTTTGGTCTTTGCTTTTTATTTGGGGTACTTCAGGTGAAGTCTTGGAAAAGTGTTTCTTCTATATATAGAAGAAAAGATCAGGGCATCCTTGCCCTTCTCTTTACGACAGATTAGTTAGGGGTATATCTAAATGTCGTTATTGTTCGATGACGCATTGAGCTCGTAAGAGTGGAGCATGCTTGCATTCCCAATGACGTCATCTTCGAGAGGAACTTAGTTCTTCAATACTTTTACGGTGTAGCTACCATCTTTTTGTTGGTATAGACCGTGGATGTCGGTTTCGAAACCTGGGTAATGCGCACCGATCTCACAAAGCATCTCTAGGAAATCCAGCACAGGGCGAGACTCTTGAGTCACCATTTCACCAGGAAGTACTAGTGGCACACCTGGAGGGTAAGGAAGGATCATGTTCGCACTTACGCGGCCAACCATTTCTTCCAGTTTGATTTCTTCGATGTTGCCACGAAGCTCTTCTTGCCATGCTGCGTGTGGTGTTACTTTCATTTCTGGAAGTACATCGAACGCTTTGTACATTAGCTCTGGTAGGTTGTATTTCTTAGTTAGGTCATGAATTGCTTGTGCTAGTTCTTGAACACGCATGCCTTCATAGAAGCTCGGGTCTTCGTTGTATAGTGAAGGTAGGAAGCTCTTGATGGTTAGGTTCAAGTCGTAGCCACGTTTAAATTCAGTTAGGCCGCGTAGCAATTGCATTGCTTTTGATTTGTCGATACCGATTGAGAATAGGAACAACAAGTTGTATGGACCTGTTTTCTCTACCACGATGCCGCGCTCGTCTAGGAATTTAGCCACCAGCGAAGCAGGAATACCTGATTCTTCTAGTTCGCCTTCTTTATTCATCCCCGGAGTCAGTAGCGTTACTTTGATTGGGTCAAGATACATGTGGTTGTCATCCATGTTCTTGAAGCCGTGCCATGTGTCGCTAGGGTCTAGTTTCCAACATTCCGTGGTATCGATGTTTTCTGGTTGCCATACATCGAAGAACCAGCTGTCGCTTTCTGCTTCTAGACGTTTGATCTCTTTACGGAAGCGGATTGCGCGATCGATAGAGTCTTGCATCAACTTCTTACCAGTGTTGCCGCGCATCATTGCCGCTGCAGTTTCAGTAGAAGCAACAATGCCGTACTGAGGTGAAGTTGAAGTGTGCATCATGAATGCTTCGTTGAAAGATTCTTTATCAAAGTCGCCTTTCACGTGAATCATTGAAGCTTGTGAGAACGCTGCCAACAGTTTGTGTGTTGATTGTGTTTCGTAGAACACTTTGCCTGGCATCGCTTCACCACTCATACCACATTTACCTTCGTAAATTGGGTTGAAGTTAGTGTAAGGCACCCAAGCACTGTCGAAGTGGATGTGTTTACAATCTAGCGACTCTTTGATGAATTGTGTGTTGTACAACAGACCATCGTAAGTTGAGTTAGTCACTACTGCGTAAGTTGGTGCTGTTGCACCTGGTGTTTTCGCCACTTTCTCTGCAATGATATCACGGCTGAATTCGCTTTGTGGAATACCGCCAAGGATGCCGTATGCGTTACGAGTTGGGCGGAAGTAGATTGGTGTCACGTCGCTCATCATCATTAGGTGGGTCAGAGATTTGTGACAGTTACGGTCAATCAATACTGTGCTGCCCGCAGGTGCTGAGTACATACCAACGATTTTGTTCGATGTAGACGTACCGTTAGTTACGATGTACGAGCTGTCTGCATTGAATGTGCGTGCAATGTATTCTTCTGCATCTTTATGTGGACCTGAATGGTCTAGTAGAGAACCTAACTCAGGCATTGAGATTGATACGTCCGCTTTAAATGTGTTTGGACCGTAAAAATCGTAGAAGATGCTACCAGCAGGGCTTTTCTGGAATGCAGTACCGCCCATGTGACCTGGAGTACAGAAGGTGTATTTACCTTCTTCTACGTATTTGAATAACGCTTTAGTGAATGGAGGCATGATGGCATCTTTGTATGCCTCAGTCGCTTGGTTGATTTTGATAGCGATGTCGTCAGCCATACCTAAAGCGTACTCGAAGAAGCTCACGTTTAGACGTAGGTCTGTTAGTGAAATGTCTAGAGTAGACTGTTCGTTAGCAAATGCGTGAACAGGCAGTTTTTCGTTGATTTGGCTGATACGTTCACATAGCTCTAGTGAGTATTTATCCCAGTCGAACAGCACACCGCAAATGCGTGGGTTCATCTCAATCATTTTGATCAAGTCTTTATCATCTACTGGGTAAACCACTTCGTAGCCCGCTTTCTCAAGAGCAACGTGAAGTTGACGAACTGGCTCTTCTTTAAAGAACACACCCATGTGGTTCAAGATAGCGAATATATTCATTTGGACATCTCCAAGGCGAATGAGGGCGCTCTTTGCCATTTACAGACAATGAGTAAGGTGAGCGCCGCGTGAATTTAGGTTTTATGGGCTGGCACCGTAGTGCCAGCGTTTTGGGGATTAGTTGCTTGCTTGGGCAGGCATGTCGTCAGCGTGCATTTTCACGTACTGAGCAAGACCTGCTTTTTTGCTGTAGAACATCAAGATAACTAGAGACACGATGAAGGTTGCTGTTAGCGTACCGCCCTCTGCACCTGCTAGTGCGATGAAGCAGAACAGACAAGCCACACCAGAGAACAGCATTACGAAGCCGTTGCGTGTTGTCATACCTTCGAAGCGAATCAAGTTAATGCTTGAGTAGAAGTAAGGCAGCATAGTTAGTAGAACTGCGTCAGTTGTTAGCTGGTTGAATAGGTCTGATGCGTGTGCTGTTTTAGAGCTGAAGAACATCAGTACAACCATCAGTGCAGTCATCTTGATTGACGCAAGGATTAGACCTTTCTTAGGCACACCGTTTTTGTCAGTTTCGCCGTAGATTTTAGGGAAGTTGCCATCGCTCGCGGCACGTTTACCAGCCTCGCCCACCAGCATCATCCAAGAACCTAGCGAAGTGAAACATGCTAGTGCTGTGAATGCTGATACGAATGGTGCAGTCCAGCTACCGAATAGCTCAGTGGTTGCCAATGCAAATGGCGCACCTGATGCCGCAACTTCTGACGCTGGGAACATGCCGCTGATCATTTGAGTTGATAGGATGTAAATCACACCTGCGATACCAGTACCTAACATAGTTGCTAGTGGTACAGTCCGTTTAGGGTTTTCTACCATACCAGTCGATACCGCTGCTGATTCCACACCTACGAATGACCATAGACAGATAAGAACCGCTGTTACTACCGCGTGGCTGTCAGTGCCTGCTGATACGTTCCAGTTTTGGCTGTAAAGCGCAGTATCGAAGTGCGTCCAACCAAATGCGGCTGTACCAACAACTGGGATAAGGATAAGAACTAAACCAAGCGTACATAGACGGCTTACCCAGCTACCACCAAGTAGGTTGACGAAAGTGAAGATCCATACCGATGCAATCGTCGCAATACCTGCTGGGATTGGGTTATTAAGCACAGGGAAGAATACTGAAAGGTAAGAAACACCTGTAATGGCAATAGCCAGGTTACCAATCCAGTTCGCGTGGTAATAAAGAACGCCCGTTTGGAAACCAAATACCGGAGACACTTCGCCAGCATAAGCGATAGGACCACCTTCTTGTGGGTTTTTGGTTGCCAGACGAGCGTAAACGAACGCCAGACTCAGTGCACCGACCAAACAGATCAGCCAACTGAAGATTGAAACAGAGCCTACAGAGGCAAGACTAGAAGGTAATAGTGCAATACCACTACCCATCATGTTACCGGCTACGACACCCGTACAGGCAATAAGGCCGATTTTTTTCGCATTCGATGACATAACATCTCCAAATCTATTCTACTCGAGTCAACATGACTCAAACTGAATGGTTATTAGCGAGATGCTATGAGGAAGAACCTGCTCGACCTCGCTAAATTTCGAAGTGAAGACTACGCCCAAAAACTGGGAAAAAAATAAACTTGGGGTTATCAATAAAATGATTAGTTAATCAACATCAAGTTGAGGTAAACATGATAAACACAAAAATATAAAACCATATTATTCATTTAGTTATAAAAAAAACATCAAACCTTCTACCGATAGATAAACTCTCATCAACTCGTTGGTCATCGCGATAAAAGTTATCAACCTCTATCAACTTCCCCATCCCGAAGGGTTAATTCCCTGAAGTGTTGATTCCATAAATCTCTCCCTGATCGCGCTTTTTGACCCACATCAATATTCATCTCGCCTGCAAGAAAGCATCAAAATCATTCTCGCCACATAACTCAGCCAGACGCTTCATACAATCAATAGAGATAGAGATAGAGATAGAGATAGAGATAGAGAAGCAAAGCGGGTATGTATTCCCGTTGCAAGCTTGCGCTGTTAGCTCCTTCGTAAGTCATTGCACCACCGCCTCACCCTTTTCACTTTTCGACAGCGACAAAAAAGCCCCTCACCGAAATGAGGGGCTAGCATTAGACTGACGTTGAGTCCGAGAGAATTAAAGCATTCGAACGACAGAAGGGTGAACGGCGCGATACATGGCGTAATCAATCGCCTTCATGTTACTTGGGAAGACCAAGTTTTCGCACAGCAGGTACGTCTCAACCGACGTATCAATATAGAAAGCTTCACTGTAAGACTCACTGGCTAAATCCAGATCACCATCCAATTCGGCGTGCTTACCGCGAATCACATAGGAAAGCACTGAATCACGTAACCTCAATGCCTGTCCGAGATGCCGCTTGGCTAACGCCATGTCACCAATGATGGTTTCGTGCAGTGCTAAAGCTTCATAAATTCGCGGTTGAATTGGCCCCACCATCATTTTCACATTAGTCTCTAGTGCTTCACTGAGCTGCTGCATTCGCCCTTTCTTCAACTCCTGTGAGAAATCAAGTGCCTTTTGTACATGGTAAGCAATCAACAACTCAGCTTGAACGTAAGCATTATCCGGCTCGATTTCTAAAATGTTTTCCATCAAGTCGATACCTTGGCGGAATTGTTTAGTATCAGAGACATTAAGGTAATGGTTAGCCTGAACAAACAACTCCAACGCGTCGGGATTCATTGGCATTCCCGCCACCAGCATCGTAGATTTCAATTTGGCATCCGATACTTTCAGCACTTGCATCAAATCCAACGACGCTTGTTGAAGCACTGTCTTTAAATGACTACTGGTTAACGCGTATTGACGACTAAACAACACTTTTTCAGATGAGTTATTGCGATATTCCACCTCTAAAAAGCTGCCACCGTCATTCTCACGAACTCTCACCACAACCGATTTACCAGGTACAATGCCAGAAGTAAACGACGCCTTCTTTAGCATGACTCGGTAATCACTGACTTGAGCAATGTCGGACATCAACTTTTGGGCGAATCCGTCTGCCAAATCGTAGCTTAATCCTTCATTCGTAAAATTATCTTGAAACTTGAACTCAATCAGATGGGTATCGATGGCTTGGGTAATACGCACTTCCGATTGCTTGTAGGTAAACACGCCCATCACTACGACCAACATACTGATCCAGATGAAGTTCATAATTCCCAATCGCCAAGGACTGATTTTGTTTTTGCTCTGAGGGGCTTTTTTCTCTTTTGACATCTCGCAGACCGCGCGAGTTAGAGGACCGGCAGGAAAGGTAACGGTTGGTGCTATAGGTAGACAATCCTCTTCCGATTCTTCAACCGAAGGTGGGATCTCTTCATTTTGCCGACTTGTGACAAACTCTTCATGCGTCATAGCAACCACGTTCGCTACCAGCTTATAGCCACGCTTGGGCACCGTGATAACGTAGTTGGTATTTTCCTCTCGACCGTCACGTAGTAGCTTACGCAACTCAAAGATGGATTGAGTCACCACTTGATCGGTCACAATCGCTCCAGCCCAAACGTACTGAATCAATTCCTCGCGGTTGAACACCTCATTCGCATGCTCCGCTAAGAAGTGCAAAAGATTAATTAAGCGTGGCTCAACAGTAACTTCCCTATCTTGTCGATACAGCTTATTTTCATCAACGCTCAAAACCCAGTCATTGATTTGAAAATAGACTCCAACCATGTATGAAAACTCTCGTATCTACAGACAGCGTTACGCTAGGAATCAGACAATGGTCGATTCCTACAAGTAACTAAAGGCAAGATTATAGGTGGGAAAGCAGCGTGTACCTAGAAAAGCAAGTCGCCAAAAATGCAAACTTAAGTTAAGTAATGCAAGAATGAGACTACTCAAGTGCTGCAAGGATAGAGCAATGTGTGGCGTCATCGTCTGTATGACCACAACAAGCATCATTAATCTTCTTTAACGCTCGGCGAATTTTCGTCAGCTCGTTAATTTTCCCATCAATCAGCTCTAACTTAGCAGAAGTAATGGCTTTTACCTCTGCACAGCTGTGTTCTGTCGCTTCTAACTTAATTTCTAACAGGTCTTTAATTTCATCCAGACTCAAGCCAAGATCTTTACCTTTGAGGATAAAGTGCACCTGCTTTTGATTCTCTTCATCATACAAGCGGTAGCCTGACTCACTTCGTCCTGCGGGTTTTATTAGCGCGTTTTTCTCGTAGAAACGCAATGTATCGGCAGTCACACCACAACGTTTTGCCAGTTCACCTATCTGAAACATAACTTCCCCTATTAACTATCTCGTTACTTTTAAAGCTAAAGAACGACTTTTTTGCAATTATTTTTGAGATGCCAAACGATTGCGCGAGCTTTTTTGTAATAAATTGGTTAGAATACGCGCCATCAAATGTGGAGACTGTTTTCTAACCAGAAAACACCCTGCAAAGGTCTTTACCAAAACTGGCCAATATTTTACCCCAAGAGGTAAAAACAAGTTCATTTTTGGCAAACATCTTTAACTCCGTGAATTTGAGGAAAATGGAAGCATGAATAACGCTCGTCCTATTCGCCGTGCGCTTATCAGCGTATCAGACAAAACAGGTATTGTTGAGTTTGCGCAAGCTCTTGCTGAGCGCGGTGTCGATATCCTATCTACTGGTGGTACAGCTCGCCTACTTGCCGAACAAGGCATCGCCGTAACCGAAGTCTCTGACTACACTGGTTTCCCAGAAATGATGGACGGCCGCGTTAAAACGCTTCACCCAAAAGTTCACGGTGGTGTGCTTGGTCGTCGTGGCCAAGATGATGACGTGATGGAAAAGCACGGCATCAACCCTATCGATATGGTTGTCGTAAACCTATACCCATTCGCAGAAACCGTTGCCAAAGAAGGCTGTACACTAGCCGACGCGGTTGAAAACATCGATATCGGCGGCCCAACAATGGTTCGTTCTGCAGCGAAAAACCACAAAGACGTGACTATCGTTGTTAACGCAGGTGATTACGGCCGCGTAATTGCAGAGATGGACGCAAACGACAAATCTCTCACTCTCGAAACTCGCTTCGACCTTGCCATCGCTGCTTTTGAACACACTGCCGCTTACGATGGCATGATCGCAAACTACTTCGGCACTATGGTTCCATCTTACGGTGAGAACAAAGAAGGTGATGAAGAGTCTAAATTCCCACGTACGTTCAACCAACAGTTCGAGAAGAAGCAAGACATGCGCTACGGTGAGAACAGCCACCAAGCAGCCGCATTCTACGTTGAAGCAAACCCACAAGAAGCATCTGTTTCTACTGCTCGCCAAATCCAAGGTAAAGCCCTTTCTTACAACAACATCGCAGACACGGACGCAGCGCTTGAGTGTGTGAAAGAGTTCAACGAGCCAGCATGTGTAATCGTAAAACACGCAAACCCATGCGGTGTTGCGCTAGGCAAAGACATCCTAGAAGCGTACAACCGCGCTTACCAAACTGACCCAACATCTGCATTCGGCGGCATCATTGCATTCAACCAAGAGCTGGATGCTGAAACAGCAACCGCTATTGTTGAACGTCAATTCGTTGAGGTCATCATCGCTCCTTCTGTTTCTGCTGAAGCGATTGAAGTGGTTGCCGCGAAGAAGAACGTACGTCTACTTGAGTGTGGCGAATGGACAACGAAGACAACTGGCTTTGACGTGAAACGCGTGAATGGCGGTCTACTGGTTCAAGACCGCGACCAAGGCATGGTAAGCCTAGACGACCTAAAAGTGGTTTCTAAGCGCCAGCCAACAGAAGAAGAGCTAAAAGATGCCCTATTCTGCTGGAAGGTAGCGAAATACGTGAAATCTAACGCGATCGTTTACGCGAAAGGCGACATGACTATCGGTGTGGGCGCAGGCCAAATGAGCCGCGTTTACTCAGCGAAAATTGCCGGCATCAAAGCTGCAGACGAAGGCTTAGAAGTTGCCGGTAGCGTAATGGCATCTGACGCTTTCTTCCCATTCCGCGACGGTATCGATGCCGCAGCAGAAGCCGGCATTAAGTGCGTAATTCAGCCAGGTGGCTCTATGCGTGACGACGAAGTTATCGCAGCAGCAGATGAGCACGGCATGGCGATGATCTTTACCGGTATGCGTCACTTCCGCCACTAATCCTCTCGTCTTCACTGGGACGATAACTGCGTTGACGGCGTTCACTTATCCTAATCACATAGCATACTATGCTCATAGGAATAAGTTCACTTGTCGCCTTGTCCTCGTCCCATTGAATTAGAGAGGCCATACTCAGGTCTTTGCGAAATATCTGAGTTTGAGCAAACGGTATTTATAAGATTAAGGATTTTCATATGCGAGTTTTAATCATTGGTTCAGGCGGTCGTGAACATGCGCTAGGCTGGAAAGCAGCGCAAAACCCAAATGTTGAGACTATTTTCATTGCTCCAGGCAACGCAGGTACAGCACTAGAGCCAAAACTAGAGAACGTAAACATCGATGTAGAAGACATCGCTGGCCTTGTTGCTTTCGCCAAAGAGAAGGCGATTGAACTGACTATCGTTGGCCCAGAAGCACCATTGGTTATTGGTGTGGTTGATGCGTTCCGCGAAGCTGGCTTACCAATCTTTGGCCCTACCCAAGCCGCAGCGCAACTTGAAGGCTCTAAAGCGTTTACTAAAGACTTCCTTGCTCGTCACCAAATTCCAACAGGTGCCTACGCGAACTTCACTGAAATCGAGCCAGCTCTTGCTTACGTACGTGAGCAAGGTGCACCGATCGTAGTAAAAGCTGACGGCCTTGCTGCTGGTAAAGGCGTTATCGTAGCGATGACGCTAGAAGAAGCTGAGGACGCAATCAAAGACATGCTAGCAGGCAACGCATTTGGTGATGCTGGTAGTCGTGTCGTTATCGAAGAGTTCCTAGATGGTGAAGAAGCAAGCTTCATCGTGATGGTGGATGGTGAGAACGTTCTGCCAATGGCCACCAGCCAAGACCACAAACGCGTAGGCGACAAAGATACGGGTCCTAACACCGGTGGCATGGGAGCATACTCTCCAGCTCCAGTGGTAACACAGGAAATCCACAACCGCATCATGGAAGAAGTGATTTACCCAACAGTACGTGGCATGGCCTCTGAAGGTAACCCTTACACTGGTTTCCTATACGCGGGTCTGATGATCGACAAAGACGGCACTCCGAAAGTAATCGAGTACAACTGCCGCTTCGGTGATCCTGAGACACAACCTATCATGATGCGCATGGAATCGGATCTTGTTGATCTGTGTCTAGCGGCAATCGACGAGAAACTGGATCAAGCGGAATCGAAGTGGGATCCACGAGCATCGATTGGTATCGTGCTAGCAGCCGGTGGTTATCCAGCAGCGTACAACAAAGGCGACGTTATTTCGGGTCTGCCACAAGTTGAAATTGAAGGCGAAAAAGTCTTCCATGCTGGTACAGATAACAAAGATGGCGACATCGTGACAAACGGTGGTCGTGTTCTTTGTGCAACCGCACTTGGCAACAGCGTATCAGAAGCGCAGCAGCGTGCTTACGAGCTTGCAAAACAGATCAGTTGGGATGGCATGTTCCATCGCAACGATATCGGCTACCGTGCAATTGCACGTGAGCAAGACAAATAAAAACAACATAAGTTGGCTAAAAAACAAAAGGCGCACTCAGCGCCTTTTTTTATTGTTCTTGTTCGACAGAATTCGAAGCAATGTTTATTCAGAGATCAACTTTGGCCGAGAAACACAATCAAAGTCATCGTCATTGAGCATCAACAGTTCATCGACCATTGCTTTGTTTCGTGACTGCTTGCCGACAAAAGCCACATAACTGTCTACCGATGAGAGACGCTCGATAATAAATTTTGGCAGCGTCTGATTAAACTCGAGTGTCGAGAGCACCTTACCTTTGCAGGTTTCAAACGATTGACCATTCCAATAACCTTGAATAAGGCTCTGATTGTTACGAGACTGCGCCTTAACCGATGCCACTACGTCATTCGCTTCTGCTTTGTAGCGCTCTAATTGGTCATGCTGGAGTGGTAAGACTTTAAGGTTAACACGATATTGTTGGTAAACCGCTTCGCCATCTTTATTGAAACGGATGTGGATTTGAAAAGGCACCAACTCTTGTTTGGTATCAACTTGCTCGCCTTTTCGAATCAACTCTCGCAACTCACCTTCATCCCAGCGATAATCACTCTTGAACCAACCATTGTCCCCCATAGTCACATAATCAGCCGCCGTACTCACACGAGTGAGTTTCTCTGTCATCCAGTACAAGCTGCTAGCATCTCCCGCAACTTTACCACCAGAAAAATGCGTGAATTGTTCTAAATTAGGAGTTTCAACCGATGAACAGCCAAAAAGGGTAAGGCTAGATAGGAGAAGTGAAGTGAGTAGATGTTTTTTCATGAAATTGCACCGAGGCAGGATACCTCGGTGCATTCTAACTTAGTTTACTGATTCTTTCAGCGCTTTACCTGCTACGAATGCTGGTACGTTAGCTGCTGCGATTTGAATCTCGTCACCAGTCTTAGGGTTACGACCAGTACGTGCAGCGCGGTGGTTTACTTTGAATGTACCAAAACCAATTAGTTGAACTTGGTCACCCTCTTTAAGTGCGCCAGTTACACCATCAAGAGTCGCTTCAAGAGCAGCTTTTGCTTGTGCTTTTGATAGGTCTGCTTTCTCTGCGATAAAGTCGATTAATTGGGTCTTGTTCATTAGGTTTCCCTTCTCATAGGTTATCGAATTCGTCTCACTCTAAAACATAAATGCCCCATCTGGCAAAGGTTTGTAAGCGATCTTTCGATTTTCTGACGTACTTTTAGCCATAATATGAGTAATAACTCACAATTTGTTACCACATACCCCCTGAAAACCCTTGCTTTCCAAGGTATTTGGACCAATTTATAAGTCACTTTTGCGGTTATAATAGCTGCAAATAACCACTATCAAACTACATTCAAGGGCAACTATGCTGCTGTTATCCATTTATATCTCTATTGCAATCGGCATTTCGTTTATCTGTTCGGTGCTGGAGGCGGTACTGCTGAGTATCAGTCCGAGCTACATTGCGCAGCTCAATCAACAGGGGCATCCCGCAGCTGGGCAATTGGCTAAGCTGAAATCAGATATCGACCGACCACTGGCATCTATTCTGACTTTAAACACCATCGCTCACACGATCGGCGCGGCCACTGCTGGTGCACAAGCTGCGGTTGTATTTGGTAGCGAAGCATTAGGTATCTTTTCGGCAGTGCTGACATTGGCGATCTTAGTGCTTTCAGAAATCGTACCGAAGACGATTGGCGCGACCTACTGGCGCCAGTTGGCACCCACTGCCGCGGTCGCATTGCGTTGGATGGTATGGGCGCTTACACCCTTTGTTTGGTTCTCAGAGCAAATCACCAAGCGTCTTGCTCGTAACCACGAAGCTCCAAAGATGCGTGATGAGCTGTCTGCAATGGCGATTCTGGCACGTGAAAGCGGTGAATTTGCCGAGGGTGAATCAAAAATCTTAAGCAACTTGCTTGGCATCCAAGATGTACCCGTAACGCAGGTTATGACGCCACGACCAGTAGTATTCCGTGTCGATGCCACAATGACCATCAATGAGTTCCTAGAAAAACACAAAGATACGCCTTTCTCACGCCCATTGGTTTACAGCGAACAGAAAGATAACATCATTGGTTTTGTGCATCGTCTTGAGTTGTTCAAACTACAACAATCAGGTTGTGGACAGAAACAGTTGGGAGCAATCATGCGCCCAATTCAAGTGGTGCTAAACAATACCACTTTACCTAAAGTATTCGACCAGATGATGACTCATCGCTTACAGCTGGCACTTGTTGTTGATGAATACGGTACCGTGCTAGGTTTGGTAACGTTGGAAGATATTTTTGAACACCTCGTAGGCGAGGAGATCATCGACGAAGCAGATAAAAGCACTGACATGCAGGAGCTGGCTTACCAACGCTGGGAAAGCTGGAAAGAAATGCACGGCGTAATCGAAAGCCGCGATGACGATGAAGAAGATAATGAGCCGGAGAAGCAGGATAAAGAGCCAGAAGCTCAAGAGCCACCGAAACCCGACTCGAAAGAATCGTAATCAGCATTAGGTATAACAGCTTAAACGCACAAACAAAAAAGGCATCCAGTTAGGATGCCTTTTTCTATTTATTCAACAATTAAAGTGCAATACCGATGTTGCTCACACCTTCTTCACGTAGCTCTTCACGCAAATCTTTAATCAAGCTGATGTCACGTTCTACCGCTTCACGCAGCGGACGGAAGATAGCCCACTGGACGTCCCACTCTTCACATACGGCTTCGTTTTCTTTCTGGTTGTCGTTAGTGATTGGCTCTGCGCCTTGTGCTTGCTCTAGATCAGCAACGGTTTGTACCGACTGTTGACTCACTTTAAGCATTGAATCGAAAAGGTAGTCGCGGTCCAATAGACCATGCAGTAACGTAGACAACCCCTGACACGCGTCCATCGCTGGGTAAACGCCGTAAAAATCGAACTCATCCGCACTTGGGAACAACTCTTCTAACTTCTCCAATTGACGTTCGAAGTTAATTTTCGCGTTCTTAACTGTCAAAATTTCCCATACACTATCAAGAATCGCTCGGTAAGCACGCGGGTCAGCAAATTCTGTATTCTCACAAAACATCGCATAGTTTGGATACATGCGTTCACACAGACACGCCATAAAGGTAATTTGTTGCCAAGGTTCTAGTTTTTCTAAACGAACCTGAAGAGGATTCTTAAGCATAGTCACTCAATCATTGAAGAAAAAAACAGCGAAAGTGTACTTGATTCATCACAGGGAAAAAAGTTAATGCCGCATTCAAATCAGATTTTCCTGCTCTCAGAGCATCGCGACACCTACAAAACGTTACTGGCAGAGAAAAATCTGCCCGATCTTTGTCTCACCGACCAACCAGAAGCCACTCAGATCGTACTAGCGGATCCACCCTTACTATCACAAAGCTTAGACGAGTTTTCACAGCTTGAATGGGTACAATCCACGTTTGCTGGTGTCAACGCCTTAACATCCCCTAGCCTTCGTCAGGACTATACTCTAACTAACGTTCGAGGCATCTTTGGTCCACTGATTGCTGAATATGTTTTGGGTTACAGTATTGCCCATAACCGCCACTTTGCCCGATACCACCAGCAGCAACAAAACAAACAATGGCAGCCTCACCTGTACACGTCATTAAAAAGTAAAACCATGGTAATTCTTGGTACCGGTAGCATTGGGGGCTATCTGGGCAACGCCGCTAAAGCAATGGGGACAAAAACTATCGGTATTAACCGCACAGGTATCCCTACTCCAGGCGGCGAGTTTCATCAGACCTTTCATATCAATGAACTAAGTAAGGCATTTGAGCAAGCCGACATCGTTGTGAATACTCTACCAAGTACACCTGAGACGCGACAGTTACTTAATCGTCAAACGCTCAGCCAACTAAATCAGGCGTTATTGTTTAACGTAGGTCGTGGCGACGTACTGGATGAGGCAGGGTTGCTCTTCGCTCTGAAAAACCGTTGGGTAGAACACGCCTTCTTAGATGTGTTTGAGCAAGAACCGTTGTCGGTAGAGCATCCATTTTGGAAACTACCGCAAGTCACCATCACTCCACACATTGCTGCGCTGAGTTTTCCCGAGCAAGTCATCGAGATTTTTGCTGACAACTATCTACGCTGGCGCGATGGGTTTTCATTAAATTATCAAGTGGATTTCGAAAAGGGTTACTAAGAATGTCGTTAGACGAGCTATTGCAGCAAGTGAGGGCCTGCCAGATCTGCGCGGATAACTTACCTTTGGGTGCAAACCCTGTCGTGCAAGCAGCAAAAGGGGCACGCATCCTAATCATCGGTCAGGCCCCTGGCACACGTGTACACAAAACCTCGATACCTTGGAATGACCCAAGTGGTGATCGATTACGCCAATGGCTCGATATCGACAAAGACGTTTTCTACGACCCAAATAAAATTGCCATTGTCCCAATGGGATTCTGTTATCCAGGCAAAGGGAACTCTGGTGATTTACCGCCTCGTAAAGAATGTGCGCCCACTTGGCATAAAAAGATTCTTGAGCAACTGCCCAATATAGAGCTCACTCTACTAATTGGTCAGTACTCGCAGCAGTACTATCTCACCAACAAACCAAAGACGCTCACGCAAACTGTTCAGCAATGGCAAGATTGGGAACCGGACTTTATCCCGCTCCCTCACCCATCCCCACGCAATACATTGTGGTTAAAGAAGAATCCTTGGTTTGAATCTGACGTCGTGCCATACCTTAAAAAACGCGTTCACTCGATGCTTTAGGTTACCCATGATCTAATTGCTTGTTTATCTGTACAAGAAAATTAGAGCATAAAACCAGAAATCATAAGCATTTGTTTATATTGAATTTTAATGTCTAATGTACAGCTAGAGTAGTAATTAGATCATAGTAGGCCAAATACTACCAGAGCTGTACGGCCTTGAGTTTTAGGTAAAAAAATACCGGCACTGAATGCCGGTATTTGATTTCAAAAAAATCTAACTTACTTGTGGTATGGCTTAGATAGCTCGTGTACCGCATCCACAAAGACGCCCGCGTTTTCTGGCGGCACATCCAAATGGATACCGTGCCCTAGGTTGAACACATGACCAGTACCTGCATCACCAAAACCTTCTAGAATACCCGCGACTTCTTCACGGATACGCTCTGGTGAAGCGTAAAGCATTGATGGGTCCATGTTACCTTGCAGAGCCACTTTATCACCGATACGTGCTTTCGCGTCTGCAATGTTGATTGTCCAGTCTAGACCAACCGCATCACAGCCCGTTGCTGCGATTTGCTCAAGCCACATGCCGCCATTCTTAGTAAACAGTGTGACTGGCACGCGACGACCGTCGTTTTCACGAATCAGACCATCTACAATCTTGTGCATGTATTGCAGTGAGAACAGATTGTAATCACGAGGCGTTAGTACGCCACCCCATGTGTCAAATACCATTACCGATTGCGCACCCGCTTTAATTTGCGCGTTTAAGTACTCGATAACGCTGTCTGCCAGCTTATCTAGAAGTAGGTGCAGAGTTTGTGGTTCCGCGTACATCATCTTCTTGATCTTGGTAAACGCTTTAGAGCTACCACCTTCGATCATATACGTCGCAAGAGTCCAAGGACTACCAGAAAAACCAATCAGCGGCACTTCACCCTTCAGGTCTTTACGGATCTGGCGTACTGCGTTCATTACGTATTGCAGTTCACCTTCAGGATCTGGCAAACCAATTTTTTCCACGTCGGCTTTGCATGTAATTGGGTTATCAAAAACAGGTCCTTCACCCGCAGCAAAACGCAAACCAAGCCCCATTGCATCTGGAATCGTTAAGATGTCCGAGAATAAGATCGCGGCATCAAGAGGAAAACGGCGTAATGGTTGAAGTGTCACTTCGGATGCTAATTCTGCATTTCGACACAAAGACATGAAATCACCCGCTTCTGCACGAGTCGCTTTGTATTCTGGTAGGTAACGACCTGCCTGGCGCATCATCCATACTGGCGTGTAATCTACCGGCTCTTTTAAAAGCGCACGCAGATAGCGATCATTTTTTAATTCAGTCATTCCGTAATTCCAACTGTTAGGCTTTCTGTGAAAGGGGGTATTCTATCACTGATTTAAGTCCAATAGCTGTGTGCTTTGCAACCTGGATCAAGTTATTAACTTTTAAATCAATGCTTAATTTGCACCCAATCGGTATCAGTGTTAAAAATTTGTTCGCTAGCGAAAACTACAATTATAAACTGAGTACTTAGTACTCAGCATCTCATAACGACATCTTACTTACCCCCTCCCTCTCGGAGGGTTTTTTTTATCTATTTATCAGACAATTAGAGTCTATATCTTTCAGCGTTTGTTCGATAAGTGCTCTTGCAATCGTTCCTTTAGGCGCAACAGGCGGCATCTCGTCGATACCAAACCATTGTGCATCAGACAGCTCAGTGTAGTCTGGGCTTAACTCTCCCGATTCATAATCAGCTAAAAACCCCATCATCATACTGGATGGGAAAGCCCAAGGCTGGCTGCCAAAGTAACGAATATTTTTAACGAGAATTCCCGTTTCTTCATGAATTTCTCGAGCCACGCACTCTTCTAATGTCTCACCGACTTCTAGAAAACCCGCAATAACCGTATACATACCATTTCGATGCCTTGGATGTTGGGCTAATAAGATCTGATTTTCTTTACGTACAGCAACGATAATACACGGAAATATTCTAGGATAATGAAGGGTGCGACATTCACCACACTGCATGGCTAACTGGTTATTATTAAGAAAGTTTCTTCCTCCGCACTGTGGACAAAAGCGCAAACTTTGCGTCATGTGCCCATATTGCACAGCTTTACTTAACAACATAAATAATGGCTCAGGAAAATGCAGGCAGTCACGCAGGGATACTAAAGGTAGATCATGCTCTAAATCGGCCAAGTTAAGCCACATGACGGGCGAACCAGAATACTCACCAATGGGTCTTGCACTCGTTACTGGCAGTGATAACTGCTCTGCAGACCCGAAGGGCACAGCACCATCCACCAGCCAAATTTCACTTCCTGCAACAACACACCAGTATGCATTTATCGCGCGGTTAACATCACCTTTTCTTAACATTACACCATCCCTTTGCTTGAAGTTCGTTCATTTTACTGGCAATCTAATTTCATACTAGAGTTTATCGTTAAGTAAATGTGCACTCTAAATTCTAGTAAGGACAAGAGTTTGTAATAACTTTACTAACTTTGCTTTGCAAAGGATACGTTCGCCGATGGGCGATCAGATCATGAGGGCATGGTCATGCTAAGAAAATTCAAACAAACACAAGACCAGTGGGGTGGCTCAAGTGATGTCATTGATCACTGGTTAGAGACACGACAATCCCTGATTGTTGAATATTGTAAGCTTGCAGCGCTGCAACCTTGTTCGAAAACCAATGTTATTGAACTCCCATCTCCTTCCGAACTGCAGGATTTCTGTCAGCACCTCGTTGATTACATCTCCGAAGGCCACTTTAAAATTTATGACATGGTTATGGACCGTTGGAAAGCAACCGGCTTTGTCGTGACTAATGAGATCAATCAAACCTATGGTCAAATTGTTCTAACGACTGAACCATTATTGAACTTTAACGATAAGTACTCAGAAGTGACTGAAGATGATGAATTAAATGATTTCGATTCTGATATGTGTCTCATTGGGGAAATTCTTGAGACTCGCTTTGAAGTCGAGGACTATCTGATACAGCAAATCGCAGAAAGCCTGTCTATGCCACCTGGAGCTTAGTATTTGCAAACATTCAGAAATAGAGTGAGAGAAAAGACTGACGATCATCGTCGGTCTTTTTTGTTTCTAGCTTTATCGAAAATCCCACCGGAAGAACAAAGCAGTATAAAAAACTAAAAAGGCACCCGAAGGTGCCTTTTTCTTAAGCTTTTAACGATTACTCGTTATATGACTTACTCTTCAGACGAGAAACCAGCGTTTAGAAGTGCCGCTAGGTTATCCGTTGCTTGCTCAGCAGAAGGACCATCTTGCGCTTCAGAACGTTTAGCTTGACGCTCTTGGTGGTATGCGAAACCAGTACCAGCTGGGATCAGACGACCAACAATTACGTTCTCTTTCAGACCACGTAGGTCATCACGCTTACCAGAAACCGCAGCTTCTGTTAGTACGCGAGTTGTCTCCTGGAACGATGCCGCAGAGATGAACGACTCAGTCGCTAGAGATGCTTTAGTAATACCTAGTAGTTCACGTTCGAAACGTGCAGGCTCTTTGCCTTCAGCTTCTAGGTTACGGTTAGCAATCTTAACTTGTGAGTACTCAATCTGTTCACCAGGTAGGAACTCAGAGTCACCAGAGTGAGTAATAGTACACTTACGTAGCATCTGACGAACGATAGTTTCAATGTGCTTATCGTTAATCTTAACGCCTTGTAGACGGTAAACTTCCTGTACTTCGTTAGCAATGTACTGCGTTACCGCGTGTACGCCACGTAGACGTAGGATGTCATGTGGAGACTCTGGACCATCTGCGATCACATCACCACGTTCAACTTTTTCACCTTCGAATACGTTCAACTGACGATGCTTAGGAATCATCTCTTCGTAAGCTTCACCGCTTTCACGTGTGATCACTAGGCGACGTTTACCTTTCGTCTCTTTACCAAAGCTCACAGTACCTGTGTGCTCAGCAAGGATTGCAGGCTCTTTCGGCTTACGTGCTTCAAATAGGTCAGCAACTCGTGGAAGACCACCGGTGATATCTTTGTTACCGCCAGACTTCTGAGGAATACGAGCTAGTGTTGCACCAACACCTACTGCTGCGCCATCTTCGATGTTCACAATCGCTTTACCAGGTAGGAAGTAGTGAGCTGGCATATCAGTACCAGGGATCATTACATCGTTACCTTGCTCGTCAACAAGTTTGATAGCTGGACGCATATCTTTACCTGCTGAAGGGCGAGCTGCTGGGTCAGTTACTTCGCTTGAAGATAGACCAGTTAGGTCATCAGTTTGACGAGATACTGTTACGCCGTCGATCATATCTACGAACTGGATGCGACCTGCTACCTCAGTAATGATAGGTAGTGTGTGCGCTTCCCAGTTTGCAACTGTTTCGCCAGCTTGAACTGTATCACCATCGCCTTTGCTTAGTAGCGTACCGTAAGGCAGTTTGTGCTTCTCTTTAGTACGACCAAACTCATCAACGATAGTTAACTCTGTCGCACGAGAAGTGATAACGATCTTACCGTCATCAGCCAATACAGATTTAGCGTTGTGTAGCTTGATAGAACCGTTGTTCTTAACTTGAACACTGTTCTCTGCCGCTGCTGTCGATGCCGCACCACCGATGTGGAACGTACGCATCGTTAGCTGTGTACCTGGCTCACCGATAGACTGAGCAGCAATAACACCCACTGCTTCACCTTGGTTCACTAGGTGACCACGTGCTAGGTCACGACCGTAACATTGTGCACAACAACCGAAGTCAGAATCACACGTTACTACAGAGCGCACTTTCATGCTGTCTACTGAGTTCTCTTCCATGATTTGACACCACTTCTCATCGATCAGGGTGTTACGTGGAATAAGAACGTCTTCAGTGCCAGGTTTTAGTACGTCTTCAGCAACAACACGACCAAGAGCAAGCTCAGAAAGTGCAACTTTAACATCACCACCCTCGATGTGAGGCATCATGTCGACACCTTCGTGAGTGCCACAGTCATGTTCAGTTACAACAACGTCTTGAGCAACGTCTACTAGACGACGAGTTAGGTAACCCGAGTTCGCTGTTTTCAGTGCCGTATCCGCAAGACCCTTACGAGCACCGTGCGTTGAGATAAAGTACTGAAGTACGTTTAGACCTTCTTTAAAGTTCGCTGTGATCGGCGTTTCGATGATTGAACCATCTGGACGCGCCATCAGACCACGCATACCCGCAAGCTGACGAATCTGTGCTGCAGAACCACGAGCGCCCGAGTCCGCCATCATATAGATGCTGTTGAATGACTCTTGCTGTTCCTCTTCACCGTCACGGTTAACTACCGTTTCAGATGAAAGGTTTTCCATCATTGCTTTCGCAACACGGTCGTTGGTCGATGCCCAGATATCGATAACTTTGTTGTAGCGTTCGCCCGCAGTAACAAGACCTGATTGGTACTGTTCCTGGATTTCACGTACTTCTTCTTCCGCTTCTGCGATTTCAGTGTACTTAGCTGCTGGTACAACCATATCGTCGATACCAACAGATACACCAGAAAGTGCCGCGTATGCGAAACCTGTGTACATGATTTGGTCAGCGAAGATTACTGTGTCTTTCAGACCTAGTTTACGGTACGCCTCGTTAAGTAGGTTAGAGATTTGCTTCTTACCTAGCTTTTGGTTAACGATGCTGTACGGTAGACCAGCTGGCACGATTTGCCATAGCATTGCACGACCAACAGTGGTGTCTACCATCTTGGTTTCTGTAGTGCTGTTGCCGTCTTCGTCTACAACAGTTTCTGTAATACGTACTTTAACGCGTGCGTGAAGCTCAGCTTGTTTAGTGCGGTATGCTTTCTCAGCCTCTTCTGGGCCAGAAAGGTACATGCCTTCACCTTTCACGTTGATCTTTTCACGAGTCATGTAGTACAGACCCAATACAACGTCCTGAGAAGGTACGATGATCGGATCACCTGACGCTGGCGACAGAATGTTGTTTGTCGACATCATCAGAGTACGAGCTTCAAGTTGTGCCTCTAGAGTTAGAGGTACGTGAACCGCCATTTGGTCACCATCGAAGTCCGCGTTGTACGCCGCACAAACAAGTGGGTGTAGCTGAATCGCTTTACCTTCGATCAGTACTGGTTCGAACGCCTGGATACCTAGACGGTGAAGTGTCGGTGCACGGTTCAATAGTACTGGGTGTTCACGGATTACTTCGTCTAGGATATCCCAAACGACCGCTTCTTCACGCTCTACCATTTTCTTAGCAGCTTTGATTGTAGTCGCAAGACCACGAGTCTCTAGCTTGCTGTAGATGAATGGTTTGAATAGCTCAAGTGCCATCTTCTTAGGAAGACCACACTGGTGTAGACGCAGGTATGGACCTACTGTGATTACAGAACGGCCAGAGTAGTCTACACGTTTACCTAGAAGGTTCTGACGGAAACGACCTTGTTTACCCTTGATCATATCAGCAAGAGATTTCAGAGGACGCTTGTTAGAACCTGTGATCGCACGACCACGACGACCGTTATCTAGTAGAGCATCAACAGACTCTTGCAGCATACGTTTTTCGTTACGTACGATGATGTCCGGAGCCGCTAGCTCTAGAAGACGCTTCAAACGGTTGTTACGGTTGATCACACGACGGTATAGATCGTTAAGATCAGAAGTCGCAAAGCGGCCGCCATCTAGAGGTACTAGAGGACGTAGATCTGGCGGAAGTACTGGAAGTACAGTTAGGATCATCCACTCAGGGTTGTTACCCGATGCGATGAACGCTTCTACCAGCTTAAGACGCTTAGTTACTTTCTTACGCTTAGTTTCAGAGTTTGTTGTCTCTAACTCTTCACGCATTTGTTCTGCTTCAGCGTGCATATCCATAGAACCTAGTAGGTCCTTGATAGCTTCCGCACCCATCTTAGCAGTGAACTCGTCGCCCCACTCTTCTAGACGATCTAGATACTCTTCTTCAGTAAGCATCTGACCTTTTTCTAGATCAGTCATACCAGGCTCTGTTACTACGTACATTTCGAAGTACAGAACGCGTTCGATATCACGTAGAGGGATATCCATTAGTAGACCGATACGAGACGGTAGCGATTTTAGGAACCAGATGTGAGCTACTGGTGAAGCCAGTTCAATGTGGCCCATACGGTCACGACGAACTTTAGTTTGTGTAACTTCTACACCACACTTCTCACAGATAACACCACGGTGCTTCAGGCGCTTGTACTTACCACAAAGACATTCGTAGTCTTTAACTGGACCAAAGATACGCGCACAGAACAGACCATCGCGTTCAGGTTTGAACGTACGATAGTTGATCGTTTCAGGTTTTTTAACTTCACCGAAAGACCATGAACGGATCATGTCTGGTGAAGATAGACCGATTTTGATTGCATCAAATTCTTCGGTCTTATGCTGTGCTTTTAGAAAGTTTAATAAGTCTTTCACAATCAGCTCCTGTAAGGAGTTAAAAGGAGCTCACTCGCTAAAGTGAGCACCTTCTTCCAAATAATCGCTTTGATTCTCTCGACTTTCATCAAGAGAGAAAAGGATTACTCTTCGTCTTCTAGCTCGATGTTGATACCTAGCGAGCGGATCTCTTTCAACAGTACGTTGAACGATTCTGGCATGCCAGGTTCCATGCTGTGGTTACCGTCTACGATGTTCTTGTACATCTTAGTACGGCCGTTAACGTCATCCGACTTAACCGTTAGCATTTCTTGTAGCGTGTAAGCAGCACCGTATGCTTCTAGTGCCCATACTTCCATCTCACCGAAACGCTGACCACCGAACTGAGCTTTACCACCTAGTGGTTGCTGAGTTACTAGGCTGTACGAACCAGTTGAACGAGCGTGCATCTTGTCATCAACAAGGTGGTTCAGTTTCAGCATGTACATGTAACCAACAGTTACAGGACGCTCAAACGCATCACCTGTGCGACCATCAAACAGTGTTAACTGACCTGATGTTGGTAGATCTGCTAGCTCAAGAAGTGCTTTGATTGACTCTTCTGGAGCGCCATCAAATACAGGAGTCGCGATTGGTAGACCGCCACGCAAGTTCTTGATCAGAGTACGTACTTCATCATCAGATAGAGAAGCAATATCTACTTTCTGGCGAGTGTCGCCTAGATCGTAAACTTTTTGTAGGAACTCGCGGAATTTCGCTAATTCTTGCTGCTCTTTAACCATCTGGTTGATCTTGTCACCGATACCTTTCGCTGCCAGACCTAAGTGTACTTCTAGGATCTGACCGATGTTCATACGCGAAGGTACACCCAGTGGGTTAAGTACGATGTCTACAGGCTGACCTTTCTCATCGTATGGCATGTCCTCAACAGGGTTGATCTTAGAGATTACACCCTTGTTACCGTGACGACCCGCCATCTTATCACCAGGCTGAATGCGACGTTTAACCGCTAGGTAAACCTTAACGATCTTCAGGACGCCAGGTGCTAAATCATCACCTTGAGTGATCTTACGACGCTTAGTTTCGAACTTCTTATCGAAGTCAGCTTTTAGCTCATCCCACTGTTCAGCAAGTTGCTCAAGCTGAGTTTGTAGTGCGTCATCTTCTAGCGTTAGTTCTAGCCACTTCTTACGATCAGTTGTGTCTAGTTTCGCTTCAGAGTAACCGCCTTCAATCAATACAGCTTTAACACGGTTTAGAAGGCCGCCCTCAAGAATCTGGAATTCTTCAGTTAGGTCTTTCTTCGCTTCTTTAAGCTGCATCTGTTCGATTTCAAGCGCACGCTTGTCTTTCTCTACGCCATCGCGAGTAAAGACTTGAACGTCGATGATCGTACCTGATACAGAGTTAGGTACACGTAGTGAAGTATCTTTAACGTCAGATGCTTTTTCACCGAAGATTGCACGTAGTAGCTTCTCTTCAGGCGTTAGCTGAGTTTCACCTTTAGGTGTAACTTTACCAACTAGGATGTCGCCACCCTTAACTTCAGCACCGATGTAAACGATACCTGACTCGTCTAGTTTAGACAGAGCAGACTCACCTACGTTTGGAATATCCGCTGTGATCTCTTCAGAACCAAGCTTAGTATCACGCGCCACACAAGTCAGTTCTTGGATGTGGATAGTCGTGAAACGGTCTTCTTGAACTACGCGCTCAGATACTAAGATCGAGTCTTCGAAGTTGTAACCGTTCCAAGGCATGAACGCGATACGCATGTTTTGACCAAGCGCTAGTTCACCAAGGTCTGTTGAAGGACCATCAGCAAGAACGTCACCGCGTGATACAGGCTCACCTGGCATCACACATGGGCGCTGGTTAATACATGTGTTCTGGTTAGAACGTGTGTATTTAGTCAGGTTGTAGATGTCGATACCAGCTTCACCTGGTACTAGCTCTTCTTCGTTAACTTTAACAACGATACGAGAAGCATCTACTGACTGGATTACACCACCACGTTTAGCAACTGCAGTTACACCTGAGTCAACGGCTACGTTACGTTCAATACCAGTACCAACAAGCGGTTTGTCAGCTTTCAGTGTTGGAACTGCCTGACGTTGCATGTTCGCACCCATCAATGCACGGTTCGCATCATCGTGTTCTAGGAACGGGATAAGCGATGCAGCGATAGATACAACCTGGTTTGTCGCAACGTCCATGTACTGAGCGTGCTCACGAGGGTGTAGACCAGATTCACCTTTCTGACGAGCTGTGATCAGCTCATCTGCAAAAGTACCATCTTCGTTTAGCTTAGCGTTCGCCTGTGCGATAACGAATTGGCCTTCTTCGATTGCAGATAGGTAATCTACTTCGTCTGTTACTACGCCATCTACAACGCGACGGTATGGTGTCTCTAGGAAACCGTACTCGTTACAACGCGCAAACGCAGATAGAGAGTTGATCAGACCGATGTTTGGACCTTCAGGCGTTTCGATAGGACATAGACGACCGTAGTGAGTTACGTGTACGTCACGTACTTCGAAGCCAGCACGTTCACGAGTTAGACCGCCAGGACCCAATGCAGAAATACGACGCTTGTGCGTTACTTCTGATAGCGGGTTGTTTTGGTCCATGAACTGTGAAAGCTGTGAAGAGCCAAAGAATTCTTTAACTGCCGCAGAAATTGGCTTCGCGTTGATCAAGTCTTGAGGCATGATTGCGTCAAGATCGCCTAGGCTTAGACGCTCTTTAACTGCACGCTCAACACGTACTAGACCTACACGGAACTGGTTCTCAGCCATTTCGCCTACAGAACGGATACGACGGTTGCCTAGATGGTCGATATCGTCCACTTCGCCCTTACCGTTACGGATCGCGATCAGCTTCTTCATCACTTCGATGATATCAGTTTCATCAAGTGTGCCTTGCTCTTGAGCATCTTCACGGCCGATAGAGCTGTTGAACTTCATACGACCAACAGTCGATAGATCGTAACGCTCTTCAGAGAAGAATAGGCTTTCGAATAGAGCTTCTGCAGCTTCTTTTGTTGGCGGCTCACCAGGGCGCATCATGCGGTAGATTTCTACCAATGCAGAAATACGATCAACCGTGCTGTCGATACGTAGTGTTTCTGACATGAATGGACCGTGGTCTAGATCGTTCGTGAATAGAACTTCTAGCGCTTTGTGGCCAGCCTGAGATAGGTTCGCTAATGCTTCCAGGCTGATTTCCTGGTTAGCGTTAACAATGATCTCGCCTGTTGCTTCATTGATGTAATCTTTTGATGCAACTTTACCTACGATGTACTCAACTGGTACTTCGATGTGATCAACACCATCTTTTTCTAGTTGGCGGATATGACGAGCTGTTACGCGACGACCTTGCTCAACGTAAACTTTACCATTTGCTTCGATGTCGAATGACGCAGTTTCACCACGTAGACGATCCGGAACCAACTCCATCAATAGAGTTTGGTCTTTCACTTCGAAGTTCACTTTCTCGAAGAAGATATCTAGGATTTCTTCTGTCGACTTACCTAGTGCTCGAAGGATGATCGATGCTGGTAGCTTACGACGGCGGTCGATACGAACGTACAAGTTATCCTTAGGATCAAACTCGAAATCAAGCCATGAACCACGGTAAGGAATAACACGTGCGTTGTATAAAACTTTACCTGAAGAGTGGGTCTTACCCTTATCGCTGTCGAAGAACACGCCTGGGCTTCGGTGCAGCTGGGATACGATAACCCTCTCGGTACCGTTGATTACGAAGGTACCATTGTCTGTCATGAGTGGAATTTCACCCATGTAGACTTCTTGTTCTTTAATGTCTTTTACAGTACCTGCTGGCGCGTCTTTATCAAAGATAACTAGGCGTAGTTTTACACGTAGTGGCTTTGAGTAAGTTACACCGCGGATTTGACATTCTTTAACGTCAAAAACTGGCTCACCAAGACGGTAGCTAACGTATTGCAGCTCAGAATTGCCGTTGTAGCTCTGAATCGGGAATACAGAACGGAAAGCGGCTTCAAGACCGTATTGACCTTCAGGATCCTGTTCGATAAATTTGTCGAACGAATCGAGCTGGATCGATAGCAGGTATGGAATGTCCAAAACTTGTGGACGAGTACCAAAGTCCTTACGGATGCGCTTTTTCTCGGTATAAGAGTAAACCATGGGGTTCCTCAGCTCGCTGATAAGTGACCCAAACTGTCCGCCCGCTCCTAGTTACTTAAGGGGGGTAAGGGACAGTGACTAATATAGCTGTTTACTGTAGTGACATTTCATTTCGTAAGAATGAAATGTTTTTTGCATGGATATCAGGCGCTTAAACAGCGGGAAAATTCGCCTATACCCTACAGCGCAAAAAGGCCGGTGGTTAAAAAACCACCAGCCAATTAGCCGTTAGGCTAAGAAACTATGCAATAATTACTTAACAGCAACAGTTGCACCAGCTTCTTCTAGCTGAGCTTTAAGAGCTTCAGCTTCTGCTTTCTCAACACCTTCTTTAAGAGGTGCTGGAGCGCCGTCTACTAGAGCTTTAGCTTCTTTAAGACCTAGGCCAGTTGCGCCACGTACTGCTTTGATTACAGCAACTTTGTTACCGCCAGCAGCTTCTAGGATTACGTCGAATTCAGTTTGCTCAGCAGCAGCTTCGCCTGCAGCAGCGCCGCCAGCTACAACAGCAGCAGCAGCAGAAACACCGAATTTCTCTTCCATTGCTTCGATTAGTTCAACAACTTGCATTACAGACATTTCTGCAACTGCGTCTAGGATTTGCTCGTTAGTAATAGACATAACAATTCTCTTTTAAGTCAACAATAAGTTTATTAAGCAACCAGTAAAAAGCAAGGCTTATGCCGCTGCTTCTTGTTTTTGATCGCGGATAGCTGCGATAGTACGCGCCAGCTTGCCAGCCGAAGCTTCTTTCATGCACATCATTAGGCGTGCAATTGCTTCGTCGTAAGTTGGTAGTGTTGCTAGTACTTCAGCGTCAGTTAAAGCGCCTTCAAATGCAGCAGCTTTGATCTCGAAATCTTTGTTCTCTTTAGCGAAGTCTTTGAAAAGACGCGCTGCAGCACCTGGGTGCTCATTAGAGAATGCGATTAGAGTAGGACCAGTGAAAGTGTCAGTTAGACACTCGTACTCAGTACCTTCAACCGCACGACGAGCAAGAGTGTTACGAACAACTCTCATGTAAACGCCAGCTTCACGAGCTTGTTTACGTAGAGAAGTCATCGCGCCAACTTGAACGCCACGAGAATCAGCTACAACTGCAGAAAGTGCACCACTGGCAGCTTCGTTGACTTCAGCAACAATTGCTTTTTTGTCTTGAAGGTTTAAAGCCATCTTGGATTTACTCCTGGTTGTCGTTACACCACTCACTATCATCACGACAGTGAGAGCTATTGAGGTGCTTCCCCAGAAGAAAGTTAACTATATTACATAGAGCTTTCTGTCAGTTCGGGCACCATCTACGTAGGATAATTAAGTTTGCTTTTACACAAACACCTACGGTCTTGGACGGAGACTGGGTCTTAATTCATTTCGAACTAGGAGACAGTTCAAAGAACCAAAGTTCAGCCCCAACCACAAATATTAGGCGCAAAATTATACACTAATTTTGCGCCTAAGCAAATAAATTATGCTTGAGTGTTCAGGCTAGCCTGATCAACAGCAACACCAGCACCCATAGTAGTAGAGATGCTTACTTTCTTCAGGAAAGTACCTTTCGCTGAAGATGGTTTAGCTTTCTTCAGAGCAACTAGAAGTGCTTCTAGGTTCTCTTTGATCTGCTCAGCAGAGAAGTTTGCTTTACCGATAGTAGTGTGGATGATGCCGTTTTTGTCGTTACGGTAACGAACCTGACCAGCTTTAGCGTTTTTAACTGCTTCAGCAACGTTAGGAGTTACAGTACCAACTTTAGGGTTTGGCATAAGACCGCGAGGACCTAGGATAGTACCTAGTTGACCTACAACGCGCATTGCATCTGGAGAAGCAACAACTACGTCAAAGTTCATTTCGCCTTTCTTAACTTGCTCAGCAAGATCTTCCATACCTACGATGTCTGCGCCAGCTTCTTTAGCTGCTTCAGCGTTAGCACCTTGAGTGAACACTGCAACGCGGATTTCGCGGCCAGTACCGTGAGGTAGTACAGTTGCACCACGTACGTTCTGGTCAGATTTACGAGCATCAATGCCTAGGTTAACAGCAACGTCTACAGACTCAACGAATTTAGCCGTCGCTAGTTCTTGAAGAAGAGCAACAGCTTCGTTGATTTCGTATTCTTTAGTTACGTCAACTTTTTCGCGGATTACGCGCATGCGCTTAGTTAGTTTTGCCATCTTATTAACCCTCTACCACTAGGCCCATTGAACGAGCAGTACCAGCGATAGAACGCTTCATCGCTTCGATGTCAGCACCAGTCATATCAGCAGCTTTAGTTTCTGCGATTTCTTGGATTTGAGCGTCAGTTACAGTACCAACTTTTTCAGTGTTTGGACGACCTGAACCAGACTTAACGCCAGCAGCTTTCTTAAGAAGAACAGCAGCAGGTGGAGTCTTAGTTACGAACGTAAAAGAACGGTCGCTGTATACTGTGATAACTACTGGAGTTGGTAGACCTTTCTCAATAGATTCTGTTTTTGCGTTGAACGCTTTACAGAATTCCATGATGTTCACACCGTGTTGACCTAGTGCAGGACCTACTGGTGGACTAGGGTTAGCCATACCAGCAGCAACTTGTAGCTTGATGTAAGCTTCAACTTTCTTAGCCATGATAATTCCTAAGTTTGGGTACAAACGCTAATCGCGGATCAGCTCCCCGTTTGTGTAAGAAACTTTTTACTTCACCTGAAGTAAAAAGGCGCGAAATTATAGTCATAATCCGCGCCTTATACAACCCTAAAAAGGTGATTTTTTATACTCTTTAACGAAGAGTCTTAGTCCAGCTTTTCAACCTGACCAAATTCAAGCTCAACTGGTGTCGCACGACCAAAGATCGATACAGACACTTTCAGGCGGCTCTTCTCGTAATCCACTTCTTCAACAGTACCGTTGAAGTCAGCAAATGGACCTTCGTTAACACGTACCACTTCACCCGCTTCGTACATTGTACGCGGACGAGGCGCTTCACTCGCTTTCTCAAGACGATTAAGAATCGCGTCAGCCTCTTTATCCGTGATAGGTGCCGGACGGTCTGAGGTACCACCAATGAAGCCCATGACACGCGGCACACTGCGTACTAGGTGCCATGATTCATCGTTCATAATCATCTGAACAAGGACGTAACCTGGGAAGAACTTACGCTCAGATTTGCGACGCTGACCCGCGCGCATTTCCACTACTTCTTCAGTAGGAACCAGTACTTCACCGAATAGCTCTTCCATGCCGTGCATTTTGATATGCTCGCGCAGAGATTGAGCTACACGACCTTCAAATCCAGAGAAGGCTTGAACCACATACCAGCGTTTTTTTGGAGCTTCACTCATGAATAAAAACCCTCTATACCCCAGTTGCTAGAGCTACTAGACGAACCATAATTCCGTCAATACCCCATAGCACTAGAGCCATTACAATACTTACAGCTAAAACGATCAGTGTTGTTTGCATGGTTTCTTGGCGAGTAGGCCAAACAACTTTACGTACTTCCATACGAGATTCTTTTGCAAAACTGATCGCTGCTTTACCTTTAGTCGTTGTTGCTGCAACGCCTAAGGCAGCTGCAATAAGAACAACAACGCCTGCAGCACGAACCACTACAGACATTTCACCATACAGGTAATTACCCACAACAGCGGCAGCTGCCAATACGAAAGCGGCTACCCACTTAAACGTATCTGCTGCGTTTGAGCTATCAGGAGTTTCAGCATTATTTGCTTTCATAAAACCAACCTGTTACAAGTCTTAATATAGACGACAACAACCCCGCTGTTGCAGGGCAAACTCCATATCGCTGAAAAAATCAGCGTACTCTTCTTAAGATTAAGCCTCTTTGCTTAATCTTGCTCTGCGCCCAACCCACTTCTGAACAAGAAAACAGCAAAAATAATGTTGAGTGCAGAAAAAGGGCATCAAATGATGCCCTTTTTGCTACTGGTTCGTCAAATCTAATTCAAGATTTTCCGAAAGCATCGCTAATTCGCTATGAATTAGTCGAAGATCTTAGCAACAACACCAGCACCTACTGTACGGCCACCTTCACGAATCGCGAAACGTAGACCTTCGTCCATTGCGATTGGTGCGATTAGCTCTACAGTCATCTGTACGTTGTCGCCTGGCAT